>JBKQSP010000044.1:0-6783 GCA_052143575.1 Acidimicrobiales bacterium
ACGAGTCCGGCCGGCGGGTCAACGACACCCGGGCGATGATCCTCGATGCCGTGCCGCTGATCCCGCCGGACCTGAGGCCGATGGTCCAGTTGGTCGGCGGACGCTTCGCGACTTCGGACCTCAACGACCTCTACCGCCGCGTCATCAACCGCAACAATCGGCTGAAGCGGCTCCTCGACCTCGGCGCCCCCGAGATCATCATCAACAACGAGAAGCGCATGCTGCAGGAGGCCGTCGACGCCCTCTTCGACAACGGCCGCCGCGGCCGGCCCGTCACGGGCCCGGGCAACCGCCCCCTCAAGAGCCTCTCGGACATGTTGAAGGGCAAGCAGGGGCGTTTCCGCCAGAACCTGCTCGGCAAGCGGGTCGACTACTCCGGTCGCTCCGTCATCGTCGTCGGCCCCACGCTCAAGCTGCACCAGTGCGGGCTCCCCAAGCTCATGGCGCTCGAGCTCTTCAAGCCTTTCGTCATGAAGCGGCTCGTCGACACCGAGATCGCCCAGAACATCAAGTCCGCCAAGCGGATGGTGGAGCGTCGCCGTACGCAGGTCTGGGACGTCCTCGACGAGGTCATCAAGGAGCACCCGGTCTTCCTGAACCGGGCCCCGACGCTGCACCGCCTCGGCATCCAGGCCTTCGAGCCGATCCTGGTCGAGGGCAAGGCCATCCAGATCCACCCGCTCGTCTGCGCGGCGTTCAACGCCGACTTCGACGGCGACCAGATGGCCGTTCACCTCCCGCTCTCGGCCGAGGCGCAGGCAGAGGCCCGCATCTTGATGCTCTCGGCCAACAACATCCTCTCGCCGGCCACCGGGCGTCCCGTCACCGTGCCCTCCCAGGACATGGTGTTCGGCGCCTACTACCTGACGCTCGTGGAGCCGGACGTGAAGGGTGCCGGCCTCGTGTTCCGCAACCTCTACGAGGTCGAGCAGGCCTACGAGAACGGCGCCGTGCACCTGCACGCCCTCATCAAGCTGCGCAAGGGGAGCGACGGTTTCTGCTTCCCGATGCGGGGCGCTCGCCACGGCGAGACGGGCAAGGACGCCGCCGAGGCGCCGGACGAGGATCTGACCGAGATCGAAACGACTCCCGGTCGCATGTTCTTCAACGCCGCCCTGCCACCGGGTTTCGGCTACGTCAACGACGTCGTCGGGCGCCGTGCGACGCCGATCTCCTCCATCGTCGAGCAGATCGCCGCCCACTACCCGAAGTCGGCCGTGGCGGAGAGCCTCGACCGCATCAAGGACCTCGGCTTCAAATTCGCCACGCGCTCGGGCCTCACGATCTCCATCGACGACGTGAAGACGCCGCCGGACAAGCAGGCCATCCTCGATCGCTACGAGAAAGAAGCCGAGAAGGCCGAGACGCAGTTCAAGCGCGGCATCATCACCGACGACGAACGGCGCCAGAAGGAGATCGAGATCTGGACGTCGGCCAACTCCGAGGTGGGCCGCGCCATGGAGCGGACGCTCGCCCTCATCGCCTTCAACCCCCTCGACATGATGGTGGACTCGGGCGCTCGTGGGAACCCCCAGCAGGTCCGGCAGATCGCCGGCATGAAGGGGCTCGTCTCCAACCCGCGCGGTGAGATGATCCCGAGGCCGATCAAGTCGTCGTTCCGTGAAGGCCTCTCCGTCCTCGAGTACTTCATCTCGACGCACGGCGCCCGCAAGGGACTGGCCGACACGGCACTTCGCACGGCCGACTCGGGTTACCTCACGCGGCGTCTCGTCGACGTCGCCCAGGAGCTCATCGTCCGCATCGAGGACTGCGGCAGCGTTCGCGGCATCTGGATCGAGGACGTCGTCCCGGACCAGGCAGGCAAGCGCAGCTACCTCGAGACCCGACTGTTCGGCCGTGTCCTCGTCGAGCCCGTCACGCTCTCCGACGGCCGCAGCATCGAGGTCGGCACGACGCTGCGCGATCTCGAGCTCGCTCAGCTCTCCGCAGATCCGGGCGTCGAGCGGGTTCGCGTCCGCTCCGTGCTCACCTGCGAGGCCCCGCAGGGGGTTTGCGCCCTCTGCTACGGGCAGTCGCTTGCCACCGGCAGGGAGATCGAGCTCGGCGAGGCGGTCGGAGTCATCGCCGCCCAGTCGATCGGCGAGCCGGGCACCCAGCTCACGATGCGGACCTTCCACACCGGAGGCGTCGTCGGCGAGGACATCACCCACGGTCTTCCCCGCGTCGTCGAGCTCTTCGAGGCCCGCACCCCGAAGGGGGCCGCCGTGCTCGTGCGCGAGCCCGGCGTCGTTCGCATCGACGAGGACGAGACAGGGCGCCGCGTCACCGTCGTGGCCGAGAACGGGGACGAGCAGGTCGTCACGTTGTCTCCCCGCGCCCATCTCGAGGTCACCGACGGCCAGGAGGTCCACCCGGGCGACGCCCTCGTGGAGGGACCGAAGGACCCGAAGGAGCTCCTCGAGATCAAGGGCATCCGCGAGACCCAGCAGTACCTCGTCGAAGAGGTGCAGAAGGTGTACCGCGACCAGGGCGTGGCGATCCACGACAAGCACATCGAGCTCATCGTCCGCCAGATGCTGCGCCGCGTGCTCGTGGCAGAGCCGGGCGACGCCCCCTTCCTGCCCGGCGAGCGAGTCGACTCGCAGCGCTACGCGGCAGTGAACCGGGAGCTCGTGCAGGCCTCGAAACGCCCCGCCGAAGGACGCCCCGAGCTCATGGGCATCACGAAGGCCTCCCTGGCCACGGACTCGTGGCTCTCGGCGGCGTCGTTCCAGGAGACGACTCGGGTGCTCACCGAGGCCGCCATCGATGGTCGCTCCGACCAGCTGTTCGGGCTGAAGGAGAACATCATCATCGGCAAGCTCATCCCGGCCGGCACGGGCATGCTGCGCTACCGGTCGGTCGAGGTCGACACACCGGACGCCCAGCGCATGTCGTTCTGGTCCTCCGACCTCGACACCGGGGGCGAAGGGATCGAGGGCACGCCATCCGACCTGGCAGCCTGGCTGCGGGACGTCGGGCGCACCTCGCTCGGTGAGGGCGAGGTGGGCGATGCCTACGACACGACCGGTTTCGGAGCCGGCTACGAAGCGGGCTCGGAAGGCAACGGCTCCCTCTCGAGCTTCGGCCCGGGCGATGACGTGCCCGATCCCTACGCCACCCCGGCGGAGGACTTCGACGTACCGGAGGAGGGGTCGGCTTAGCGGCCTGCCCTTGCTCCGGCGGGCGGGGTGGTGGCGTACTCGGCGAGAAACCCTCGCCCGGTTGCGCCACCGCCCCGCTGTCGCGTCCGCCCCGCTGTCGCGTCCGGCCGGCTGTGCCGCCGGCTGGCTGTCGCGTCGAGTTGCAGCCGGGCGTTTTCAGGGCGGTTCGGATCCTCTAGCGTGGCGGCAGTGACCGACAGCTCCGCTGGGGACCTCGCACCGACGCCCGCTCCAGCTCCGACGCCTGCTCCGCTCAGCACGCCAGGCAGCGAGCAGAAGCTCCTTCGGGTCTCTGACGCCGAGCGGGAGGACGTCGTGAAGCTGCTGTCGGCCGCCTGTGCCGAGGGCCGCCTCACCCTCGAGGAGATGGGCGGCCGGGTGGGCGCCGCCTATGCCGCCGTGACGAGGGCCGATCTCGAGCCGTTGACGGCCGACCTCCCGGTGACGGCCCTGTCCCGGCCGGGCACGCCGCCGGTTGCGCTCGAGCGGCCGAAGACGAAGAAGAAATGGCATGTCACCGTGATGGGCGAGCTGAAGCGCGGCGTCGCCCGCCTGCCTGAGCACACCAACGTCGTCACGGTCATGGGCGAGTCGAAGATCGACCTCCGGAACTCGCTCATCGAGTCACAGGAGATAGCGCTTCACCTCTACGTCATGATGGGCGAGCAGCAGGTCATCGTTCCCGAGGGTGTAGAGGTCGAGGTCACGGGCTTCGTGTTCATGGGGGAGAAGAAGGTCAACGTGCGGGACGTGCGCCCGCGACCGGGCGTCCCGCGCCTGCACATCCGCGCCATCGGGATGATGGGTGAGATCAAGATTCGGACCGAGTGACCGGCCGCCGGAGGGCCGTCGCCGGTCCCTGAAGTCGGTGTGGGCCGGGCGTTCCCGATCCGTCCGTTCGGCTCACACCGGCAGTCGTCGGCGGTGCACGTGCCGCCTCCCATGAAGGGCGAGGGGCGCTTCGGTGGTATAGTCGTAATGCCCAGGCGGGCAGGTGTTTCGCGCCTCGGCGACCCTACGGCGAACAAACTTTAAGAGGATTTCGCGTGCCCACAATCGCCCAACTCGTCCGCAAAGGCCGAGAAACTCCCAGGACGAAGACAAAGACTCCTGCACTCAAAGGCGCCCCGCAGCGCCGGGGAGTCTGCACGCGCGTCTATACGACGACGCCGAAGAAGCCGAACTCGGCGCTCCGCAAGGTCGCCCGCGTCCGCCTCACGAGCGGCGTCGAGGTGACGGCCTTCATCCCCGGTGTCGGGCACAACTTGCAGGAGCACTCCATCGTGCTCGTGCGCGGCGGCCGTGTGAAGGACCTGCCGGGCGTCCGCTACAAGATCGTCCGTGGCACCCTCGACACCTCCGGTGTGCGCGATCGCGCCCAGGCGCGAAGCCGCTACGGCACGAAGAAGGAGTCATAGGTTGCCCCGCAACGGTCCCCCCCAGCGGCGCGAGCTCGTCCCGGACCCGGTCTACCGGTCCGTTCTCGTCACCCAGCTCGTCAACCGCATCCTCTCGCGCGGCAAGCGGTCGCTCGCCGAGCGCATCGTCTACGACGCCCTCGAGGTCGTGCGGGAGAAGACGGGCGCCGACCCGATCCAGACCCTGAAGCGCGCCCTCGACAACACCCGCCCCGAGCTCGAGGTGAAGAGCCGCCGGGTCGGCGGCGCCACCTACCAGGTGCCCGTCGAGGTGCGCCCCCGCCGGGCGACGACGCTCTCGATCCGCTGGCTGACGAACTTCGCCCGCCAGCGCCGCGAGCGCACGATGGCCCTCAAGCTCGCCAACGAGATCCTCGACGCATCGAACGGCATCGGCGCCGCCGTCAAGCGCCGGGAGGACATGCACAAGATGGCGGAATCGAACAAGGCATTCGCCCACTACCGCTGGTAAGCCGTGGGTGCTGCTCGGTCGGGGCGGCGTAGGTGCCGCTTCGGCGGCGGCTCGTCCGTTTGCCCCTCCGAGTAGCCACGACCGGCCGCCGTCCATCGGCTGCGACCGATCCTCACGACCCAGCGCGCCCGCATCACCCGAAACCTGACGCCGACTGACGCAAGAAGAAGAACGAACGACATGGCCATCGCAATCCGCGAATTCCCGCTCGCCAGGACCCGGAACATCGGGATCATGGCTCACATCGACGCCGGCAAGACGACGACGACCGAGCGCATCCTCTACTACACCGGCCGCAACTACAAGATGGGCGAGGTCCATGAGGGCGGCGCCACGATGGACTGGATGATCCAGGAGCAAGAGCGCGGCATCACCATCACCTCCGCCGCCACGACCTGCCGCTGGAAGAACACCTGGATCAACATCATCGACACACCGGGCCACGTCGACTTCACCGTCGAGGTGGAGCGGTCCCTGCGCGTCCTCGACGGTGCCGTGGCGGTGTTCGACGCCGTGGCGGGCGTGGAGCCCCAGACCGAGACGGTGTGGCGCCAGGCCAACAAGTACAACGTGCCCCGCATCTGCTTCGTCAACAAGATGGACCGCATCGGCGCCGACTTCGAGCGCACGGTGGAGATGATCCGCGACCGCCTGGACGCCCTGCCGGCGGTGATCCAGCTGCCGATCGGCGCCGAGTCCGAGTTCAAGGGCGTCATCGACCTGCTCGAGGAGAAGGCCCTCGTGTGGTCGAACGACATGGGCGAGGAGTGGGAGACCCTCGACGTCCCCGAGTCCATGGCGTCCGAGACCGAGGACGCCCGGCACCAGCTCATCGACGTCGTCTCCAACTTCGACGACGTCATCATGGAGAAGTACCTGGCCGAGGAGCCCATCACGGCCGACGACCTGCGCCGCGCCCTGCGCACGGCCACCCTGGCCACCGCCGTGGTGCCGGTCCTGTGCGGGTCGGCCTTCAAGAACAAGGGCGTGCAGCCGATGCTCGACGCCGTCGTCGACTTCCTGCCCAGCCCGCTCGACCTGCCGCCCACCCAGGGCCACCGCCCGAACCACACCGATGACATCGAGGAGCGCAAGGCCGACGACGGCGACGCCTTCTCGGCGCTGGCCTTCAAGATCATGACCGACCCCTTCGTGGGCAAGCTGACCTACATCCGGGTGTACTCGGGCACGCTGACCAAGGGCTCGTCGGTTCTCAACTCCACCAAGGACAAGAAGGAGCGGGTCGGCCGCATCCTGCAGATGCACGCCAACCACCGCGAGGACAAGGACGCCATCTTCGCCGGCGACATCATGGCCGTGGTCGGCCTGAAGAACACCACGACCGGTGACACCCTGAGCGACCCGGGGCGCCCCATCGTGCTCGAGGCCCTCGAGTTCCCCGAGCCGGTGATCCACGTGGCGGTCGAGCCCAAGACGAAGGCCGACCAGGACAAGCTGTCCCGGGCCCTCTACGCCCTGAGCGAGGAGGACCCGACCTTCCGCGTGCGCTCCGACGACGAGACCGGCCAGACCGTGATCTCGGGCATGGGCGAGCTGCACCTCGAGGTGCTGGTCGACCGCATGCTGCGCGAGTTCAGCGTCGACGCCAACGTGGGCAAGCCCCAGGTGGCCTACCGCGAGACCATCCGCAAGCCGGTCGAGAAGATCGAGGAGCGCTACATCCGCCAGACCGGTGGCCGGGGCCAGTACGGCCACGTGGTCATCAGCG
>JBKQSP010000045.1:0-55280 GCA_052143575.1 Acidimicrobiales bacterium
GGCTTCATCGGACGGCCGCGTGTTTGCATGTGCACCTCCATGGTCACATACGAGAACGCGCCGTCCAACCCCGAAATTCCCGATCAGCCAATATTTCTAGCGAATCGGTGACTCGGGACACTAGGTGTCCGCACGGCAGCACCCTGTCAACGCCCCTTTACTAGGCGACGTCAACGATGCGACAGGGGATGTCGGCGTTCTCGTCGAGGTGATAACTGGCGCACACGCGGTGGTAGCCGTCGGCGATGGTGAGCTGGAGACCGTGCTGCATCCGACCGCGCACGAGAAGAACCGGGGAGAGGCGCTCGCCCGCTTTCACCTTGGCGAGATCAGAGGCGACGTGGGCGTTGTCGGGAGGTAGCAGCGGCAGGCCGCTTGCTCGCAGCAGATCCTTGGCCTTCTTGGTCGTCCCGGCGGCGTGGCGCAAGGCGCCCACGGTCGATCTGGCTGCGTCAGGGTCGAGGAGAAGGCTCAGGTACTCGACGGCTGCCGGAAAGTCGTGGTCCTCGGGATCACTCTTCCAGTGCTCCTTCTCGGTGTTGTCCATGGCGTTCCTCCCTGGCAGCCGCGCTCAGCTGACGTGCTGATCGCTCCGACCGGTCAGCTTGTCACTGCCGGGTAGCCAGCGCCCGCCAGGGTGGCCGCGGGCCGGCAGGGACGGTTTCTCACCGCCCATCGCGGAACTCGGACCGATGCGGTATCATCGAACGAGTGTTCGATACGGGGAGCTGGGACGACGGGCTCGACGAAGCCCAGCTGCGGGCCGTGACACACGGCGAGGGTCCGCTCGTCATCGTGGCCGGCGCCGGCACGGGCAAGACGCGCACCCTGACCGCCCGCGTCGCCCGCCTGCTGGAGCGTGGCGTGGCGCCCGAACGCATCCTGCTCCTGACCTTCACGCGCCGGGCGGCCGACGACATGCTGGCGCGTGCCGCCTCCCTCAGCGGGCACGGCGAGCTCGGTCGCCGCCTGCGCGGAGGCACCTTCCACGCCGTCGCCCACCAGATGGTGAGCGCCTGGTGCGAGCCGTTGGGGCTGCCGTCGGGTTTCTCCGTGCTCGACCCGGCCGACGCGGCGGACGCTATGGACCTGTTGCGCGACGAGCACGGGCTGACAGGCCACGAGGTTCGCACACCGCGGGCGGGGACACTCGTCGACATCTACTCGCGCTGCGTGAACACGCGCCGGCGCCTCGACGAGGTGCTCGCCGTCGACTTTCCCTGGTGCGAACCGCACGCGCCCGGCATCGCGGCTCTCTATCGTGCCTACGTCGAGCGCAAGCGGCAGAACGCCCAGCTGGACTTCGACGACCTCCTCCTCTACTGGCGCGCCGCCCTCGGCGACGAACGGCTCGCCCCCCACCTCGGGTCGATGTTCGACTACGTCCTCGTCGACGAGTACCAGGACCTGAACACGCTGCAGGTCGACATCGTGAAGGCCCTCCGGAGCGACGGCGCCGGGCTCACGGTGGTCGGTGACGACGCTCAGGCCGTCTACGGCTTCCGCGGCGCCGACGCCCGCCACCTTCACGATCTCGCCGCCAGCTTCGCCGGCACCACCGTGCTGGCGCTCGAGCGCAATTTTCGCTCCGTGCAGCCCATCCTCGAGCTCGCCAACGTCGTGCGACCGGCCGAAGGGGGCGTCCGCCTCGTGCTGCGCGGCGACCGGGCCGGCGGCCGGCGCCCTGTCCTGCTCCGCTGCCACGACGCAGCCGGAGAGGCACGAGCCGTCGTCGATCGTGTCCTCGACAACCACGAGCAGGGCATGCGCCTACGCGAGCAGGCGGTACTCGTGCGAGCGGCCCATCACAGCGACCTGATCGAGCTCGAGCTGACGGCGAGGCGGGTGCCCTTCCGGAAGTACGGCGGGTTGCGTTTCGTCGAGGCTGCCCACGTGAAGGACTTCGTCGCCGCCCTCCGCCTGCTCGGCAATCCGGCTGACGACCTCGCCTGGTTCCGCCTGCTGCGGATGCACGAGGACATCGGTCCCGCCCGCGCCCGCCACCTCCTCGGCCTGCTCGGGACCCATGACGTGGCGCCCGCCGGCGACTGGTGCGAAGTCGTGGCGGCCGCCCCGGCCCGCAGCCGCCTCGAGCTCGCCCGGACCTTCGAGACGCTGGCGGCGGCTCGCCGCCTCGAGGGAACGGCCGCAAAGGTGGAGGCGGTGCGGGCCCTCGTGCAACCCCTCGTCCTGCACCGCTATGCCGAGTCGGCGGCGCGGGCCGAGGACCTCGAGCGCCTGTCCTCGGCGGCGGCGGCCGTCGGCGACCTCTCCGCCTGGCTGGCCGAGATCACCCTCGACCCGCCGGCTTCGACTGGCGACTGGGCGGGGCCGCCGCACCTGGACGAGGACTACCTCGTCATCTCGACCGTGCACTCCGCCAAGGGCCTCGAGTGGACGGCCGTCCACCTCCCCCATCTCGTCGACGGCGCCTTCCCCTCCGACATGGCGCTCAGCTCAGCTGCCGGCCTCGCCGAGGAACGCCGGCTCTTCTACGTCGCCGCGACGCGGGCGCGAGACCAGCTCACCTTGTACGCCCCCCTCCGCATGCCTCACCATCGGCGCGGTCGGGACGACCGTCACTCCCTGGCACCGGCGAGCCGATTCCTCGATGCCCCGGCGCTCGCCGCCCTCGACTGCCAGGAGCAGGTGCCGGCTCGCACGCCCGTGCCGAGCGGCGTCGCCACGCACGTCGTCGACCTCGACCTGGACTCGCTGTGGGCCTGAGCGAGCCCGTCGCCACGTCGCCGCTCCGGCCGGTTTCGGCGGCGGTAGCGCAAGCGCCTCTCGGTCAGGCCGGAGGCTGTGGGGTTCCCTCGGCGGCCGGGCTGAGGGTGAGGGCGCACGAGTTGATGCAGTAGCGCTGGCCGTTCGGCCCCGGACCGTCAGGGAAGACGTGGCCGAGATGACCCCCGCAGGCGCGGCAGCGGACCTCGGTCCGCTCCATCAAGAGGCTCCCGTCGCGATGCAGCGTCACCGCTTCGGCGACCTTGGGTTCTGTGAAGCTGGGCCAGCCCGTGCCGGAATCGAACTTCGTCGCGGAGGAGAACAGGGCCGCCCCGCAGCCGGCGCAGTGGAACATGCCGTCCCGGTGGTCGTCCCAGAAGGCGCCCGTGAAGGCACGCTCGGTGCCGCCGCGGCGGAGCACCTGGTACTGCTCGGGCGACAGCTCCTGGCGCCACTCGTCGTCGCTCTTGTTGACGGTGGGCTCGACGGTTTCGGTGCTCACAGCTTGTCTCTTGAACATGTTGTGTAGTCCTCCGAGGAGCAAGGGCGTTTCAGGCCTGCGGCCGGCTGGCTTCCCACGAGACGGTACCCGCTGCGGCTCCTCGCCGCCGTGGCGACCTCAGCTCGGCCGCCCCCTGAGCGCCCGATAGCGACGGACGAGCTCGGCCGTCGAGCCGTCGTGACCGGAGAGGTCGGGGGCGGTGTCGCTCGTGAGCGCCGGAGCTAGCTGCTTGGCCATGACTTTGCCGAGCTCGACCCCCCATTGGTCGAAGGAGTCGATGCCCCAGATGGCGCCCTCCGTGAACACGACGTGCTCGTAGAGAGCCACGAGCTGGCCGAGCACGGACGGCGTGAGCTTGCGGGCGAGGATGGTCGTGCTCGGGCGGTTGCCGGGCATGACCTTGTGAGGGACGAGGTCGGGCGGCGTGCCGTCGGCCGCCACCTCGGCGGCCGTTCGCCCGAGGGCGAGCACGGAGCTCTGGGCGAAGCAGTTCGCCAACAGGAGGTCGTGTTGCTGGCCGGCGTCGTGGTTCGGCTCGGCGAAGGCGATGAAGTCGGCCGGGACGAGTTTCGTGCCCTGGTGGAGCAGCTGGTAGAAGGCGTGCTGGCCGTTCGTGCCCGGTTCCCCCCAATAGATCTCACCCGTCTCGTAGTCGACGGCGGTCCCGTCGAGGCGGACGGACTTGCCGTTCGACTCCATCGTCAGCTGCTGGAGATAGGCGGGGAACCGCGACAGGCGCTGGCTGTACGGGAGTACGGCGTGCGACTGGGCGCCGAGGAAGTTGTTGCACCAGACGTTGAGGAGGCCCTGCAGGACGGGAACGTTGCCGGCGAGCGGCGTGTGCCTGAAGTGCGAGTCCATGGCATGAAACCCCGCCAGCATCTCGGCGAAGCGCTCCTTGCCGATCGCCACCATCAACGAGAAGCCGATGGCCGAGTCGTAGGAGTAGCGACCCCCGACCCAGTCCCAGAAGCCGAACATGTTGGCGGCATCGATCCCGAAGGCCGTCACGCCCGGCTCGTTCGTCGACACGGCCACGAAGTGCTTGGCGACGGCGTCACCACCGGCGGCGGCACCGAGGCCCGCCAGCAACCAGTCGCGGGCGGCGGCTGCGTTCGTCAGGGTCTCGAGCGTCGTGAAGGTCTTGGAACTGACGACGAAGAGCGTTCGTGCCGGATCGAGGTCATGGGTCTTCTCGAAGAGATCGGCCGGGTCGACGTTGGAGACGAACCGGCAGGCGATTCCGGCATCGGCGTAGTCCTTGAGCGCCTCGTAGGCCATGGCAGGGCCGAGGTCGGAGCCGCCGATGCCGATGTTGACGACGTGGGAGATGGGCGCGCCCGTCGCACCGGTCCAGGCTCCGCTCCGGATGCGGTCCGACACCTCGCCCATGTGGTCGAGCACGGCGTGCACCTCGGCCACGACGTCGCGGCCGTCGACGACGAGCGTCGCCTCCCGCGGCATGCGCAGGGCGACGTGCAGGACGGCTCGGTCCTCGGTGACGTTGATGTGATCACCGGCGAACATGGCATCGCGCCGCGCCGCCACGCCGGCTCGTTCCGCCAATGCCAGGAGCAGCCGCATCGTCTCGCCCGAGACGCGGTGCTTGGAGTAGTCGAAGATGAGATCAGCCGCGCCGAGGGTCATGCGCGCCGCCCGGCCGGGATCCGGGGCGAAGAAGTCACGCAGGTGGACCGAGCCCACCTCGCCGCAGTGGGCGACGAGCGCCTGCCACTCGGGGCTGCGCTCGATGTCGATCGTTGGCGGGGCGCTCATGCGGGTTTCTCGGCGTGGCCGCCGAACTCCTTGCGCTGGGCCGACTGGATCTTGTCGGCGAAGAGGGCCGCCCCGCGGGACCCGAAGCGGCCGTAGAGGGCGGTCGTCAGCAGCGGAGCCGGGATGCCCTCGTCGATGGCGGCGATGTTCGTCCAGCGCCCCTCGCCCGAGTCGGACACCCGGCCGCCGAACTGCTTGAGGTCGGGGTCCTCGTGCAAGGCCGCCGCCGTGAGGTCGAGCAGCCAGGAGGCGACGACGCTGCCGCGGCGCCAGACCTCGGCGATCTCGGGGATGTCCAGTTCGTACTGGTAGTACTTCGGGTCCCGCAGCGGCGTCGTCTCGGCGTCGGCCTCGACGGCCTGCAGGCCGGCGTTGGCGCCCTTCAAGATGTTGAGTCCCTCGGCGTAGGACGTCATGAGGGCGTACTCGATGCCGTTGTGCACCATCTTCACGAAGTGACCGGCGCCGTTCGGTCCGCAGTGGAGCCATCCCTGCTCGGAGGGACTCGGGTCGCCCGTGCGCCCCGGCGTGCGGTCCGCAGTCCCGACCCCGGGAGCCAGCGTGCGAAACACGGGCTCGAGATGGGCGATGGCTTCCTCGTCGCCGCCCATCATGAGGCAGTAGCCGCGCTCGAGCCCGAAGACGCCGCCGCTCGTGCCGACGTCGACGTAGTGGATTCCCTTTGGGCGCAGTGCCTCGGCTCGGTCGATGTCGTCGCGGTAGTAGGAGTTGCCGCCGTCGATGATGATGTCGCCCGACTGCAGGTGGCCGGCGATCTCCTCGACCATCTCCCCCGTGATGGCGGCTGGCACCATGATCCACACCGACCGCGGCGGTGTCAGCTTGGAGGCGAGGTCGTCCAAGGATGAGGCGCCCGTCGCCCCCTCTGCCGCCAGCGATTTCACGGCGTCGGCGGAGACGTCGTAGACGACGCATTCGTGCCCGGCGCCCATCAGCCGGCGGACCATGTTGGCCCCCATTCGTCCCAGCCCAACCATGGCGAGTTGCATCGTGGCTGCCTCCTTCGTGTGCCCCTGTTTGTAGTGCCTGCGGAGGCCGCCGTCACCCCCGGACGGATTGACGTGCGTGTTCACCCGTGGTCCTGCTCACGAAGAACCCGGCGACGGAGATACGGATGCGTTCTCGGCAGTCCAGCTCCAGCTTCGGGTGAGGAGGCGCCGGGAGCTGGCGCCGGATGGCGGGATCTGAGAGCGTGAGGCCATGAAGTCCGCTCGCCTCCTAGGACGGCTCGATGCCGGATCGTCACGTCTCCTCAAGATGATGGACCGGGGCCGGGCGTACGCCACGCTGCCACTGGCTTGGGCGTACCGGGCGAGCGATCAGAAGGACGTCATCGACGCCGACGTGAGGCGTTGGCTGGAGGTGTTCCAGACCTCCGACGGCGAGCACTCCCTGCACAGCCTGCTGTACGCCTTCGCGGAGTTTCGCGGGGTGTTCTACTACCGGCTCTCGAGGGGCAACCCGACCGGGGCGCTGCTGGCTCGCCTGCTCCGCCCGATCTGGCGGCCGGTTGCCAGCCTCAGCCTCGCCACGGCGGACATCGGTCCCGGGCTGTTCATCGCCCACGGGCACTCGACGACCTTGGCGGCCGAGCGCATCGGCGCCAACTGTTACGTGCACCAGGGCGTCACGATCGGCTGGGACTACCGCAGCGAACGGGCGCCGATCATCGAGGACGACGTCTTCATCGGCGCCGGCGCCGTCATCGTGGGCGCCGTCACCATCGGCAAGGGTGCCCGCATCGGTTCGAACGCCGTCGTTCTCTGTGACGTGCCGCCTGGAGCCACTGCCGTCGGCGTGCCCGCTCGCGTCTTCGACGGCCCCGGTGACGTCGTGGCGCTCCGCCGGGAGGATACGGCGGGCTGGTGACGCCGCGGCCATGCCGTCGCGGGAGGCCGGGCATCCCGAGATGGCGCCGGATCGCCTCCTAACCTTGTGCGGTGGACCGAGCCGAAACCGGCTCGAGGCCGACGAACCTGGGAGACAGCGAAATGAGCGATGTCGGAGCATCCCCGCCCGAGAACCCGGCGACACCGCAGCAGCCAGGGCCCCCGGGCCAACCGGAGGTCGAGCTCATCCTCACCCGGATCTTCGAGCACGTCCCCCACCCGCGCTACGAGCATCACCAACTGGTCGGCCCGTCCACGACGGCAGACGCGGCCCAGCAGGTGCACGGCACCGGGTTCTGGGGTCGCCTCAACTCCGCCCTCGGCCTCAAGATCACCGTCATCGTCGGCACGATGTGGGCGGCGTACATCTTCGCTCTCGTGGCCCTGCTCTCACTGCCGCAGGCGATCACGTCGCACAACCTCGTGATCATCGTGGCCTGGATCAGCTCGAACTTCCTCCAGTTGGTCCTGTTGCCCATCATCATCGTCGGCCAGAACATCCAAGCCGCCGCGTCGGACAAGCGCGCCAACGACACGTACAAGGACGCCGAGGCGATCATGCACGAGTGCCTCCAGCTGCAAGTGCACCTGCAGGCCCAGGACAAGCTCCTCCTCGAGACGGTGGCACACGTGCAGCGACTTGCGAACGCGCTTCCTGGCACCCCGACGGCCGCCTGAGGGCGGGCGACGTCGTCGCGGCCTTTACTCGGCGGAGGGACCCAGCCCGTCCGGGACGGCCGCCTCCAACACCGCCAGCACGTCGTCGCCGTACTTCTCGAGCTTGGCGGGGCCGATGCCCTTGCAGCGCGCCAGCTCCCGCAGCGAGGCCGGAAACGCCTCGGCGATGCCTTCCAAGTAGGCGTCGGAGAACACGACGTAGGCGGGCACCTTGTCCCGGCGCGCCGTCTCGCTGCGCCAGGCGCGCAGCGCCGACATGGCGGCTTCGGCTTGCGGCGTGCGCTCGCCGCCCCGCAGAGCCGGCGAGGGTGCCTTCGACGAGAGGCGCCCGACGGTTGCAGCCGACCGCCCCCCCACCCGGCTGCCTCGCCCAATTTGGCGGACGCTCCCGGCGTCGTCGGCCTCCCGGGCGGGCGCCGCCGTGAACAGCTCGTCACAGAAGGGCGACGGTGCCGCCGCGTCCGCCAGCACGACGGCATCGACCGAAGCGCGGGTGACGGCGACGTGGAAGACGCGCCGCTCCTCCTCGCTGTCGCCGGCGAGGCGGTGAGGAAAGAGCCCGGCGTCTGCTCCGTAGACGATCACGTGCGGCCACTCGCGGCCCTTCACGCGGTGGACCGTGGAGAGGGCGACGCCGTCCGAGACCCCGGGGCGCTGCAGCACGCTCGTCAGCCAGCCTTCGAAGCTGAGCGGGTCGGGATGGAGACGCGCCACGGCCTCGAGGGCGGCGAGATCGTCGAGGTGCGTCGAGCGGTCGAGGTCCCCCTTCGAGCTGTCGAGCACGTCCATGGCACTGCCGAGCCCGATCTCCAGGCGGATCGTCCTCAGCGCCGTCGCCGTGTCGCCGGACGCCACCGAGCGGGCGACGCATTCGAGGTCGTCGGCGAACCACTGGAGCTTCTCGACGTCGCCTCCCGAGAGAGCCCGCCCCAGGCGGCGGATGTCGGCCACCGAGGTCGTGGAGCGCTTCTGCAGCATGTCAGTGATGTTGCGGGCGATGCGGCGGCTCGGGCGGCGGCTCGTCTCGGCGACGTCGACCCGGCTGATGTGCTCTGGGTCCGCCCCGATGCGCAGGTAGGCCAAAGCAGAGCGGATGCCGGTGCGGGAGAGCACGGCCGGCCCGAGCGGTGCCGAACACGGGATGGCCTGTTCCATCAAGGTGACCTGGACGGGCAGGAGGGCCGAGTTCACGCGGGCGAGCACGGCGATGTCGCTCAGGTCGGCGCCGCCCTCGACGAGGCGCCCGATGTGCTCGGCCGCCGCCAGGGCATGTCGCTCGGGGGCACAGCGGTCGACGGTAAGGTCCGCCGCCGTCCCGGTCCGGTCGTCGGCCGCCTTGATCGACTTGGGGAGGCGGCGCCGGTTGTAGCCGAGCAGGTTCCTCGCCCCTTCGACGATGGCGGGCGGGCATCGGTAATTCGTCTCGAGGGCGTACTCCGCCGCCCCCGGGAACCAGCGGCGGTAGCCGATGAGGAACTCGGGCGTCGCCCCGGCATAGCTGTAGATGACCTGATCGTCGTCGCCGACGCCGAACACGTCATAGGTGGGGGCCGACAAGAGCCGGATGAGGAGCAGGTGAGCGGGAGTGAGGTCCTGGAACTCGTCGACGAGGAGGTGACGGGCGGCGAGCTGGTCGCGCCGCCGCGCCGGACCGCTCCGCAGCAGCACCTCGATGGCCAGGTAGATCTGCTCGTCGAAGTCGACGACGCCACGCTCGGCGAGCACCTCCCGGTAGCGCGGGAACAGCTCTGCGACGCCGGCGGCGTCGGGGAAGGCCTCCTCGACGGCTGCAGGCTGCAAGAGGCCGAGGCGAATCGCCGAGAGTGCCTCCAGGTAGACGGCCCAGGGGTCGGTGTTCTGCTGGCGACGCACGCTCACGAGTGACTCCAGGATGCGGCGCACCTCGATCTCCTCGATCACGGATCGCCGCTCTCCGGCCGGGGCGAACGGAGGCGAGCCGTTCACGATGGCCAGCCCGAGGGAGTTGAGCGTCCGCACGTGCACCGGCAGGCCCTCGCTCCGCTCGGAGAGCTCGTCCGCCGCCCGCTTGTTGTAGGCCACCGCCGTCACCGACGAGGGCGTGACGGCGCGGTCGGCGAGCAGGTGCCGCAGTCGCTCCGTGAGGACCCTCGTCTTGCCGGAACCTGCCGGGGCGATGACCCGGGCCGGTCCGGCCCCGTGGGCGACGGCCGCCAACTGATCCGGCGCGAGCCCCGCCGTGACGGCGTCGAGGCGGTCGGGTTGCAGCGAACCGGCTTCGAGCGTCTCGCGGTGCACGACCACGGCCCTCGGGAGCTCGATCGGCTGGCGGGGCCCGCCGTCGCAAAAGGCAGGGCGCCCGTCCGGCAGCACGACGTCGGCACCGGTGGCCGCAGGCGTTGCCGTCGTGGCGCCGAGCCGCTCCGCCCGGCGGCCGTGCCACCACACCGGTGCATCGCCCCTCAGGTCGTAGTTGTTGGACCAGGCGAGGAACTGGAGCCGCTCGCGGGAGAACTCGAAGTCGGGCGTGAGCTCCCAGACTTCCTGCGAGCACGTCTCCGCCTCGCGAAGGGCCTCGGCGTCGACGGCAAGCACGACGACACACGGCTGGCGCGACAGCCAGTGCTCGTGCAGACGGCCGGCGAGCGGAGCCGGATCGGCGAGGCCGGCGTCGTCGATGACCACCTGCGGCCAGCCCTCGCAGGCGGAGGGGAGCTGGCGCCCGGCGGGCACGATCACGCCGCGGCCGAGCGCGGCGGGTCCGGGGAACACGGGCATCGCGAAGTGAGGATACGCAGGGGGTGCGCGTTGGCGGGCTCCCCACCTGCCGCTCAGGGATCTCGCCCGAGCAGCTCCGCCTCGGCCGCCGGCGGCCGAGCCCGAGCCAGGATCAGGCCATGAAGCCCCGCGCCGCCGCCAACAGCGACGCCCCGCTCACGGACTCCTCCCGGCTCTGCAGCGACGAGACGGCGGCGGCCACGTCAACCGGGGAATCGGCGTCGACGCGGAACGGCACGCTCAGGCGCTCCCGCAGGCGGTCGGAGATCTCGGCGAGGCGATCGCCGTCGAGCGTGCCCGTGCAGATGATGGCGAGACCGTCCTCGCCGGTGCGGTAGACCTCGTCGGTCATGCGGATGAGCGAATTGACGCGTCGGGCCGACACGCGGATGAGCTGATCCGAGGTGAAATCACCCAACTTCGCCCGCAGCTCCGACAGGGCGGTGAGGCGCACGCAGATCAGCCCGGGCCGCTGCCCGGAGGCGATCATCTCGTCGAGCGAGCGCACGAGCGTCTCCTCGAGGGGCAGGCCCGTCACGACGTCGACGTCCGACGGCCACGGCTCCGCCTGTTGCCGTGCCACGGGGGCTGCCACGGCAGGCACTCGAGCACGGCCGAGGGCGAGGGAGGCGATCTCGGTGGCGTAGCGGAACGTCGCCTCCGCCGTCTCCACGAGGGGACGGTCCTTGCGGTCCCAGGCGACGAGGCAACCGACGATCGTGTCGCTGTGGCTCGCCTTGACGGCGACGCATCGCACGGCCGTGTAGTGCTTGCGCTCGGCGAACTGCCTGAGCTCGAACGACAGCGAGCCGACGTCGAGATCGACGTAACCCCGCGAACCGGCCAGCACCTCGTTCCAGGGCCCGGAGACCGGGGCGTCGGCGGTCTCGGGGTTCTGAGGGGACTGCACCGGGGCGCCCGAAGCCCCATCGAGGGTGAGGAAGTAGCACTCGTGGGCGATCGGCTCGCAGCCGAGGACGCCGACGATCGTCTCGAGGGCCGTCTCGGCCAGCTCCATGGCCGATGACTGCTCGTCGGAGTCTTGCCAGCCGACGTGCGGGATGAGGGCAGCGTTCAAGCCGTGACGGACCGTCTGCGGCCGCAGCAGCACGACCGTGGCCCCCCGCGTCGTGCCGTCGACGCGGTGGGCGGCCGACACCTCCACAAGGCGCCTCGATCCGTCGGGCTGTTCGAAGCGGGCGACGACGCTGGACGGCACGGAACCGACGGCCATCGACCTCGCCTCGTGAATGACGGAGCCGACGAGGCTGGCATCTCCAGGGGCGACAAAGCGCAGGAGATCCGAGCCGAGGAGGTCCACCACGGGCCGGCCGAAGACCGAGGCGAACCGACCGGACACCTCGGCGATGCTGCGGCGATCGCGCAACAGCACGACGGCAGCGGGCATGGCGCCGATGATGGCGGCGAGATCCTCAGAAAGGGGGCTCGCCGAACGGGAGTGGGCGGGACGCTTCACGGCGAGATCTTTACCGGCACGGGCGCCGTGGCGAACCCGGACCGCCTGGCAGTGGCCGCCCGTGCCTCCCTCGGCGAGATCTCATCGCCGGCCGGCGACGCCACCGCCGGAGCCGAAGACCGAAACGCCAGGCGGGGACAGATCATCGTGCTCCTTGTCGACCGGCCCGATGCGACGAGTACCGGGCGTTCAATCGATACCCCCGGTCGTCCCCCCGACATCATCGTGATCGGGCGAAGCTACTCCCGCAACGGCGCCATCGGCAAGGACCTGGCACGTCGCCGGCATCGCCGTCAGGGGACGACTCGACTCCCGTCTCCGCCCGAACCGTGTCGGGACACCGCCGCCATCACGGCGCCGCGGGAGCGCCATGACATCACAGAGGCCACGCAAACCGCCGACAGCAAGGAGCCCGCCGAGAGGAAGCAGCCCACCGACAGCAGCGAGCCGCACGATCCGACCGAGCCGATCGAGAGGACCGACCCGACGCTGCCGATGGAGAGGACGGAGCCTTTCGAGGCAATGGAGAGGACCGAGTCCCGCGAGGCGATGGACCAACGCGAGCCGGGCTTCGTGCGCACCTCGCCATCATGACGCGGCACGGCGGGCGACGTGACGCCAGCCGCCGCTCGCTGAGTCCGGCGCCGCCCGCCACAGGTGCTGGGAATCAGCAACCGGCGGTCGGGGTTGTGCCCGTCATGGTGCCGCTCTCGGTTCTCGACCTGGCGACGGTGGCAAGCGGATCGACGCCGGCACGCGCCCTCGCCGAGACGACGAAGCTCGCCGAGCTGGCCGAGCGCCTCGGCTACAAGCGTTTCTGGGTGGCGGAGCACCACGGCATGCCCGCCGTGGCGAGCTCGAGCCCCCCGGTCCTCATCGCCCACCTCGCAGACGCCACGACTTCGATCCGCGTCGGCTCCGGTGGCGTCATGCTTCCGAACCATGCGCCTCTCGTGGTCGCCGAGCAGTTCGCCACGCTGGAGGCCCTGCACGGCGGGCGCATCGATCTCGGGCTCGGGCGCGCACCCGGCACGGACCCGCGCACGACACGGGCGTTGCGGCGCCACGGCGACCTGCACGCCGAGCGCTTCCCCGACGACGTCGTGGAGCTCATCGGCTACCTGGCCAACATCGAGGGTGACGGCCAGGTACTGGCCAACCCCGGCCGCGGCTACCTTCCGGAGGTCTGGCTGCTCGGCTCCTCGCTCTTCAGCGCCGAGCTCGCCGGGATCCTCGGTCTGCCCTACTCCTTCGCCTACCACTTCAGCCCGGGCCACCTCGACGGCGCCCTCGAGCTCTACCGCTCGTCCTTCAGATCGTCGGTCTTCCTGGGCGAGCCCCGCGTGATGGTGGCCGTCTCGGTCCTGTGCGCCCCGAGCGAGGAGGAGGCCCGCTGGCTGGCACAGGCGTCCGCCCTCTCGATCGTCCAACTGCGCACCGGCCGTCTCGGGCTCTTTCCCTCGCCGGAGGAAGCTTCCCTCTACCCGTTCTCGGCGGCGGAGCGCGCCCTCGCCGAGCATGCGCTCTCGACCCATGTCATCGGCGACCCCGACACGGTGGTCCGAGGTCTCGGCGAGCTGCAGCGCCGCACGGCGGCGGACGAGATCATCCTCTCGACACGGGCCTATTCCTATGAGGCACGGGCCGCTTCGCTCGAGCTCGTGGCGGCACGGTGGCCGGGGGTGTCGGCAGCCGCCGCCGCAGCCGCCTGCGGCACGGTGGACGGCGGGAAGCCCTGACTACTCGAGCGGTCCGGGGTAGGCGGCCTCCGCCACCTCGACGAGTTGCCTTGTCTTGTGCCGCACGAGCAGCACGACGACGATGACGGTGACGACGGTGGCACCGACGAGAACGAGGTTGATCGTTCCCGAGAGGTGGGCCAAGGCGTTGCCCGCCCCGTAGGACACGAAGGCGTAGATGCCGGACCACACGATGCCGCCGCCGGCATTGGCGAGAGCGAAGCGACGCCAGCGCATCTTGTTGACGCCGGCGAGGAGGGCGGCGTAGGTGCGCACGACCGTGACGAAGCGGCCGAAGAAGACGATCTTGGCGCCGTGGCGGGCAAAGGCGTAGCGGCCGACCTTCAACTTGGCGTCGTCGAGGCGGATCTTCGACCCGAACCGCCTCACGAGCCGGTAGCCGCCTCTGTCGCCTACGAGGAAACCGATGCTGCCGCCCACGATGCACGCCGTCGAGGCGACGGCCCAGATCCACCACACGGACAAGACGTGGGAGTGCCCGGCGAAGACGCCGGCGGCGATGAGTGCCGTCTCTCCCGGGAGAGGGAGGCCGAAGCTCTCGGTGATGACGAGGACGAAGACGGCGAGGTAGCCGTACTCGGCCACGAGGTGGCTCACGTTCATGGGGCCATGTCCACGGTTCTCGAGATGAGTGGCTCCACTCGGACACTTGTCGACCAGGGCCGCGGCGATCGTAGCGGCGATTGCTGCAGACTCGCCTACTGTCTCGGTGGCGTCGACGGCGAGTCGGGCGAGGGCGCTACACGGTGAACGGAATCGGGATCGGAGGCGCGGTCATGGGTGATGGTGGCGTGCGCCACGTGGAGGCGCCGGTGCGGATCGAGGCGGCGGGCCTTCCCCCAAAGCTCATCTCGGAGTTCATCGGGCGGGTGGCAACGGGCAACGACTCGGTCTCGATCGCCGTGATGGAAAGCCCTTCCGGCTGGAGCGAGCCCGGCCAGACGCCGGAGTTCGACGAGTACTCGCTCGTGCTCGACGGCGCCCTCACCGTTCGCCAGCGAGAGGGCACCATCGTCGTCGTCGTCGGCGAGGCGGTGCATGCCCCCGCCGGCACCTGGGTGCAGTATTCGACACCGTCGCCGGCCGGAGCGCGCTACGTCTCGGTCTGCGTCCCCGCCTTCACGCCCGAGAGCGTGCACCGCGACCACTGACCACCGTCGTGAGCAGCCGCGATGAGCCCCGGCGTTTCGACATCGCAGCGGTGGCAAGTCGGGACCTTCGGCACTAGGCACGCCACCTGGCGATTTTCTAGGCTGCCCAATGACGGCCGAGGCGTCGTCGTTGCCCGCCGCTCCGCTGTCCACAGCCCGCTCGAACGGTGAAGGAGAAGAACGTGATCAACGCCGGAGATACCGCGTTCGTGCTCATCAGCGCAGCGCTCGTCATGGTCATGACACCGGGCCTGGCGTTCTTCTACGGCGGTCTCGTTCGCCGCAAGAACTTCCTCGCCATCATGATGCAGAGCTTCATCTCGATGGGCGTCGTGACGGTCATCTGGGTGGCGGTCGGCTACTCCCTCGCCTTCTCCGGCAACGTCGGCGGCGTCATCGGCAACTTCTCGTGGGTGTTCCTGAAGGGCGTCGGGGTTACCCCGAACCAGTACGCCCCCCACATCCCGGCGCTGGCCCACTTCGTCTTCCAGGAGATGTTCGCCATCATCACCCCGGCCCTCATCACGGGCGCCTTCGCCGACCGTGTGCACTTCAAGAGCTACCTCAAGTTCCTCGTCGCCTGGAGCCTCCTCGTCTACGTGCCGATCGTGCACTGGATCTGGGGTGGCGGCTTCCTCGCCAAGTGGGGTGTCCTCGACTTCGCCGGTGGCATGGTCGTGCACACGAGCGCCGGCTTCGCAGCTCTCGCCTCCGTCTGGGTCGTGGGCGCACGCAAGTTCGCACCGGGTGAGAAGACGCTTCCTCACAACGTCGCCTTCGTCGGCCTCGGCACCGGGCTGCTCTGGTTCGGCTGGTTCGGCTTCAACGCCGGCTCGGCGCTCGCCGCCAACGGCGTAGCGGCGCACGCCTTCGTGAACACCGACATCGCCGCCTCAGCGGCCATGTGCACCTGGACAGCCATCAGCTGGTGGCGGGCAGGCAAGCCGAGCGTGATCGGTGCCTTCACGGGCGCCGTCGCCGGTCTCGCCTGCATCACGCCCTGCGCCGGTTACGTCCCGACGTGGGCGTCGTTCATCATCGGCTTCCTGGCCGGCTGCATCTGCTACGGAGCCGTCGAGTTCCGCGCCCACATGAAGTGGGACGACGCCCTCGACGTCTGGGCGGCGCACGGCGTCGGCGGGCTGCTCGGCTCCATCCTCGTCGGCGTCTTCGCCGAGCTCGCCATCAACTCGGCCGGCCACAACGGCCTCTTCGCGGGCAACCCCGCCTTCCTCGGCAAGCAAGTGGCTGCCGCCTTCCTCGTGGCGGCGTACGCCTTCGTCGTCACGTTCCTCATCCTCAAGATCCTCGACCGGTTCGAGCCGGTGCGGGTCCCCGACTCCATGGAGCAGGCAGGCTTGGACACCGAGCTGGAAGAGGATCAGGCCTACATCTTCACCTGAGCGACACCGGTCAGCCCGGCCGGCGCCCGTAAGGCTGCCGGGCGCAAACCGTCAGCGTGGGAGCCAGAAAGGGACGAATTACTCTGGCTGGTGGTCGACCCCGGGCGCACCCTGGAGCCATGCTCAGCAGCGTGCTCGACATCTTCAGGCTCCGGCAGTACTTCAACGTCATCACGCGCACTCGCGAAGTCGTCGAGGGTGTCCGCCAGGACGCCGGCTTCCTCCACGACACGCGGCGGGCGATCGCCCCGCTCCCCTTCGAACGCGACAAGGTGCTCGACCTGCGTCCCTTCGCGGCGCCGAGGCCGCTCCACCTCGGCGGGCTCAAGGGCAAGCACCTCGCCCTCGTCGCCACCGGGGGCAGCGGCGCCCTCGCCTCCGTCGTCGGGGCGGCGCGCGCCCTCGAGGAAGCGGGCGTGCGACCGTCCGTCATCTCGGTCTGCTCGGGCTCTTCGCTCTTCGGCTTCCCGATCGCAGCCGGCCTGAGCGCCGAGAAGGTGGCGGCCTTCACGATCACCTTGCGCCCCGAGGAGTACGTCGACGTCGACTGGCGGCTGTTGGCAACGCTGGTGCCAAAACGGGCGCAGGGTTTCGCTGGCCTCGTCAAGGGTGAGGGGATCGAGAAGGCCTACCGGACGTTGCTCGGCGACATGTGCCTCGGCGACTTGCCCATCCCGGCCTACGCCCCGATCTGGAACATCGAGGAGAACCGGCTCGAGTACCTCGGGCCGCGTACCCACCCGGACCTCCCCGTGGCGCGCGCCATCCACATGGCCATCGCCCTCCCGCTGTTCATCGAACCGGTCGAGCTCGACGGCGGCTACTGGTGCGACGGCGGCATCGTGGACATCTTCCCCGTGCGCCCCGTTCTCGACATGGAGGAGCCGTGCGACGTGGCGCTCGCCATCAACGGCTTCTACCCGCCTCATTTCGTCGGTGAGGACGCCAGCGGATGGCAGGACCGACGCGGCAGCATCCTCTATGTCGCCAGCCAGGTACGCACCTGCCAGCAGGTCGAGCTGGCGCGGGCGAACCTCAGGCGCCTTCAGGAGCAGATGGACGTGCTCATGATCGAGCCGGTGCCTTACGAGAAGGTGCGCGGTGTCGGCTTCTACCGCCAATTCCTCAACACGGGCGAGTGGGGTACCTTCATGAAGGACGGCCGCACGCACGCCCGCCGCGCCCTCGAATCTGCCTACGGTGCCCACGGTGCCCGGGCGAGGTCACTGGCGTCGTGAGGCTGCGGCCGGTCGCTCGCCACGGCGTCGATCGGCCTTGGCCCACACATCGTGAACTCGGGACCTTCAGCCCTTGCGCGCCAGGGCGCCCCCGCACACAATGACCGCGGTGCTGACCGACGATCAGGGCATGGAGATACTCGACGAGGCCGAATGCAGACGGCTCCTCGGCACGTCTCAGCTGGGCCGGGTGGGACTGACGGTCGGTGAGGTCCCTGCTGTGTTCCCGGTGAACTACTGCTTCTCCGACGAGGCCATCTGGTTCCTGACCGGGCCCGGCGTCAAGCTGCAGGCAGCCGAAGCCGGAGACACGGTCGCCTTCGAAGTCGACGAGGTCGACGAGCGCGCCCGCGACGCCTGGAGCGTGCTCGTCATCGGGACGTCCACCGTGGCGACCGGCCTCTCCCGCACCGAGCACGCAGCCCGCGTGCCGGTCCTCCCGTGGACGGCGGCCGAGCGCAACCACCTCGTCCGCATCGGAGCGGATTTCGTCTCCGGTCGTCGTATCAGCCAGTCTGCCCAGCAGCATCCCCCGCGAGAGTGAGGCCGAGATGGATCTTGTCGAGCTGAACATGAGCACAGAGGCGATCGACTTCAAGGATTGCCGCCAGCTCCTCGCCGGCGAGCGCATCGGCCGCCTCGGCGTCGTCGTCGACGGACGCCCTGAGATCTTTCCGGTCAACTACGGGATGGACGGGGACGGGATCGTGTTTCGCACGAACCAGGGCCGCAAGATGCTGGGGCTCTCCGGCGAGGTCGTCTTCGAGGTCGACCGGATCGACCCCGAGGGCCGCTCCGGCTGGAGCGTCGTCGTGCACGGCCGCGCCGAGGACATCACGCACTTCGACGGCCCACGGCTGCGCGAGCGGGCGGAAACTCCCTGGTCCGGACCGAAGGACATCCTTGTGCGCATCTCGCCTCTCGTCGTGACGGGACGCCGCGTGCACGCCGGTCCGCTGCCGCCTTCGTGAGGTAAGCGGCGGCGCCCCTCCGTCAGGCTCACTCGTTTAACCGGGGAGCGGCACCTGTGTCGCCCGCAGCGCCGCCTCCGAGGTGACCGGTGATAATCGTGTTCGCCGCCGAGGACGCCGATACGTGCCCCCGTGAGCGTCAGCACGAAGGGTTCCTTGTCGAGGTTGGCAGGCAGCAGGGCGGCTTGTGCCGGCCGCGTGACGGTCAGGCTGAGCGAGGTGAGTGGGGCCAATACGAAGACGACGGCCGCCGGGGCACCGGTTCCGATGGCGAACGCCACGCCGGCGAGCGTCACGGCCTGTGCGCCGTAGCCGGCGAACAGCACGCGGCCGGGGCGCATGCGATCGGCGAGGGCGCCGATGAGCGGGCCGAGCACAGTGCTCGGCACGAGCTGCACGAGCACCATGAGCGTGGCAGCCGTGGTCCCGCCGTGGCCGTAGGCGAAGACGAGCAACGCCAACCAGATGCCGAACTCGGCCGCGCCGAACAGGCTGTAAGCAAATCCGACCCTGCGCAGGACGGGATTCCCGAAGGCCGCTCGGAACACCGAGAGCACGAGACGAAGACGGGAGGGCATCACCGTGTCCCGTCTCGAGTCACCGGGGTCCCCGACGGCGTCAGGGTTGCGAGGGGACCCGGCCGCAGCGACGGCGCTGCGCTTCTCACCTCATCGTGGCTTCAGGCATCGCCGAGCGAACGGTCGGCGGCGAGCTGTCGCATCGTCGTGAGGGCGAAGACGGCGAGATCGGGGCCTTGCAAGAAGCGCGTCGCCACGAAATGGGTGCGTCCCTGCTCGTGCTCCTGCGTGCTCTCGATGAGGAACGTGGGGCCGACGATCGGCCGGAAGTAGTCGATGCGCATGTTGGTCGTGGCGAGCCATCTGCCCGGGCGAGTCGCCCGGTCGAGCCCGGCGCGCACGGTCAAGAGAGCGACGAGGTCGACGTAGGTCGGCGTGAAGCCGCCGAAGAGCTGGCCGCGGGGGTTCTTGACGCGGTCGGGCAGGCTCGCCTGCAGCTTCAGGTAACCGGGGCGCTCCTCGAGGAGATCCCAGTCGAAGGCGTCGAGGAAGTCACCGGCCGGGTGCCCGCGACCGATGAGCCGTCCCGGCGGCGGTGACAACCAGCTGCGGCGCATCGCCCGTGCGGCCGCCTCCGTCGCGCCGGCAGCCTCGCCGGTCGCCCCTGCGCGAGCGGCGCTCTCGTCGGTTTCGTGCATCTCCCGGTGATAGCAGACCGGAGTGGCGCCGGCCGGAGGTCACGAGTGCGGTGGCGCCACGATCTCAACGTCGATCGTCGGGGTGACACCGTCGATCTCCCGGATCGCCACCTCGGCCCGCACGGCCGATCGATCGCACAGTTCCCGATCGACCGGCGTCTCACTGATGAGCTCGACCCGCAGCCGGCCGCCGCTCCGGCGCACGACCGCTCGCCAGGTCGTGTAGCAGCCGGCACTCGCCAACACGGCGTTCGCCGCCCGCTCGGCGGCAAGGCTGTG
Organism: Acidimicrobiales bacterium; assembly: GCA_052143575.1. Taxonomy (GTDB): domain Bacteria; phylum Actinomycetota; class Acidimicrobiia; order Acidimicrobiales; family Bog-793; genus JAKACA01. The sequence goes on from JBKQSP010000045.1 coordinate 19,846, forward strand.
GGCGGGCAGCGGAGCGCTCGCAGCGGCCGTGAGCGTCTCGCTGAGCTCGTCGAGGTCGCAGACCGCCGCCGCCCAGCTGCCAAAGGGGTCGGATCGCACGCCGCTTTCGCGGGAGGCCACGACGAGGGGCAGGAAGTGCCGGATGGCGCACAGCACGCCTTCGTCGGCCAGGCCCGGCGGATCGGCACCCTCGATGTGGAGGGCGACGTCAATCTTGTCGCGCTCGAGCGGGCAGGGCTCGCCGCGCAGGGCTGCACAGGTGACGCTGCGGGCGACCCCGTCGCCGCACGTCACGATTACGTGGCCTTTGGCCTCGAGGAGGGCCGCTGCCGTCCTTGCCCGGTCAGTGGCGATCTCGGTCATCAGGATCTGCACACTGGCCTCCTCTTGGGTCATCCGGGGCGGCCGACAACCGTCCTCGTCGAATCGTGTACCGCCGCCGCTGCCCTTGCCAGGGCCGAAAGTCACCCAGCCCGACGGCTGGGCGCCTCGCTGGCATCACGTCCGCCGGCGGCGCCTCGCCACGCCGGCGTGCAGGGCGGCTCCAGATGCCGCGATGCCGGATCCGCCAGATGACCGCTTGGGGTCAGTCTGACGGCTCGGAGGGTTGCTTGACGGGCGCCCAACGGCGCACCGCCACGAGGGCGGCGATGAAGACAGCGGCCGTCGAGAGGAAGAGGGCGAACTGCGAGGTCGACAGCTGCTGTTGGTTGCCGAGGACGAAGAGCAGCTTGCGGATGGCGGCGATGAGCGCGACGACGATGAACGGCTCGGGCTGCAGCTCGTGCGACCGCAGCGAGAGCATCACCGTGTGGACGATCTCCACGAGGATGAGGACGAGCAGGATCTGGTCGAGGAAGCTGCCCGCACGTGTCGTCACGGCGCCGCCTGACCGGAAGAAATGCAGGACGGCCGCGGCCAGCAGCGCGACGGCGAGCACGATGAGCGCCACGCCGACCAGGACCGTGACGACGTCCTGGGCGAGCTCGAGCCCCGTCATGGCGGCACGCAACTGGCCCGCCCCGGGTGCGCGGTTCCCGCCCTCGCGCCGGCCTTGGCGGCCGAGGCTCACGACCTGCCTCCCCGAACGACGGGACCTGCGTGCATGGGGGAAGCAGAACGTGCCAGGTCCCTGCTGCCCGAGCTCGGCGACGGCAGCTTGCGACGTCCGGCGCCATAACCCCTCAGGGCTCGGCGAAGTGGTGCCCTCTCGGCCGTGACCGGCAACGTCGCCCCCAAGTCGTCAGAAGCCCGAATCGTATCCGGTGCGTGCGCCGCCTGGTCTGGGCGCAGGGATCGAGCTCCGTGCTCAGTCGTCAGCCGTGGGTGGTGTCGATCACGCAGAACCGGTTGCCCTCCGGGTCGGCGAGCACGGCGAAATCAGGGTCGTCCGGGTACAGATCCCAGTCGACCAGCTCGGCCCCGAGCGACAAGAGTCGCTCGATCTCGACCGCTTGCTCAGCCGCATCGCCGGCGTGCAGGTCGAGATGGACGCGAGGGTGCTCCTGCACGGGGCTCTCGCTGAGCTCGAGTGCAAGAACAGGGCCATCCCCGTTGGCGGGCACGAGCTCGGTCCACTCGTCGTTCAGCTCGCCATCCTGCAGCACATAGTCGAGAGCCCGGCACCAGAAGGCCGCTGCCCGTTCCATGTCACCGACACCCAATACGATCGTGCCAATCGTCAGCATGCATCCATCGTTTCACTCGCTCGGGCATCGTGGACGTTGCGCGGCGTCCGCCCAGGAGCCGTCGACCTCTCCCGCCCGACCCGGCAAGGTGACGGTGTGAACGACACCGCCGTACGACGCGTCGACTTCGGCTACTTCGTCCGCCCTGGCGACGAGACCGACAGCGGTGTCCCCCGTGTCGAGCCATGCCTCGGATACCTCGTCGAGCACCCGCACGGCATCGTGCTGTTCGACACCGGCATGGGCTCGCACCCCGAGGTCGATGCTCACTACCGGCCGCGCCGGCGGGGCCTGCCAGCTGCCCTCGCCGGCGTCGGCGCCGTCCTCGACGAGATTTCTCTCGTCGTCAACTGCCACCTTCACTTCGACCACTGTGGCGGGAACCCGGCCCTCGCCGGCCGCCCGATCCTCACCCAGCGCGTCGAGTTGGCGACCGCCCACACGACGGCGGACTACACGCTCGAGGAGCTCATCGAGGCGCCCGGCCTCCGCTACGAGGAGATCGAGGGGGAGGCCGAGGTTTTCCCCGGCGTCTTTGTCGTGGCGACCCCTGGGCACACCGCAGGGCATCAGTCCCTCGTGGTCCGCCGCCGCGACGGCACCGTCGTCGTGGCCGGGCAAAGCCACGACACGGCGACGGCCTTCGCGGCGGATGTCCTCGCATGGCGGGCTGCCGAGGAAGGGCACGGCGGGCCGCTTCCCGTCGCGCCCGCCTGGATCCCGCCGTTGCTCGAGCTGGACCCCGCCCGCGTCGTCTTCGCTCACGACCACTCGGTCTGGGAGCCGTGAGCCGCCACCCTGCCCAGGGCGCCCGCCGGCGGCCCACGCCCTGCGACGCCGTGAGCTTCGGTCCTCCGATGTGACCTTCGGCACTGTTCGCCGGCGTGCGCTCAGCCCAGCATGGACATCGCAGGCCGTCGTCGACAACGTGGCCCATTTTGAGCGATGGCTCGGCGTAGTGGGAGGTCCCGATGCCGTACACGAGCGGTTCCTTCACCCATCGGGGCAAGCGCCTCGTCTACGACAGCTACGGCGAGGGCGACCGGCTGCTCGTGTACCTTCACGGCCTCCTGCTCGATTCCGAGATAAACCGCGGAATCGCCGAAGCGCTCGCCGCTCGCGGCAATCGCGTCGTGCTCCTCGATCTCCTCGGCCACGGACGCAGCGACAAGCCGCGCCACGCCTCCGCCTACCGGATGGACACCTACGCCACGCAAGTCTTCGCCCTCCTCGATGAGCTCGGCGCCGAGGAGGCGGTGATCGGAGGCATGTCACTCGGCGCCAACGTGAGCCTGTTCGCCGCCGATCACCACCCACATCGAGTCAAGGGCCTCGTCCTCGAGATGCCCGTGCTGGAACGGGCGGTGCCGTCGGCCGCCTCCGTCTTCGTACCGCTCCTCCTGCTCGTCCACTACGGCCGCCCGTTGCTGCGGATGACCTCAGCGTTGTTGCGACGGGCGCCGCTGACCCATTTCGGCCCGTTGGACAGCTTCGTGCACGCGGCTGCCTTGCCGCCCGACAGCATGGCCGCCGTCCTGCACGGCATCCTCGTCGGCCCCATCGCCCCCACGCAGGAGCAGCGCTCCCGCATCGTCGCCCCGACCTTGCTGCTCGCTCATGGCAACGACCTCGTGCACCCATTCGACGACGCCGCCGCCCTCGCCGAACAGCTGCCGAACGCTTCCCTCGTCCGAGCTCACTCTCCCCTCGAGCTCCGCTTGCGCCCGAAACGGCTCACCGACGAGATCGCCTACTTCCTCGACGACACCTGGGGGGTGAGCCTCGAGCGCCCGAGCAAGAAGCGACCGTCGGCGGCAGCACCGGCCGAGAGTCGGCGGCGCCGGGCCGGTTAGGCGGCACCTCCCCGCCATCACGGCACCGCCTCGGCAGTTGCCGCCGCAACGATGCCCCGCAAGCGACCTGCGCCCATGGCCCCGGGGGCCATATGGCCCTACCTCGCCATACCCCGAGAGCGCACGATGACACCATGACAACTACGCAGACCAGCCGCCGGGTGGTCATCCTCGGCGCCGGAGGACGCGACTTTCACGACTTCAACACGGTCTTTCGGGACGACCCCTCCACCCGGGTCGTTGCGTTCACGGCGGCCCAGATCCCGGGCATCGCCGACCGCCGCTACCCCGCCTCCCTGGCAGGCCCTGCCTACCCCGAGGGCATCCCCATCGTCTCCGAGGACGAGCTCCCCGCCCTCGTCGCTGCCCAGGCCGTCGACGACGTCATCCTCGCCTACTCCGATCTCGCCTATTCCGACGTCATGCACAAGGCCTCGACTGCTCTTGCCGCCGGCGCCAGTTTCCGCTTGCTCGGACCGCGCGAGACCATGATCAAGAGCACGAGACCGGTCGTGGCCGTCTGCGCCGTCCGTACCGGCTGCGGGAAGAGCCAGACCACGAGGCGGGTCGGCCGCATCCTGCTCGACGCCGGCTTCACGGTGGCGCTCATCCGCCACCCAATGCCGTACGGCGACCTCGAGAAGATGCGCGTGCAGCGCTTCGCCTCCGTGAGCGACATCGACGCCTCGCATCCGAGCATCGAAGAGCGCGAGGAGTACGAGGAGCCCGTCCGCATGGGGATGGTCATGTACGCCGGAGTCGACTACGAACAGATCCTCCGCCAGGCGGAGGCCGAGGCCGACGTCATCGTGTGGGACGGCGGTAACAACGACTTCCCCTTCTACGTGCCCGATGTGCTGGTCACGATCGTCGACCCGCTGCGCCCGGGCCATGAGCTGGCGTACTACCCGGGCGAAACCACCCTTCGGATGGCCGACGTCGTCGTCGTGAACAAGATCGACTCGGCGGCTGCTGCCGACGTCGACGCCGTCGTTGCCAACGTCGCCTTCGCCAACCCGGGCGCCACCATCGTGAGAGCCGCCTCGCCCGTCACGCTCGTGCCCGGCCCGGCGATTGCGGGCCAGCGAGTGCTCGTCGTGGAGGATGGGCCGACGATCACCCACGGCGGCATGCCCTTTGGGGCCGGTACCGTCGCCGCTCGCCAAGCGGGTGCCGCCGAGCTGGTCGACCCGCGCCCGTACGCCGTCGGCTCCATCGCCGAGGTCTACCGCCGCTACCCCGCCATCGGTGCGGTGCTGCCCGCCATGGGGTACGGGGACGCCCAGCTCGCCGAGCTCGGCGCCACGGCGCGAGCGGCCGAGTGCGACGTCGTCGTGATCGGGACGCCGATGGACCTCGCCCGCGTCGTGGACCTCGGCCACCCCTCGCGGCGGGTCACCTACGACCTCGCCGAGATCGGGTCGCCGACGGTGGCGGAGGCGCTCGAGCCGTTCATGTCGAAGTGGGCGGCTGCCCGGCGGGGTGGTACCGAGCCCAGCCGCTGAGAAGGCGCCGTCGCCGCCGGGGAGCCACCGAGGTGGCGCGCCGGCCCGATCGGCCTGTGGCAGCGTTGACGGCGTGCACCTCTTGCTGCCTCGCCGCCGGGGTCGACGTGGGCCCACCCGCCTGCTCGTCGTGGTGACCGTGGCGCTCACGACCACGGCGTGCACGGCGGCCTCCTCGGCGAGTTCCTCGCACAGCTCCTCGAGCACGCCGGCAGCCTCCAGCACCATCGGGACGCTGACGACGACCACCTCGACGACCACCTCGACGACGACGCTCCCGGTCACGACGACGACGACGGATCCTGGGCTCTTGCCGCAGACGGAGGTGGAGCCAGCCTTCGGGAGCGCCCTGCGGCGGGCCCTCGAAGGCCTCTGGAAGGGCATCGTCTCGGACTCGATCACGACGGCGCTTCCTGACTTCTTCCCCGAGCCCGCCTACGTGGAGATGAAGCAGGGCCTCCTGAGCGACCCGGCCGCCGACTACACGGACCGGCTCATCGGGTTCTACCGCCTCGACCTCGCCGCCTATCACGAAGCCCTCGGGGCCGCCGCCCCGAGCACGAAGCTCCTCGCCGTCGACGCCTCAGCGCCCGACGCCGCCTGGATCGAGCCAGGCGACTGCGAGAACCTGATCGGCTACTGGCACCTGCCTGGCGTGCGCTTCGTGTACGAACAAGGCGGTGTCGTGAAGTCGTTCGCCGTCGCCTCTCTCATCTCGTGGCGAGGCGTCTGGTACGTCGTCCATCTCGGCCCCAACCCGCGACCGGTCGATGTCGGGACCGTTGATGAGCCGGCGGATGGGGCGGGCACGCCGGGGCCCCCCGGCGGCTGTTGAGTCGCCTGCGGGCGGCGGCCTGCTACCAGGGCTCTTGTGTCACACCCGCCACGCGCCGGTAGACGGCGAAGAAGTCCTTCGTGGCCGGGAAGAGGAAGCGGTCAGGGACCGAAGCCGGGTTCGGCACGAAGATCGCCGGCGACGTCGCCCCCGGCCCGCCGTAGGTGACGTAGATGGGCCACTCCGGGTTGATGTCGAGCTGCATGGCGCGCACGGCTCCCACGTCGACGAGGACCTGAGCAAGGCTGGCCGCCGTCTGATCGGGCGCCGCCACGTAGATGAGGTTGCCCTTGGCGTCGATGCCGAGCCCGGTCCGCCAGACGGCGGGGGCGCCGCCGAGGGTGAGGCCCCACTCGCTCGGGTCGGTCGAGGCCGCCGTGGGGGCGCCGCCGTCGACCAGGAGCGGGAGGTTCTGCCGTGCCATCACGATGCCGGCGCCGGGCCTCGTACCGCCCTCCCAGTCGACGATGTCGACGCGACCGTCGGCGTAGGCGACCACCGTGGCCAGGCCCTTGATCATCGGGAAGTACAACGTGTCGTGCGTGAAGAAACCACCGGCGGAATCGGCTTCGTAAAAGCCCGAATTGAACGTGGCGAGCAGGCGGGGCCAGGCGGACTGCGGGACCATCTCCGGCCCGCGGTTGAGCGGAGTCGCCCCCGGTCCCTCGTAACCGGGGTAGAGGGCGACTTGCGTCGTCGAGGTCCGCATCCAGGCGACGTAGGCCGTGACGCCGGAGTTGGCGGCGTCGGGTCGAAACGTCGTCGTGAGGACCGAGGGCGGGCCGGGGTCCCAGCTGTCCATCCTCACCCATCTGCCCTCGCCGGGAAGCGAGGGCGAGATCCTCGGCGTGACGGGCGGGGGTTCATACGGGGGCACGACGACGGGTCGTGTCGTCGTGGTCGCCCTCGCCGTCGTCGTGGTCGTCGCACGAGGGTGACCCCCGGCTGACCTCGCCTTGGCGGCATGAGAGCCATTGAGCGCCCAGGCGGCGACGGAGGCGGCCGCCATGACGAGGACGAGGATCGGGAGGAGCCGCCGGCGTCGGCGGCGTCGTTGCAGCTCACGCCGCTCCGCCCTCGTGAGGTGCCGCGAGCCCGGCGGGCCGCCGCGGCTGGACTCGCCACCGGTAGCCGAGACCATGATGGGCGTGATCTTAGGAGCCTGCGCCGGCGGCTCAGCGCTTCCGGCAGTGGGCGGGCGTACCCTCGAACCTGGCACTTTGCGGTTCAGAGCCGGCTGCAACGTGCCGATAGCAAACAGGATGCCCTCGCCCATCGCTCCGCGCTTCACGTGGCAGGGCTGGACCTCGCCGAGCTCCACGAGCGCCAACTCGGTCACGAGCAGACGGCTGCCGACCGAGGCGCAGGTGCACAGCCGCGTCTTCCCGAAGACGCGCTCCTGGCTCGCACTGGGGGCGCCCCTCGAGTTGCTCAGCCCGCTCTCGGTCCTCCGCATCGTCTATGCCCTGGCGGTGGTCCTCTGGGCGACGTCGGCCCTTGCCCTCCCGTGGCCTCCGGCCGCCACCGCCAGCCTCGTGGCCGCCACCTCGCTGGCGGCGCTCGTATGGGTCGGTCTGCTGCGGGTGACGAGCGTCAGCCCGCTCTCGTGTCGCCTGCTCATCGCGGTCGGGTCGGGCCTCAGCCTCGTCCTCGTGGCGGCGGGCCGGTCGAGCGCCAGCGTGCTGGCAAGCTCCGTCTTCCTCCTTCCCCTCGCCATGGTCGTCGCCCTCTACCTGGGCGGTCGCGCCATCGCCGTCTATCAGCTCCTCGTAGCAGGCGGCCTCTGGCTGGCACTCGCCGGCCACCTCGGCATCGGAGCCGGCGCCCTCGTGGCTGCCACCGTCAGCCTCACGATGGCGACGGCCAGCCTGACGGTGCACGTGCTCACGAGATCGGTGTGGCGGAGCGGTTCCATCGACCCCGACACCGGTCTGCCGAACGGCATCGGCCTCGCCCATCGCATCTCCTCGGGCCGCCGCTCCGGCGTGGGGGCGCCCGCCTTCATCGTGGCGGCTGTCTACCTGGCCGGCGTCGACGATGCTCGCCAGGCGCTCGGCTACCGCGTGGGCTCCGAACTGCTGCGGCGGGCCGTCGAGGACCTCGGTCAGGTCGTGCCCGTGGACACGGTCATCACGAGGGTCGAGGGCGACGAGCTGGTGGTGACGCACGAGCTCGGCCCCGAGCTCGCCCACGACCTCGACGGGCCGCTCGGAGAGGCTCCCGAGAGCGTGCTCGCCGCTGGTCGCGCCCTTGCCCGCAACCTGGCGTCGGCCATCAGCTCCGGGCGTTACCTCGTCGATCGGGTCGAGGTCTCGCTACGGGCCCACGTGGGGCTCGTCTTCGCACCCTGGGATGGTGGGGACGTGCCCGAGCTCGTGCGCCGGGCATCGTTGAGCGCCCGCCGAGCGGCCGGCTCCGGGATCATCGACGCCGTCTGGGACGGCGATCACGACACCCTCACGAGCGAGGATCTGACCCTGCTGGCCGATCTGCGCCTTGCCGACCAGCGCCACGAGCTCCATCTCGCCTATCAACCCCAGATCTCGGCAGCGACCGGGCGGGCCGTCTCGGTAGAAGCGCTCCTGCGCTGGGAGAGCCCTGCGCACGGCAACGTGCCCCCGGGCAGGTTCATCGTCCTTGCCGAGCGCACCGGCCTCGTCGACCGCCTCACCCATTGAGTCGTGGGTGAGGCGCTCGACGCCCAGGTTCGCTGGAGAAACGCCTTCATCGACCTGCCGGTCGCCGTCAACCTCTCCGCCAAGACGCTCCGGCTGCCCGACCTGGCGAGCTGGATCCTCTCGGAACTCGATTCTCGCCGCCTCCCACCGTCCGCCCTCACCGTCGAGGTGACCGAAACCGCCGCGATGGACCTTCGCCAGGCTGTCAACCTGCTCCGCCCGCTGCACGACGGCGGCATCCGGGTCTCCATCGACGACTTCGGCACCGGTTACACGTCGCTGGCGGCCATCCCTCACCTTCCGCTCGACGAGATCAAGGTCGACATGAGCTTCGTGCAGCGTTCGCTCACCTCCCCGGCCGACGAGGCCATCGTCCGCTCGGTGAGGGAGCTCACGCACCGCCTCGGCCTCGTGAGCGTCGCCGAGGGCGTCGAGAACGCCGATCTCGACCGGCTCATGACCGAGATCGGCTTCGATCTCCTGCAGGGGTACCACTTCGCCCGCCCGTTGTCGGAGGCGGCTCTCCTGCAGTTCGTGCGCAGCTCCGACCAGGTGGTGTCCGCACCCGACCTGAGCCCGGCGCGCGTCGCCCATATGGCGCCCTAGCGCCACGACCTCGGCACGGGCGTCCCTCCCGGGGGCCGGAAGGCTGTTGACTCCCCGGCAACGCATTGATAGAAACCTCCAAGATCAACGCGCCGGGCTGGGCGCGCGATCGCTGGACCGGTGGATGCCACGGCGTGCAAGCGTTCCAGGGCAGGGCGCAGCTCGCGAGATGCGCATCGCAACGAGGCATGCAAGGAGACGTCGTGTCCAGGTCAGCAAACCTTCACGTAGCGCCCACCGTTGGAGTTGCCGGGCAGCGTCGCCTGCCAGCCGCCCGCTGGCGGCGACTCGTCGGACCGCTGGCGGCCGCCCTGGCGGCAGCGCCCTTCCTGGCGATGGCGCCGGCGTCGGCCGCCGGAATCGCCGGCGCCGGTCACAGCGTGCGGCCGACGCTCGTCGCAATCGGGTCCGCCCCCAGGCTGCCGGACGGCGCCACCGAGATCGGGGCGGTGCCGGCATCTGCCACCGAGACGGGCGCCGTCGCCCTCATGCCCCGCGACAGCGCCGCCCTGTCGAACTTCATCGACGAGGTCACGAACAAGAAGTCGCCCCTTTACCACGACTACCTGGCGGCGGGCGCCTACGCGCAGCGCTTCGGGCCGACGCAGGCGACCATCGACGCCGTCAGGTCACAGCTCACCGCCGACGGGCTGCACGTCACCGGTGTCACGAGTGACGGGCTCCTCGTGATGTTCAGCGGCTCGGCTGCCCGCGTGGGGAGCGCCTTCCACACCGGCTTCGCCAACTACCGGCTCGCCGACGGGACGACCGGCCAGGCGACGACCTCGGCGGTACGGCTCCCCTCCACGATCGCGCACAGCGTCGTCGGCGTCGTCGGGCTCGACAACCTCCTGCACGCCCAACCCGCCGGCCTCGTCCGCCGCCCGCTCTCCAAGAGCTCCTTCCCCGCCGCCAAGACGGTGACGTTCGCCCACCCGGCCGGCTCGCCGACGGCGTGCCCGGCCGCTACCGAAGACGCCCAGGTCTTCGGCGGGCTGAGCAACGATGCGATCGCCAACTCCTACGGCGCCTTCGGCCTCTACGGCGCCGGCGACTTCGGCGCCGGCCAGAACATCGCCGTCTACGAGCTGGAGCCCGTGAGCGCGGCCGACGTCGACACGTTCGACCAGTGCTACTTCGGCACGGGGGCAAGCGCGGTGGAAGGCCGCCTCACGATCGGCGGCCCCTACGCCGTCGACGGCGGCGAGCCCGCCGGTGAGGGCAGCGGCGAGTCCATCCTCGACGTCGAGGACGTCTCCTCCATCGCCCCGGGCGCCAACATCGACGTCTACGAAGCCCCCAACAACACCTTCGGCGGCCTCGACGAGTACGCCGACATCGTCAACAGCGACCACGACCAGATCGTGACGACGAGCTGGGGCTTCTGCGAGCAGGCCCTCCAGTTGGCAGAGCCAGGCGTCCAGCAGGCCGAGAACGTCCTGTTCGAGCAGGCGGCCGCCCAGGGCCAGTCGATCTTCGCCGCAGCCGGCGACACCGGCGACGACAGCTGCAACGAGTTCCGCCCGCCCGCCCCCGCCACCGGGCAGAACCCCCTCTCGGTCCTCGACCCGGGTAGCCAGCCCGACGTCGTCAGCGTCGGGGGCACCACCATCGACGACGCCACCCAGCCCCCGGTCGAGCACGTCTGGAATGACGGGGCCGACTGGGGCTCCGGCGGCGGCGGCATCTCGTCCTCATGGGCGAGCCCGACCTGGCAGGCAGACTCGAAGGTGCCGGGCATCGTCGGTCCGGGGAGCGCCGACTACACGAATGCCAATCTCACCGAGACGAACTTCGGCTTCCCGACGAACTTCTGCCAGTCGACCTTGACGGGCGCCACGGCATCGACACCGTGCCGGCTCGTGCCCGACGTGTCGGCGCAAGCCGACGAATTCACCGGCGCCGTGACGGTCTACGCCGCGGAGTTCGGCGGACCCTTCAACGGCTGGATCACCATCGGCGGCACCTCCTCGGCGACACCGATCTGGGCAGCGCTCCTCGCCCTCGTCAACTCGTCCCCGACGTGCAAGGGCAGCCTTGCCACGGCCCACGGCGTCGGCTTCGTGAGCCCGCTGCTGTATGCCGTCGCCTCCAACCCGGCGACCTACGCCGACTCCTTCAACGACATCGAGACCGGCAACAACGACATCTACGGCCTCGACAACGGGCTTCTCTTCCCCGCCACGCCGGGCTACGACCTCGCCTCCGGCCTCGGCTCGCCCGAGCTGACCGGACCGGGCGGGACGGCCGGGCTCGCCTTCAACCTGTGCAGCGGCGCCACGACAGCCAGCAGGCCGACCATCACGCTGCTCAACCCCGCCATCCTGCCGGCCGCCGGCGGCCCGGTCACCATCACCGGAACCGGCTTCGGGTCGAACGTCTCCCCGGCCATCACGAGTGTCGGCGTCGGCTCCTGGCAGATCACGAGCGGCATCGACGTCACCAGCTCCACCTCGCTCACCGTCACGTTCCCGCCGGCGAGCGACCTCGTGGCGCCGGAGGGACCGGCCTCCCAGAACGGCACCGGCCCGGCGAGCGTCTTCGTGACGAACACCTCGGGCCAGTCGAGCCCGCTCGCCGCCGGGGTGACGACGATGGAGTACGTGAGCGGCACGACGACGAGCCCCGTGACGCCGTCTGTCACGGGCCTCAGCCCCTACGGCGGGCTCGAGACGGGACCGGCGACGGTGACCGTCCTCGGCTCCGGATTTGCCTCCGGCGCCACTGTCACCTTCGGAGGGGTGGCGGCAGCCAGCGTCACGGTCGTCTCGCCGTTCGAGCTCAAAGTGACACCGCCGGACTTCGAGTCCGGCACGACAGTGTGCGGTGGCGGGCTGCCGGCGGGCGAGAACAGCTCGAACGACATCTGCCAGGCACAGGTCGTCGTGACGGAGGGCTCCAAGTCGAGCGCCGAGTCGACCATCCTCCCGCCCTATGAGGGCGCCACGCTGAACCCGACCTCGATGGCCGTCAGCGCCCTCCCGCCGGGATGCTCGTGTGAGCAGATGCCGGCGCCGACCGAGTTCGACTACGTTCCGGCGCCGACGATCACCTCCGTCTCGACGACGACGGCTGTCCCGAGCAGCCTCGCCGGCGAGTTCGGCGGCTCGCTCGTCACGATCACGGGCACGGGTTTCGACCCGCTCACCTTCGACTGGGTGAGCCTCGGTGACCCCACGCAGGAGTCGTCCCAGAACTACTGCTTCTCGCCCACCTGCACGTTCCTCGAGGGCTCGGAGATCCAGTTCCTCGCCCCGCCCATCACCTTCTCCTCGGCGTCGGTGGAGCCGGAGACCTTCCCGGTCAGCATGGCGACCATGGCCGGGCAGTCCGCCGCCGGTCCTGTCATCACCTACGCAGGCATCCCGGAGATCTCGACCGTGGTCAACAACGCCACCTCGAGGACCTTCGAGGGTGTGGCGGGTGCCGCCGACACGGGCGGCACACCCATCACCTTGACGGGCATCGGCTTCAAGGAGGCGGTCGCCCCGATCGACTTCGAGGACCTCGCCACGCCATACTCATTCGGCACCCAGTACACCTACGCCGTGAGCAGCGACACGAAGATCACCACCGAGACGGTGTCACAGAACCCGGCGGTGGCGGAGGTGTCGATCTGTAGCGAGACGGGTTGCTCGTTCAGCCAGGAGAGCGTCATCATCCTCTACCCACCGGGCAAGCCGAAGATCGACTCGATCTCGCCGAAGAGCGGTCCGGCTCAAGGCGGTACCGAGGTCGTGATCACCGGCGAGAACCTCGGTTGCCTGACGGGCGTCTCGTTCGGGAACGCCGTCGCCGAGTCGTTCACGAACATCGAAGCCATCCTCGACTGCGGTGCCACGAACGTCGTCGAAGTGACGGCTCCGCCCGGGACGGCGGGCGCCACCGTGCACGTGACCCTCTCGACGCTCGAGAGCGACCTCACGGGGGCGGGGGCGACGGCACCTTCGGCGAGCGCTGAGTTCACCTACAAGACGAGCGCGCCGAGCCCGCCCACATCGGTGTTCGCCACGGCGAGCGCCGGCTCCGTCTCGCTCTCCTGGAAGTCTCCGACGAGCGACGGCGGCTCTGCTGTGACCGGCTACCGGGTGACGGCTTCGTCGCCGGGTCTGCACCCCGTCTCGCTCTCGGTGGGCGCCTCGGTGCGCAGCGCCAAGTTCGCGACGCTGCAGGCGGGGCTGGAGTGGACGCTGACGGTTCGAGCGACCTCGTCGAAGGGCACGGGCCTCGGCGCCTCTGCGGTCGTGAAGACGTCGCTCGGTGACGACGGTTATCTCGTTCTCACCTCGGGCGGGGGTGTCGTCGGCTTCGGCGACGCCTGGTCGCACGGCGGCATCGGGGCCGAAGGAGTCGCGGCGGCCGGCATCGCCGCCACACCGTCCGCCCTCGGGTACTGGATCGTCAGCACGAGCGGTGCCGTCACGCCCTTCGGCAACGCCAAGTACTACGGCGGGGCCACCACGAAACACGTCGTCGGATTAGCCGCCAACCCGGCCGGGACGGGCTACTGGCTCGTCACCGCCGGTGGAAGCGTGAAGGCCTTCGGCTCCGCCGTCACCTACAAGGGCAAGGTGGCCTCCGGCGCCACGATCACCGGCATCGCCTCCACGGCGACCGGGAAGGGCTACTGGCTCGTCGACTCGAAGGGCCAGGTCTTCGCCTTCGGGGACGCCAAGTCGTACGGCAACGCCAAGAAGCCGAACTCGAGCGTTGTCGGTATCGCTCCGACGACGAACGGGAAGGGCTACTGGCTCGTCGACTCGAAGGGGCAGGTCTTCCCTGAAGGCGATGCCACGGCCATCTCCGGCTCGAAGCCTTCGACGCCGGTCGTCGGCATCGCGGCGGCTCCGGTCGGCTCGGGATACTGGCTCGTCTCCGCTTCGGGCTCGGTGACCGGAGACGGCTCGGCGAGGAACGTCGGCAACGCCGGCAGTGCGGCGGCAATCGGCGTGTAATTGTTCTGCCACGAAGTGGACGAGGTCGGGCAGATGCCCGGCCTCGTCCGCGTCAGCGCGGGCGGTGCCGAATCGCCCTCGTCACGGGCTCGCCGGCCGAGGACGCCACCGAGGCGTGATCAGAGCTTCAGGCCGCTCACCGGGACCGGCGAGCCCGAGAAGCCGAAATAACCGCCGCCGGCCTCGCCGTAGAAGTTACTGCCCCAGCAGTCGAGGGTGCCGTTCGAGAGGCGGGCGCAGACCGTCGACTCACCCACCGAGACGGCCTTGACACCTGAGATGCCGGCGACCTTGACGGGGAAGGCGGTCTCGGAGTCCGAACCGTTGCCGAGCTCGCCGTCGTAGCCGTAGCCCCAACAGACGACGTCGCCCTTCGACACGATGGCACAGGCGTCCTCGTAGCCGACGGCGAGGGCCGTGGCTCCGCTGAGCCCACTCACCGTCTGGGGATCGGGCGTAGCGCTGTAGTTGACACTGCCGTCGCCGAGCTCTCCCTCGCTGTCGGCGCCCCAGCACTTCACTTGTCCCCCCGCCACGAGGGCGCAGGAGAACTCGTCTCCGGCTCCGACGGCGGTAGCGCCCGACATGCCCGGGACGGCCACCGGGGTGGACGAGTCCGTCGTCGTCCCGTCACCGAGCTCGCCTTCACTGTTGTCGCCCCAGCACTCGACGCTGCCCCCACCGCCATCGATGGCACACGTGTGGTCGTAGCCTGCCGAGATGGCACGGACGTCGAACAGCCCGCTCACCGTGACCGGAGTGGGCTTGTCGAGGTCGGTGCCGTTGCCGAGCTGACCGTCCCAGTTGCCGCCCCAGCAGTGTGCGACGGCTGACACGATGGCGCACGTGTCGTACTCGCCCGACGAGATCGCCGTTGCGCCGGCGATCCCCTTCACGGCCTCGGGCACAGCGGAACCGGGGTCCGAGGAGCCGTCCCCGAGCTGTCCGTCGTAGCTGCTGCCCCAGCACTCCACCTTGCCCCCCGTCACCAATGCGCAGGCGTGCTCGTAGCCGGCGCTCAGAGCCGATGCGGCCGGTAGCCCGATCACGGCGACGGGTTTGGCGCTGTTGGCGATCGACCCGTTGCCGAGCTGGCCCTCTGTGCCCCACCCCCAGCACTCGGCGCGACCCTTTGAGACGACGGCGCACGAGCTGGCGCCTCCGAGACCGACGGCGGCGACGCCGCCGAGACCGACGGCCCGCTTCGGCACGAGGAAGTCTCCGAACAGCCCATTCCCGAGCTCGCCGAAGGAGTCGTCACCGAAGCACTCGACCTTGTTGCTGCTGATCGCAGCACACGTGGAGTCCTCGCCGAGCGCGATGTCGTCGACGCTCGAGAGCCCGGCCACGCTGGTCGGGACATCGGAGCCCTCCTGCCCGGGGTCTCCCGTTTGGCCTTCGTATCCGTAGCCCCAGCACTCCACCGTGCCGCTCGAGGTGATGGCGCAGGTGTGGTAGAGGCCCGGCACGATCATCACCGCCTTGTGGAGACCGAGGACAGGGGTCGGTGTGACAAGGTCCGTGTAGGCGCCGTTACCGAGCTCGCCGTCCTCGCCGTAACCCCAGCACTTCGCCGTGCCTGCTGCAAAGAGGGCGCACGTGTTGTAGCCACCGGCGAAGACCGCCGTGGCGTGCGCGATGCCCGGAACGCTTTCCGGCGCCAACTGTGCCTCGGCACCGTCGGCCTGCCCGGTCTCGCCGTCCCCGTCGTAGCCCCAACAGTCGATCTTCCCACCCGCCAGCAGAGCGCAGGTGTGGTACCCGCCAGCTGAGATCGCCCTGATTCCTGACAGGCTGACCGCCACGGGCGTCGACTGGGCGACGGACGATTTGCGATTGCCGAGCTGACCGTAATCGTTGTAACCCCAGCACTTTGCCGTGCCGGAAGCAAGGAGGGCGCAGGTGTGGTATCCGCCGGCTGTGAGCGTTTTGACGTGCACGAGACCCTTCACTGCCACGGGGGACGACTCGTCCTTCACGGCCCCGTTGCCGAGCTGCCCATCATCACCCTCGCCCCAGCACTTCACCGTGCCACCGGAGAGGAGGACGCAGGCGTGGTACCAGCCGACCACCACCTGCTTGGCGCCCGAGATCCCTTTCACGGGGACCGGTGTCGCCGAGTTGGCGAGCTTGCCGTCGCCGAGCTCGCCGTCCATGCCGTAGCCCCAGCACTCAACCTTGCCGGCGGTCACGAGGGCACAGGACGTGTCGTAACCCGAGGAGATCACCGCCCGCAGTGTGACGGCGTGCCTCGGCGAAAGCTTCGGTGAGGTATTCGCCGAGGCGCCGGCGACCGAAGGCACGGCGCCCACCGCCGCCAGCAGCGTTACCACGAGGAGTGTGCGAGTAGCGAGGTGCCGCATGATGATTACCCCTTGTCCGTCAGACCGACGCCCGCCGACGATCTCGAAGGACGCTACCGGAGCACACCTGCGCCAGCAAGGATGGCGCCCTCGGCAGCTGGCCTGTACGACGCCGGCGAAGGACGCCGGGTACAGTGCCGCCCTGTGGCCGGCTGGCGGGACTCGGAAGCTTCCGTTCGGGACTAGCCCGGTGACCCGCGCCCACGCCGCTGCTTCGCGCAGGTCCGCTCGCATCAACCGGCTCTCGTCGACATGGGCGGTCAAGGTCCCGTATCGCATCACGATCTACTTCTGGATCATCAAGATCCTCTCCACCGCCATGGGAGAGGCGACGTCCGACTTCCTGGCGCACGCTTACAGCCCCGTGTTGGCCGGTGTCGTCGGGGGCATCGCCTTCGTGGCGGCCATGATCGTGCAGTTCTCGACCCGCCGGTACAACGCCTGGGCGTACTGGTTCGCCGTTGCCATGGTGGCGGTCTTTGGCACGATGGCGGCCGACGGCCTCCACATCGAGTTGAAGGTTCCCTACATCGACTCGACGATGCTCTATCTCGTGGCCCTCGCCGTCATCTTCGCCGTGTGGCAGCGCACCGAGGGCACGCTGTCGATCCACAGCATCTCTACTCCCCGCCGAGAGGCCTTCTACTGGGCGACGGTGCTCGCCACCTTCGCTCTCGGCACGGCGGCCGGCGACCTGACCGCCACGACGTTCCGGCTCGGCTACTTCTCCTCCGGTTTGATGTTCGCCGGGTTGTTCCTCGTCCCCGCCCTGGCGCTCTGGATCTTCGACCTCAACGAGATCCTGGCCTTCTGGGTCGCCTACGTGCTGACGCGGCCCCTCGGGGCGTCATTCGCCGACTGGATGGGGGTGCCCCGCAGCCTCGGTGGTCTCAACATGGGAAGGGGCGTCGTGGCGATCGTCCTTGCCATCCCGATGGTGGCGCTCATCGCTTGGGTGGCGATCACCCGTCCCGATGTCGACAACGAGGTCGGCACGACGAGCCGCCCGAGCGGCCGGCGCCTCGATCCGCGCTGAGGGCGGACGTCAATCCCCCCGTGCCAGGCGGGCGAGGAAGTCGTCGCCGCTGCGCGGAGCGATAAAGAGGCCCTCGGCCTCCGCCAGCACGGTGCCATCCAACTCGCAGCGTCCGCGGATCGTCCGTTTGCGGCCCTCGACGCCTTCGACGGCCGCCCGCAGTCGCAGGAGCCGGTTGAGCGGTGTGGGCCGCAGGTAGCGCACCGTCAAGGTGGCCGTGAACCCGGGCCCCTGCTGGGCGAAGCCCAGCAGTTCGTCGAACACGGCGGCGATCAAACCGCCGTGGACATGCCCCGGCGGCCCCTCGTAGGCCGGGCCGAAGGTGACCTCCCCTTCGATGTACGCACCGGCGGGATCCTCCACGACGGTGAGCTTGACCGGTGGCGAGATGGCGTTGCTGCGACCGCTCACGGGGCTGAAGGCGACGAAGTCGCGGGGCAGGAGCCCGGCTTCGCTCACCTCCCATGATCGCTGGCGCTCCGGCAGGAGCTCGAGCCGATCGGCGAAGGCGGCGGCGGCATCGGTGGCCCGCCGCAGCTCCTCGGCAGGGGGCCGTACGACGGCAAGGCGGGCGATGATCCGCCGCATCTCGTCGGCAAGGCGGGCGGCTTCGCCCGGCGGATCGTCCTCAGCCATGGTGTCTCGCCCTTCGCGTGGATCTTCTGGATCGACGCACGGTAGCCGGGCCTCACCAGGTATCGATACAGGGCCGTTTCTTGCCGGGCCGGATCCCGGCGGGCACGGCCGCCAGGGCGTTAACGAGCCGCCGGCGCGACTCGGCGGGGTCGATGACGTCGTCGATCTCGAGGTTCGTCGCCATGCTGAGGGCCTTGCCACGTTCGTAGGCGCGAGCGACAAGACTGCGGTACAGCTCCTCCCGCTCACCCTCGTCCTCGACGGCTTCGAGCTCGCGGCGCATGGACAGCCGCACGGCACCCTCGAGACCCATGCCGCCGAACTCACCAGAGGGCCAGCTGACGGTGAACACGGGCGAGCGGAAGCTGCCACCTGCCATCGCCTGGGCGCCGAGGCCGTAGCCCTTGCGCAGCACGATGGTGAAGAAGGGCACCGTCAGACTGGCGCCGTTCACGAACATGCGGCTGAAATGACGTACCTGGGCGCTGCGCTCGGCCTCCGGGCCGACCATGAAACCCGGCGTGTCACACAGGAACAGGATGGGCACGTCGAAGGCATCGCACAGCTGCATGAAGCGGGCCGCCTTGTCGGCCGCCGGCGTGTCGATGGCTCCACCGAGGTGGGCAGGGTTGTTGGCGATGATCCCGATGGGGCGGCCCTCGATGCGTGCGAGCGCCGTGACGATGCCGATGCCGAACTGCTGGCGCAGCTCGAGGACCGTGGTCGTGTCGGCCATCGTCTCGATGACGCCGCGCACGTCGTAGACGCGGGTGCGCGCCTCCGGCACGAGATGTCGCAGCTCCCGCTGATCGGCGCAGTCCCATGTGCCGAGAGGGCCCTGGAAGTAAGCGAGGTACCGCTTGGCGAACGAGACGGCCTCGCGATCGTCAGCGGCGACGAGATCGATCACCCCGTTCGGCGCCTGCACCTCCACCGGCCCGATGTCGTCCGGAGCGAAGACCCCGAGGCCACCGCCCTCGATCATGGCCGGGCCCCCCATGCCGATGTTGGCATCGGCCGTGGCGATGATGACGTCGCTGCAGCCGAGCAAGGCGGCATTGCCGGCAAAGCAGCGACCCTGCACGACGCCCACGAGGGGCACGAGGCCGCTGAGACGCCCATAGAGGGCAAAGGCCCGCGTGTCGAGACCGGAGATGACCGGGAAATCGCTGTCGCCCGGGCGGCCGCCGCCCCCCTCTGCGAACAACACGACCGGCAGGCGGAGCCGCTCCACCAGTTCCAAGAGGCGGTCCTTTTTCTGGTGGTTCCGCTGCCCTTGCGTGCCGGCGAGCACCGTGTAGTCGTACGACAGCACGGCGCAGCGAGCGCGCTCTCCGCCGAAGAGATCGCCGTTGACGCGGCCGATCCCGGCCACGAGGCCGTCGGCCGGCGTGTTCGTCATGAGGTCGAGCGGCGAGCGGCGAGCCGCCTGGGCCGCCACGGCGAAGCCCCCGTACTCCTCGAAGCTCCCGACGTCGCAAAGGTCGTCGACGAGCTCTCGGGCGGTGCGCCGTCCGCCGCTATGGCGTCGCTCGGTGGGGGCCGGGCGGGCGGCGTCGGTGAGGAGGTGGCGCCGCTCGAGGAGCTCGGCCAGATCGGGGCGCACCTCGTCGAGATCGGGCGTCGCACCGCTCGGCGCCCCCGGGGCGGAAATCACGGCCGGCTCCAGCACGAGCACGGGCTGCCCGGGGCTGACGGCGTCGCCCGGCGCCACGCGGATGTCTCGAACGATGCCGGCCGATCCGGCGAGGACGAGGTGCTCCATCTTCATCGCCTCGACCACGACGACGGTGGCAGCTTCGGCGACCTCGTCGCCGACTGCAACCTTGACGGCGACGACGACGCCGGTCAGCGGTGAGCTGACGGTGGCGAGCGGCTGATCAGCCATCCCCACGACCTCCGATTCCTGCCACGTCCAACCTCCTGCTCGGCGGTGCGCCACTCGGCCGCCGTCCGGGCGATACTGAGGGTAGTTGGGAGGTGTCATGACGGAGGGAGATGACGCGGAGGCCGCGACGCTGCGGCGCATCGGTTCGGGGCAGCTGAGCACGGACACGGCCCAGAGCTCGGGTATGCGACGTTCCGAGGCGATCTCGGGAGCCGCCTGCGGCTCGCAAGAGCTGTGGATGGGCGAGACCCGTATGGCTCCCGGCGCCAGATCCGCCAACCATCACCACGGGCGCTCCGAGACGGGCATCTACGTCACCGTCGGGCATCCGGTCTTCGTCGTGGGCGACGGTGCCGGAGGCGAGCGGCGGCTGGAGACCTCGCCGGGCGACTACGTGTTCGTTCCGCCGTACGTCGCCCACCGCGAGGAGAACCCCTCCCCCGATGACGAGGCCGTCGTCGTGATCGCCCGCAGCACGCAGGAGGCGATCGTCGTCAACCTCGACGAGAGCGGCGAGACCTCGCTCGGCACGCTCGGTCCCGTCGCCGGTCAGGCGAAGTCGTCCGGGCCGTAGACGTCTTCGAAGACGCCCTGCAGCTCGGTCGTCTCCACCACCTCAGCCAGTCGGTCGAGGGCGTCGGGGCGGGTGAGCGAGCCCGCCATGGCAGTGAATTCGTCGACGGACACGTCCAGCTCGAGGATGGTGATGACCTGGCGGTCGGAGCTGACGTTCCGGCCGATGCTGGTTCGGGCCGGGTAGCCGCCGGGCGTCGTCTCGGGCAGCCAGGCAGCGCGGAATCCCTCGTAGCTCACGCCCGGCTTCAGCGTGCGAACGAACACGGCGTGCAGCATGATGTCTCCTCTCGAAGCCGGCCCGCCAACTGGGGGATTCATCTCATCACGTCTTGGCGAAAGGCGGGCCGCCCGTCGGCGAGAAGTCGTTGGTCACGAGAAATAGGGCTGGTAGACCCTTCACAGCGACGAGCCCGGGGCAGCACGATGGCCCCATGGCCAAGCTGACGAATGAAACGCGCGACGACGAAGAGGACCTCGAGAGCCGCAAGCGGGCAGACCTCGCCGGTCCTGGGATCGGGAGCTACGAGGACATCGAGCGGGTGCTGCCGGCCGACTACCGCCCCTTGCTGGGGCGGCGCGAGACCCAGCAGGCCATCTTCGAGGTCAAGCGTTACATCGAGGCCGGCCTGTGCCGCGAGCTGGGCCTCATGATGGTGCAGGTGCCCCTCATCGTCACGGCGGAGTCGGGCGTGAACGACATGCTCGACCGGGACGGCTCCCGCACACCCATCGGCTTCCACATCTCCAACGACGGCGGCCAGCACCCCGTCGAGGCCGAAGTCGTGCAGGCGGCGACGAAGTGGAAGCGACTGGCGCTTCGGCAATTCGAGCTCGGTGTCGGCGAGGGCCTCTGCACGGACATGCGGGCGGTGCGGAAGGACTACTTCCTCGACCACGACCACAGCGCGTACGTCGACCAGTGGGACTGGGAGCTCGCCATGGCGGCTGAGGACCGCAACCTCGGGTTCCTGACCGATGTCGTGCGGCGCATCTGGAGCGTGCTGAAGGGGGCGGAGTCACATGTCCACGAGCTCTTCCCGGAGCTGCGCGGCAGGTATCCGGCTCTTCCCGACGAGCTCGAGTTCATGCACGCCGAGGAGCTGCTGGAGCGCTACCCGGGCCTTCCCCGCAAGCAGCGCGAGACGATGATTCTTCAGGAGCACCCCGCCGTGTTCATCATCGGCATCGGCTGGACCCTCGCCGACGGCTATCCGCACGAGATGAGGGCGTCTGACTACGACGACTGGTCGACGGAGGTCACGATGCCGGACGGACGGCCGGCCCACGGACTGAACGGCGACCTCCTCGTCTGGAACCCGGTCACGCGGAGGCGCCACGAGCTCTCGTCGATGGGAATCCGGGTTGACGCCGTCGCCCTCCGCCAACAGCTCGGGATCACCGGGCAACTCGACTGGCTGTCGTTCCCCTACCACCGTGCGATCACCGACGGTTCCGTGCCCCTCAGCATCGGCGGCGGGATCGGACAGTCGCGAACCCAGATGCTGCTGCTGCACAAGGCCCACCTCGGCGAGGTGAGCGTCACCGTCTGGCCCCAGGTCCTGAAGGACATGTGCGCCAGCCGCCACATCGACGTCCTCGACTGAGCACTCGCTGAGAGCACGAGCACGAGCGGGCCGATTCGCTCGGCCGCGGCTACCCGGGCTCCTCGGCGTCGCCTCAGGCGCTCGCCTCGAGCCGCTTTCGCATCGCCGCGTAGACGCCCTCGTCGTTGAGCAGCTGGAAATGGTGACGCCCGGCGAATTCGTGGCGGTTCTCGACGTCGAAGGCGATGTGCTGCTGATGCCGCCGCCGGCCGTGAGCGCTCGCCGGCTGCACGAGGAGGTCTCCGACGACCTCGCCGAGCGGGCTGCCAGGCGTCCGAGGGACGGTGGCGCTCACGGTGTAATGGTTTGCCGTGGCAAGGAGCGGGACGTCGTGGCGGTGGTCCGCCGGGCAGGTTGCGCTGTCGCAGCCGTCCCAGTCCTCGTCCAGCAGATACCCGAAGCGGAGGTCGTCGACCCCGGCGCTGCGCGTCGTGAGCAGTGGCGCAAAGGGCAGCCTGTCTTTCTGCTTGGCGGCCGCTCGGGCCGGGAAGTGCGTCAGACGGGCGAGCGGAGCACCCAGATTCGGGCTGCCGAGCAGGAAGATGTGGCGCACGAGCGGAACCCAGGCGGCGCCGTCCTCCTCGCCGTAATGGGTGGCGCTTCGGATCACCAGTCCGCCCATCGAGTGGCCGACGAGCAGTATCTCCTCGAGGCTGACTGGCCAGGCGCTCGGCAGCTCGCTCAAGAGCTGGGAGAGGTCGCGGCCGTTGTGGGAAACATGCCGGCCCGTGTTGTAGCGCAGGTAGAGATCGCAGTAGCCGAGCTCGGCGGCAAGACGGCGGCCGTAGGTCTCTCCGCCCTCTCCGGAATTGAGGCGCCACGAGTCGTCGGCCTCTCCGAAACCGTGGACGAACACGGCGATCTTGGGCGTCGCGACGGGGAACATCCCGTTGAAGGTCGCTGTGTCGATCGCGATGTCGTGACCGCCTGAGCGAAGGGCCATATGGATCGCCAGCGGGTTGTCCTCTTCGCTGAGGCGGTCCCCGACGGCGGCGTTGAGGGCGGCTTGCGCGTGGTTGGATCGACCGGTCGAGCCCATCGCCCTGTGGCCCGGTCCCGTCGCCGCCAGGGCGAGCGCTTCGCTCGCCGCCGCCCCGGCCAGCGAGCCGATACCCCGCACGGCTCGGTAGGCCGTCCGGGCGACGGCGTCGTGGGCGGCTCGCAGCGGGGCTGCCGCCGGTATCGACTTGAACGACAAGGAGGCGAGTTCGCCGTGCGCCTTCTCGATGTGCGAGACGGCACCGGCGTAGGCCTGCACGGAGAGGCGCCCGACGGCGCGAACCTCCTGTGGCTGCATGACGTCCCCTTTCGAACCGCCCGCACGCCGCTCACCGTCGATGAGCTGGAACGGCTAAAGCGGTTCTTCCCCACCCGAAGCTACCGCCCACAACGGCGGAGTGCTGGCCGTGCAGTTGCTGGCCTCCGGCCGCGGCGCCTCGGGCCGCAAGGTCCTGGGCGAGTAGCGTCACATTGGTGTCCGGGCCTACACCGTGGCTCGAGAAAAGGCTGTTCCCGTTACTCGCCACGGTCATTCTCATCGCCGTCGGGATGGCGTCTACGACGTGGTGGGGAGCCCATCTCGTCGGCAAGTCCTCCTGGCAGCTTCCTCACGACCTCTGGGCGACCTTGATCGCAGCCCGTCGCCTGGCGCATCTCGACGTGAGCGGCCTGTACACACAACCGACCGGTCTCGTCTCCTTCCCCGGGGCGGCTCTCATCCTCGTTCCCGTCGTCATCGTCATCGACGCCGCAGGACTTGGGCTCGGGGTTCCGAGCGCGCAGAACACGCATCCGGCGGCCTGGCTGCTCGCCGGGCCCTACGAGATCGCTCTGTCCGCCGTGGCGCTCTTTGCCGCCGACGCCCTCGCAGAGCGCCTCGGCCTGGGGCGGTCGAAACGAGCCGTCCTGGCGGTGGCAGAGGTCATTGCCCTCTGGAACGTCTCGGTGAGATGGGGCCATCCGGAGGATGCGCTGGCGGCAGGGCTCCTCTTGTTCGGCCTCTTGGCGCTCTCCGACGCCCGCATTTGGCGGTGTGCCTGGCTCATCGGGGCGGCGGTGGCTGTTCAACCGCTTGTCCTGCTGGCGCTGCCAATCGTCTTGGCGATCCTCGAACGGAGACGACTGACGGGCTTCCTCGCCCGAGCCGCCGCTCCGGCCGCCGGCCTGCTCGGTGCCGCTGCCGTGGCGAACTGGCACGCCACCTTCACCGCCGTGAGCAGTCAGCCGAACTGGCCGGCGGTCGACGAGCCGACACCGTGGACATCCCTTGCCCCCCACCTGAGCAACGGAGGCGTGGCAGCCGGGCCGGCCAGAGGCTTCGCCATCCTCCTCGCCTGCGCCTGTGCACTCGTCCTGAGGCGTCGATGGGAGCAACAGCAGGGGGCCCCCTGGTCGGCGGAGACGCTCGAGGAGCTCCTGTGGTGGGTGGCAGTCGCCTTGGCGCTGCGCTGCGTTTTCGAATCCGTGATGGTCGCTTATTACGTCTGGCCGGTGCTGGCAGTCGTGCTCATCACGGCTTCGCGCCGCTGGAAGAACCTCGTGGCGGCGGCCGTGACGACCTCGGCGCTCACGTTCGTCTCCCAGGCGACGTGGCGGGGCCCCTGGGTCTGGTGGACCACAGTCACGGGCGGGCTCGCCCTCAGCCTCCTGCTCGCCCGCGTCACGCGGGTTCCTCCGAGCACGGGGGCGCCCGCGCCGGCTCACCCTCCTCCGGCAGCCGTGGCTCACGAGATCCCGGGCACGTGACCCCGCAACAGCACGTAGCCCACGAAGGCGCCCGTATCGATCAAGCTGTGAGCGAGTATCAGGCGGACGAGGCGGCCCTCGCGTTGATAGAGGCGACCGAATAGCAGGCCCATGACGGCGTTGCCGAGAAACCCGCCGAAGCCCTGGTACAGGTGGTACGTACCCCGTATCACGGCGCTCGTGCCAAGGGAACGGCCCTCCCCCCACTGCAGCTGGCCGAGCCGGTGGAGCAGATAGCCGCAGACGACCACCTCCTCGAGCACACCGTTCTGCACGGCCGCCAGCACGAGCACCGGAATGCGCCACCACACGGCCGGCAGATTGGTCGGCACGACGTTGACGCTCAGCCCGGCGTGGTAGGCGCCGATGTAGAGGGCGAGCCCGGCGCCGCCCACACCGGCGGCGAGCGAGGTTCCCCAGACGATCTCGCGTCGGAGCCGAGCGGTGTCGAGCCCGATGCTCGAGGCGGACTCGCCGGAGCGGAAGAGCAGGTACACGACAAGGACGACGGGCACGAGCGCCACGACGATCCCGACAAGGGCGTAGGCGAGGTTGAGCAACGAGCTGTTGGCGCCGGCCGACGAGTTGATGACGGCGCTTTGCGCCCGCAGCGGGACGCCGACGGTGAGCGAGTTCCACAGTGCCAGGAGGGCATAGACGGCGTCGGCACCGAGCGAGAGCGCCAGGACCAGCCAGACCTCGGCGACGAGTGCCCTGCGGCCGACCGTTGCGGGCCGTGTCGCGCCGGGCGACTCGGCGAGCTGTTCAGGCACCCCGGAGCGCTCCGAGCTTGGAGGGACTTCGGGCTCCTCGCCACCGATGAGAGCCTCACTCACGCCGGCCGACGCTACCGCGGGGCTGACGATAGCGGCCTTCGCTCGGCGCCTGGGCTTCCCGATGGTCTCCATGTCCCTCGTCGACGCCGTCCTAGGCGTCTTGGCTCGGCCTGTTCTCCCGCCCGACCAGCTTCTGCCCGGCGCTCGACTCCTCTCAGGGGCCACGAATTTCACCTGCACAGGACAGCCGCTCGCGGGGCCCTTTGACCGTTTGTTGACGCCGGCGCGCCCCATCTTGACGGATCATTGACAGCTCTCCGCCCTAGCCTTTTTAGTGAAGCAATTCACAGATACGATGTCGAGCAATTACGCCTCAATCGTGCTCGGAGCGCAAGGTCGAATGGCCATGATTCCTGGGATCCGACAGTGAACCTACGAGACGAGGCGATGGCGCGCCCGCACTCGAGCACGGGGAGTCTCCAGGTCTGCGGAATCGTGGCCCTCACGTTGAGCCTTGGCTTGTTCATGCTCGGTGCGTCGGCCGTCGCCGTGGTCGTGTTCGCTCTTCTCTCCGCCAGCCTCGTATCGGTCGCTCGAGCCCGCGCCCGTGGGTGGAGCTCCGATCGCATCGGTTTCACCGCCACCCTTCTGTTCGGTGGCCTCCTGCTCGTACTCGTGGGCTGGGGTGTGGCTCGCCTCGTTGGTGTCCTCGTCGTCGCCTTCGGCGCCTGGTTCGTGTGGCTCGTCGTACTGAGACATCGAGTCCGACAGCTGTAGGGGGCGGGACGAGGAGCCGACAGCTCTTGCCGCCAGAAGGCGGCGCCGTTCTCAGGGCACGACGGTCGAGCGCCAGGCCTCGGCAGCCGTGAGGTCTCCGAAGACCTCGAGCTCTCCGATCACTGGCCGGCCCCAGCACCAGCGGGCCAAGGCCCAAGCCGCTCCCCGCACGGCGACGTCTCCGCTGCTGTGTCGCCTCGTGAGCGTTCGTCCTGCGGTGTCGAGCGTCCACTCGGCGCCTCCGGCATCGGTGGCGTGCAAGTGCAACGTGGCGACGCCGGGGCTGCCCTCCTCGCCGACGTCCGGCGCGCCGGCTGAGAGGTACTTATTTCGTTCGCACGAGCGACGGCGTCCCCGACGTGATGAAGTGGAGCGACAACCGGCTCGACCTCGAATCGTATGAAGCCCTCGTCGGCGTTCTCCGTGCACTGCGGACGGATGGATACCCGCTCGCTCGCTATGAGCGACCCGTCATCGTCGAGGGGGGCGGCGTGCTCCTCCAGGAGTGGAAGGCGCATGGCGCGACGAAGTCGACTTGGGACTCGTGACCACCGTTCTCGCGTTGAACGACCTCCAGAGCTTCCGGGGCGACGACGCAGGCGAATGGACGCAGTACATCCGGACGACCCTGTGTGAGGGCGCCGATGGGTACTGCATCCATGAGACGCTTCGCCGTCACGACCGGTGGTCACGACGCGTCGTCGGCTGGGTGCAGGAGGTAGGGCGATCGCTCCCGCAGCTCCCTGGCTGCGACATCGTCCACGTGGACTTCCACCACCGGAACCTGCTGCGGAACGAGGGGAGCCTGACGGCGGTCGTCGACTGGGAGGGAGGTCGTTTCGGTGATCGGGCCTTCGACCTCGTCACCTTCTGCTTCGGCTTCACACACGCCATTGCAGACCCTGGCCTGCAGGAAGTCGTCTGGAACTACGCCACTTCCATCGGCCAGCCTGATGCCATCACCGCCTATGTCGCACACATGGCACTGCGGCGCCTCGACTGGACGATCCGCCACCATCCCGGCGAGATAGATCTCGTCGCGGACCTCGTCCGTCGCTACATGTCGAAGTGCGGCTGACCAGTCGGTCGGGCTACGAGCCGGCGGAGAGCACCTCGTCGATCCAGGAGAAAGCGGCCACGGCCGCCGGAAAGCCCCTCGTCGTGATCGCCAGAATTGCAACCTGCAAGATCTCCTCCGGTGAGGCGCCAGCGGCCAAGGCGCGGCGCGTGCCCGAACGAACGGCGCCCTCCGCCGTCGCGCCAATGGCGATGCCGAGCTTCACGAGACGCTGCGTACGCTCGTCGAGCGGCCCGGCATTTTCGACGGCCTCGCCGAGGGTGTCGAGGGCGCCCGCGACGGCAGGAAACCGTGATCGCAGGCGAAGATAGACATCAGGCAGGTACTCCTCGGTCACGGCTTGCTTCCTTTCTCTTTCTCTCTTCTCTCGCTCGGCTCTTCATGGTCGGCCCACACGTGCGAGACGGCTTCGCCGCCAAGATCAGGGGGATTCGTCAACGATGGCCGTCGCCATCACGAAGGTGAAGTAGCCCGGGTGAAGGATCTCGTATCGATACGGCGATGGGGCTCACGGACGGCGTGCCTTCCTCGGTGCCGGCGCCGATGCTCATCGGTGAAACCGTCCCTCCTCGAAAGGTGCTTACCGCCGCCTCGCCTCCTTTTTTACCACTCCAATAAGCAATATTGTAACCGCTCGGCACAAACCATTCGTGTGGATATACAAGGCTCCTGACGTCATGAATTCTTGTTTTCCTCAGATTTTGGAGTAATACTGACGGCGTGCCAACCACGAGCGGGAAGGCCGTCATTCATCGCGCCTTGGCCAGCGAGAGCCGCCAAGCTCTGCTCGCGGTCCTCCGCCGCAACAAGACGCCACTCGACGCCGCCGAGGCTGCCGAGGCGGTCGGCCTCCAGCGGAGCACCGCCCGAGTGCACCTCGATGTGCTCATTTCCGCCGGCCTCGTCACGCGCCGTCTCGAGCAACGGACGACACCCGGTCGACCCCGTGTCCTCTACGAGGCGGGGCGACTGCCTGCGAGCAGCTCCGATCCACGGCCGGCTGACGCCGGCTATCAGGATCTCGCCCGCGTCTTGGCGGATCAGTTGGCGGGGGTTGACGACGCCAGGAACGAAGCGATCCGGGCTGGCCGCCGTTGGGCAGCCGACCTCGACGCGAAGCCGTTGCCACAGCGATCGCTCTCACCCGCCGAGGCGGTCCGAGTCGCCACCGAGATCCTCGCCAATCTGGGCTTCGAACCCGAGCCGGTTCCGACGGCGGAACCCGACCGGATCCTCCTCCATCGCTGCCCGTTCGCTGAGGTAGCGAGGAAGAACCGCTCGGTGGTCTGTGGGATCCACCTCGGCATGCTCAAGGCCACCTTCGAGCGCCTGGACACCTCCCTCGTCGTGGAGGGCCTCGACTCCTTCGTGACGGACGATCCCCTCCTCTGCGTCGTTCGCCTGAGAGACAAGGGCGCTGTGGCGGGCAAGCCGCGCCGTGGCCGGCGCCGATCGGAGCAACCGTGAAGGATGAGCCTTGTGGGGTGTTCGAGGTGTTCGAGACGGACGTCGGCCGCCTTCCGCCGCTCGGCCGAGCGCCCAGCCTGCTTCACGGCTCGCGGCCGAACGGGGACGGTCCAAACCGACCGGAATGAGCGTTGCGCGGCAGTGTGTCCTGCAGGGCGGACATTCACGTCCGCCACTCAGCGCGACTCGAGCCCCGAGGGACCAGGATCGGGTCGGGCCAGGCGGCCGGCGTCTGCGAGAAGCGCACGGGCGGGGCGAGCATGTGAACATCGCCGAGCGGGCTCGGGGAGTCGTAGGCGACAGGCTCGCGAAGGCGGTGCTCGTTGTCACAGCCGGCCAGCTCCGGGTCGACAAGGCCGAGCGATCCGCACCACATTGCGCTTCTCGTCAGGTTGACGGTGACGTGCCACGAACCGCCTTCGGTGGCGCGCTTCACCAGGGCTGCGGCGGCACCGATGGCGCCCATGTAGCCGGTGATGTAGTCATTGATCAGGGCGGTGACGGGAAGCTTGGGCTCCGCCTCCGTTCCCTCGAGCGTCATGAGACCCGAGGCGGCTGAGCCGTTCATGTCGAAGCCCCCTCGCCGCGCCCATGGCCCAGTCGACCCGTAACAGGTGACCGACACGTACACGAGACCGGGGTGCTCCCTCGACAACTGCCCGGGCTCGAGTCCGCGGCATTCGAGCGAGCCGGAGCGGTGGTTGTTGATGACAACGTCGGCATCGACGAGCAACGCTGCCGCTCGACCCTGGCCGGTTGGGCTGTCGAGGTTGACGTAGGCGCTGCGCGAGCCGACGTTGGCCTCGGCGTAGATGAACTCGTGTTCGTAGTCGTTCGGGCGAGTGGCGCACAGCACGTCTGCTCCCTGCTCTGCAAGGGTCCGGCCAACGGTGGGACCGGCGACGGCGTGGCTGAACGACAGCACGCGGATCCCGTCGAAGGGCCGCTCGGCAGGTCCGAAGTCCCGGACGGGCGCGTCGCCGATTCGCTCGAGACCGATGACGGATTGATGTGCCAGGAGTCCTCCCTGCTCATGGGCGAGCCATTCCGCCGGGCTGCGCACGACGCAGACCGGCAGACCGGAGGCGGTCGCCGTTTCCTCTAATTCGAAGGCGTTCCACCCCGCGATGGCGGCGGCGACCTTGGCGGCGTCGGGCGGCACGCCTAAGAAGCGGCACCATCTCGCGGCCAGATGCGGGAGGACGCCCGACGCCATGACCCAACGGCCGTCCGCCGTGCCGTACGGCGTGATGAGGAATGGGTTGTCCAACACCAGCGGATGCGGCGCCGGCTCGCCGCTCAGCGTCGGGTGCCAGAAGGCGCCGGGGTTGATGCTGTGCACGGCTTGACGCAGGTCCAGGCTGACGTCTTGCGCCGGACCCCAGCGTTGGCGGTGAAAGGCGACTGCCGCAACGGCAGCGGCCATGATGGGGATCCCGATGCAGGCACCGAGGCGGTGTGCCGCTGGCAGGATGGGGTCTTGCCCGGTGAAAGAGACGGCGGCCCCTGCTCCGACTCTCGACAGCTCGACGTCCGACAGGAGGGCGTCGAGCACCGCAAGAGGGTCGAACTCGCTGTGTGGAGGCGCGGGAACGGAAGCAGAGACGTCGTGCTGCGGTCTCATGGCGTCAAAGTCCTGGAGGTGCTCATGACCGAGGAAGCCCCGACCGTGGCTACTTCACTGCCGGGGACGACCGTCGATCCGTGCGATTGCCTCGACAGGCACGGAACAAGGGCGACGGCCGACTGCTCGGCGGCATAAGCCGCCTGGCGCCGCTCGCCGTCGCCGACGGGTCGGCGGATGGTGGCCTCGCTCTTGAGCAGGACGGCCACGCTGAAGGCGGCGAGCAACGCTGCGCCGGCTGCGTACAGCAGCCCGGTGTGGATGCCCTCGACGAAAGCATCGCGGGCGTGGGAACCGGTTGACCCTCCAGCGTGGATGGCGATGGCGAAGGAGACCCGTGCCTTGTCGAGGAGGAGGGCTGGAGCACCTGGGAGTTTGAGGTTGGAGCGGTAGGCGGCGGTGACGATGCTGCCGATGACGGCCGTGCCGAGGGCGCCGCCGACTTCCCGGGAGAGGTCGTTCAGCGCCGAGCCCACCCCTTGCTGGGCTTGGGGCAACGCCTCGGTGATGGCGGCCGTGGCGGGCGTCATGGCTGCCCCCATGCCGATGCCCAGGGGGACGAGGCCAGCCAGCATGAGCAGGTAAGACGTGTCGGTCCCGATCCGCGAGACGACAACGAGCCCGACGGCGACGAGAACAAGCCCGCTGCCGCAGACGGCTCGGGCGCCGAATCGGGCCGTCAAACCCGAGGTGAGCCTGGCTGCTGGCATCATCGTTGCTGACAAGGGCAGCACGGCGAGGGCGGCGAGGAGCGGGCTGTAGCCGCGGACTCCCTCGAGGTACTGCAACGAGACAAAGGTGAAGCCGAAGAAGGCGAAGAACTGTATGCAGACAGAGAGGCTGCCGGCCGACAGGTTGCGGTTGCTGAACAGGTGCGGGTCCAGGAGGGGGTGGCGCTGGCGGCGCTCGAACAGCACGAAGCCGGCGAGAGCACTCAGGCCGCCCGCGATGCCGCCGAGAGTGCGGGCGCGCAGCCAGCCGGCGTCGGGTGCCTCGATGATGCTGAAGACGAGGGCGACGAGCCCGATGGTGGCGAGCAGCGCCCCGGCTTTGTCGAGCACCGGCGCGTCCGGCTGGGAGGACTCGGGGACGAAGCGGGCGGTGCCTGCAAGGGCGATGGCGGCGAGGACGACGTTGATGGCAAAGGCGGCCTGCCAGGAGAACCACTGGAGAAGGATGCCGCTGGCGAGCAGCCCCAAAATGGCGCTGCCCCCGGCCACGGCTGCCCAGACGCCGACCGCTTTCGTGCGCTCGGCGGGCGGGAACGTGCCGGTGATGGTGGACAAGGTGGCCGGCATGACCAACGCGGCGCCGAGGCCGATCAGCCCGCGAAGGAAGATGAGCTCGTCGGCGGAGGTGGCGGTCATCGCCGCCGCCGAGGCGCCGCCGAAGATGATCAGCCCGGCGATGAGTGCCTTGCGGCGGCCGTAGCGGTCGCCGAGGGCTCCGGCCGGGAGCAGCAGGACGGAGAAGACGAGCAGGTAGGCGTCGATGATCCATTCGAGCTGGGTCTGGCTGGCGTGGGTGCTACGGACCAGGTCCGGGATGGCGACGTTCAGTGATGCCATGGCGGCCGATACCGCACCAAGAGCGATGCAGACGACCGCGGTGACGAGCGAGAGGTTCACCTGCTGTCTGTTGGATCGAACGTGAGTCTGCATGGTGTTCCCCTCTCATGACGAATGAATATTCGTTTTTTAGCAAGGACCCCGCTTCGTGTCAAGAGGGAATATTCGTTTTGTTTGTGGTACGGTCACGGAGTGCCCCGGATCACCGAAGAGCGGCGGGAGGCACGCCGCGAACAAGTCCTCGAAGCGGCGCGTGCCTGCCTCCAGGAACACGGCCTCGAGGCCGTGTCGATGGAGATGATCATCGCCCGTTCCGGCCTCTCGACCGGTGCCGTGTACGGCTACTTCAAGGGCAAGGACCAGATCATCAACGCGGTCGTCACCGAGGGAACGGCGGCGATGGCCGCGGACCTCGAGCCCGTCCTCTCGAACCCCGCGCCGCCGCCGCTCCCCGAGTTCGTCGAGCAAGTGCTGGGCGCCGTCGTCGGTTTCGGCGGGCACAAGCGAGACGACATCGACCGCCTGCTTGTTTCACTCCACGGCTGGAGCCACTCCCAGAGCGATCCCGATCTCAAGGCGGCGACGCGTTCGTCCTACTCCGGTCTGCGCAGACTGTTCCTCGCCGTCGTGAGGCGGTGGCAGGCGGCCGGAACACTTGACGCCGCGGCGGACGCCGACGGCGTAGCCGAGCTGCTGACGTCGATCACTCTCGGGTTCGTCGCCCAGCGAGCACTAGCCGGATCGGCACACGTAACGGCGCACGTCGCCGCGCTGGAAGCGCTCAGCCACCGGTCGGTGCCGTCCTCGCCAACCTCCGCGTAGTCTCCGCCGGGTTCGAAAGAGCTTCGGGCGGCGAGCTCCGCCAGCCGGTCACGTTCGACAGGTGCATCCCATCACGACCAAGGGTCTTTCGACCCTAGCGACAGCGCGGCGACGGCGTAGATCTCATCCTGAAAACATGTCTGCCATGTCCCTCAGCACGGGCCAGGGTCCCCCCGGGCCGGTGAAGCCTTGCGACCACCCTCGGGACGTCGTGCCCAGGCGCGAAGCATCCAGATGAAAGTGCTGTGACATCATGACCGTCACCTGCAATCGCCGTGCCCGCCGCCTCTCCACTCGCCTCCTCCTGTGCGGTCTGGATTCCTCCCTCGGCGTCGTGCTCGGGAGCGCCCTTGCCGCGGCGCCGGCTGGCGCCACGCCGCCCACCACTCTCTATGTGGCAGCAGGCGGCTCCAACGCCAGCAATGCCTGCACGAGCGCCGCGAACCCCTGCGCAACACTGTCATACGCCGTGGGGCAGGCGGCCTCGGGCGACACGATCGACGTGTCGGGCTCCATCGCGGACAACGTCGTGATACCCGGCACGCTGAGCTCGCTGACGGTCAGCGGGATCTCCGCTCCCGCCGTCCTCAATGAGGCCAGCATCGGAACCATCCTCGAGGTCGAGGCGGGCGCCAGCGTGACCATCGAGGACCTCACGATCGAGGGCGGCCACTCGGCCACGGGCGGCGCCATCGCCAACTGGGCTCGCTCTCGATCACGGACTGCACCATCTCCGGCAATGGCGCTTACGCCGGCGGGGCCATCTACAACGACGGCGTGCTCTCGATGAGCGGCAGCACCATCTCGGACAACCAAGCGACAAACGAAGAGGATTCCGGCGGTGTGGGCGGCGGCATCTACAACCTCAGCCTGCTCACCGCGGCCGACTCCACGATCTCGGGAAACACGGCCACAGCGGCCGGCGGCACCAACGAGGGTGGCGGCATCTTCGACTCGGGTGGCAGCGTCACGCAACCCGACGGCCGGCCTCTGCCCGGCGACGGACCAACGAGGCGTCCCCCGTCCCCAGGGCAGGCTCTGTGACATCGGTGCCTTCGAGCTCACCACTCTCACCGTGACGGCCCCGTCGCCCACCGTCAATTACGGCAACTCCATCCCGGCGCTCGCGCCGAGCTACTCCGGGTTCGCGACGGGCCTCGCTGGCCTCAGCACGCAGCCGACCTGCACGACCACGGCGACGTCGGCGAGCCCTCCCGGCCAATATCCCGTCACCTGCTCCGGAGCAGTCGATCCTGACTACGCCATCGACTACGTGAACGGGGTGCTCACGATCGGCTTCACGCAACCGTGCATCGTTCACGTGCACGGTGCGCTCGTCGTGGCGACCGGGCAGGCGATCTGCATCTCCGCCGGCGGCGTCGTGTTCGGTCCGATCGCGGTGAAACCAGGAGGGGCGCTCTGGGTGAGTGCCGGCGTCGTCATCGGGTCGATCACCTCGGACGCCTCCGCCGCCATCGGCGTGTGCTCCTCCGTGCTCGTCGGTCGCCTCGCGATCGTTTCCAGTGCCGGCCCTGTCGAGCTCGGCGGCACGCAGTGCCGAGGCGATCTCGTCGTCGGTCCTGTGAGCATCCGCAACGGGCGTGGTGGCGTCAGCTTCTCGGGCAACACCGTGGTGGGACCCTTGACGATCACGGGCAACACTGGCGGTTTCTCGTTCTCCGACAACATCGTCCTCGGACGGGAGCTCGTCAGCGGCAACAGCTAGGCACGACCCCAGCGGCACGGTATGCGGCGCTCAGTGCTGGTCGCCGCCGACAGTGACTGACCACTGCGAGTCAGGCGTGTAGCGGCAGCGGGCGCCAGTCGTGATCGACTTGACGAGATGGTCGCCGAGGCGCGGTTCGGCCGAGGCGATGACATCGATAGCCCGGACGAGGGCTTTCCTCACCGCCGTACGAGCTCGTTCATGATTGCCGACGAAGCTCCGTGACTGGCCGTTGAGACGGGTCACGGTGCGAAGGCCGTCTGTCAAGGTCTGCAGCTCGGCGCGGTAGCGCTCGCTCGCCTCTCTCGAGGCAGTGCCGGAGGCGAGAAGGGAGCGAAGCTCCCGGACACGCTGGCGGTACTGGCGCAGCGCCACGTCGTCCAGTATCGGCTCGTCGCGCTCTCTCGGGAGCCGGCTGTTGGCCACCAGCTCGAAGACGTCGAAGTCGTGGCCCGGACTCGCCACCAGCTGCACGAGGTGCGACATCCCCACGCGACCGGCTAAAAGGGTGCTCCTGCCGTCGACCTCGATGCGCCAGCGGCCGCCGTCCACCCGGTTGATCACCGCCTGCCGCCTGGGCTCGCCACCTGACCGTCGTCTTCGCGCCCGCAGCCACGACGGGCGCTCTG
>JBKQSP010000046.1:0-7701 GCA_052143575.1 Acidimicrobiales bacterium
GAGAGCGCCCGCGAGGCCGCCCTCGCATTCGCCCACCGGGAGGGCGGCGACGACATCGCCATCATGTGCCGCAACACGACCGAAGCCCTCAATCACCTCGCTTATCGCCTGAGGCTGCTGCCCGGCGACGTCGTCCTCACGACGGTCGTCGAGCACCATGCCAACCTCCTTCCGTGGTCGCGGGCCGCCCGCTGCCGATACGTCGAATGCGCCCGCGACGGCACCTTCGAGCTGGCCGATGCGGTCGCCGGGCTCGACGAGCGTCCCGTCCCGCGAATCCTGGCAATCACGGGGGCCTCCAACATCACGGGCTGGATGCCCCCGCTCGAGGAGATCGTCTCGGCCGCTCACGCCCGCGGCGTGCCGGTCGTCGTTGACGCCGCCCAGCTGGCGCCCCACCGCCCGTTGCCGGTCTCGCCCGACTTCATCGCCTGGAGCGGGCACAAGATGTACGCCCCCTTCGGGGTCGGCGTCCTCATCGGGCCCCGCGAGGCATTCCGCCACGGCGACCCCTTCCTTGCCGGCGGGGGCGCCGTCGACCTCGTCGATCTGGACGAGGTCGTCTGGACGGAGCCGCCCGACCGCGAGGAGGCCGGCTCGCCCAACGTTGTGGGAGCCGTCGCCTTGCACGCCGCCATCGACGAGCTCGAGGCCGTCGGCTGGCCGGCGCTCGTCGAGCACGACGGCGACCTCGCACGGCGCCTCCGGGAGGGTCTGGCGGGCATCCCGGGCGTCACGCTGCTCGGTC
Organism: Acidimicrobiales bacterium; assembly: GCA_052143575.1. GTDB lineage: Bacteria > Actinomycetota > Acidimicrobiia > Acidimicrobiales > Bog-793 > JAKACA01. The sequence continues at coordinate 749 of JBKQSP010000046.1, forward strand.
CCGACTTGTCGCTCGAGACGCTGCCGGTCGCCACTTTCACCGTCGAGGGCCTGCCGCACGGCCTCGTCGCTGCTCGTTTGTCGGCCGAGGAGGCCATCGGGGTGCGTCATGGTTGTTTCTGCGCCCACCCGTACCTGATGCGCTTGCTCGGTCTCGGCCGCGCCGAGGTAGCGGCGTACCGCCGGCAGCTACGTGACGGTGACCGCAGCCGCGTGCCCGGAGCCGTGCGGGCGAGCTTCGGGATCAATGGCAGCGCCTCCGACGTCGACCGCCTCTGCGCAGCCGTTCGGCGCCTCGCCGCCGGTGAACCGGCACCCATCGGCTACGAGCAGGACCCGGCGACGGGAGACTTCCAACCCGACGCCGAGCAGGCGCCTTGGCTCTCCGGTGGGCGGCGCCACGGCTCCTCTTGCTCGCCTGGCTGACGCCGCGTTCCGGCCCGCCGGCCCCTCCGACTAAGCGGGCCTGACACCCAGCCACCGCACCGGCACGGCGGCGGCGAGGTCGCCCTCCACCGAAACGGCGGCGGCGTGCGCCGGCGTGACGTCGAGGTCGCGAACCGACCAGGCAACGGAGCCGTCCGGGAAGGCGGCGGCCGTACCCTCGAAGCGGACGACCTCCCCCGTCGTGTCGACAAGCGCCCAGGGGGCGTCGAGACCGACCCCGAGCCCCTTCAAGAAGGCCTCCTTGCGAGCCCAGAACCGGAAGAAGGCGGCCGCCCGCGCAGCCCCGTCGAGCCGCCCGAGCTCTTCCCGCTCCGCCGCCGACAGGAAGCGTCGCTCCATCGCCGAGAGATCGGCCTGCGCCGAGTGCTCCTCGACGTCGACGCCGACCTCGCGCCCGCACGAGAGGGCATAGAGGGCCACGCCGCCCGAGCGCGAGACGCTGAACCGCAAGGGCGAGGGCGGGGCGAGCTCTGGCTTCCCGTTCGAACCGGTTCGATAGCTGACCTCGGCAGGTGCGAGGCCGAGGTGATCGCCGAGCAGGTGGCGGAGCCAGAGGCGGCTCGTCACATAGCGCCGCCGGTCCAGCTCGGAGCGAATGCGTCCCGCCCGGCCGACCTCCTCGCCGGAGAGCAGAGAGACCTCGCCGCCCGGGAGATCATCGTCGAGGGCGACGGCCCAAATCTCGACGCCGGCGCCGATCCCGTCGGCCGCTGCATCACGCCACGTGCTCACAGCCCACCTTTGGTCGTCCGGCGCCATCGCCACATTCTCTACCGGCCGGCGCCGTAGCCTCGCCAACATGGAGAGCGCCGAGATTCCGCTCAGCACGGGCCGACGGTTGGTGACAGACGTCACCGAGCAGGTGCGGGGTTTCTGTGCGGGCAAGGGCGACGGGTTGTGTCACGTCTTCGCCCCGCACGCCACCGCGGGCCTCGCCCTCCTCGAAACAGGTTCGGGCTCCGAATCCGACCTCGAGGACACCCTCGACCGCTTGTTGCCCCGCGACGATCGCTACCGGCACCGGCACGGGTCGAGGGGCCACGGCGCCGACCACGTGCTGCCGGCCTTCGTGGCCCCCTCGCTCGTGCTCGCCGTGCACGACGGCCGGCCCGTGCTCGGCACGTGGCAGTCCGTCGTCTTCGTGGATCCCAACGCCGACAAAGCGCGACGGACCCTGCTGCTGCATTTCCTCGGCGACGCAACCTGAGCAGCGGCCCGCCCCCCATCGGCATCGGTGGCGGCAAGATGGCGCTCATGATCGGTCGGCTTCACCACGTCGTCATCGACTGCCCTCAGCCTCGGGCGTTGGCGGGCTTCTACTCAGAGCTCCTCGGGCTCCCCATCACCTACGAGAGCCGTGACTGGGTGGTCGTCGCCGAGAACGACACGACCTCCGGCCTGGCGTTTCAGCTGGCGCCGGACCATCGACCGCCGCGGTGGCCGGACCCCGCCGAGCCGCAGCAGTTCCACCTCGACATCATGGTGGACGACGTCGAGAGCGCCGGCGAGTGCGTGCTCGCACTGGGCGCCCGTCGCCTGAGCGGCGAACGAGGTGCTCACGTCTACGCCGACGTCGCCGGCCACCCGTTCTGCCTGATCCCACGGCCGCCTTGGGCCCCGCCGATCGGCGAGCGCCCGTAGGGCGGCTGCGCCGATTCCAGGGCCTCCTGCACGTCGGCGAGGCCGGAGAACGCCTCGAAAGCCACGCCGTTCTCCCCGCACCAGGCGGCCAGATCGCCTTTGGCGAAGACGACGTCGGCAACGACGGCAGCCTTGACGTCACTGGCGCCGTCGCCGACGAGCACGGTCGTGCGACCCCTCGAGCGAGCCTGCCGGATCGGCGCCCGCTTGCAGGCGCCGCACTGAGCGCAGTCGCAGTCGAGGACCTCGTGCGGGAAGCGCACAGCCCATGACTCCCAGTCGATGGCATTCGTGATGACGGGGATGCCGACCTCGATCCCCACCTCCTCGGCGCGAAACCCGAAGCCGTCCGACAGGATGCACACCTCCGCCCCCTCGCCGCCCAGGTATGCGACGAGCGGGCGGAAGCCGTCGTCGAGGCCCACCTCCCGGACGGTCTCCTCCACACGCCGGCGGTCCCGCCGCAGCAGGGCCCACTCACGGGTCATGCACTCCCTGCTCCCGATGTCACCGCCGACGTATCGTTCCTCGAGTTCGTGCCACTCGGCCGAGGCGAGCTGCTCGAGCAGGTAGACGCCCGTGTCGTCGAGGGTGATGGTGCCGTCGAAGTCGAGAAACACCGACGCCCTCGACAACTCGATCCGATCCATGCTTTGACGCTAGGGCTCGCCGGGCGGCCGGCGCTTAATCGAGGAGAACCCGCCTCAGCTGCCCGAGCGTCACCTCCGGCAGGCCGGCCGGGCCGCGCAGATAGCCCTCGACGCCGCCGTAGTCCTTCTCGACCGCCTCGAGGGCGGATGCCATCACTCGTCTCGGTGCCTCGAGAAAGGCGAGGGCGGCTTCCTGCGTCATCCCGGTCGATACGAAACGCTCGAGGATCTCCTGATGGCGCTCCGCCGTCTGCGAGCGGCCCGTGAGCTCGTAGTCGGCGAGCACCGTCTCGCGATCGACACCGAGCCAGCCGAGGAGCAGCGCCGCCGCCAGTCCGGTGCGGTCCTTGCCACCGGCACAGTGCATGACGGCGGGAAGCGCCCCCTCGTCTGAAAGCGCCGAGAACAGTTGGCCGAACAGAGGTCCTGCCGTGGCGAGGACGGCGAGGTAGACCTCGCAGAGCCGGTCCTCGGCATCTTTGGCATCCCTCAGAGCGCTCCCGTCGGTGAACTCACCTCGCGGCACGCGGCTCTCGAGAGCGATCTGCCTCGAGGCCATGGGATTGGGGTGACGGGCCCTCTCGTCGTCGGAACGAAGGTCGTACACCGCCCGGATCCCGAGCGCCTCGTACCTGACGAGATCGTGCGGGCTCAGCCGGTAGAGGGCGTCGGATCGGAAGACCCGCCTCCAACGGGTGGCGCGCCCGGATGCCGTCGCATAGCCGCCGAGGTCGCGAAAGTTGACGACGCCCTCGAAGGGGATGCGCCGCTTCGCCAGCTCGGCGGCAGGGTCGTCACACCGGCCCATGACGGCGAGGTCCTGACCGATGCCGTCTCGAGGAACTGTGTCGTCGCCTCCCTCGCCGTCTCGCACGACACCGACGGTAGGCGCCCGGCCATTGCCGCCCGGCCATCTCGCCACGCTCCCCGTGTGCGAGCAGGAACGGCCTAATCTGCCGGCCATGGCCAACACCACTCGAACCGAGTCCATCTCGACCGCCGACGGGCGCTACGACGGCCTCCTCGTCGTGCCGGAGAGGCCGAACGGTGCTGGCATCGTCCTTTTGCAGGAGATATTCGGCGTGGGCGAGTTCCTGCGCGACCGGGCAGGCGCTCTCGCCGAGGAGGGCTACGTCGTGCTGTGCCCCGACGTCTTCTGGCGCGTGGAGCGCAACGTCGCCTTGCCGCACAACGACGAGGCCATGGGGACGGCGTTCGGGCTGGCACAGCGCTTCGGCGAGATCGATCCCGCCCTGACGGCGGCGGACCTCACGGCGGCCCTCGACCATCTGAAGCTGCTGCCCGAGGTCCCCGGCCTTGTCGCCGCCATGGGCTACTGCCTGGGCGGCCGCCTCGCCTACGAGCTCGCCGTCGCCTCCGATCCCGCCTGTTGCGTCTCCTACTACGGCTCGGGCATCGCCGCCCGCCTCGATGCCGCCCACAAGATCTCCTGTCCCGTGATCTTCCATTTCGGCGGTTCCGACCCCTACATCCCGCCCGAGGACGTCGAGCAGATCCAGCAGGCCTTCGCCCACCGTGCCGACGTCGCCGTGCACGTGCAGCCGGACGCCGGCCATGCCTTCGAGAACAGCTTCTCGGAGCGTTTCTCGAACCCGGCGGCGACGAGCGAGTCGTGGCGCCTCACGCTCGCCTTCCTGGAGCGCTGGCTGCAAGGAGCCGGAGAAGGCGGGCAACCGTCGGCGAACTAGCCGGTCGGGCGACCCGTTGCGGGCGGGGGGAGCACGCCGCCCAGGAACTCGAACGCCCTCGGGTAGGCGTCCAGTTGGTTCGACAGCTTCTGCAGCCCGTGGCCTTCGTCCTCGTAGACGACGAGTTCGCACGGGATGCCTCGGCGGCGCAGCGATGCCACGAGCTGCTCGGCTTCCGACAGCGGCACGCGGGGATCATTCGCACCGTGGATCACGAACAAGGGTGCCCGCATGTCGGCGACGGCTCGCAGCGGGGAGGCGCTCTCGAGGAAGGCGCGGTCGGTCGCGAGCGACCCGTACTCGTGCTCCCGATGGGACCGCCGGTAGGCCGAGGTGTTCTCGAGAAACGTCACCAGGTCCGAGATGCCGACGACGTCCACGCCGGCCGCCCAGCGCTCCGGCTGGAAGGCGCAGCCGGCCAGCACCATGTAGCCGCCGTAGGAGCCGCCCCAGAGGGCTGCCCGCGTGGGGTCGAGCCCGGCGGAGGGAAGCCAGTCGTGGATGGCAGCGAGGTCGGCGACCGAATCGAGCCGGCGTGTCGTGTCGTCCAAGGCGGCATATCGCCTCCCGTATCCGGTCGAGCCGCGCACGTTCGGCACGACGACGCCATAGCCCGCCCCGACGAGGCCCTGCACGACGGGGTTGAAGGCGGCCACGGATTGAGCTTCCGGCCCACCGTGGATGAACAACACGGCGGGCAGCGCCTCGCCGCCACCCCCTGCCGACCCGGCCTCGGGCCGGTAGAGGAAGACCGGCACCTGCTCCCCGTCGAAGCTCGTCACCTCGTGCCTCGTCGGCTCGATGAGCATCGACCCCGCCGGAGCCGGCGGTCCCGGGCTCGTCGTCAGCCGCCGCAGCACTCCGCTCCTCGTCTCCCAGCTCCACACGTCGCCCGGCACGCTCGGTGAGCTGTAGGTGTAGGTGACGCGGTCGCCGTCGCGAGCGAGCAACGGCGGCGGCGTCAGCAGGCTGAACGAGATCACGCCAGCGCCCGGCAGCGGCACGTCGGTGGCGCCCGTCAGGCTGCCCCCGTCTGCCACGGAGAAGACCTCCGCACGGCACGTGCCGGCGTCATTGCCGACCACGAGCAACCTTCGCCCGTCCGCACTCCCGTAACACTCGAGATCGTAGGGTCGCTCCACCACCACCTCGCCCCGGCCGGATCCGAGGTCATATCGGGCGATGGCGGAGAGGTCGCGCCCGACGTTCGAGCTGAGGAACATGGCGTCGTCGCCGCTCCACACCGCAGTACCCACGATGGCAGCCTCGTCGGGATGCTCGAGGACGACGCTCACACCCCCCGTGCGGAGATCCAACAGCAGCAGGTCACGGTCGAGTGGACGCGATCCTGGACGCGTCACCGACAACCACCGGCCGCCCGGCGAGAAACCGGAGGCTTCCTGGCACCAGCCACCCTCCGCATAGACACAGCGGTCCTCACCGGTGTCGAGGTCGAGCGTCCAGACGTCGAAGTCCACGCCGTTTCGCCGGTTGCAGACGTAGGCGATCAGGCGGCCATCGTCCGCGACGCCGACGAGATCGTGGACGAAGCCGGCGTCGCCGGTGAGCGCCTCCAGGCGGGAGGTGTCGCCGCCGGGCGGCTCGTCGAGATCGAAGCGGTAGAGCTGGTGCCGCTCGCTTCCGCCGACGTCCATGGAGAGCACGCCTTGGCGCCGGCCGGGCAGGTAGCGCCCGCTCACCGGCTCCTCGAAGTCGGTCAGCCGCCGGAGGGCGCCGCCGGCGAGCTCGTAGAGCTGAAAGGTCCCCGTCAGATTGGACGCCACGAGCAGGTTGCCCTCGGCATCCTCGTCGAGAGCCCGCGCGCACCGGCTCCGCAAGAGCTCGATCAGCGTCACGGGTGGCCCTCCGAGGACGCCGCCAGCCTCGCGGCGGCGGCGTCCAGTAGCTCCACGACCTCCTCGTCGGACGTCGCCTCGAAGTCGTCGTACCACTCGCCGACGGCGAAGAAGCTCACCGGGCTGAGGAGGCACACGACTTCGTCGGCGCTCGCACGCAAATCCACGATCGAACCCATCGGGGCCACCGGCGTCGCCAGCACGACGCGAGCGGCGCCGAGCGAGCGAGCCACTTCGCAAGCCGCCCGGGCGGTCGAGCCGGTGGCGATGCCGTCGTCGACGACGATCGCCGTCCTGCCCACGAGCGGCACTCGCCCTCGCTGTTTCCGGTAACGGGTGGCGCGACGCTCGAGCTCGACTCGCTCACGTGACTCAACGGCCTTCACCTGCGACTCGGTCAAGCCGACGGAGCGGATGACCCCCTCGTTGAGGACGCGGGCGCCGCCCTCGCCGATGGCACCCATCGCCATCTCGGCCTGGAAGGGGAGGCCGAGCTTGCGGACGAGGATGACGTCGAGGGGCGCACCGAGAAGGCGGGCCACCTCGGCCGCCACCGGGACGCCGCCTCGCGGCACGCCGAGCACGACGACGTCCTCGCCCTGCAGTCGCACGAGCGAGGAGGCAAGACGCCGGCCGGCGTCGGCGCGGTCC
>JBKQSP010000047.1:0-2728 GCA_052143575.1 Acidimicrobiales bacterium
GTGTTCTCCCGCCGTCATGTCATCGTCGCTCTCGCGCCCCACCTCTATGGTCAGGACCCGGCGCTCCTCGATCCGTTCGTCGACCGGGCGCTGGCCGACCCCGAGGTTGTCCCCCTCGTCGGGGTCAAGGGAGCAAGGGAGAGGGTCCACTCCCTCGCCTCGGTCCTCGCCCGCGAGACAGCCATCGCCGAGAGCCTCGGGCGACAGTTGTCCCGCAGCGACGCCCCCGCCGTCCCTGAAGCGGCCGTGGAGGCGGCGATCGCCGCCGCCGAGTCGAGTTTGGGCGCTCAGCTGTCGGAGGAGCAGCGCTCGGCAGCCGTCGGCATCTGCACCTCCGGGCGAGGAGCTGAGCTGATCGAGGGAGTCGCCGGCGCCGGCAAGACCATGATGCTGAAGGTGGTCGCCGTCGCCTTCGCCGGGGCCGGTTGCCAGGTGGTCGGCACCGCCACCGCCGGCCAGGCGGCCCGCAACCTCTCGACCCACGCCGAGATCGGCGAGTCGCGGACCCTGGCGAGCTTGATCTGGCGGCTCGACCACCATCAGCTGAAGCTCAGCGAACGGACGGCCGTGATCCTCGACGAGGTCGGGGTGACCGACGACGTCGACCTCGTCCGTCTCGCCGCCCATGTGGAGGCGGCCGGGGCCAAGCTGATCCTTCTCGGCGACCACCGACAGATCGGCCCGGTCGGCTCAGGGGGCGCCCTCGGCGCTCTCGTCTCCCGCCACCCGCGCGCCGTCCATCACCTCATGGAGAACCGCCGCCAGCACGACGCCGACGAGCGCAAGGCCCTGGCAGCGCTTCGCGATGGCGAGGTTGCCGAGGCGATCTCGTTCTATCTCGGGCACGACCGCATCCACGCCAAGACTGACAGGCAGGACGCCTTGCAGGCGGCAGTGGACGCCAGGAGCGCCGATGTCGCAGCCGGCCATGACACCGGCCTGTACGCCTGGAGGCGGGCGAACGTCGCCGAGCTCAACGCATTGGCAAGGACCTGGATGGAATCGACGGGCCGCTTGTCGGGTCCTGAGCTCGTCTGCCCTGGCGGCAACACGTACCGCGCCGGCGACGAGGTCGTCACACTCGCCCCCGGCCAGGGCGGCAGTCTCGTGACCTCCGAGAGAGCCGTGGTGCAAGCGGTGCATCCCGGCACCGGAGCGATCGATCTCCGCACGGGCGACGGCCGAGAGGTCCGCCTCACTGGCGAACAGGCGAGCACCGAGCGTCTCGGATACGGATACGCGACAACTGTCCACCGCTGCCAAGGTTCCACCGTGAGCCGAGCCCATCTCTATGCCGACGGTGAGGGTCGCGAGCTCGCCTATGTCGCCATGAGTCGGGCGCGCGAATCCGCGCACGCCTGGGTCATTGCCGACGACCTCGCCCAGGCCGCCGACGACTTGAGGCGGGACTGGTCGACGCACCGGACACCGACCTGGGCCATCGACACCGGCCTGCCCGATCACGAGAAGCTCACCGCCGAAAGCGTCGCGGGCCTGGCGGACGAGCAGAAGGTCCGGGTCGCCGCCATTGCCCACGCACAAGTCAAAAACACCGCCAGGGCCATCGCCAAGATCCAGCCGGCCGATCTCGTCCCAGCCCTCGCCGACGCCCGAGCCGCCTTGGAGCAGGCCCAGCAGGCCAGGGCCGACCTCGACATCGGACTGGGCATCTACCGGCATACCGACGCCGGTCAAGCCGTCGGCGACCTCGTTCAGGCGCGAGCGGCTCGGTACTCGGCCGCCTGGCGAGCAGAGCAGGGGACTCGCCGGCGGGACCGCCACACCGCCGCCAAAGAGGCCGCCGGTTGGGCCGAGCGGGAGAAAGACGCACAACAGCGGTGGGAGACCCACGTCGTTCCCGAAGCCGCCCGCCTCGACGCCGAGCTCGGCCGCCACCGGGCCGCTGTCGAGCTGCTGACCACACGCTTGGAGCGTCAGGCGGCCGCTTTCAAGTTGAGCGGCGAGCGGGCTGGGCAGCTACATCGAGCGGCCGGTCGACTCGCGGCCGGGCTCGAAGCCCACCGGGACCGACTTGACGGCCTCGCCCATGCGCCAGCACGGTCGGCGCATGGGCACACCCACCAGCTGCGGGTCCACGCGACGCTCCAGCACGAACCACCAGACGGAGCGGACCTCGGCCCACGACCAGAGCTATGCGTCATACGCTGACGAAATCGAGACGTTCGCGCGAGGAGACCCACCCCCCAGGGCGGTGAAGGAGCTAGAGAGGTGGAAGAAGAACCGGGTCTTTGAGGCGGTCGAAACCTGTCCGGGGACTCCGGTGCGTGCGGACACCTGCGCCGGAATCGCGCCGTCTGGGAAACGAGGCTAGCTGGCCGACGCTCCGGGCCTTCACCTTCTCCTTCGGCGGCCGGGGGTAGTCGGCTATCCGTGTCGGGCCGCTGCCGCTTGGTTTCCGCGCCGAACTCGTGCAGAACTCTGGCGTGGTGGTGCTAAACCGTCGTCGTCCAAAGTGCGAGCCTGATCGAGATCACGTGATCCGGCATCCGGCGACGCTCGGTAGCCGAATCGATTCAGGGTCGCTGCTTGGCTGGCGTTTGAAATTCTTCGTGGGCGAGGCAACCTCAGGGGAGCCTGAGAACGTTTAAGCAGTGATGCAGAAGGGACAGGGGTGAGGACGGTTCCGCCTGACCACTCCGATCAGACGGACACGTCTCGTACTGCGGACAACTCCGACGCGGTCCCGTCCGGCTTCGAGGCGATGTTT
>JBKQSP010000048.1:0-20010 GCA_052143575.1 Acidimicrobiales bacterium
ATCATGAACACGAGACCGCTCGAGGCCTTCCTCGACTGGATCGCCTCGAAGCCCTGATCCTCAGGAGGCGCGCCGGCGCCCCCAGGCGCTCACCATAGGCGGCTGGCTCAGGTCGAGGCCGCCGGCCCGAACGCTTGCGAGGTGACGCTCGACCTCCTCCTCGGTGGCGATGCCGGCGGCGACGAGGCGGGGGCGGATCACCTCGATGGTGCGCAGCTCGAGGGCGTCACAAGCGCGCAGCGCCACCGGGAAGCAGGCATCGGCCTCCACGTCGATGAGGCCGGCCTCCCGCAAGAGGCGGGGGAGCCTGCGCCCGTAGGCGAGATCCACCCCTCGCTCGGCCATGAGGGCGCGAAACCCCGTGCGGATGCGGTTCGCCAGCTCTTCCTCCCTTCCGGCCGCCTCCAGGCAGGCGAGCGGCTGCAGCTGCGGATCGGCGTCCTCGACGAGGAGCCAGCCGCCAGGGCGCAGCCGCTCCACCATCGTGCGCAACGCCCGCTCCCGCTCCACGAGGTGGACAAGGAGGAGGCGTGCATGCACGAGGTCGAAGCTCTCCGAGGGCGGCGCATCGGCCGTGACGTCGTGGCGACGCACCTCGACACAGGGCGCCATGGCGGCCGATGCCCAGGAGACGTCGATGTCGGTGCCGAGAACGCGGCCGGTCGGGCCGACGCGCGCTGCCAGGCCGGCGATGACGGACGAACCGCCGGCGCCGACCTCCCAGCAGTGCCAGCCCTCAGCAATCGCAAGGGCGTCGATGTGCCGGAACGTGCCGGGATCGAAGACCGCCGCCAGGGCCGCCAGGCGGTCCCCGGCGCCGGGGATGGCATTGTCGAGCAGGTACTCACCGCCGTCAGAAACGGGCATCGCCAGAGCGTACGGCTGCGTGCGATGTCACGCCGGAGCGCAGAGGCGGCCGCCGTCCGCTATCATGACCAGTGCCGGGCCGAAGCGCCCGGGTGCACGCCGCAGTGGTGGCGGGGCCTGATTCGGACTTCCCATTTCGAGTTGGCCTTCTTTCAACTCGTCTGGAGTCTTGTGACAATCTCGTTTTCCGACCTCGGGGTCTCCCCCGAGCTCCTGGCCCGCCTGCACGCCCGCGGGCTCACCACCCCCTTCCCGATCCAGGCGGCAGCCATCCCCGATGCCCTCGCCGGGCGCGACGTCTGCGGCCGCGCCCCGACCGGCTCGGGCAAGACGCTCGTCTTCGGTCTCGCCATCGCCAGCCGCTGTTCGGGTGCGGCGCCCCGCCGCCCCCTCGCCCTCGTCCTCGTCCCCACCCGTGAGCTCGCCGCCCAGGTGCAGCGCGAGATCGCCGGCCTCTCGGCCGGCGGATCCCGCCGCGTCATCGCCATCTACGGCGGCACCGGCTACTCGCCCACGCGACAGGCCCTTGCAAAGGGTGTCGACACCGTGGTGGCCTGCCCCGGGCGCCTCGAGGATCTCCTCAGCCAGAACATGATCGACCTCAGCGCCGTGAAGACCGTCGTGCTCGACGAGGCGGACCGCATGGCGGACATGGGTTTCCTGCCGGCGGTGAAGCGCATCCTCGACGTCACGGCTCCCGGGCGCCAGGTCCTGCTGTTCTCGGCGACGCTCGGTCCGGAGATCGAGGCCCTCGTGCGCCAGTACCTGCGCGACCCCGCCCGCCACGACGTCACGCCGGCGGAGGAGTCGCACGACGTCTCCCACCTGTTCTGGCGGGCCGAGCGCGAAGAGCGCGTCGGCCTCACCGCCCGCCTCGTCGGCGAGCACGGACGTGCCCTCGTGTTCTGCCGCACCCGCCATGGCGCCGACCGTCTCGCCAAGCAGCTGAAGTTCGCCGGCGTCGACGCCATGGCGATCCATGGCGATCGCACGCAGGCACAGCGCGAGCGGGCGCTCGCCGCCTTCTCGCGGGGTTCCACGCAAGCCCTCGTCGCCACGGACGTCGCCGCCCGCGGCATCCACGTCGAGGACCTCCCGTGTGTCGTCCACTTCGACCCGCCGGCCGACGCCACCGACTACCTGCACCGCTCGGGCCGCACCGGCCGTGCCGGAAAGACCGGCATCGTCGTGTCACTCGTCATGGGGGAGCACCAGAAGGCCGTGCGGTCCCTGCAGCGTTCCCTCGGCCTCGAGGAGAAGGTGCACTCGCCCGGCGGCGCAGAGGCTCGCCGCCTCGGCCCCTCGGAGCGCCCGGCCCGCCCGGACCGTCCCGCCGCGACGGATCGCCCTTCCCGCCGGGAGGGCGCCGCCTTCTCCGAGCGCCCGGAGTTCCCCCGCGGCCCCTCGTTCTCGCCACGCTCGGAGCGCCGACGCTCGGAGTCCTCCCCGCGCGGCGCCGGCCCTGCCCGCGGCGGCCGACCGCTCTCCGCCCCGCGCCCGCAAGGCCGCCATCTCGCCAGCGTCGGCCGCGATCGCCTCGTGATCGCATCCGACCGCTTCACTGACCGCAACACTGACCGCAACACCGAATACAACGCCTCTCGTAGGCACAATCAAGGAGTAAGAATGCCAGTCGGCACCGTCAAGTTTTTCAACGCTGAGAAGGGCTACGGCTTCGTGTCCCGTCCGGACGGCGAGGACGTCTTCGTCCACTACAGCAACGTGCAGGGCTCCGGCTACCGCACGCTCGAGGCCGGCCAGCAGGTCGAGTTCGAGGTCGCACCCGGTCGCAAGGGTGACGAGGCTCGCAACGTCAAGGTGATCTGAGCAACACACCGTCGTCACGCTCCCCGGGAGGGTGCCTGCACCTTCCCGGGGAGCTCTGACGGGCGCCGACCGTCGAGCGACGGCCGCCGCCCACAAAACCGCCTTTCCCCCGCCGTCCCCGCTCTGCAGGAGCCGGGACACTAGATTGAGCCGACACGGCTCAGCCGATGAGCGGGCGGCTGCTTCGATCCGCCGCGCTGAGCCCGACGAGACGGGAACGGGAGGTGACCGCGAGATGAGGCTGCCGATCATCTGTGTGATCGTGTCCATTGCGTGGATCTCGGCCGGCATGCGCGAGCACGAAGACGAGTTTCGCCAGGCCTGGTTGCAACGCTTCGGGAACGCCCCCTCCTCCGGAGGCGGCGCCGTGCCGAAGGCGACTTACAAGGCCTGGTACAAGCAGTTCAAGGCGACCGGCATCCGTCCCGCCGAGTGGCTCGCCACCCTGGCGCAGGGCCCCCCCGGCAGCTCCGCTGTCTGAGCCGTCCCGCACCTCTCACCGTCCCATGGGTGTCGCCACGGCGCTGTTCCGCTATCCGGTCAAGTCGATGGGGGGCGAGCGCGTCGAGCACCTCGAGTTCGTCGAGTCGTCCGCCAGCGGTGACCGCCGCTGGGCCCTCGTCGAGCCGGAGACGGGCGTGTTCCTCTCCGCCAAGCGCAACGGCATCCTCCTCGAGGCCTCGGCGCGCACCGAGAGCGACGGGTCGGTCGTCATCACGCTGCCGGACGGTGCCGAGCTCGAGGCAGGCGAGGGCGCCACGGACGACCGCTTGTCCGACTGGATCGGCCGCCGCGTCGAGCTGCGCCGCCCGCAGAGCGAGACGAGCCCCTCCTACGAGGCCCTCGGCGATGCCCTCGACGAGGCCTCCGAGACGCAACTGTTCTCCGGCCCGAGCTCCCACTTCGCCGACTTCGCCGACGTCCATGTGCTCACGACGGCCAGCTTGCGGGCCGCCACGGGGCTGCACGCCGCCAGTGACTGGGACGTCCGCCGCTTCCGGCCGACCATCCTCGTGGACACCGGCGAGACGGGGGCCGGTTTCGTCGAGGACGGCTGGATCGGTTCCCGCCTCGTCATCGGGAGCGCCGGTTTCGACGTCTTCATGAAGACGCCGCGCTGCAACCTGCCGACGCGGGCACAGCCCGGCCTCGAGCGGGACACGGCCGTCGCCCGCGTGTTGCGCGACGAGCACGAGTTCTGCCTCGGCGTCTACGCCGCCTTCCGGCAACCCGGCATCGTGAGCGCCGGAGACCCCGTGAGGCTCGAGGCGCTCTGAGCCGAGCGGTCTGCTAGCGGTTGGGCGCCGCCGTGAGGCGCTCCGGCAGGCCGCTTCTGCCCGATATGCCGAGCTTCAAGTAGATGCGCTGCAGGTGGTTGTCGACGGTGCGGGCGGACAGGAAGAGCCGTTCGGCGATCTGCCGGCTCGTGAGCCCGTCGGCCGCCAGGAGGGCGACTTCGTGCTCGCGGGCCGAGAGGTCCGACTGGGCGCCGGGCGCCGCCAGGGCGGGCGTGCGGGCACCCTCGCACTTGCGGGCCAGCCGCTGCGAGCGCGCCGCCGCCGCCGTCGCCCGGCGGTGGAGGCGGGCGTCGATGGCAAGGCGCTGCTCGATGGAGGCCGCCTCGGCGGCATAGAGAAGGGCGCCGCACGCCTCGAATCCGTCAGCGGCCCCCTCCGCCAGCGCCGGGTCGCCCGTCCGGACGGCTCGGGCGAGCCTGAGGCGGGCGACCATGAGATCCCCGTCGACGACCCCCGCCAGCCCCTCGAGGCGGCGAGCGGCCGCCTGGCTGTCGCCGAGGCGTACGAGGTCGTGGAGGGCGGCCGACATGGAGGCGTGCTGCCCCCAGCCGGCCGCCAGCTCGACGGCCGCCCAGAGGATGGCGCGGGCGGCGGCGAGGTCGCCGGCCGCCAGGGCGGCCCATGCCCGACCGCGCTCGACGTGGATGTCCATGAGGCGCAGCGTCGTGGGCGCCAGCAGGTCGAGCTCGGCGACGGCGGCCGTCGCCCCCGCCCGGTCACCGAGCTGGCCGGCCGTGAGGGCGATGCCTCCGAAACCCCAACGGGCACCGGGGTGCCCACGCGCCTCGTAGAGCGTCGCCGCCTCGCGGAAGAGGTGGTCCGCCATGGCGAGGCGGCCCTGCGTGGCGCGGGTGGAGGCGAGGATGACGGCGAACCACGCCTGGCCGTGCGGGTTGCCGCGCACGACGGAGGCGCTGTAGCCCGCCTCGGCCGTGGCGATCGCCTCGCTGAGGCGGCCGGCCTCGGCGAGTGCGACGGCCCGGGCGACGAGGTAGACGGCGGCCGCCGACGCCCGGTCCACCTCCTCGAGGTGGCGACGGGCCGCCAAGGCGGCCTCCGTGTGGCCGATGGCCTCCGCCGTTCGCCCGGCGAGGGCGAGAGCGACGCCGACGTCGCGCGATGCCTGCATGAAGGCCGCATCGCCCTCGAGCTCGAGGAGGGGACTATCGATTTCGATGGTGCGGGCGACGTGCCCGGTGCGCAGGAAGTGGCCGGCCCGCTGTGCCTGCAGGGAGCGCCGGGAGGCCGGGTCGGTGACGGCGGCGGAGGTCTCGAGGAGGAGGCGGTCGGCCTCCTCGGCCCGATCCGGCGAATAGAAGACGGCGGAGGCGAGCCCGTTGGCGATGGCCGTACGATCGACGTCGTTGCCGGCGAGGGGGAGGGCGGCCCGCAGGACGCGCTCGACGTCAGCCGAGCGGCCGTGCACGTCGATGGCTTCGGCGAGGAGGATGGCGGCTTCGACGAGCCCGCCGTCCTCCCAGGCCGATTCCGCCAGGCGGATGGCAAGGGCATAGTCCTCGTCGCGGTAGGCCATCTTGGCCGCCTGCAGCATGACCTCGGCGTTGCCGCCCCCTCCGTCGAGCCGCCAGACGGCCACGCGCAGCACGTCGCGAGCCCGCAGCGGGCCGGCGGCCTCCGTCATGTCCGCCAGTGAGCGGCAGAGCCGGGCCCTGCGCAGGGCGGAGAGGTGCGCCCGCACGACCTCGCCGTAGAGCGGGTGGGCGAGGCGCACGTCCGGCCCGCTCCGCCCGGCGGAGGCGTCGAGGAGGCCTTTTTGCTCGAGGCTCTCCACCACCTCGACGGACGCCAGCGTGACGAGCACCCCCAACTCGAGCGGCTCACCGAGGGCGACGAGCTCGAGGGCCTCGCGCTCTTTGCGGGAGAGGCCGCGGAGGCGCTCGTCGATGAGATCGCGTAACCAGGGCGAGGCGGCAAGGGAGCCCTTCAGCCGCCAGATGCCGCGATGGGAGGCGAGGGCGCCGGACTCTAAAGCGCCCTGCAGCAGCTCGCGCAGGAACAGCACGTTGCCGCTGCTCTGTCGCGCCAGTGCCTGCAGGGCTGCCCCGTCCACGGGGCCGCCGAGGACGGCGCCGACGAGCGCCCGCACCATCGAGGCGTCGAGCGGCTCGACTTCGATCCGCACGATGCGCTCGTCCGTGAGGAGGTCGTGCAGGCCGCGGGGGAGGGTTTCTCCGTGCCGGACCGTCATCACGACGAACGTGCCGCCGTCCTCGACGAGGTGGCCGAGGACGCTCATGGAGGCGTCGTCGAGCTCTTGGACGTCGTCGACGAGCAGGACGAGCCGCTTGTTGCCGGCACGTCCGGACCCGGCCTGCCCGCCGCCTCGCCGCCCCGAGCCGGTGCGGCGGGCGATGGCGGCCGCCGCCGCCCAGCCTGGGCTCTCGGACGTGGCCGGCTCGATGGCGAGCTCGGCGAACAAGGGCGAGAGGGCCATGAGGGGGACATCGGCGGCGCTCTTGCTCGCCCGCACGGCAACCGTGACGAGACCGCGCAGCAGGGCCAGCTCGGCGACCTCTCGGGCGAGCCGCGTCTTGCCAACGCCGGCGGCCCCGGCGAGGGCGACGCCACCGCAGCCGGCGTCGTCCATGGCTGCGCTCAGGGCGGAGAGCTCGCCGTCGCGCCCGACGAGCGGCCAGGTGCGGGCCGAGGCGCGGGCAGCTGGCGGGGGCATCGGCCGACATTCTCCAGGCGGCACCGCATCAGCCGCAAACTGCCGGCCGCGGCGAATGAGTAACTCCTACTCATGTAACTCGGCGCCGACCGCCTCATCATCGACGAAGGCGGCGGTATCCCGGGACCCACCCCGGCCGGCCCGTGCGAGAACCGGGCCCGCCGGGGTGGGGCGTTTCCCTCTCGTTGCGGCGGGTGCTGCCTCGTGCCGGCTCCGATACTGGCAGCCATGCAGGCAGTCCGAGTGCGCCCATCCTTCGGGCATGGCCAGCTCACCTGCGGCGTCTCGGTGATAAGAATGCCCGGCGTCGGTCCGAATCGGGGAGTGGGGTGGCCGTGTGATCGGTGGAGTGCCGGTTTTCAATCTGTCGAGATCCCGTGGCGCACGGCTCGCGAGCGCGCTCCTCTCCGTGTCGATCCTTGTCGTCGTTGGCGTGCTCGCACCGCTGCCGGCGCGAGCCGGTGCCAAGGCGCCAGCCGGAGCCAAGGCCCCAGCCTGGAGCATCAGCACGTCGTACCCGGCCGTGGCAGCCATTCTCGACGACGTCTCGTGCAGGTCGGCAACGGTCTGCGAGGCCGTCGGCCACAGCGGCACCGGCGTCGGCGTCGTGATCGGCACGAGCAACGGAGGCACGACGTGGAGGACGGAGAGCATCCCGAAGGGGATCTCCGCCGTCAACAGCATCGCCTGCTCGTCGGCGATGATCTGCAAGGCGGTTGGGCAAAGCTCGGCCGCCACGAGTGCCGGCGTCGTCATCGGCACGAGCAACGGAGGCACGACCTGGAAGACGGAGAGCATCCCGAAGGGGATCTCCTCCCTCTACGGCATGGACTGTCCATCGGCGACGACCTGCATGGCGGTCGGCGACAGCCGTGCCGCCGGCGTCGTCATCGGCACGACCGACGCTGGGAGGACCTGGAAGATGCGGGAGGTCCCGAAGGGGATCTCGCTCCTCAATGCCGTCGCCTGCGCCTCATCGGCGAGATGCGAGGCGGCCGGCCGGCGCGGCACGGGCTCCGGCGCCGTCATCGGGACGAGCAACGGTGGCCTCACCTGGAAGGCACAGAGCGCGCCGAAGAGTGTCCTCAATCTCTTTGACATCGCCTGCCCGTCGGCGTCGATCTGCGAGGCGGTCGGATTGGGCCCCGCCGCCGGCGTTGTCATCGGTACGGCCAACGGCGGCACGAGCTGGAACACCCAGAGCGTCCTTGACTCGGCCGCTTCGATCAACGGCATCGCCTGCGCGTCGACATCCCATTGCGAGGCGGTTGCTGAGGACGACATCTTCATCGACGGCCTCGCTTTCGGTACCACCGATGGCGGCACGAAATGGGAGCCTCAGAGCATCCCGCGCGGGCCCTCGAATCTCATCGGCGTCGCCTGCGCGTCGGCCACGACCTGCGAGTCGGTCGGCGCCGCCTCGACCGGAGGCGTCGCCCTTCGAACGATCACGGGCGGGACGGCGTGGAAGTCCCAGAGCATCCCGAGCGGGATCGCCCTTCTCAATGGCGTCGCCTGCGTCTCGCCGGCCATCTGCGAAGCCGTCGGCGGCACCTCCAGCACCGGCGCTGTCGTCAGAACGATCGACGGAGGCAAGAGCTGGGAAGCCCAGAAGCTGAGCGGGATCTCCTCGCTCGCACTCGACGCCATCTCGTGCGCCTCGGCGAGGAACTGCGAGGCAGTGGGCGCCAGCGGCACCAGCACCGGCAGCCTCGGCTTGGTCATCGGGACGTCCGACGCCGGTACGACGTGGAAGGTCCAGATCATCCCGCTCGACATCGCCGCTCTCTACGGTGTCGTTTGCGCTTCGACAACCGTGTGCATGGCGGTCGGCGTCAGCTCCGACGGCGACGGTGTCCTCATCGGTACGTCCGACGGCGGGGGCTCGTGGACGAGCCGAACCATCCCCGGTGCCATCCTCAGCCTCAACGGCGTGGCCTGTCCGTCGGTCCTCATCTGCGAGGCGGTCGGCTATGGCACCCAAGGCGGCGTCGTCCTCCGGACGACGGACGGCGGCACGAGCTGGAAGGCCCGGAGCATCCCGAAAGGGGTCGCCCAACTCCATGGCGTGGCCTGCATCGGGACGAGCTGCGAAGCCGTTGGCTTCCGGCCAGGTGAGAGCGCCGGGGTCGTGCTCGACACGAGCAACGGCGGAACGACCTGGAAGGCGCAGAGCATCCCCAAGGCGGTCTCCGGCCTCGTCGCCGTCGCCTGCGCGTCCGGGAAGCTCTGCGAGGCGATCGGACAAACGGGGGCGTCTCCGAGCCTTGCAGCCGTCGTCCTCGGCACGACGAACGGCGGGACGAGCTGGCAGATTCAGAATATCCCGAGCGAGGCCGCCGCTCTCTATGGCATCGGGTGTGCCGTCACCACGTGCTTCGCCGGCGGAGCAAACACGGCGGGGAGCGGCCTCATCTTGATCCACCACTAGCGGAATCCCGGACCGCGGCGATGGAGCGTGCACGCCGGCTCACGGAGGAGCTCAAATTGAACGGCGGCGCGGCGCATTCGGCGGGAACGTGGCCTAGGGGCGGCCGAAGGGGTCAAGGGCCGGCGGCAGTTGCCGGCGGCGGCGCAGCAAGAAGGCGGCGATCGTGGCGAGCAGGACGGCGGCCAGCGTGCCGGCGCTGATGAGGAGACCCTTCGAGAAACCCGGCGCCGCATAGGAGAACCGCACCACGCTCAGCCCGGCCGGGATGTCGACGGCCTGAACGAGGCCGACCTGGAGGACCCGCGTGCTCGCCGCCGCCGGGAGGCTCGCCTGGGCGAGGGCGCCCCTCGTCTGCAGGAGCGCCGTCGCCGTCGGTCCGCTCACGATCTCGGCGTGCCAGCCGGCGTCCCAGGCCGAGCTGCGCAGGAGGATGGACGCCCGCGGCGTCCTCACGGCGATCGTGACGCCGTCGGTGCTCTGCGACAAGACGGTGACGTCGGCCGGCAAGTGGGCGGCGATGGCGTAGGTGCCGAGCGGTTGCACCCAGGCCGGTTCGGGCGTGTAGTCGGCCCGGAAGGCGGCGAAGTGGTCTGCACTTCCCACATAGCCCCACGATGCCGGTGTCACGGCGTTCACGAGGGGCCCGTTGACCTCATAGGACCGCCCGTCGGCACGCACGGCCAGCCGCAGCGGCCCCAGGCTCGATCCGGAGAGCAGCTGTACGACGAGGCCGGCGCTCGGCGCCGCCCGCACGCTGAGGGGGGCAACCGTCGCCCCCGCTGCGAGGCGCTGCGGCGACTGCCAGCTGATCGTCCCGGACGAGCCGATCTCGCCGAGGCGCACGAGCTGGCCGGCCGTGTCGCGCGACAGCAGCAGGGTGGCCGCCGTCGGCGAGGCGATCGTCCCGAAGAACCAGCCGGCGCGCCCGCCGTCGCTGATGGAGGGTCGCGGGCCGGAGTTGTTGACCTTGATGAGATCCTCCTCGGGGGGAAGGACGTTGCCGCCGGGCAGGAGCGGATCGACGCCACTGCCTTCGGTGATCGAGGCGAGGTCGGGCACGCTCCCCGGCTCGGGCAGGGCGGCGATCGGTGTGAGGAACTCCTCGGCGGGAGCCAGCATCACCTGCAGGCTGAGCGGTTGGAAGAAGCCCTCCTGCAGCTCCCCGACGGCGAGGAAGCCGCGGATGTGAGTGGCGGTGCGAAGTGAGTACTGGGCGCCGAGGGCGGCGCCGTAGCCCTGCACGCTCGGGAGCCCGGCGAGTATCCCGATGTTCGCCTCTCCCATCTGCACGACCGAGGAGGGATAGAACAGGTCTGGGTCGAAGACGGCATAACGCCCGCCCGGCGAGAGGTTGTCTTTCACGATCTGCAGCAGGGCACCGGGATGGCTGCTCGTCGGGACGCCCTGGGTGGCGGCGACGCTCGTGCCGGAGGCGAAGAGGGCGACGTCGACGACGACGAAGACGGCGGCCAAGCGGAGCCATGGCGCCGGCGGCAACCGGTGCCGCACGAGCACGAGGACGGCGGCCACCACCGCCAGCGCGACGGCGACGGCCGTGGCGGTTCTCATGCTGCCGAGTTGTGCCGGCGAGGGTGCGACGGCGTGAAGTGCGCGCCAGAGCGAGGCCGGTGCCGCCAGGAGCCAGGCGAGCAGGCCGGCGGCGGCGGCGGCGACGAAGGTGGCGGCGACCGCCTCAGACGCCGCCCGCGCACCCTTCGGGCGGCCGCCGCCGTCCAGCCACCAGGCGAACAGGACGCAGGCGGCGAAGTCGACGTCGACGATGTTGCGTCCCTGGTCCCGTTGCTTGCCGTAGTAGGGGATGTGCCAGATGACGTGCTCGAGGGGCGTCTTGGCACCGACGGCGAGGGCGAGCCCGACGAGACCGACGGCGTACCAGGTGCGGCGTTCCCCGTGCGGGAGCCAGTTTCCCCAGCGCCGCCCGATGAGGGCGACGACCGCCACGACGGGGAGGAGCCCGACGTAGAAGGCCACCTCGGGCAAGTTCGAGAGGCCGAGATAGTGGGGCTCGGAGAGGAGACCCCAGCCACCCTCGAGGAAGGGCGCGATCCCGAGGACGAGGGCTCGGCCGGGGAAGCTGTAGCTGGCGGCGAAGGTGGGGCTGACCCCGCCGCGCTGCGAGGTGGCGATGAACTTGAGGGCCGGCAACCAGAGGAAGGCGGCGAGGCCGACTCCCATGGCGAAGCCGGCGCCGGCCCGCGTCAGGAGGCGGGCCCAGGCCGACGGCAGCAGCGAGAGCCGCACGATGGCGTAGGTGACAGAGAGGATCGAGACGTCGAGGATGGCCTCGGGTGCGCCCGCCAGGATGAGGCAGGCGACGGCGACGCCGAGCAGCAGGCTCCAACGCCAGCGGCCGTCCTCGACGACGTGACGCACGGCCAGCAGCATCCAGGGCAGGGAGGCGAAACCCTCCGCCATGTCCATGTGAACGGCGCCCTGCGCCGCCACCGCCCCCGCGAAGGCGAACGAGACGGCGCCGAGGAACGAGGGCATGCGGCCGATTCCCGTCTCGCGCAAGAAGACGTAGGTGCCGACCGAGACCGAGGCGGAGGCGACGATCTGAGTGAGGACCCACGCCCCCGTAGGCGGCATGACGGCGAACAGGAACGTCGTCGGGTAGAAGGCGCCGGCGTTGAGACCGGCCATGAGCGGCGTCCCGCTCCAGATCCACGGATCCCAGAGCGGCAAGGTGCCCTGGCGGAAGTCGGTGCCGACGAGCACGCGGAGCGGATAGCTCTGGATGAGGTTGTCGCCGATCAGCAGCGGGTGCCCGGTGACGAGGGCCGCTCCGGCGAAGATCACGACGGGGATGAGGATGAGGATGACGACCGGCAGCGCTGCCAGGAGCTGCACCCGGCGCGCCGGCCGGCTGCCGGGGGGGCGCGGCGGCGAGCCGGACGGCTCGGTTTCGGCGTTGGGCGGGGCCTCGGTGACGCTCACGTCGTGGCGTTCGGCGGCCGCCAGTGTCCCTTCACGGGCAGCCAGATGGCGAACGTGGGCGCCCGCTCGCTCGGCGGGCCGAGGGCGCGGGTGAGGTATGAGTAGGCGGGCGTGTCGTTGTCACCGCTCTCGAAGTAGACGACGGCGCCGACCGAGTAGCGGGCGAGGAAGACGTAGAGGTCGCCCAGCTGGGCCGGCCCGGCCGGCCCCGGCGCCGGCCAGTGGTCTCCGCTGTGGGTGAAGCCGAGCACCTCTTGCACATAGGAGGGCGACAGCAGGGGCGGCCAGCGGTGCCCGCTCTTGTCGAAGTCGATGTTGGCGTAGCCACCGAGGAGGTGGAAGTCCATGCCGGCGGACGCCTCGAGGAGCATTGCCTGCGGGCGCAGCGGCGTCGGGTACGGGTAGGTCAACACGACCGAGCCCGGCGGCACGAGCTGGCGGACGCTGCGTGTGAGGGCGGCCGGCCAGGGAACGGCCCGGCTCTTGAAGGGGATGGCCGGAAGGAGCGAGAGCGCCACGATGGCGGCCACGAGCCCGATGCGGGCCCGCTGCGCAGCCTTCGTGTCTGCCCCGAGGGGACCGAGGCGCCGCCGCCAGCTCTCAGCGAGCGGCCTGGCCGATGCCCGCCGGCACCAGAGGCGGTCCACACCGATGGCGAGGACGAGGGCGGCGAAGAGCGAGACGTAGAGGGCGTAGCGGGCCGGGATGGTGTTGTCGAGGAGGGGGAGATGGGCAAAGACCGTCTCGGGCAGCGGGATGTGGGTCCGCTGGTTGGCGATCTCGAGGGTCGGGCCGAGAGAGAGGGCGAAGGAGCCGACGGCCAACCAGCTGAAGGCCCGCACGACGAGGTCGTGGCGCAGGCGCCGGGCGATCACGACGAGCACGATGACGAGCGGCAGGCCGAGGTAGGCGCCGTTCTCCGAAAGGTTGCTGGCGACGAGCCCGTCGCCGAAGCGGGCGATGGCGCGCGGCGACAGGAGCTGGTTCTTCGTGGGCATGAGGGGCCCGAGGAGATCGGCGTGCAGGCCCTGCAGGGCCGAGGGCGGGATGACGGCGCCGATGACGTGATTCGGGCCGGCCACCATGTCCCAGATCAGGTAGCCGCAGATGACGAGGAAGGCCGCCACGGCGAAGCCGCCGCTGGCCACGATGTAGGGCAGTCGCCGCCGCAGCTCGTGGCGGCGGGCGAGGGCCAGCACGACGGCGGCGCCGAGGGCGACGACGAGGCAGCCGCTCAAGACGTCGGGCGAGATGAGGAGCTGGGCGGCCGCTGCCACCCCCATGAGGAGGCCGAGGCGCCAGGGCCGCATCTTCTGGGTGCGCACGAGCTCGTCACAGCACCACACGAGGAGGGGAGGGATCGGCACGAAGACGAGGTCGAGGTGCAGCTCCTGGCCCGTCATATAAGGACCGAAGCCGTAGAGGAGGCCGCCGAGGAAGGGGGCGATCGTCGACGAGCACCAGCGCCGCAGGACGAGGAACATGCTGGCGGCGGAGAGGGCGAAGGCGAGGCGGAGCAGCACGTTGAACGTGGCGACGGGCCCGAGGGCGGCAGTCACGGGCCAACCGATGAAACCGAGGAGCGGCACGGAGGTGTTGTCGGCGAGGTTGACGCCCTGCGGGTAGTCGAACTGCGTCGTGTGGAAGATGTTGAGCCCGTGCGTGAGGGCGTAGGGCAACCAGGACAGGAACCACATCATCTGGAAGGGATCCGAGCCGGCGGGGTTGCCGCGCAGTGCTGTCGGCACGGAGGTGGAGTCGAGCGGGCCGGCGGGAAGAAAGGCGAGGACGGCAAGGGCGAAGTAGGCGACCAGGCAGAGGGCGGTGGCCCACCGCCGCCGGCGCCGTCGTAGGGCCTCGCCCTCGGCTGCGGGCACGTCGGCGGGGAGACTCCGGTCCGAGGAAGCCGGCGTCTCGGCGACGACGGCCGTCATGGAGCGAGGGCGGTGTCGAGCGAGCGGCCGCTCGACCGGCTGCCGGCGAGGTCCCCCTCGAGTCCGTCGGGCTGCTCCTCATGCCCTGCGGCGGACGGCGCGGCGCCCTGGCGGCGCCGGTAGAGGAGGGCGGCGAAGACGCTCAACAGCACGATGCTCATCCCAAAGGCGCGAAACGCCGAGAAGTTGGCGTCGCTGTTCATCCCGAGGAGCGATCGCGGAGGTGTCAGGCCCATGAAGAGGAGGACGCCGACCCAAGCGCTCGCCCAGCGCATGGGGGCGCCGGCGATCACGACCGTCATGGCGAGCGGCACGAGCGTCAGCATGAAGTGGCTCTCGGAGAGCGTGCCGGCGAGGTACGTGCCGATGAGGAGGATGGACGAGGTCGTGACGATGCGCACGGCGGCGTCGTCGATCTCGTTCCAGGCCCACCAGGCCACCACCAGGGCGAGGGCTGCGGTCAGGAGGCGGACGAGGAGCGTGACGAAGTCCGGGAAGGCGGGCGCTCGCATGACGTCCACCCAGGCGGAGTTGAAGAAGACACCGGAGCCGGATCGGTTGAGAAGGCTGGGCAGCTTGGAGAACACGGCGCTCGGGTCTTTCACGACGGCGAAGGCGACGGCGTTCAGGAGGGCCGGGACGGCGACGGTGATGGCAAGGGCCCGCCACTTCCTTGCGAGCAGGAACACGAGCAGGATCGGCAGCAGGAGGGGCTTGACCGCCAGCGTGAGGCCGATGGCGACGCCCGCCGGCACCCAGTGCCCCTTCACCGCCAGCACGTAGAAGACGGCGAGGGCGAGGGCGCACACGACCGAGACGTTGCCCAGCTTCAGCTCGTCGACCATGGCGGGCGCAAAGCCGAGGCCGAGCACGACGGCGGCGCTCGTGAGGCCCCACCAGCGACGGCGCAGGAGCGCCGAGGAGATCATGACGGTCAGCCACACGAGCAGGGCCGTCGCCACGAGCCCGAAGACCTTCAGCTGATGAAGCGAGAGCCAGGCGAGGGGGCGGTCGACGAGGAGGGCGCTCGGCGGATACAGGAAGAGCCGGCCGTCCGTGGCGGCCTGCGAATACGGCTGCCCGCCGTGCACGAAGACCACCTCTGCCCGCCAGGACGCCTGTAGATCCCAGCCGAGGGTGTTCTCGGTGCGGTCGATGTGCAAGCAGAGGGAGGCCCACCTGGCGGCGGACGCCCCCCAGAGCGCCACGGTGGCGACGACAGCGAGGACGCCTCGTGCCGGCGTCGGGGCGAATCGACCCCAGCGACGCCGCAGACCGTCGAGGGGCCGCCAGGTGCGCACGTGCCCGGACGGCCTCGGATCCTGGCGTGTGAGCGCGCCAGGACCATCGGTCTCGATGGTGCCGGGCATCGAGCAAATGATACTCGGACACTTCGTTCGAGCAGATGGCAGGGCCGCTGCCCGGAGGCGGGCCGGATCAGCCGTGACTGCGGCTCACCCACTCGGGACCGAGGTCGGACACCGAGGGGCAACCGAGGAGCGTCATGGTGCGGGCGATCTCGCCGCGGAACAGGTCGAGGATGTGCTCGACACCGCGTTGACCGCCCGCCGCCAGCCCGTAGAGGTAGGGGCGGCCGATGAGCACGGCGCGGGCGCCGAGGGCGACGGCTTTCACGACGTGGGTACCGCGGCGGATGCCGCTGTCCATCAAGACCTCGACCTCCGAGCCGACGGCCTCGACGACCTCGGGCAGGACCCGGAAGGTGGCCGGCGCCCCGTCGAGCTGGCGCCCGCCGTGGTTCGAGATGATGACGGCGTCCGAGCCGAGGTCGGCGGCGATGCGGGCGTCCGTGCCGGTGACGAGGCCTTTCACGGCCAGCTTGCCGGCCCACCGCCCTCGCAAGTACTCGACGTCGGCCCAGGTGAACGGCGATGCCACCATGTTCAACATGGAGAAGCCGCGGGGCTTGCCCGCCTCCGAGCCGGCGGCCTCCTTTTGCATCATGCGCACGCCGTCGCGTGCCATGCGAAACGTCCAGACCGGACGCGACAGCACCTGTGGGCCGAGGTGGACGGTGTTGTAGGCATCGACGCGAAGGGGCGGAGTCACGCCGTGGTGACGGTCGCGCTCACGGTTGCCGAGCGCAGCCGTGTCCACGGTGACGACGAGCACGGTCACTCCGGCCGCCTCGGCGCGAGCCAGGGCGGCGTCGGCGTCAGGTCGGCCGCCGCTGGCGTAGAGCTGGAACCACACCGTGCCGGGCGCCACCGGGGCGACCTCCCCGATCGAGGAGCCCGCAACGGTGCTGAGGACCGAGAGGGTTCCCCGGCTGGCAGCCGCCCGTGCCGCTCCTGCTGCGCCGTCGGGGTGCATGATCCTCACGAGCCCGGCGGGGGCGAGCATGAGCGGCATGGAAACCGGCGAGCCGAGCACCGTCGTGGCGAGGTCCGGCTTGACGGCTCCCACCGCCATGCGGGGGCGGAAGACGACGTCGTCGAAGGCGGCGACGTTGGCGTGCATCGTGACCTCGTCGTCGGCTGCTCCGTCGATGTAGTCGAACACGACGCCCGGGAGCGTGCGCTTGGCGACGCGGCGGGCGTCGGCAACGTTGGCGATGCGTTCGAGCTTCATGGTCCGCTCCTCGGTGCTATCCGTCTGAGGCGGCCTCGCGGCCGGCCGCAGCTCTCCCCATGGTCTAGGCGAGCGAGCGGGCGGGTGGCGAGCCGGCATCCCTCATGTCCCAGCAGCCCTCACGGCGGACAGCCCTGGCGTCCCGGCAGCCGTCACGTGCGGGCAGGCGGGCCTAATCTTCGCCCGTGCCAGAACTCCGCTCTCGCGACGACGCCGCCGCTTGCGGCATGCTGCCCGCCTGGTGGGCGAAACTGACGCCGGCGTCGCCCGCCGTCGTCTCCAGCTCCGGCTCGGTGTCCTTCGAGGAGCTGAACGGGCGGGCGAACCAGCTCGCCCGGGCGTTTCGTCGGCGCGGCCTCGCCAGCGGAGATGCCATCGCCGTCATGTGCGGCAACCAGGTCGAGTTTGCCGAGACGGCCTTCGCGGCGCTGCGTGCCGGCCTTCGCATGACGCCGATCAACCGCTACCTCACCGGCGCCGAGGTGGCCTACATCCTCACCGACTGCGACGCCAAGGCGCTCGTGGCCGACGCTTCGCTGGCGGCGGCCGCCTCCGCCGCCCTCGCCGGCGCACCCGCCTGTGGCGTGCGCTTTCTCGTGGGCGCCGCCGGCGACCCCTTCGCCGCCGAGCACGCCTGGGAGGACTTCGCCGCCGCCCGCCAGGCGGAGGACGCCGCCGACCTCGCCGACCCGGAGCTCGGTGGCACGATGCTCTACACCTCCGGCACGACGGGCCGTCCGAAGGGCGTCTTGCGACCGCCGACGGGGCCGGCTCGCATGCTCGCCGCCAACATCTACGGCTACCGGGAGGACGGCGGCGACGTCCACCTCTGCACGGGCCCGCTCCACCACGCCGCCCCGCTCGCCTTCTCACTGGCCGCCCCGATTGGCTACGGCGCCTGCGTCGTCCTCATGGAGCGTTTCGACGCCGCCCGCACGCTTGCCCTCATGGAGGAGCACGCCGTCACGCACACCCACATGGTGCCGACGATGTTCCACCGCCTCCTCTCGCTCCCGCCGGAGGAACGGGGGCGCTACGACCTCTCGAGCCTGCGTTACGTCCTGCACGGGGCCGCCCCCTGCCCGGTGACGGTGAAGGAGCGCATCATCGACTGGCTGGGGCCGATCGTCTGGGAGTACTACGCCGCCAGTGAGGGCATCGGCAGCTTCGTCGACTCGGCTACCTGGCTGGACCATCCCGGGACGGTGGGGAAGCCCTACACGCCGGGCCAGATGATCGTCGGCGACGAGACCGGCGCCGAGCTGCCCGTCAACGAGACGGGGCTGATCTGGCTGCGCCCCGCCGAGGGGGCACGCTTTGAGTACTACAAGGATCCCGACAAGACGGCCGCCAGCTACCGGGGGGACTATTTCACGCTCGGCGACGTCGGGCGCGTCGACGACGAGGGCTACTTCTACCTCACGGACCGATCGGCCAACCTCATCATCTCGGGCGGCGTCAACATCTACCCGGCCGAGGTGGACGCCGTCCTCCTGCAGCACCCGGCCGTGGCGGATGCCGCCACCATCGGCGTGCTGGACGCCGAGTGGGGCGAGTCGGTGCTCGCCGTCGTCGAGCTGCAGGCGGGGACGCAAGCCTCGCCGGGGCTGGCAGCCGAGCTCATCACCCTCTGCCGCTCGCAGCTGGCGCACTTCAAGTGCCCGCGCGCCGTCGACTTCGTAGCCGAGCTGCCGCGACAGGACAACGGCAAGATCTACAAGCGCCTCCTGCGCGAGCGTTACCGGTCGCCCTGATGGAGTTCGAAGCGGCCATCGAACCGCATCGCCACGAGCTGCGGGTGCACTGCTACCGGATGCTGGGGTCAGTCCACGACGCCGACGACCTCGTGCAGGAGACCATGCTGCGAGCCTGGCGGGCGTACACGACCTACGACCCGGCGCGGGCCTCGATCCGCACGTGGCTGTACCGGATCGCCACGAACGCCTGCCTGAACGCCCTCGAGAGCCGGAAGCGCCGGCCGCTGCCATCCGGCGTCGGCCCGGTTTTCGACGACCCGGAGGCGGCGCTCGTACCGGCCTTCGAGGTGCCGTGGCTCCAGCCGCTCCCCGTCGACCCGGCGGCGTCGGCCGTGGAGCGAAACCAGCTCCGGCTGGCGCTCGTGGCCGCCCTGCAGCTGCTCCCGCCCCGGCAGCGGGCAGCCCTCATCCTGCGCGAGGTGCTCGACGTGCCCGCAGCCAGCGTCGCGGACCTTCTCGGCACCACGACGGCGAGCGTCAACAGCGCCCTGCAGCGGGCACGGGCGCGCCTGAGTGAGGTGGGCGTCGACCCGGACGCGCAGGCCGAGCCGCCGGCCGAGCAGCGCGCCGTCGTGAACCGCTATGTCGCCGCCTTCGAGCGGGCTGACGTCGCAGAGCTCACGGCGCTGCTTGCCGAGGACGTCGTGCTCGAGATGCCTCCCATGTGGAACTGGTATCGCGGCATCGACGACTTCGGGGCGTTCATGCGGCGGGTGTTCCGGACGCGCGGCGAGCAGTGGCGGACCGTGCCGCTCTGGGCGAACGGGGAGGCGGGTTTCGCCGCCTACGCCTCCGACGCCCTCCACACCGTGCAGATCCTCACCGTGCAAGCCGGATCGGTGGGGCGGATGACGGTGTGGCAGGACGAGACGGTGTTCGATCTGTTCGCCCTCGACCGATGAACGAGCGGACCCTCACCGGTAGGTAACGGTGGCTCGGCGCTCCCGCCGAGCAGGAACCGGAGGAGCCGCCGTGAACAAGGGCAAGGTCATCGTCATCCAGTTCGTCACGCTGGACGGGGTCGTGGAGGATCCGGACGGCTCCGGAGGCACGCCGGGCGGTGGCTGGGCGTTCCGCTCCGGCCCGAAGCGGGTTGCCAGCGATCACTTCAAGCTCGGTTCGATCCTCGACACGGGTGTGCTCCTGATGGGTCGCAGGACCTGGGAGGCGTTCTCCGGCCGCTGGCCGAACCGCTCGGACGACTACGCCAAGGCGATGAACCGCATTCCGAAGCTCGTCGTGTCGCGGTCCGCCCCGGCCCTCGAGGCCTGGGGCAACTCGTCGCTGCTCGAAGGCGAGCTCCTGGCGGCGGTGGCCGATCTCACGCGCGAGCAGGACGTGGTCGTCGTGGGGAGCACGAGTGTCGTCCACGCCCTCGCCGCCGCCGATGCCGTCGACGAATACCGCCTGCTCGTCATCCCGACGGCGCTCGGTGCGGGTGAGCGGCTGTTCGCGGCGCCCGTCGACCTGCAACTCAGGTCGATCGAGACGGTGGGTGAGAGGGTGCTGGCCTGCTACGACCGGCGCCGCTAACCTCGATTATTCGCGCGATAGCGGCATGAGCCTGCCAGTATCCGCGTAAAAGGCCTCCTCAACTGGGAGAATGACTGAGTTCTAAGGCAGTCGAACCCACCAGGAGGAGGCCTCCTTGAAG
>JBKQSP010000049.1:0-24700 GCA_052143575.1 Acidimicrobiales bacterium
CCGAATTCGATGCCGTCGTGCTCGCCGGCGGATCCACGCGGCCGCGCGACCTCGAGGTGCCGGGTCGCCAGCTCGGGGGCGTCCACTTCGCCATGGACTACCTGAAGGCGTCCAACCAGGTCTGCGAGGGATCGCTCGACTCGATGCCCATCTCGGCCGCCGGCAAGCACGTCGTGATCATCGGTGGCGGCGACACCGGGGCCGACTGCCTCGGGACCGTCCACCGCCAAGGTGCCGCCTCCGTCCACCAGCTCGAGATCCTGCCGGCGCCCCCCGCCACGCGGGCAGCTGACAACCCCTGGCCGACCTGGCCGGTCGTGTTCCGGACCTCCTCGGCACACGAGGAGGGAGGCGAGCGGATCTTCGCCGTGAGGACCGTCGAGCTCCTCGGCGATACGCACGTACGGGCCTTGCGCCTCGAGCACGTTGCCGGCGAGGTCGTCGACGGGCGCCTGCAGTTCGTTTCGGTGCCCGACAGCGAGCACGAGCTGCACGCCGATCTCGTGCTGTTGGCGATGGGCTTTGCCGGGCCGGAGCGAAACGGCGCCGTCGCCGAGCTCGGCCTCGAGCTCGACGAGCGCGGCAACGTCGCCGTCGGGCGCGACTTCTCCACCAGCCTCGACGGTGTCTATGCCTGCGGCGATATGGCGAGGGGCCAGAGCCTCGTCGTCTGGGCGATCGCAGAGGGCCGCTCGGCGGCCGCCAACGTCGACCGCTACCTCATGGGCACGACGGGACTGCCGCAGGCGATCGTGGCCGGCCAGCTGGCCCTGCGCTAGACGAGAGGGCGCCGGGGGCACGCCCTCGGCGGCGGCCGCAGTGGCGGCACCGGCGGCGGCGCCGTCGCTCCTAACCGGTGAGCGGGCCGCTCTCGTCGCCCTCTCCGCTGCTACCGCCGAAGCCGGGCCGGCGGCCGCCGAGCTCGGAGGTGCCGAAGACGGAGCGGGCGGGACCGAAGGCGGCGGCAGCAGCACCGGAAGCGGGCAGGCGGGCGAGCCCGGCCGTTCCCGTCGTGCCGGTGCGAGCGCCCCGCTCGGCGAGCCACGGTTGCAAGGCCTGCGCCTGCATCGGCATGGCGATGAAGAAGCCCTGCATGGCGTCGCAGCCGAGTGCCGTCACGGCCGACTGGGCGATGGCCGAGTCGACCCCTTCGGCGATGACGTCGAGGTTCAAGCTGTGGCCGAGCTCCACGACGGCCCGCACGATGGCGTTGGCAACCGAGTCGTTGCCCTTTG
The DNA here is from genome assembly GCA_052143575.1 of Acidimicrobiales bacterium. GTDB lineage: Bacteria > Actinomycetota > Acidimicrobiia > Acidimicrobiales > Bog-793 > JAKACA01. The sequence continues at coordinate 1,236 of JBKQSP010000049.1, forward strand.
CGAGCGGCGTCACGAAGGACTTGTCGACCTTCACGGAGGCAACCGGCAGGCGCTGCAGGTAGCCGAGCGACGAGTAGCCGGTGCCGAAGTCGTCGAGCGCGAAGCGCACGCCCCTCGACGTCAGCGCCTCCAGCGAGCGGAGCGCCCCGGCCGGGTCGCGCATGACGGCGCTCTCGGTGATCTCGAGTTCGATGGCGGCCGGCTGCAGGCCGGCCCGCGCCGTCGCCGTCATGACGGCGTCGAGGAGGCCGGGGTCGTGCACGGTGCCGGCCGAGAGGTTGACGGCGACCGGGATGTAGTGGCCGGCCCGGTGCCAGTGTGCGCACTCGGCGAGGGCACGCTCCAGCACCCAGCTCGTGAGCTCCCGCACGATGCCGGTCTGCTCGGCGAGGGGCACGAAGACGTCCGGGAGGAGGAGTCCTCGCGTCGGGTGCTGCCAGCGCACGAGGGCCTCGACACCGCTCACGCCGCCGTCGGCGCAGCGCACCTTCGGCTGGTAGTCGAGCCGGAGCTGGCCTTGATCGATCGCCTCGGCGAGCTCACTGGCAAGGGCGAGGCGCGCCAGGCTGGAGCGCTCCAGCTCGTCGGAGTAGCGGCGGACGCCCTGGTGCTCCGCCTTGGCCTGGTACATGGCCGCCTCTGCCCGCCGCAGCAGGGCGGGTACCTCGAGCGGCTTGCCCTCACGGTCGACGTCGGCCGAGGCGATGCCGATGCTGCCACGCAGGCGCAGGTTGACGCCGCCGACGTCGAGGGCTTCCCCGAGGACGGAGAGGACACGGCTGGCGAGGCGATCCTCATCGGCGCGCCCGCCGAGGCGGTCGTCGTCGTGCGGAGCGACGCGCGCCACGAGGGCGAACTCGTCGCCGCCGAGGCGGGCGACGACCTCGACCGGGTCGCCGAGCTGGCGGAGGCGGCGCGCCACCTCGAGGAGCACGAGGTCACCGATGGCGTGCCCGAGCGTGTCGTTGATCTCCTTGAACCGGTCGATGTCGAGCACGAGCACGGTGCGCTCCGCACCGCTCATGGCCGGCAGGTTGCCGGCGGCGCCGTTGGCGATCGTGACGTGGTCGGCGAGCAAGAGGCGGTTGGCCAGGCCCGTGAGGGGGTCCTGCAGCGCCTGCTGGCGGATCGCCGTCTCGGCGCGGTTGCGTGCCGTGGCAGCGGCCAGCACGTTGGCGACCGCCTGCACGAAGTTGACGTCTTCGGCGGAGAAGGCGGCGGCCGTGGTCGACCCGACACCGAGCACCCCGACGGGCATGTCGGCGCCCGGGATGGGGACCTCGATGATGGAGGCGGCACCCGGCCGCGTCCACAGCTCGGGCACGTCGAAGCGCTCCTCTTCGGAGAGGTCGGCCGACTCCACCGTCTGCTGGGTGACGAGGGCGTAGCTCGCCGGCGAGGACGTCGGGTCGGCCGAGAGCAGCTCGCTGGCGCTGAAGGTGTCCCCGTGCCCGGCCGACAGCGTGATGAAGTCGGCGTCGGGCAGGGCGTCGAAGACGTGCACGAAATCGGCCGGGGAGTGCTCGGCCAGTACCGAGACGGCGTCGGAGACGAGGTCGGCATAGTCGAGGCCGGCGAGCGCCCAGCGCCCGAGGTCGGCGAGGGCGGCCTGGCGCTCGGCGTTGAGCCGGAACCGCTCGGAGGCGGAGCTCTCCTCGGTGACGTCTCGCAACGTGATGACGAAACCCGCCACGGCCGGGTCGTCGAGGAGGTTGTTGCCGATCGACTGGATCAATCGGTACTCCCCGTTGGCGTGCCGCATCCGGTACTCGATGGGGTCCTGGGCGCCCGGCCGCTTGATGGCCTGGCGTATCTCCGCCCGGCATCGCTCCCGGTCCTCCGGGTGGACGAGCGAGAGCACGTCGAGGACGTCACCCGACCTCCAGGTGTAACCGAGCACCCGCTGTGCGGCCGGGTTGGCGTAGTGGACGCGCCCGTCCGGCGTGATGACGAGGATGACGTCGGAGGCGTGCTCGACGAGGGCCGCCTGCCGGCGGCCGGCTTCGAGGACAGCTTCCTCCGCCGCCACACGGGCCGAGGCATCCACGACGATGCCGGCGAAGCCGGCGAGGGCGCCCTCGCGGTCGCGCAGCGGCGTCGCCCACGTCTCGAGGTTGAAGGAGCCGAGGGGGAACTGCGCCCGCCGGATCTGCTCGCCGGCGAGGGCGCGCGTGGCGAGCTCGAGGACGTTCGGGTAGTTCTGGAACAGCTGCAGCAGGCTCTTGCCGACGAGTTCCTCGGGACGGCGCTGGAACTGGGTGAGAAGGCCGCCGTCGAGGTGCACGATGGTGGCCTCGGCGTCACAGGCGAACAGCAGGATCGGTCCCGAGCGGGACACCGCCGCGATCGTGGCCTCGCCGGCCTGGCGCTCCTCCTCGGAACGGCGCCGCTCCTCGATCTCGCGCTCGGCCGCCCGCACGAGGCGGGCGTTGTCGATGGCGACGGCCACGCGATCACCCAGCTGGCGGAAGAGCTGCTGCTCGGACTCGCTCAGTTCGCCCTGCGCCGCCCCGGTGACGACCCCGAGGACTCCCGGCGTCGTCCCGCGGGCCCGCAGCGGCACCATGGCGAGGGCGGCCGGCCCGAGGGCGTCCAGCCTCGCCGGCGCCTCGGCGTCCGCCCAGCCCCCCAGCTCGTACCAGCCGACGGGTTCCACGACGTGAACGCCGGCGGTCAGCAGCGCCTCGGCGAAGAGCGGGTCGCGCAGGCTGTGACGGCTCCCGCGCAGCGCTGACTCGACGACGGCGAGGCGCTCGCCGTCGGCGTCGAAGGCGGCGGCCAGCACGAGCTCGCGGCCGGTGTCGTCGACGAGCCAGAGCAGGCTGCAACCCCCGAGGGCGCTCCGCGCCGTGCGGGCGACGAGCTCGAGGGTGGCCTCGTAGCTGCTCGTGGCGTCTGCCAAGGTCTGCGAGACGCGCAGCAGGACGGCACCCGGGTCGGCGTCGGACCCCTCGCGACGACGCGGCCACTTCATCGAGGGCGTCCGCCTTGCGAGATCTCCCACCGCGCTCCCTCTGCCCCAATCTCCAGCGCCCGCTGAGCAGCTTAACTGCGGTCGACTCCTTCACTGAGAGTCGAGATCCTGAACACTACGCGTGTTTTGACGACTACGCATAGTGAGAACCCGCCGGAGCCTCCTCTGATGACGCCGCGGCGGGCGCTCTATCCTTGCGGCGGGACACCCGAGACCTTCCAAGGAGGCCGAGATGAAGAGCACGATGCAGGACGCACCGCTCCTCGTGAGCGAGATCCTGCGCCACGGCAAGCAGCTGCACGGCCGCAGCGAGATCGTGACCTTCGAGGGCTCGTACTACCGGCGCGCCAGTTTCGCCCAGGTAGCCGAGAACGCCGAGCGCCTCGCCTCCGGCCTCACCGCCCTCGGCGTCCGCAACGGCGATCGCGTGGCGACGTTCTGCTTCAACCACCAGGAGCACATGGAGGCCTACCTCGGCATCCCGAGCATGGGGGCGGTGCTGCACACCCTCAACGTCCGGCTCTTTCCCGAGCAGCTGAAGTACGTCATCGAGCACGCCGAGGACAAGATCATCATCTGCGACGCCGCGCTGGCGGGCGCCCTCGCCCGCGTCGTGGGGGACTGCCCGAGCGTCGAGCGCATCGTCGTCGTCGGGGAGGGCGACGCCTCCGCCCTCGGCGAGACGATGGCGTACGACGAGCTGTTGGCGAGCGGCGAGGCGGGCTACGAGTGGCCGGTCCTCGACGAGCGCCAGGCGGCCGCCATGTGCTACACGAGCGGCACGACGGGCAGCCCGAAGGGAGTCGCCTACAGCCATCGCTCCACGTACCTGCACTCCCTCTCGAGCACTTCGGCCGCCACCTTGGCCATCTCCTCGGCCGACCGGGCTCTCGTCGTCGTGCCGCAGTTCCACGCCAACGCCTGGGGCATCCCCTATGCCGCCTGGCTGGCGGGGGCCGATCTCATCCTCCCCAAGCAGTTCCTGCAGGCCGAGCCGCTCGTACGCATCATCGAGGAGGAGCGCCCGACCTTCGCCGGCGCCGTCCCGACCATCTGGAACGAGGTCCTGCGATACGCCGAGGCGCACGACTCGGATCTGTCGTCCTTCCGCTCCATCGTCTGTGGCGGCTCCGCCGTGCCCGGATCCTTGATGAAGGCGTTCCAGGAGCGCTACGGCGTGGACATCATCCAGGCCTGGGGCATGACCGAGACGAGCCCCCTCGGCGCCGTCGCCCTGCCGCCACGCGGCGTCTCGCCGGAGGAAGCCTGGACCTTCCGCCAGAAGGCCGGCCGCGTCGCCTTCGGCGTCGAGGTGCGCGTCGTGGACGGCGAGGGCAACGTGGCGCCCCGCGACGGCGAGAGCGTCGGCGAGTTCGAGGTGCGCGGCCCCTGGGTGACGGCCTCCTACTACGGCGACGACACGCCGGAGCGCTTCCACGACGGTTGGCTGCGCACCGGCGACGTCGGCACCGTGGACGACCGCGGCTACCTCACCATCACGGACCGCACGAAGGACGTCATCAAGACGGGAGGCGAGTGGATCTCATCGGTCGAGCTCGAGAACGCCCTCATGTCGCACCCGGACGTCTTCGAGGCCGCCGTCGTCGCCGTGCCCGACGCCCGCTGGGACGAGCGCCCGCTCGCCTGCGTCGTGCTGAAAGAGGGCGCCGAGGTGTCGATGGAGGAGCTCGGGGGTTTCTTGGACGGGCGCGTCGCCCGCTGGTGGGTGCCGGAGCGCTGGACGCTCATCTCGGAGGTCCCGAAGACGAGCGTCGGCAAGTTCGACAAGAAGGTGCTGAGGGCGCAGTTCGCCAAAGGTGAGCTCGACGTCGTCGCCACCGAGCGTCGCCCTTCGGGCGGCTGAGCCGGTGGCCGTGGCTGCCGATGATCGCCTCGCCGAGCTGGCCGCCGAGCTCGAGCGCCTGGGCGAGCAGCTGGCGGACGCCGCCATGGACGTGCTGCGGGCCGGCCTCGCGGAGGGCTCCGATGCCGCCGCCGAGCTGGCCACGCGGCAGGAGCGCCTCGTGAACCGGGCGCGCTCGTCGGTCGAAAAGGCCGCCCTCCTCCTCTCGAAGGCCGTGGCGGCCGAGGAGGCGCCGGCGGGGCGAGCCCTCCGGCCCCGGCGGCCAGCCGGCGCCGGGGACGACGGCGCCGACTGGGAGACGGCCTGAGCGCTCAAGCGGGCGCCGGCACCGCCGCCCCGCCCGTGCAGGCATTGAGTGCGTCGATGAGCTCGCGAAAACGTCCCTGATGGCGCAAGTCGAGCTCGAGGGCGATGCGGGGGAGCTCGAGGTACTCCCGGTCGGAACGCTCCGGCCCGAGTGGCGCCGTCCGCCAGATGCCCTTCGACGAGCAGATGTCGGCAAAGTCGCGGTTGAGCGCCGCCAGCTCGGCGTCGCTCGGCGCCGTCCGCAGCCGTATCACCATGGTGGGGCCGACAAAGCGGCGTGAGTGGTAGTTGCGGTAGAAGCCGAGAATCTCCTCGACGGCCACCGAGACGTCGTCGGTGATGCGGTAGAAGGCGGCGTCCGTCGGGCTGGCGAGCCCGCGGCGGATCACCTCGCCGACGACGAAACGCTCCCAGGCCTCCCAGTAGGGCTCCCCCGGGATGTCCACGAGCACGATGGGCGCCGGCTCCGCCTTGCCAGTCTGCAGGAGGGTCAGCAGCTCGAAGGACTCGTCCAGGGTGCCGAAGCCGCCGGGCAGGACGGCGAAGGCGGCCGACTCCTTCATGAGCATCAGCTTGCGCGTGAAGAAGTACTTCATCTCGACGAGGCGGCCCTCGGCGGCGAGCTCCGGGTGGGAGGCCGATTCGAAGGGCAGCCGGATCTCGACCCCGAGCGACCCTTCCGGCCCGGCACCCTCGTGCCCGGCCGCCATGATGCCCGGGCCGGCACCCGTCACGACGAGCCAGCCGGCGGCCGCCACGCGTCCGGCGAGATCCTTCGCCTGTGCGTAGAGGGGATCGGACTGATGCGTGCGGGCGGAGCCGAACATCGTCAGCTTCGGGATGCCCCGGAAGGGGGCGAAGAGATGGAAGGCACGGCCCATCTCGGCGAGGGCGGCCGTGGCGATCTTCAAGTCGAGTCGGCTCGGCACGCCGTCGGCGAGGTCGAGCGATGCTTCCAACAGGTCGCGCAGGACGTCCCGGTTGACCTTGACGCCGCGCAGGTCGAGCAGCTCGGAGACGGCCCGTGCGATCTCGCCGTCGGAAGACTGCGCCGCCATCAGACGGCCACGGCCTCCACGCGGCCGTACAGCGTCGTGCGTTGCTGGAGCGGCCGGCCGAGTGGCTCGACGATCTGCAAGAAACCCTCCCGGTCCATCCGCTGCCCGTGTGAAGCCCCTGCCGCCCGCGAGATGTTCTCGTCCATGAGCGTGCCGCCGAGATCGTTGCAGCCCGACTGCAGCAGCTGCCGGGCGCCGGCGGCGCCCATCTTCACCCAGCTCGCCTGGATGTTGTCGATTGCCCCGCGGTAGGCGATGCGACCGACGGCGTGCATGAGGAGGGCCTCGCGGAACGTCGGGCCGCGGCGGGAGCGGTGCTGCAGGTAGAGGGGGGCCGCCATGTGCACGAAGGGCAGTGGGACGAACTCGGTGAAGCCGCCCGTCTCGCGCTGCACGGCCCGCGTGCGCACCATGTGACGGGCCCAGGAGACGGGGGACTCGACGGCGCCGAACATGATCGTGACGTTGGAGCGCAGCCCGACCCCGTGGGCCGTGCGGTGGACTTCGAGCCAACGGTCCGTGTCGATCTTGTCCGGGCACAAGATGGCGCGGATCTCGTCGTCGAGGATCTCGGCGGCGGTTCCCGGCAGGGTCTTGAGACCGGCGTCCTTCAGACGGCGGAGGTACGTTTCGAGGTCCTCTCCGAGGCGGCGGGCACCCTCGTGCACCTCGAGGGCCGTGAAGGCGTGGATGTGGATGTGCTCCGATGCCGCCCTCACCGCCCGCAGGACCTCGAGGTAGTACTCGCCGTCGAAGCTCGGGTGGATACCGCCCTGCAGGCAGACCTCGGTGGCGCCGAGCGCCTCAGCCTCGGCCACCCGCTCGGTGATGTCGCTCAGCTCGAGCAGGTAGGGAGACCCTCGCAAGTTGAGCGAGAGGGGACCCTTCGAGAAGGCGCAGAAGCGGCACTTGAACGTGCAGACGTTCGTGTAGTTGATGTTGCGGTTGGCGACGTAGGTGACGACGTCACCGACCGACTGGCGCCGCAGGTCGTCTGCCACCTCGGCGACGGCGTTCACCTCCGGCCCGCGGGCGGCAAAGAGCGCCACGATCTCGTTCTCGCCCACCTCCTCCCCGGCGATGACGCCCGCCAGCACGGCGGGCACCCGACCGCGCCGCAGCGGGAAGGAGCGCCGGGAGGTCGGCGCCGGCGCCGGCGCCTCGATGCCGACGAGCGGCGGCGGCGGCTCGTCCCCCCCCGAGCACCAGCGGGCGTCGCGGGCGAGGCCCTCGGCGTCGGAGCGGTCGAGCACCGGGAAGCGCATCGCCTCGTCGAGCCAGCGAGCCGGCTGCAACGCCCAGTCGGGGTGCACGGCCAGCCGGGGGGCGAGCACGTGGCCGCACTCCTCGGTGACGGCGCGCAGGCGGTCGAGCGCCGGCCAGGCGCGCTCGGGGTTGACGTGGTCGGCCGTCACGGGCGAGACGCCGCCCCAGTCGTCGATGCCCGCCGCCAGGAGGACGCCGAAGGCCTCCGTGAGGTTGGGGGGCGCCTGCAGGTGGATCTCGGGCGGGAGGAGGAGGCGGGCGACGGCGAGCGCCCAGAGGTGCTCCTCCGGCGGGCAGGGCGGGCTGGAGTGCATGGACGTGCCCGCCTTCGGCAGGAAGTTCTGCACGATGACCTCGTGCACGTGCCCGTGACGCCCGTGCGACTCGGCGATGGCACGCAGCGCCGTCAGGCGGGCGAGGCGGGACTCGCCGATGCCGACGAGGATGCCGGTCGTGAACGGGATGCGGAGACGTCCGGCCGCCTCCAGCGTGGCGAGGCGTCGCTCCGGCGTCTTGTCCGGCGAGCCGCGGTGGCAGGGGAGGCTGCCGTCGAGGGACTCGAGCATCATGCCCTGACTGGCCGTCACCGGGCGCAGCCTGGCGAGCTCGGGCTCGCTGAGAGCGCCCGCATTGGCATGTGGCAAGAGACCCGTCTCGTCTCGCACGAGGCGGGCGGCCTCGGCGAGGTACTCCACGGTGGAGGCGAAGCCGGCAGCCCGCAGCCAGCTCTCCGCCGCCGGATAGCGCTCCTCCGGCCGCTCCCCGAGGGTGAAGAGCGCCTCGTGGCATCCGACAGCTGCCGCCTGGCGGGCGAGGGCGAGCACCTCCTCGGGCCCGAGGTAGGCCCCGCTCACTCGAGCGGGCGGCTTGGCGAACGTGCAGTAACCGCAGCGGTCGCGGCAGAGCATCGTGAGGGGGATGAAGACCTTGGGCGAGAACGTCACCCGGGTTCCGTAGCGACCGTCCCGGATGCGGCGTGCCTCGGCCATGAGCTCCTCGAGGGAAGCGCCGAGCAGTTCGGCATCGCTCAAGCCGGCGCCGAGCGAGACAGGGGGAGAGACGGTCACCTCGACACCCTATGGCGCCTCGGCGACGTCGTGCGCGACCGTCCCGGCGGCCGCTCGCTCCGGGTCGCGTACGCCCGGCACGAACAGGCACGCACCCACCGCCGTGGCGAGGCCACCACCGAGCAGCAACGTCGTGCGGGTGCCGATCGCCCCGGCGAGCACGCCCGCCAGGAGGGCTCCGATGGGGCTGAGCGCCAGCGAGAACAGCCAGTCCACCGAGGAGACGCGCCCGAGGAGGTGGCGGGGCACGAGCGTCTGCATGAGCGTCGTCCACTGCGTCGTGCCGTAGAAGAGCAGGAAGGACACGCCCGTGGCGAGGGCGCCCACGACCCAGACCCGCGGAGCGATCCCGTAGAGGGCGGCGAGAGCGGCAGCCAGCGACCAGGCCGCCCACATCCAGGTCACCGTGAACCGGGGCGTGCCGAGGCGCCCGGCCACGACGGCCCCGACCGCCCCGCCGACGCCGCCGGCCGCGAAGACGAGGCCCAGCTCGAACCCGCTCCCGTGCAGCACCCGCTCGATCAGGAGCGGCGTCAAGACGGCCTGCGGGGTGAAGGCGGCGGCGTTGCCCACGCTGGCGGCGAGGATCGTCACCCAGAGCCAGCGCTGCGGTCGCCGGAACGTGAAGGAGAGCCCCGCCTTCACCTCCCTCAGCACGGAGCCGCTCGGGACGGTGGCGGCGTCGCCGCCCGTGGCGTTGGCCCCGTCGGTGGCGGCCCCGTCGGTGGCGGCCCCGTCGGTGGTGGCGTCGCCGGCGGGCACCACCTCCCGGCCCCGCACCCGCATGAGGGCGAGCGAGAGGGCGCTCAGGGCAAAGGAGGCTGCGTCGGCCGTGAAGCACCCCGCCACGCCGATGACGCCGACGAGGAGGCCGCCGAGGGCGGGCCCGATGAGGCTCTGGGCCGTCACCGCCATGGAGAACGAGAGCGCATTTGCCTGCGTGAGGAGGCTCGACGGCACGACCTCGGGCACGATGGCCGTGGAGGCCGGGAAGAAGAAGGCGTCAGCCGACCCGAAGACGATCGCCATGGCGACGAGCTCGCCGGGATGGAGCGCCCGGGCGTGCACGAGGATCGCCACGGCGCCGACGGCGAGGCCGCGGACGGCGTCGGAGGTGAGCATCGTGAGACGGCGGGGGAGACGGTCCGAGATCGCGCCGCCGAGCAGCAGCAACAGGAGCATCGGGACCATGCGGGCGGCCACCACGACCGACAGCAAGGCAGGGCTGTGGCTGAGGTGGAGTGCCTCGAGGGCGAGCGCCACGACGAAGATGCCGTCACCGACGAGGGAGACGGCCTGGCCGGACCACAAGAGGGCGAAGTCCCGGTGACGAAGGACGTCGCTCACGCGGTACTGGCGCCCCGGGGTGCTCACTCGGTCGGAGGCTACTGACGGCCTCGGCCGTTACGGCCAGGAGCCCCGCAGTAGTCTGACCCGATGCAGCGTCCCCGGGTGGAGATCTCCACCGGGGGCCCCTATCCGCTCGGCGCCACCTACGACGGCATCGGGACGAACTTCTCCCTCTTCTCCGGGGTTGCCGAGCAGGTCGAGGTGTGCCTGTTCGACGAGTGGGGGCGGGAGACGCGATACCTCCTGCCGGAGGAGACGGCGCACGTCCGTCACGGCTACATGGCCGGCATCGGGCCCGGCCAGCGCTACGGCTTTCGCGTGCACGGGCCCTGGCGCCCGGCATACGGCCTGCGCTGCAATTCGGGCAAGCTCCTGCTCGATCCCTACGGCAAGGCCGTCGAGGGCGAGGTGAAGTGGAACCGCTCCCTCTTCGGCCACCAGCATGCCGACGAGGCACGCGTCAGCCGTGCCGACAGCGCCGCCTCCATGCCGAAGAACGTCGTGATCAGCCCGTACTTCGACTGGGGCAACGACCGCCATCCGCAGACGCCCTGGTACAAGACGGTCGTCTACGAGATGCACGTGAAGGGCTTCACGGTCAAGCATCCGGACGTGCCCGCTCAGATCCGGGGCACCTACGCAGGCCTCGCCACCGACGCGGTCATCGACCACCTCCTCTCGCTCGGCGTCACGGCCGTCGAGCTGCAACCGGTGCATCAGTTCATCCACGATGCCCACCTCGTCGAGCAGGGCCTGCGCAACTACTGGGGGTACAACTCCATCTGCTACCTGGCCCCGCACAACGAGTACTCGGCGACCGGGGAGCTCGGCCAGCAGGTGCAGGAGTTCAAGCAGCTCGTGAAGACGATGCACTCGGCTGGCATCGAAGTCCTCCTCGACGTCGTCTACAACCACACGGCAGAGGGCAACCAGACGGGCCCGACGCTGTCGTTCAAGGGCATCGACAACCCGGCTTACTACCGGCTCGACAGCAACGATCCCCGTTACTACGTCGATTACACCGGCACCGGCAACACCCTCAACGTGCGTCACCCGCACGTCCTGCAGCTCCTCATGGACAGCTTGCGCTACTGGGTGATCGACATGCACGTCGACGGCTTCCGTTTCGATCTCGCCGCCACCCTGGCCCGCACCCTGCACGAGGTGGACCGGCTGTCCGCCTTCTTCGACATCATCCAGCAGGACCCCGTCATCAGCCAGGTGAAGCTCATCGCCGAACCCTGGGACGTCGGAGAGGGCGGCTACCAGGTGGGCAACTTCCCACCGCTGTGGTCGGAGTGGAACGGCACCTACCGCGACTGCGTGCGCGACTACTGGCGGGGACGCGAGCAGAAGCTACCGGAGCTGGCGTCACGCTTGACGGGAAGCTCGGACCTCTACGAGCACACCGGGCGCAAGCCGTGGGCGAGCATCAATTTCGTCACCTGCCATGACGGCTTCACGCTGCGGGATCTCGTCAGCTACGAGTCCAAGCACAACGAGGCCAACCTGGAGGGCAACCGCGACGGCACGGAAGACAACCGCTCCTGGAACTGCGGCGTGGAGGGCCCGACGGACGACCCGGACATCAACCGGGTGCGTCGGCGCCAGCAGCGCAACTTCCTCGTGACGCTGCTGCTGTCACAAGGCGTTCCCATGCTGCTCGCCGGCGACGAGATCGGACACACCCAGTTCGGCAACAACAATGCCTACTGTCAGGACAACGACATCTCCTGGCTCGACTGGGAGCACGCCGACCGCGACCTGCTCGCCTTCGTGCGCCGTGTCGGCGGGCTCCGCCACCGTCATCCCGTCTTCCGCCGCCGGCGTTGGTTCCAGGGCAAGCCCTTGCACGGAGAAGGCACGAGCGACATCGCCTGGTTCGCCCCGACGGGTGAGGAGATGTCAGAGGCAGACTGGAGCGTGAGCTTTGCCCGCTGCGTCGGGGTGTTCCTGAACGGTGACTCGCCCGACTCGGGCGGGCAGCGGAGCGAGCAGGCGACGGACGGGAGCTTCTTCCTCATCCTCAACGCCTTCTGGGAGCAGCTGGAGTTCGTCGTGCCCGACGGGCGCTTCACCCAGTCCTGGATGCCCGTCATCGACACCGCCCGCGAGACCGACCCGTTCTTCGACGAGGCGGGGGCGAGCTTCTCCCTCAAGGCCGGCGACCGCTTGGCCGTCGAAGGGCGTTCCGTCGTGCTCCTCGGGCACCGCCACCTCCTCGACGACGACCGCTGAGTCCCGCCGCCGGCGCCCGCCACGTCAGGGGGCGGACTGTCCGAGCAGGAGCGCCCCGAGCGGCGGCAGGCGCAACGAGAGGCTGGCGGAATAGCCGTGCGAGGGGACGGGCTCGGTCTCGATGCGCCCGAGGTTGCCGGCACCGCTCCCGCCGTAGTCGGTGGCGTCGGTGTTGCACAGTTCCAGCCACTCGCCGGCGGCCGGGACGCCGATGCGGTAGCCCTCCCGCACGACGGGCGTGAGGTTGAAGACGGCGACGGCATCTCCTGCCGGCTGGCCGCTGCGGCCCGGGACGGAGCGACGCCAGGCGATGACGTCGTTCGTGACGTCGTCGGCGATGATCCAGGCGAAGGCGGCGGGATCGAAGTCCGCCTGCAGGGCGGCCCGCTCCCGGTAGAGGCCGTTCAAATCGGCCACGAGATGGGCGATGCCGGCGTGCTCGGGGTACCCGAGGAGCCCCCACTCGAGCTGATCCTCGTGGCTCCACTCCCGCCAGGTAGCGAATTCGCACCCCATGAAGAGGAGCTTCTTGCCGGGCTGGAACCACTGCAGGGCAAAGAGGAGGCGCAACGTCGCCCGCCGTTGCCAGTCGTCTCCCGGCATCTTCGTCGCCAGCGAGCCCTTGCCGTGCACGACCTCGTCGTGGGAGAGCGGCAACACGAAGCGCTCGGTGAAGGCGTAGAGCCCCCGGAAAGTCAGCTCGTCGTAGTGGTACTGGCGGTGGATCGGCTCCCGCTCGAGGTGCTGCAAGGTGTCGTGCATCCAGCCCATGTCCCACTTCATGGAGAAGCCCAGGCCGCCTTCGCCCACCGGCCGTGACACCCCGGGCCAGGACGTCGATTCCTCGGCGATCGTGACGACGCCAGGGAAGCGCCCCTGCACCGACTCGTTGCACTGGCGGAGGAAGGAGACCGCCTCGAGGTTCTCCCGCCCGCCGTGGCGGTTGGGGGACCACTGGCCGTCTGTTCGCGAGTAGTCGAGGTAGAGCATGGAGGCGACGGCGTCCACCCGCAGCCCGTCGGCGTGATAGCGGTCGAGCCAGAACCAGGCGCTCGAGGTGAGGAAGGAGCGCACCTCGTGGCGCGAGTAGTTGAACTCGTAGCTGCCCCAGTCCGGGTGGATGCGCTGGCGCGGATCCTCGTGCTCGTAGAGGTGGGTGCCGTCGAATTCGCCGAGGGAGAAGGCGTCGGTGGCGAAGTGGGAGGGAACCCAGTCCAGAATGACGCCGATGCCGCGCTGATGGAGGTGATCGACGAAGGCCATGAACTCCGTCGGGTGACCGAAACGAGCGCTCGGGGCGAAGTACCCGGTCGTCTGGTACCCCCAGGAGCCGAAGTACGGGTGCTCCATGACCGGGAGGAGCTCGACATGACTGAAGCCGTGGCGGCGGGCGTGCTCGGCGAGGGGTTCGGCCAGCTCGCCATAGCTGAGGAAGCGGCCGTCGGGGTGACGGCGCCAGGACCCGAGATGCACCTCGTAGATCGAGACCGGCCCGGCGCTCACGTCGCCGCTCGCGCGCCGGCTCATCCAGCTCTCGTCCCCCCACTCGTAACCGAGATCGGTGAGCACGGAGGCGCTCAAGGGTGGCTGCTCGGTCCCGAAGGCGAGGGGATCGCTCTTCTGGCGGGCCGAGCCGAGGCGGGAGACGATGTGGTACTTGTACCGCGTGCCGACGGGCATGCCGGCGATCTCGCCCGCCCAGACGCCGGAGTCGCCCTGTGGGCGCAGGCGATCGGCATCGGCCGTCCAACCGTTGCCGTCGTGCACGACCGAGACGGCCGCCGCATTGGGTGCCCAGACGGCGAAGCGCGCCCCCGTGCCGCCGGCGAGGAGGTGCGCCCCAAGGTGGTCGTAGAGCTGGAACTGGCGCCCCTCGTTGAACAGATAAAGGGCGTCGGGGTCGATCCCGGGGCCACCGGGCTGGGCGGCGCCGGCGGGACGTGTTGGCTGGGTCACGTACTCAGCTTGCCCGCTTCGGCGCCCTCGCATGCCCCGCCCGCCTGGCGCCGCGCCCCGTCGAGGCGCCGGAGCGGCTCGACGACGTCGCCGTCGCCTTCCATGGCACCGAGGGACTCGGCCATGCGGCGGGCAAAGTTCCGGTGCTCGCCGACGGTCCCCGGGATGTTCTGCGGGTCGTGCTCGGCCCAGAGATCCTCGAGGGAGGCGATCACGACAGCGGCCGCCGAAGACCCGAGCTCCTCCAGCAGGGCGGCATGGAGCGCTCTCGGATCGTCACGGCCCCCGAGGCGGTGCACGAGCGCCCGGCGCGCCCGCCAGCGCCGCCTGCGCGCCGTGCGGGCGGCGGCGCCGTCGAGCAGGCCGAGCTCGATGCGCGCGGTGATGTCGTCGCCGTCGAGCCAGCCGGCAAAGGTGGCCGTGTCGTGCGTGTCGACGAGGGCGCACGAGCCGGCCGTCGGCTGCAGCGGGGCGCCGCCGGCGCCCTCGAGCTCGAAGACGGCGACGCGCATGCCGGCGACGCCGTGCTCGCCCATGAGCCGGCGCACGGCGGGATCGACGGTTCCGAGGTCCTCGCCGACGAGGCTGGCACCGTGGCGCCAGGCCTCCAGGCAGGCGAGGGCGAGCAGCTCGTCGGCCGGATAGCTCACATAGGTGCCCTCCGACGGGGCTGCGCCCGGTGGGATCCACCACAACCGCTGCATGCCGAGGACGTGGTCGATGCGAAGCGCCTTTGCATGCCGCAAGAGGTGGCGGAGAGATCCGCGCACGACGGGGTAACCGGCCCGCCGCTCGCCGGCGGGATCGAGCGGGCGGAAGCCCCAGTCCTGCCCGCCGCTGAAGAAGCGGTCCGGGGGCGCCCCCACGGTCGTGCCCTCACCGGGGTGGCTCTCGGGCGCGCCGCCGGCGAAGGAAGAGGGGAACGCCCAGGTGTCGTAGCCGTCGCCTCGGCACCCGACGGGGAGGTCGAGCATGAGGGCGCATCCGGCCGCCTCCGATGCCGCCGCCAGGCCGGCCACCTGCCCATCGGTGAGCCACTGGGCGCACTCGTGCAGCTCCACTTCGGCGGCCGCCACGTCACGCCCGACGCGAATGTCGCCACGGCGCCACCTCGGCGGCCAGGCGGCCCGATCGATCCCGGCGGCGCGGGCGGCGGCACGAAACGTCGCATACCGGGTGACGTCGGGGCGCTCGCTTCGGAAGCGCTCGACTCCCGACCGCAACCGGCCGGCAGCGGGGCCGCCCTGTTGCAGGACGGCGGCGAGGCCGGCTCGCACCGCTGTGGCAGCGGCGGCGACGTCGGCGAAGCCGGCGGTTCCCGTCCTGCCCGTTTCGCCTCCGGCGCCGAGCTCGGCCGGATCGAGGCCCAAGGCCCCCGCGAGGTCGAGATAGCCCTCGTTCCACCACATGCGCGAGAGCGGTGAGTAGGGGCTCGTCGTGGCCTCGGGCGCATCGGCCGTGGCGTAGTCGGCAAGGAGCGGAAGCGTCGCCACGTAGGCGGCACCGAGGGCACCGGCGAAGGAGGCGAGCCGGGCGAGGTGGCTGAGGTCGCCGCTCAAGGTGTCCCGCTCGTCCCAGAGGGCGTAGGCGGGTGCGAACACGCCCCAGGAGTGCGGCTCGAGCGGGCGGCACCGCTGCGGCGCCGAGACGACGAGGGCGGCATCGTCGCCGAGGCGAAGCCTGTGCAGCCCGAAGGGAAGGCGAGGGCGCCGGCCGCTACCCGAAGATGGGACGAGGTCGCCCGCCTCGGAGCCGTCCTCCAACTCGAGGGCGATCTCCTGCGACCGCCCGGCGGCGAGCGTGGCGACCTGCTCGCCGAGCTTCCTCGGCACGCGACCCTCCCAGGCGACGATCACCGGCGGCAGCGCCTCGGCAACTTCGGCGCCGGCGAGGCAACTGGCGGCGTCCGAGGCACGCTCGATCGGCTCGCCGAGCGCCGCCAGCACGGCGACGAGCGTCTCCTCCGAGACAGAGCGCCGCTGCCCGAAGGCGTCGTCGTAGGAGGCGGCGACGCCCCGGCTGGCCGCCAGGCGCCTGAGCGGGGCCCCGGGCGCCGGCGGCCTCATGGCGTCATGACGGGCGTGACTCGCGATCGAGCGCCAGCAGCCAGCGGAGACCGAGCATGGGCACGTGCGCCCAGTCAGGCCGGTTGCCGAGCTCGTAGCGCAGCTCGTAGAGCGCCTTCTCGAGCAGGTGGGAGCGCAGGTCGATGGCGAGCTCGACGTCACCGGGCAGCAGGCCGGCCTGGCGTGCCTCCGGCAGGTAGCCGCCGAGGTAGGCGATCGAGGTCCAGTACGCCCACCGGGTGGCGGCGCGCTCGTAGTGCTCGAGCTCGACGCTCGACTCAGGCTCGAGGACGCCGCGAGACACGAGATCGTCGACGGCGCAGTAGGCGGCGTACTGATACGAGCGCAGCATGCCGGCGATGTCCCGCATGGGCGATCGCTTCAACCTGCGCTCGCCGAGGCTGCGTTCCGGCTCGCCCTCGAAGTCCACGAAGACGTAGTCACGCCCGGTGAACAAGACCTGCCCCAAGTGAAGGTCGCCGTGCACGCGGATCCGCTTGGCATGGCGCACGAGCAGGACGTCGAGGAAGGCGTGCAGCATCTCGTCCTCGGCATCCAGGATCTCTTTGGCGAGGAGCTGATCCCGGGGCGACATCGCCTTGATGCGCTGCCGGGCGAACACGAGCGTGCGCCGCGCCGACGTCCGCATCGACTGGTAGAGCGAGCGCTGCGACATCGGCGAGACCGGTTCGGGCGTGAAGTCACCCACGACATCGCCGCCGGCGGAACGGCCGGTGAGGGCGACGTGCAGCTCGCCCGTGCGGCGGCCGAGGAGGTGGGCGGCCGCCAACTGGTCCGACATGAGGGCTTCGACGCTCTCGGGGATCGGCCCGGCGACACCTTCGAGCCATCCACCGTGCCGCGGTGCAGGCAGCGGCTGCTCGGAGGTGCCCGTGATGGGCGGCACGCAGGTCTCGAGGAAGGAGCTGGCGGCGCGCAGCGTGCTCGACCAGGCGTCGGACTCGTGCGGGACGTACTCGTGCATAGCCGCGACGAGCGACGAGCGTCCGTCAGAGCCGACGAGGTTGACCGATCCGAGGAGGCGGGCGGAGCCGCCGCTCGGCCCGGCGGCGGCGAGGAGGCGGCCCAGCTCGATCTCGGGATGGATGCCCGCCTCGAGGCGGCGGAGCGACTTGACGATGCATCGATGGTCCTCCGCATCCCCGATGACCATCGACGAATTGGACTGCTCTGCGGTGACGATGCGAGCCGACGAGCGGGTCCCGGTCGGGACGCGCGCCAGCAGCGCCGAGGTCTCCGGCACGGTCGAAGCGACGAGGTGGGCGCCCGTCTCTTCGCGCCGGCGGCGAGCGCGCAGCAGTCCGATGAGGGCCTTGCCGAAAGCGGGCTCGTAGTGGGCGTCGATGAGGAGGCCGGGCGGGCTCCCCGGGGCGCCGAGCATCGTGAAGACCCCTTCGGGGTGGTCGCGCACCATGGCCTGGGCGGCGTCACCCTGCACGAAGGTGACGGGCAGCAGGTAGCGCTCCGGCTCCGTATCGAGGTATTCGACGTTCACGACGAGCAGCTGCGCCCGGTCGGCGGAGGCCGACTGCAGGGGCACCGAGACGTGGTCGACGATGGTCGCCTGGGCGATGCGGCGGCCCTTGCCGCCGAACCAGCGGCGCGTGCGCAGCACGGCCGGCAGCATCGCCTCGATCTTGCGCCGCTCCCCGGTCTCGGCGAGGCGCCACCAGGGGCCGGCCGTCTGCAAGGCGGGCAGCGCCATCGTGCCGGTGTGGGTGTCCGCCGTGGGGTCGCCGAGAGAGAGCCAGTAGAACGAGTGCGGCCCGAGTGTGACGAGGTAGGGGAGCTCGCCGATCATCGGGAACGTCGTCTGGCCGAACAGCTCGCGAGGCGTCACGCCGCGGTGGGCGCCGAGGTCGAGCTCGACGAATTGGGCGAATCGGGAGAGGTTCGCCACGACAAGCACCTCTTCGTGGTCGTCGCCGCGGATGAACGACAGCACGCGGGGGTTCTCGGATTGCACGAACTCCATGCGGCCGCGGCCGAGGACGGGATGACGCTTGCGCAGGGCGATGAGCCGGCGGATCCAGCGCAGCAGCGAGTCCGGGTTGTCGGACTGCGCCTCCACGTTGACGGACTCGTAGTGGCACTGCGGATCGGTGTTGACGGGCAGGAAGAGCCGTTGCGGGTTGGCGGTCGAAAAGCCGGCGTTGCGGTCGGCGTTCCACTGCATGGGCGTGCGCACGCTGTTGCGGTCGCCGAGGTAGACGTTGTCGCCCATGCCGATCTCGTCCCCGTAGTAGAGGACGGGCGTACCCGGCAACGACATCAAGAGCCCGTGCATGAGCTCGATCTTCTGGCGGTGGAACTGCAGCAACGGCGCCAGCCGGCGGCGGATGCCGAGGTTGACGCGCATGACCGGGTCGCTGGCGTACGACCGGTACATGTAGTCGCGCTCCTCGTCGGTCACCATCTCGAGGGTGAGCTCGTCGTGGTTGCGCAGGAAGACCGCCCACTGGCAGTTGGCGGGGATGTCAGGCGTCTGCTGCATGATGTCGATGATCGGGAAGCGGTCCTCCATCCGCAGCCCCATGAAGAGCCGCGGCATGACGGGGAAGTGGAAGGCCATGTGGCACTCGTCGCCCTTGCCGAAGTAGGCGGAGGCGTCGTCGGGCCACTGGTTGGCCTCGGCGAGCAGCATCCGACCCGGGTAGTTCTCGTCCATATGGCGGCGCAGCATCTTCAAAAAGGCGTGCGTCTCCGGGAGGTTCTCGCAGTCGGTGCCGTCGCGCTCGTAGAGATAGGGGACGGCATCGAGCCGCAGGCCGTCCACGCCGAGGCGGAGCCAGAAGTCGAGCGCCTTCAACACCGCCTTGTGGACGGCCGGGTTGTTGAAGTTGAGGTCGGGCTGGTGCGAGTAGAAGCGGTGCCAGTAGTAGGCGCCTGCCTCGGCATCCCAGCTCCAGTTGGAGGCCTCGAAGTCCCGGAAGATGATGCGGGCGTCCTTGTAGAGCTCCGTCGTGTCGCTCCACACGTAGTAGTCGCGGTAGCTGCTGCCCTCTGCGGCCCGCCGCGCCCGCTGGAACCACGGGTGCTGGTCGGAGGTGTGGTTGATGACGAGCTCGGTGATGACCTTGATGTCGCGGCGGTGGGCCTCCTCGACGAAGCGGCGGAAGTCGGCCAGCGTGCCGTAGTCCGGGTGGATGCTCGTGTAGTCGGCGATGTCGTAGCCGTCGTCCCGCAGGGGCGACGGATAGAACGGCAACAGCCAGACGGCCGTGATGCCGAGCTGGTGGAGGTAGTCGAGGCGCTGGGCGAGGCCACGGAAGTCCCCCCGGCCGTCGCCGTCGGAGTCGGAGAAGGCGCGCACGTGCAGCTCGTAGATGACGGCGTCCTTGTACCAGTCGGTCCCGTCGGTGGGGTTGGCGAGCTGGCTGCTCGAGTATGGGCTCACGATGGCTCCAGTACGAGGAGATGGGCGGGAACGCCGGCCGGGTCGAGGCGCACGAAGTTGCGGCCCGCCTGCCAGAGGTAGGTGTCGTCCGTGAGGACGTCGTGCACGACGAGGGGGTCGCCGTCGTCGAGGCCGAGGGCGGCGGCATCGAGCTCGACGAAACCCGACTGCACCCAGTCCGGGTCGAGGTTGACGACGCCGATCACGATGTCGGTCCCACCGGCATCCTGCTTGGTCCAGGCGATGATGCGATCGTTGTCCACGGGCAGGAAGCGCAGCCCGGCGTTTCGCTGCAGGGCGGTGTGGGCGTGCCGGGCGGCGTTGAGGCGGGCGATGAGCAGGCGCAGGCTGCGGGGGTCGTCGAGGTCGTGGTGGTGGACCTCGTACTTCTCGGAGTGGAGGTACTCCTCGCTGTCGGGGCCTGCGGGCTCGTCCCAGAGCAGCTCGAAGACGGGACCGTAGATGCCGTAGCTGGCCGAGAGGCCGGCGGCGAGCACGAGACGGGCGATGAACGAGGCGCGGCCGCCGTGTTGCAGGCTGCGGGCGAGGATGTCGGGTGTGTTGGGCCAGACGTTCGGCCGGAAGTACGCCCGCCCCGGTCCGTGCGCCAGCTCGTGGAAGTACTCGGTCAGCTCCCACTTCTCGTAGCGCCACGTGAAGTACGTGTAGGACTGGTCGAAGCCGAGCTTGGCGAGGCGGTGCATCACCTTCGGTCGCGTGAAGGCCTCCGAGAGAAAGACCGTACGGGGGTGCTCCCGCTTGATCTCGGCGATGAGCCACTCCCAGAAGGCGAAGGGCTTCGTGTGCGGGTTGTCCACGCGAAAGACGCTGACACCCCGCTCCGCCCAGATCTTGGTGACGGCGTGCAGCGCCCGCCAGAGGCCGTCACGATCCGACGTCTGGAAGTCGAGCGGGTAGATGTCCTCGTAGCGCTTCGGCGGGTTCTCGGCGCAGGCGATGGTTCCGTCGGGGCGGTGGCGGAACCACTCCGGGTGCTCGGTCACCCAGGGATGGTCCGGCGAGCACTGGAAGGCGAGGTCGAGGGCGACGTCGATCCCGCGCCGCCCCGCTTCGTGTACGAGCCGCCCGAAGTCGGCGAGCGTCCCGAGCTCGGGCGCGATGGCATCGTGGCCCCCGGCGGCTCCACCGATCGCCCAGGGACTGCCGACGTCGAGCGGCCCGGCCGGGCTCGTGTTTCCCCTCCCCTTGCGGGCGGTCGTCCCGATGGGATGGATGGGCGGCAGGTAGAGGACGTCGAAGCCGAGCTCGGCGACGTAGGCGAGGTGATCGATGACGTCGGAGAGCCGTCCGGGCCGCCGTGGGTCGGGACTCGCCGAGCGGGGGAACATCTCGTACCAGCTCGAGAAGACCGCCCGCTCGGTTCCCACCATCGCCCGGAAGCGGTACGTCGTGGCGGCGCTCTCGTCGTGCAGCTTCCGACCCGCGAGGACGTCGCTCAGTTCCTGCAGGCTGGCGAGCGCCCGCAGGTCGAGCTCGGCGGCGATACGGCTGCCCACGTCGCGCACGGCCCGGCTCCCCTCGAGGGCGTTCGGGCCAGCGGAGCCCTCGAGGTCGTCGGCGGCGACGGCCACGAGCCGGCCGCCCAGCTCGGCGTCGAAGCGATCGGGTCGCCCGGCCTGCAGCCGCCGCAAGGCGTCGTGCGCCCAGTCCGCCAGCTCGTCGGGCTCGGCGGCCACCTCGATCTCGAGGGGGCCGACGGTGAGGGGCACGAATTCACCCCTGAAGGCGTCGTTGCCGAGATGCTTCATCGGCGATGACGACCAGCGCCTCGAGCCGGGGCGGCGGTGGCGGACGATGGCTCGCACGACGCCGTGCCCGTGACTGAAGACGTCGGCCGTGACGACGAAGACGTCCCCGACGACGGCCTTGGTGGCGAAGCGCCCCCCGTCGACGACTGGCTCGACGGCTTCGATGACGACCTCGGGCCCGCGAGCGCGCAAGCGCCGTTCGAGGGGCGGGGTCTCGGTCACCGCGCCGAATGCTATTGGCGTAGCGGCCGCACGTGGCGGTGCTGCGGCAAGGCGGTGACTCCTAAACTCCGACGGTGCCTGCCGCCGACGCCTTTGCTGCGGCGTGCTGAGCGGTTTGCGGCGCTGGCGGCCACACCTCGGGCCGCTCGACCGACGCATCCTCACCCTGGCGCTGCCCGCACTCGGCGCCCTCCTCGTCGAGCCGCTCTACAACCTCACCGACTCCGCCATCGTCGGTCATCTCGGCAGGGCCCCCCTCGGCGCCCTTGCCGTTGCGGGAGGCGCCCTCACCGTCGTCTGGTGGACGGCGGCCTTCATCGAGATGGCGACGGTCACCGTCGTGGCGCAACGCCGCGGTGCCGGCGACACCGAGGCGGCACGACGCGACGTCGGCGCCGCCTACGTGCTCTCGATCGCCCTCGGGGTTGCAGCCGCCCTCTTCGTGGTGGGCTTGGCGGTGCCGATCACCGACGTGCTCGGCGCCCGCGGCGTCGTCGCCCGTGATGCCGTCCTCTACCTTCGCATCTCCGCCATCGGGATGGTGCCGCTCGTGGCGTCGTTCGCCGGCACGGGCCATCTGAACGGCCTCGGCAACACGCGGCGGCCCTTCGAGATCGCCCTCGTCGCCAACGCCATCAACGTCGCCCTCGAAGTCGTCCTCGTCTACGTCGTCCACCTCGGGATCGCCGGATCGGCGTGGGGCACGGTGGCGGCTCAGATCGCCGCCGCCGCCCTCTTCGCCGCCTCCAGCCTGACCGCCCCGCTGCGCCCCTCGCGTCCGCGAGCCGGCGATCTCGCACGCATGGCCCGCGACGGCGTGCCCCTCACGATCCGCACGGTCGCCCTCGGCCTGGCGCTGCTGTCCTCGACGGCCGTGGCTGCCCGGCTCGGCGGCGCCATCCTCGCCGGCCATCAGATCGCCCTTCAGATCTGGCTGCTGCTCGCCCTCGCACTCGATGCCCTCGCCGTGCCCGCCCAGATCTTCGTCGGCGAGGCCGTCGGGGCGCTCGACCGCGCCCAAGCCGTCGCCGTCGGGCGGCGGACGCTCTGGCTCGGCCTCGCCGTCGGGACGGCTCTCGGCCTCCTCACGATCGGTCTCGCCGGTGTCCTGCCGGCCGTCTTCTCCGCCGACGCCGGCGTGCGCCACGAGGCGACCCTGGCCTTGCTGCTGTGCGGGGCACAGCAGCCGATCGCCGCCCTCGCCTTCGTGCTCGACGGCCTCCTGCTCGGGGCGGCCGACTACCGCACGCTGCGGGCGGCCATGATCGTCGCCCTCTGCGGCTTCGTGCCGCTCGCCACCGTCACCTTGCGGGTGCATTCGCTCGGCATCGTCGGCGTCTGGCTCGCCCTCACGTGCTGGCTGATCGTGCGCACGGCCGTGCTGTTGCGCCGCTGGGCCTCGGGACGATGGCAGGCGGTCGCCTTTGCCAGCTGAGCCGCCGCCCACGTCCTACACTTCGCCGTGCCCGGGAGGTGCGCAGATGTTCCGACAGGTGATCTCGATGCGATGGGCCGAGGGAGCCTCGGTCGAGGCAAAACAGGGACTTCGTGACGCCGTCGACGGGCTGCGCTCCATTCCGGAACTGCTCGCCTTGACCTGGGGCGACGACGCCGGTCACTTCGAGGACAACTTCGACTTCGTGGCGGTGATGGACTTTGCCGACTTCCCGGCCGCCCGTCGTTACGTCGCCCACCCGCTCCACCAGGCCTACGTCACCGATCACGCCAGCAAAGTCATTGCAGAGCGTGTCGTCGTGCAGCACGAGTGGGTCGCCCCGGCGTCATAGCTACTTCGCCCGGAAAAACGAGGGTTGAGCGTGACAGCACCGCCACGAACCCGTTTCCGCGGAGCCGTGTGGCCTCGATCCTCGTCCCGTCGGCCCCAACTCCCGCCTTCGCCTCCGCCATTGA
>JBKQSP010000050.1:0-5386 GCA_052143575.1 Acidimicrobiales bacterium
CTAGCGGTCGGTGAGGTTCAGATCGAGACCCTCGTCGTACACGTGTTCGCCATGAGTCCGGCCAAACCCGTCTGAATACTAGAGGCGGCGCCCAGAATCGAACTGGGGTACAGGGCTTTGCAGGCCCTTGCCTAAACCACTCGGCCACGCCGCCAGGCGCTCCGACACCCTAGTGCCCGAGAGGCCGGGGCTTGGCTCGATGGAGCGCTGCCGTCAGCTCCGAGGCACCCGTAACATCGCCCACCGTGGACCTCGATGCCGTGCGCCTGCTCGCCCTCGCCCTCCCGGAGGTGACGGAGGAGCCGCATTTCGAGATGACGTCCTGGCGCGTCAACAAGCGGGTCATTGCCACGGCGCCCCCCGAGGGAGGCCGACTCCACGTCTTCGTCGACGAAGACGAGGTACGGGCCTCGGTCGCCGACGATCCGGCGACGTTCGAGGAGCTCTGGTGGGGAAAGCGGCTCTCCGGCGTGGCCGTCAACCTTGCCGGCGCCGACTCGGAGCGGGTGAAGGCTCTCCTGACGGAGGCCTGGCTGCGGAAGGCACCGAAACGGCTCGTGCATCAGTTCCGATCTGGCGCTTAGCCCTTCGCCCGGGTCGTCTCTCAAGGCGAGAGGGCAGCCTCGATCGCCGCCAACGACACGGGATGCGGCGGTGCCGAGATCGCGACGCCCCTCGGATAGGTCACGACGAGCTGCAACTGGAACCCGCCAGAAGACGGCTCGGCGTCGGCCAGGGCGAGGGGCAGCAGCGGGCCGCTCGGGGCCAGGAGGATCTCGGCTCCGGTGCTCGAGGTGATCTGCACGCCGCTCACCCCGTTCAGGGTGCGGTTGCCGGAATTGGTGAGGGTGCCCTTGACGCCCGTCAAGCTGCTTCCCACGAACGTCTTCGGTTCGGAGAGCCCGAAGGTGTCCTTGTAGATCACGTCCGTGCTGCTGGCGGGCAGGGCGACCCAGCGGTTGAGGACTTCAGGAAGGATCTCGTTCTCGAGGTGCACGGCTACCGGGGTCTGTGAGCCGAAGAGGGACTTCCAAAACGGTGTGCCGGCATTCACGTAGGTGATCCCGCCGGCGACGATGTAATGCGTCGAGCCGGTGAAGCCGAGGCCGGCGCCCTCGAGTTGCAACGTGCCCGCCGCCGTGCCGGCAGCTCCCGCCGACGTGGCATCAACGGCGATCGAGACGGTGCTCG
Organism: Acidimicrobiales bacterium; assembly: GCA_052143575.1. Classification (GTDB taxonomy): domain Bacteria; phylum Actinomycetota; class Acidimicrobiia; order Acidimicrobiales; family Bog-793; genus JAKACA01. Next base: position 1,192 of record JBKQSP010000050.1, read on the forward strand.
AGCCGGACTTCTCGGCCAGCTCCCCGGAGATGTGAACGGGGCCGACCTTGGCATAGGCGGCGGCCGACTCCTGCAGGAGGGGAGCGGCGGCGTCAGCCGCCCGCCCGGTCGCCGGGCTGCTTCCGCAGCCGGCAGCGGCGAGGGCGAGTGCCGCCGTCGAAGCGGCGAGGAGCCCGCCGCGAACCTTGGCGTGCTGCTGCGAGGGCCGAAGGTCCATTGGGTCACTTTCTGCTCGGCCGGCTTTGGACGGCCGAATGGTAGACAGCGCCGGGCCCTCGCAGCGAGACGGCCCCCGCCCCGACACCGCCGTTGCGTCGAGCGCGCACCGGCCGGGTAGCCGCCCCTCGGCGAGCGACAGGTCCCTTCGCTCGGCTCGTCCCGCACCGGGTGACCTCGGCCTCGCGGCGTAGGGAACCCGGTGCGAGGCCGGGGCTGTCCCGCAACTGTGACCGGGGAGCGAACTCCGAACATGCCACGGCCCCTCCGGGCGGGAAGGTGGGAGTGAGCTCCAACCCGTGGGCGCTGCGCGTCATCGCCGAGCGGCTCCTGGAAGCCGTCGAGCGCGAGATGTGGGACGCTTCTGAGGCGGCTCTCGAGACGTTGCGGCAGGCCGTCCTCGAGAGGGAGGGATGGAAGGAGGACCGGTGAGCGAGATCGAGGCGGAACCCGGGTTTCCGTTCGTGGCGGTCGTGGGGATGGAGGAGGTCAAGCTCGCCCTCCTCATCGGCGCCGTCGAGCGGCGGCTGGGCGGCGTGCTCCTGCGCGGTGAGAAGGGATCGGCCAAGACGACGCTCGCCCGCGCCCTGGCGGCCCTCATGCCGGGCGAGCCGGCGCCTGCATTCGTCGACCTTCCCATCGGGGCGACGGAGGACCGCGTCGTGGGCACCCTCGACCTCTCGGCCGTGCTGCGCGGGGGCGAGCAGCGCTTCGCCCCCGGCCTGCTCTCGGCTGCCGACGGCGGGCTGCTCTACGTCGACGACGTCAACCTCCTGCCGGACCACCTCGTGGACGTCCTGCTCGACGTCGCCGTCTCCGGCGTCAACCGGGTAGAGCGCGACGGGCTGAGCGTGCAGCACGCGGCGCGATTCTTCCTCGTGGGCTCGATGAACCCGGAGGAGGGCGAATTGCGACCGCAGTTGCTGGACCGCTTCGGGCTGGCGGTGGAGGTGGCCTCCTCGACCGATCCGCTGCAGCGGGCCGAGGCGGTGCGCCGGCGGTTCGCCTACGACGCCGACCCGGTGGGTTTCGTCGCCTCCTTCGCCGAGGAGACCGAGACGCTCGCCGCCCAGCTGGCCGTCTGCGTGTCGGCGACGGTGCCGCCGCCCATCATCGAGGTCGCCGCCCGCATGGCGGTCGCCCTCGGGGCCGACGGCTTGCGGGCCGACCTCTCGCTCTGCCGCGCCGCCGCCGCCTTCGCCGGCCTGCAGGGCCGCTCGGAGACGCTCGTCTACGACCTTCGCACCGTCGCCCCGCTCGTGCTCGGGCACCGGCGGCGCCGCGGGCCCTTCGACTCGCTCGCGGTGTCGTCCGAGGAGCTGGACGAGGCCTTGGAATCGGCCCTCCGGGAGGCCTCCGGTGGCGGCCTGGAGCCGGCGGCGGCCACCGAGGCTGCAGGACCTCTCCCCCCCGGCGGGGGCGACCTCGGCGCCACCGGCGACGCGGCCGAGGGGCCGGCTGCGCCGGCGGAGTCGGCTGGCGGGGGCCTGGTCGGTGCCGCCCGCTCCCGTGGCGGCAGCCGACCGTCGGCAGCCAAGGATGGCTCCGCCGGCCACCGTCACGGCTCGCCACCGGGACGGGAGCGCCCGGAGCCCCTCGGGGCCGAGGTGCGTGCCATCCCGCTTCCCACCTCCATGGGTCGCCGGCGCCCAGGCTCGGCGTTCTCCGGCGAGGCCAGGGCGCAACGGGGCCGCCATCCCACCTCGGAGCGGGTCCCGAGCGGATCCGGGCGACCGATCTCCTCGCGGCCGGCGGGCGCCGACGCCCGCCGGGTGGCGCTCGTCCCGACGGTGCTCGCCTCCGCCGGGCGCCGTGAGCAGCACCCCGCCCGTGGCTCGGACGACGCCGACGAGGCGCTCGTCGACGTCTCCGACCTGCAGGAGGTCGTGGCGGAGCGCCGCCTCTCCCACCTCATCGTGTTGTGCGTCGACGCCTCCGGCTCGATGGGCGCCGAGCAGCGAGCCGCAGCCGCCCGCGGCGCCGTCCTCCGGCTCCTCACCGACGCCTATCAGCGCCGGGACCGCGTCGCCGTCGTCAGCTTCAGCGGCAACGGCGCCCAGGTGGTGCTGCGGCCCACCGGCAGCATCGAGGTCGCTCGCGCCCGGCTCGCCACGGTCCCGACGGGCGGGCGCACGCCGCTGGCGGAGGCGATCGTCTGCGCCCTCGAGGTCTGCCTCGGCCCGAGCACGCGTGGCTACTCGCCCGTGCTCGTGGTGATCTCCGACGGTCGTGCGACGGCGGCGCCGGACGGTCTCGACCCCGTGGCGGCCGCCCTCTCGGCGGCCGATCGCGTCGCTCGCGCCGGCGTACCCTCCCTCGTCGTGGACGTCGAGTCAGGTGCCACCCCGCTCCGCCTCGGCGAGGCCCTCGCCGAGCGCATGGGGGCCCATTACCTCCGTCTCGGCGCCGTCACCGACGAGGGCATCGACCACGCCGTGCGCTCCGTGCTCGTCGAGTTGCAGCCCCGCTCCTGAGCGCCGGCCGGGTGACCTCAGTGGTTGAAAGGCGGCGTTTTGCCGGGCGGGAGATGCGAGCTGGCGGCTGCGAGCGCCACGACGGAAGCAACGAGGAGCCCGCACCACAGCCAGAGCTTCCATGTCTCCGGCTCGCCCGAGGGCCGGCGCGGTCTCCCCGTCCCGCGCACGAAGGCGAGGCCGGTGACGACAAGGAGAAACCCGAGCGCCACGGGCAACCGGAGCCCCGCCCTCCAACCGGCCGCTTCCTGCCCGACGGGAGGGTCCTCCGTCGTGGCGAGCATCGGCAAAAATTACCAGCGGCCGTGTGGCTGTTGTTCGCGCTCCTGCTCGCTGCGGCTGGCCTCCTCGCCCGTCCAGCGACGCCGGCCCGTGCCTCCGAGAGGGCGGCTCGCCAGGCGGCGTCGTCGTCGTCGACAACGCAGCGCCCGCAGGCGGGCGCCGGGTTGGTCGGCGTCGTCGTGGAACCCTCGAAGCTCGGGTCGGCCGCCGGTATGGCGGTCATCTACCGCTTCGTGCTCTCCGCCAAGAAGTCCCTCGACATGACCATGTACGAGCTCGTCGACGCGACGATGGTGAAAGACCTCGGCGCCGACGAGAAGCGGGGCGTGAAGGTGCGGGTGATCCTCGACACGAACCGCGAGCACGCCAAGAACGCCGCCGCCTTTGCTGCCCTCAAGGCCGAGCACGTCGGCGTCGTGTGGGCCGCCACGAGCTTCGACGCCACCCACCAGAAGACGATCACGGTGGACGACAAGGAGTCGTTCATCACCTCCATGAACCTCGACGACGAGTACGGGTACTACACGACGACGCGTGACTTCGGCGTCTTCGACACCTACCCGAAGGACGTCGCCGCCATCGTGGCCGTCTTCGACGCCGACTACGCCCACCGCCCCATCACGCCCTCGAACGGCAGCGACCTCGTCTGGAGCCCCGGCTCCCAGGCGCAGATGCTGGCCGTCATCGCGGGTGCCCACAGCACCCTCTCGATCGAGAACGAGGAGATGGACAATGCCGCCATCACCAGCGCCATCGTGGCGGCCGCCAAACGCGGCGTGAAGGTCGAGGTCACCATGACCTCAGACCGCTCCTACGACGCCGCCTGGACCTCGATCGTGCGTGCCGGCGGCAGGGTGCACCTGTACGACGCCGACAGCGACACCGATCTCTACATCCACGCCAAGGTGACGATCGCCGATGCCGGGCTCCGCACGCAGCGGATCTACCTCGGAAGCATCAACTTCTCCGTCGCCTCCACGACCTACAACCGCGAGCTCGGCATCATCACCGGCAACGCCCTCGTCGTTCGAGACGTCAACACCGTCGTGGCGAGGGACTTCGCCGACTGCTCGCACAAGACGGACTGCAGCAACTTCACCTAGTGTCCCGAGTCACCGATTCGCTAGAAATATTGGCTGATCGGGAATTTCGGGGTTGGACGGCGCGTTCTCGTATGTGACCATGGAGGTGCACATGCAAACACGCGGCCGTCCGATGAAGCC
>JBKQSP010000051.1:0-80410 GCA_052143575.1 Acidimicrobiales bacterium
ACGGCCTACTTCGCCATGGCCCCCCAGGTCACGCCGGACTGGATCTTCCCGTTCGCCAGCCTGGAGTACTTCTCGGTGGCGAACCTGACGCAGTTCCAGTACCTCATGTACCGTCCCCTCTACTGGTTCGGTCCCCCGACCTCGACGTCGCCTGACGTCGACTACGCCCTCTCGCTGGCGAACCAGCCGGTCTGGTCGAACAACGACCGGACCATCACGATCACCACGAAGGGCTGGAAGTTCGCCGACGGCCAGAGCATCGACGCCCAGAGCGTCGTCTTCTGGCTCAACATGTTGCAGGCCGAGGCGGGCAACTGGGCCGGCACGGCTCCGGGCGCCAACCAGTGGCCGGGTAACATCAAGAGCTACTCGGCACCGAACGGGGCAACGGGCGACACCGTCGTCATCAACCTCGACGGCTCCTTCAGCACGACCTGGTTCCAGTACAACGAGCTCTCCCAGATCGACCCGATGGCCGAGGCCTGGGACGTCACCTCGCTCACGGCCAAGGCCGGATCGGGCGGCTGCAGTGCCGTCACGACGACGGCCGGCCTGCCGAGCAAGGCCGTCCTTGCCGCCTGCACCAAGGTGTGGACCTTCGACACCGACAACAACGGTGCCGCCAAGCACCCGCAGATGGCCGGAGACCTCGCCACCTACGCCACGAACCCGCTCTGGGCAGCCGGCGTGGACGGGCCCTGGAAGCTGACGGGCTTCGACGCCTCCACGGGACAGTCGACCTTCGTGCCGAACACGACCTACGGCGGCCCGCAAAAGCCCTACCTGTCCGAGTTCGTCGAGGTGCCCTACACCTCGGACACCTCGGAGTACAACGCCCTTGCCGCTGGCGGCTCGACGGCGCCTGACGTCGGCTACCTGCCGTCGCAGAACACCCCGCAGAAGCCGGCGGGCCTCGGACCGACAGATGCCGGCCCGAACGACAGCGCCCTGTCGAGCACCTACACGCTGACCCAGACCGAGACCTGGCAGATCAACTACTTCCCCGAGAACTTCAACTCCACCCTCGGGGCGGGTGGTCACGCCGGGGCGGTCTTCAAGCAGCTGTACTTCCGCCAGGCCCTGCAGGAGCTCGTCGACCAGACCGGTGTCATCGCCACCTACTTCAAGGGCTACGGCGTGCCCACCTACGGTCCGGCCCCGGTCTACCCGGCCAACGACTTCGCCCACGGCGTCGAGCTGAAGACGGGTGGTCCCTACCCCTTCAGCCTGGCCACGGCCGTGGCGACGCTGAAGGCACACGGCTGGAACGTCGTCACGAACGGCACGTCGACCTGCAAGAGCCCGGGAACGGCCGCCAACGAGTGCGGCGCCAACATCCCGGCCGGCACCCCGCTCACCTTCAAGGAGGTCTACGCCAGCGGTAGCCAGTCGCTCACCCAGACCGTCGACTACGAGGTGTCCGAGTGGGCCAAGGCCGGCATCCAGGTCAAGCTGAGCGCCCAGCCCTTCGACAACGTCCTCAAGGACGCCGTCTCCTGTTTCCCGACGGCGTCGGCTGCCTGCCACGCATGGGACATGGCGAACTGGGGCGGCGGTTGGCTGTACTCACCTGACTACCTGCCGACCGGCGAGGAGATCTTCGCCACGGGTGCAGGTTCCAACCAGGGCGACTACTCCGACCCGATGAACGACACCCTCATCCGTGAGACGAACGAGAACTCGAACCTGAGCGTCTTCTACCAGTGGGAGGACTACCTCGCCCAGCAGCTGCCGGTCATCTGGCAGCCGCTGCTGGCAGGAGAGGTCGAGATCTCCAACAAGATCGGTGGTGTCCTGCCGGTCAACGCCCTCGACAACCTCACGCCTGAGTACTGGTACTTCAAGGCCGCTTCCTGAGGTGAGGGACGTAACGAGCAACTGAAACGAGTGATCCCGGCTCGGGAGGGTTCGCCCTCCCGAGCCGGGTTCGTTTTCCGATCCCATTGCCCCAGATCCTGTGGGGTACTATTCAGCGCAGCATCGCAAGGAGATCGCCTCAGCGAAGCTCCAGCCAGCAGCGGCGACGCTGCGGCGTCCGAAGGAGGCCACGGCCACGATCGGTTACATCATCCGCCGCTTCTTCCAGGCGATCCTCGTCTTGCTCGGGACGATGCTCATCGTCTTCGTGCTCTTTCGGCTGGAAGGACCCGAGGCGCTCGCACGTGCGATCCTGAACACTCCGAAGGCCTCGCAACCCCAGCTCCAGGCCATCATCAAGGAGTACGGCTTCAACCTGCCACCTTGGGACCAGCTGTGGCGCCAGATCGTCAACTACGCCCAGTTGAACTTCGGGCGGTCTCCGGCCACGAACCAGAGCGTGTTGGCCGAGATCAAGACGGCCCTCCCGCGTTCACTCCTGCTCGTGGGGATGTCGCTCGTCTTCGCCATCCTCGTGGCCATCCCGCTCGGTGTGTTCCAGACGGTGCGGCGCAACAAGCCGTCCGACTACGCCTTGACGGCGCTCTCGTTCATCTTCTACGCCATGCCGGCCTTCCTGCTCGGCACGCTCATCCTGCTGATCTTCGAGGACCACTGGCACATCTTCACGCCGATCTCCGAATCCGAATCGGTCGGCCAGATCGCCGGCGACTGGCGGCAGATCACACCGGTCGTGCTCACGCTCGCCGCCCTCACGATCGCTGCCTTCAGCCGGTACATGCGCTCGTCGATGATGGACGCCCTCACGGAGGACTACGTGCGGACCGCCAAGGCGAAGGGCGCCGGGCAGGGTCGCGTGCTCTTCCGCCACGCCTTCCGCAACGCCCTCATCCCGATCATCACCTTGGTCGGGCTCTCGCTGCCAGCAGTGGCCGGCGGCGCCGTCATCACCGAGGTTGTCTTCAACTATCCCGGGATGGGCAACCTCACCTATAACGCCGCCATCTCGAGCCAAGTGCAGGTCGTGGTCGGCACGACGGTGGTCTTCACGCTGCTCACCGTGACGGGTTCCCTCCTTGCCGACATCCTCTACGCCGTAGCCGACCCAAGGATCCGCTATGCCCACCGCTGACATCGCAGGGCGCGACCCGAGCGTCCAAGGGCTCGTTTCGGGCGTCTCTCGGGCAGTGGTGGCCACACCGCTGCCCGAGACCCAGGTCGACCGAAGCCCCGTCACACTCGCTGAACCGCATGGCCCGGAGGGCGGAGAGGCCGGCACCACCGGCAGCATCTTCCGCATCATCGGCCGGGTCTTCATCGAGAACAAGCTCGCCGTCGTGGGTGTCGTCATCCTCGTGCTCGTGTTCTTGTTCTGCTTCGCCGGTCCGTTCATCTACCACACCGACCAGCTCTCGATCATCCTGCGCCCGATCAGCGGACCGGGCAGCTGTGGCGGCGGCCGCGTCAACATCGGGCCGGCGTGTCCGCTCGGCGTCGACGACCAGGGCTTCGACGTGCTCGGGCGGCTGATGGTGGCCGGTCAATCCGACCTCGAAGTCGGGTTGGCGGCCGCCTTCGTGGCCACCTTCATCGGTGTCGTCTGGGGTGCCGTCGCAGGCTTCATCGGTGGGGTCGTCGACTCCGTCATGATGAGGATCGTCGACGTCCTGCTCTCGATCCCGATCCTGTTGCTGCTCATCGTCATCGCCACGATGTTCTCGCCTGGCAAGGACCAGCTCATCCTCATCATCGGAGGTCTCGCCTGGCTGACTCCCGCCCGACTCGTGCGAGGAGAGACGCTCAGTCTGCGCACGCGCGAGTACGTGCAGGCGGTGCGGGTGATGGGCGGTCGAGGTCACCGCATCGTGCTGCGCCACATCATCCCGAACGCCGTCGGTACGATCGTCGTCAATGCCACCTTCCAGGTGGCCGATGCCATCTTGACGCTGGCGGCCCTCAGCTTCCTGAAGCTCGGCCTGCACTATCCGCAGACCGACTGGGGCGACATGTTGACGGACGGGGCGACGTACGCCAGCGAGGGGTATTGGTGGCTCATCGTGCCGGCTGGGTCGTTCATCGTCATGACGGTCGTCGCCTTCAACTTCATCGGGGACGCCCTGCGCGACTCGCTCGAGGTGCGTCTGCAGCGTCGCTGAGAATGGTTGCGGCAGGCTGCCTCGAGTGTTCCTGCGTCCAGTAGGTTCGATGTACGTGACCAGCGTCATCGCGTCTGCCGGCTGAGGTGCCGAAGACGTGATCGGCTACATCATTCGCCGAGTGTTCCAGTCGATCCTCGTGATCTTCGGCGTCCTCGTGATCACGTTCGGCCTTTATCAGCTGCTCGGACCGGAGGCGCTCGCTCGCTCCATCCTGCAGACGTCCAAAGCCTCGCAGGCCCAGGTCAATGAGATCATCAAGGAATACGGCTTCAACCTGCCCTTCTACGACCAGCTGTGGAAGGAGGTCGTCAACTACGCCCATGGGGACTTTGGGCGCTCCCCGACCTCCAACCAGTTCGTCCTCGCCCAGATCCAGGTCGCCCTCCCGCGTTCGCTCGTGCTCGTGGGCAGTTCCCTCGTCGTCGCCATCGTCGTCGCCCTTCCGCTCGGCGTCTTCCAGACGGTGCGGCGCAACAAGCCCTCGGACTACACACTGACGGCCATGGCCTTCACGTTCTACGCCTTGCCCGACTTCGTCCTCGGCGTCGTACTTCTCATGCTGTTCGAGGACCACTATCACATCTTCACGCCGATCTCACAGAGCGAAACTCCCTGGCAGATAGCGGCCAATTGGCGTCAGATCACCCTGCCCGTATTGACGCTTTCCGCCACGAGTGTGGCGGCCTTCAGTCGCTATGCGCGGTCCTCCATGATGGACGCCATCACGGAGGATTACGTCCGCACGGCACTTGCAAAAGGAGCCGGACAAGCCCGCATGCTATTCCGTCATGCGTTCCGCAACGCGATGCTGCCGATCATCACGCTCATCGGGCTGTCCCTCCCCGCCATCGCCGGCGGGGCGGTCATCACCGAGGTCGTCTTCAACTACCCCGGCATGGGCCTTCTCGCCGTGCAGGGGGCGGACAACAACGACGTGCAGCTCGTCGTGGGCACGACCATCATCGCCACGCTGCTGACCGTCGTGGGCTCCCTCCTGGCCGACGTGCTGTACGCCGTGGCGGACCCGAGAATCCGATACCGGAGCGTATAGCCAGGTAGGGGCAGCCTCACACGACGGCAGTCGTCATGTCCTCGACGTTCTCGACGGGTGTCTGGAGGGGGAAGTGGCAGGCGGCGAAGTGACCCGGCCCGAAGAGCCGCAAGGGGGGTTCTTGCTCGGCACACAGATCCTGGGCGTAGGGGCAGCGCGTGCGGAAACGGCAACCGGAGGGTGGTTGGATCGCTGAGGGCAGCTCACCGACGATGAGCTGGCCTCTCTTGGCTCGGGCGATGCTCGGTTCCGCCACGGGGATCGTGTCGATGAGTCCCTTCGTGTAGGGATGAGCAGGCAGCTCGTAGATCGACTGTGACGGAGCGACCTCGACGAGCTTGCCGAGGTACATGACACCAATCCGGTCGGCGAGGTATTTGACGACCGCCAGGTCGTGCGAGATGACGATATAGGACAGCTGGTGGCGAGCCTGCAGGGCCTTCATGAGGTTGAGGAGCTGCGCCTGGATCGACACGTCGAGGGCCGACACGGGCTCGTCGGCCACGATGAGCTTGGGGTTGAGAGCAAGGGCTCGTGCGAAGCCGATGCGCTGGCGCTGCCCGCCGGAGAACTCGTGCGGGTAGAGGTCGTAGGCCTTGCGGGAGAGCCCGACCTCGCTCAGCAGTTCCCGCACGCGCTCGACCTGCTCGGTCTTGGAGCCGATGCTCTGCACGATGAGCGGCTCGCGCAGGATGGAGCCGACCCGCATCCTCGGGTCCAGCGAGGCGTAGGGGTCCTGGAACATGAGCTGCATGTCGCGGCGCTGGTTGCGCAGCTCGCGGCCGTGCATCTTGGTGACCTCGTGACCCTCGAAGCGGATCGACCCGCTGTTGGGGTGCTCGAGCCCGACGATCAACCGGCCGATCGTCGTCTTGCCGCAGCCGGACTCACCGACGAGGCCGAAGGTCTCTCCCTCCCGGACCGTGAAGGTCACGTCGGAGACGGCCTTCACCGTGCCGATCTTTCGCTGCACGACGGCGCCGGCCGTGACGGAGAACTCCTTCACGAGGTGGTCGATCTCGAGGATCGGAATCCGGCCGGCGATGTCTTCCATCCTCGCCTCGGCGCGCGCGAGGGCGGCGGCGTGCTCGGCCTCTGTGAGAATGAGGACGGGACGCTCGGACTCGTCGCCGACGGGGTTGAAACAGGCGAAGCGGTGATCCTGGCTGCCCGTCACGTACGTCAGCGCCGGCTCCTCGATGAGACACCGTTCCGTGGCGCTGGCACAGCGTGGGGCGAAGCGGCAGTTCGTGATCTCTTTTGAGAGGTCTGGCGGCAGACCGGGGATGGTGTAGAGCTTCTGGGTGCTGTCCTGCTCGAGCTTCGGGATCGACTGCAAGAGTGCGAGGGCATAGGGGTGGTTCATCTTGTGGAAGAGCTCTTGGGTCTCTGCTTCCTCCACGATCTTGCCGGCGTACATGACGATGACGCGGTCGCTGCGACCGGCGATGACGCCCATGTCGTGGGTGATGAGGATGATCGCCATGCGCAGGCGGGCACGCAGGTCGTCGAGGAGGTTGAGGATCTGGGCCTGGATGGTGACGTCGAGCGCCGTCGTCGGCTCGTCGGCGATGAGCAGCTTCGGCTCGTTGGCGAGGGCGAGGGCGATCATGACGCGCTGGCGGAGGCCGCCGGACAGCTGGTGCGGGTAGTAGTCGAGGCGCTCGGCCGGACGGGGCATGCCGACGAGGGTGAGCACCTCGAGGGACCGTTCGCGGGCTTCGGCTTTCGAGACGTTGCGGTGGAGGCGGACGCCTTCGGAGATCTGCTGAGCGATCGTCATCGTCGGGTTGAGCGACGTCATCGGGTCCTGGAAGATCATGGCGACGTCGTTGCCCCGGAGCTCTCGCATCTGGCGTTCGTTCATCGGCACGACGTCTTGGTCATTGACCCGGATAGAGCCGCGAACGATGTGGCCGACGCCGGGCAGCAGCTTCATGACCGAGAGCCCGAGCGTGCTCTTGCCGCAGCCGGACTCACCGACGATGCCGACGCACTCGCCCTCGGCGACGTGGAAACTGACGCCGTCCACGGCGCCAACATTGGCGGTCCGCAGATGGAATTCCGTGCGTAGGTTCTCCACTTCGAGAACGTTGGCCACGTGACCACCCCTTCGTGATCAGCCTCAGTCGGCATCCGTAAAGCGCGGGTCCCTGGTCGCCCGGCCTGTGCCGCGCTATCGTAGCGGCCCATGCCACAACCACCCAGCCTCAGCCCAGAGCAGCGCCAAGCAGCGCTCGAGAAGGCCGCGGCCGTGCGCCGCCAGCGGGCCGAGATCAAAGACCACCTCAAGGCCGGCCGTATTACCTTGAAGGAGCTGCTCCAACGGGCAGAATCCGACGAGACGGTCGGCAAGATGAAGGTGCTGGCCGCCCTCGAGGCGCTCCCTGGCACCGGCAAGGTCAAGGCTCGCCGCTTGATGGACACAGTCGGGATCAGCGAGGGTCGGCGCCTCCAGGGACTCGGTGCCAAGCAGCGTGAGACGCTGCTCGAGGCCGCAGAGCGCCCCTGAGCACCTGATCCGCTCGAGCCACTCCACACCGCCCTGATCGTCGTCGTCATCGGCCCGGGAGGGGTCGGGAAGGGCACCGTCATCAAACGGGTGCTCGAGCGGGACAAGCGGCTGCGACTCAGCCGATCGTGGACGACCCGGCGGCAGCGACCGGGCGAGCCCGCCGACGCCTACGACTTCGTCGATCGCCCCACCTTCGAGGCGAGCGTCGCCGCCGGCGGCTTCCTCGAGTGGGCGCAGGTGCTCGACGACCTCTACGGGACGCCGCTGCCCGAAGTCGTCGAGGACTGCGACATCGTGCTTGAGATCGACGTCCAGGGCGCCCGCCAGGTGCTGGCAGCTCGACCCGACGCCTTGGTGGTGCTCGTCGTGGCACCCTCGGTGGAGGCACAGACGCAGCGTCTTCGCTCGAGAGGCGACTCGGAGGACCACGTGCAGCGCCGGGTCGTTCTCGGGCGAACCGAGGAGCGAGAGGGCCGGGCGCTCGCGCAGGGCGTCATCGTCAACGACGACCTCGAGCAAAGCGTCGACCAACTTCTCGCTATCATTGATGCTGCACGGAAAGGTGTTTTGCCGCGCCCGTAGGTGCGCCGTAGCCGATTTCCGCTCGTGACCGACAAACCGCTTCTGAAGGAGCCTGATGGCTGAGCCGCGCAGCACGATGATCGATCCGCCGATTGAGACGCTTCTCGACGCCGTCGACTCGAAGTTCACACTCGTCACCCTCGCCGCCAAGCGCGGGCGGCAGGTGAACGCCTATTTCAGCCAGCTCGGAGAGGGTCTCGGAGCGATCGTGCCGCCGCAGGTCGCCTCCATCGCCCGCAAGCCGCTGTCCATCGCCCTCGAGGAGATCGCCGCCGGCAAGGTTCGTGCCGTCTTCCCCGCCGACCGGGATCGTGACCCGTCCGAGGTGAGCGACGAAGGGGAGGTAGCGGTCACCGATCTCGGTGACAGCGCCGACCACGGTGACAACGCCAGCTGATTCCGCTGCTCCGGGGCACCACGAGCAAGGGTCGCTCTCCGGCGTCTACGTGGTTCTCGGTGTGAGCGGCGGGATCGCCGCCTACAAGGCAATCGAGGTGTGCCGGCGGCTCGTCGACAGCGGAGCCCACGTCGCACCCGTGCTGACGGCGGGGGCGCTGCGCTTTGTGGGCGCCGCCACCTTCTCCGCCCTCGCTTCCGAACCTGCCCACACGTCGCTGTTCGAAGACGCCAGCCCGATACCGCACACCCGCCTCGGCCAGCAGGCCGACCTCGTCGTCGTGGCGCCCGCAACGGCCCGCCTCATCGGCTCCTACGCCGCCGGGATCTCGGCCGACCTCCTCGTGGCCACATTGCTCGCCACTCGAGCTCCCGTGCTCGTCTGCCCCGCCATGCACACCGAGATGTGGGAGCACCCGGCCGTGCAGGCAAACCTCGAAGTGTTGCGGGTGCGGGGCGTCCACGTGCTCGAGCCCGCCGTCGGTCGCCTTGCCGGCGGCGACGTCGGAGCGGGACGGCTGGCCGAGCCGGCCGACATCGTGGCGGCGGCGGCGCGCATCGTGTCGGCCGCACATGGCGCCGCCAGCGGCACTGCCGGGCATCGGGCGACCGCACGCTCGACCGCCGATGGCCTCGCCGGCCGGCGGGTCCTCGTCACCGCCGGCGGCACGCGAGAGCCGATCGACCCCGTGCGCTTCATCGCCAACCGCTCCTCCGGCAAGCAGGGTTATGCCCTTGCGGCTGCAGCCCGCGGGCGGGGCGCCGAGGTGACGCTCGTGACGACCGTGCAGCTGGCCGCCCCGGAGGGCGCCGAGGTCGTCGAGGTGGAGACGGCCGCCGAGATGGCCGAGGCCGTCCTCAGCCGGGCGAAGGAACAGGACCTGATCGTCATGGCGGCCGCTGTGGCCGACTTCCGCCCGAGTGTGCGAGCCGCCGCCAAGCTGCGCAAGGCCGACGGTGTCCCCGAGATCGAGCTCGAGCCGACCCTCGACATCCTCGCCGAGCTCGGTCGCCAGCGGCAGCCCGGCCAGGTGCTCGTGGGCTTCGCCGCCGAGACGGAGTCCGTCGTCGAGCGCGCCGCCGAGAAGCTGCGCTCGAAAGGGGCCGACCTCGTCGTGGGCAATGACGTCGGGGCGGAGGGCGTGGGTTTCTCGTGGGACACCAACGCCGTCTCGATCGTTACCGCCGAGGGCAGGACCGACGTCCCGCTCAGCTCGAAGCGCGCCGTCGCCGAAGCCGTCCTCGACGCCGCCCTCGCCTGCATGGTGCAGGCCGAGAGTGACCAAGGAATCCGAACACTGCCTGATGAGGAGCCAATCGCGTGAGCCAGTACCACTTCACCTCGGAGTCGGTGACCGAAGGCCATCCCGACAAGATGGCCGACCAGATATCCGACGCCGTCCTCGACGCCATCCTCACGGAGGACCCGAACGGGCGGGTCGCCTGCGAGACGCTCCTCACCACCGGTCTCGTCGTCGTGGCCGGTGAGATCTCCACGACCGCCTACGTCGACGTCGCACACATCGTCCGCCAGACCGTCCTTGCCATCGGGTACGACCGGGACGAGCTGTGCTTCGACGGGAACGCCTGCGGTGTCCTCGTCTCCATCGACGAGCAGTCGCCCGACATCAGCCAGGGCGTGTCGACCGCCCTCGAACGGCGGTCCGGCACCGACGGCGAGGACGTCCTCAGCTCCCAGGGGGCCGGCGACCAGGGGATGATGTTCGGCTTCGCCTGCGACGAAACCCCCGACCTCATGCCCCTGCCCATCTGGCTCGCCCATCGCCTCGCCCGCCGCCTCGCAGAGGTGCGCAAGGACGCCACGCTGCCCTACCTCGGTCCGGACGGCAAGACCCAGGTGTCGGTCGTCTACGACAACGGCCGCCCCGTCAAGCTCACGACCGTGCTCATCTCCACCCAGCACACGAAGGACGTGGAGCTGGTCGAGCAGCTGCCGGCGGATCTCCTCAAGCACGTCATCGAACCGCTGCTGCCGACGGACCTCGACACGGAGAATTTCCGGCTGCTGGCGAACCCGACGGGTCGCTTCGAGCTCGGTGGCCCTCGGGCAGACAGCGGGCTCACCGGGCGAAAGATCATCGTCGACACCTACGGCGGGGCCGCCCGCCACGGCGGGGGAGCCTTCTCCGGCAAGGACCCGTCCAAGGTCGACCGCTCGGGCGCCTACGCGGCCCGCTGGGTGGCCAAGCACATCGTCGCCGCCGGCGCTGCCCGTCGCTGCGAGATACAGGTCGCCTACGCCATCGGCGTCGCCCGCCCCCTTTCGGTCATGCTCGACACGTTCGGCACCGAGACGGTCGACCCCGAGAAGATCACCGCAGCCATCGACGAGCTCTTCGACTTGCGGCCGGCGGCCATCATCCGCGACCTCGACCTGCGGCGGCCGATCTACAAGCGGACGGCCGCCTACGGTCACTTCGGCCGCTCTGACGCCGGACCCTGGGAGGCGACCCCGCGGGTCGAGGACCTTCGGCGCGCCCTCGGCCTCTGAGGGCGGGCCGCATTCGGGGCCGGCAGTGGTCACGGTCGCCGGCGCTGGCGCACCCGCCGGAGCGGTCGCCGCGGTGAGCGTCGCGGCGGTGACGGAGCATCCCACGACGGTCGAAGTGCTGCCCGACGTGAGCGGGATCGACCGGGCGTTTCACTACCTCGTTCCCACCGCTCTAGCAGCCGGGGTCGTGGTCGGAACGATCGTGCGGGTGCCGCTCCACGGTCGTCGCGTTCGCGGCTATGTCGTGGCGGTCGGAACGCCGGCGCCCCGAGGCGTCAGACCCCAGGAGATCCTCCAGGTCGTCTCGTTGGGCCCGCCGGCCGACGTCGTCGAGCTCTGCCGATGGGCATCGTGGCGGTACGCCGGGCGGCTCCGACCGTTCCTGGCCGCCGCCTCGTCCCCAACGGTCGTCCGGAGGTTGCCGGCACCGGGATCGGGTCCGCCGGCCCCAAGCACCGCAGCGCCGGCCCCAAGCACCGCAGCGCCGGCCCCCAGCACAGAACCGCCGGCCCCCAGCACAGAACCGCCGGCGCCCAGCACCGCAGCGCCGGCGCCCAGCACAGAACCGCCGGCGCCCAGCACCGCAGCGCCGGCCCCCAGCACAGAAGCGCCGGCTGCGGCGGCCGCCAGTTGGCTCGGACAGGCCGTCTCAGATGCCCTCAAGGCTCGGGACGCCGTCATCCGGCTACCGCCGGCCGTCGAGCGGCTGCCGATCGTCCTCGAGGCCCTCGAGCACATGAGAGGCACCGCCGGCGACCCGATGATCCTCGTCGAGTCGACCTCCGACGCCGACGCCCTCGCTCGGCGGCTCGTCCGGCGGGGATGGGACGTCAGTCCCTACCCCGAGCAGTGGGCGGCCGCAGCCGCCGGCGGCCGAGTGGTGGTCGGCACTCGCAACGTCGCTCTCGCTCCCGGGCGGCGCTCTGTCGTCATCGTGCTGGACGCCCACAGCGAGTCGTACCGCTCCGAGCGGGCGCCGACCTTCGATGCACGCACGCTCGTGGCCGAGCGGAGCCGGCGGGACGGTGTCCCGGTCCTGTTCGTCAGCCCCTGCCCGAGCCTGGAGCTGCTTTCTGGGCGCCGGCTCGTCACGATCGAGCGCTCGGCGGAACGAAACGGCTGGCCGCCCGCCTCCGTCCTCGACGCCCGCGAGGAGGACCCGAGAGAAGGCGGCTACCCGTCGCGACTCGTCTCGCTCGTGCGAGCCGCCGTGGCGGCTGGCATCGAAACAGGGCGCCCCGTCGTGCTCGTGCTCAACCAGAAGGGCCGCGCCCGGCTCCTGTCGTGCTCGCTCTGCCGCTCGATCCAGCGATGCGGCCGTTGCGGAGCGGCCCTCACACAGCCCACACGGGCGCCTCGCGGCACGACCGGCACGCTCGAGTGCCCGAGCTGCGGTGACGAGTCAGCGGCCGTGTGCACGACCTGTGGCTCGGCTCGGCTGCGGATCCTGCGGCCAGGCGTCAGCCTCGCCCGCGAGCAGCTCTCCACCTTGCTCGGCGTCGAAGTCGCCGAGGTCGGCGCCCCAGGCACACCAGCCGCCCTCGCCACGCCCCGGGCGCCGGCTCCCGTCGTGATCGGCACCGAGGCGGTGTTGCACGCCGTGCGGGGGGCGGTGATGGTGGGTTTCCTCGATCTCGATCACGAGTTGCTCTCGCCCCGCTTCCGTGCGGCAGAGCAGGCACTCGTCCTGCTGGCGCGAGCGGCTCGCCTCCTCGGCGGCCATTCGGGCGGCGGCCGCCTCGTCATGCGCACCTCGGTGCCCGACCACGACGTCGTGAGAGCCGTGCAGGCGGGCGACCCAGCGCTCGTGGCTGCGGCGGAGTCGGGGCGCCGCAGCATGCTGCACCTGCCCCCGCTGGCGGCGCTCGCCTCGGTGACCGGGACGGACGCCGCCGGCGTCGTCAGCCGCCTGCAGGGCGTCGAGGTGTCGTCGGGCCGGCGCGGTGGCTATCTCGTACGCGCCGAGAGCTCGTCGGCGCTGGCGGACGCCTTTGCCCGCCTCGTCGCCGAGGAGAGTGCCGGCTGGGCCGGCGTCGATGCCCGTATCGAGGTCGACCCGCTGGCGGTCTGAGCTTCGCTCGGCACCTCCCACCGTCTCCCTAGTGTCAAAGCGAGCTGCTCCGTGTCAAACCGAGCAGCTCAGTGTCAAAGCGAGCATCTCGACCGGCCGACCAGGGCGGCACGGCGACCAGAGGAGGGCGGAGGCAGGGATGAGCAAGCAGGTACCGGTCCTCTTGACGCCGCCACAGGCGCGCCAGCTGGCCCAGGCGCTCGCCGGCCTCCGTGGCCTGATCGGCGTCGTGGCCTTCGTCTCGCCCAGCGTCGCCCTGCGGCCCTGGGCGGGTGCGGCGGTGGCGGCGCACCCCGGCGGGCGCCTCGTCGGGCGCGCCCTCGGCGGTCGTGACCTCGCCCTGTCCGCCGGGGCGTTCCTCGCCATGCGCCACGACGGGCGGGTGCGCGGCTGGATCGAGGCCGGGGGGCTCGCCGACACCGGCGACGTCCTCGCCACGCTCGTCGCCTTTCGGCATCTGCCGAAGCGGACGCGCTGGGGCGTGCTGGCGCTCACGCTCGGCGCCGTCGCCGCCGCCTACGTCGTGGCGCCGAGCGTCGACGAGCAGGGCTGGGGCACTTCGCTCCCGCCGGAAGCTTCCCCGAGCCCTGCCTGCTAGCATTGGCGATCGCCGGCCCAGGTCGGCGCTGGTGGGCGGTGTCTCGCCGGATCGTCTGATCCGGCGGGGTGGTGCCCCCTGAGGAGTTCCGTCACCTTCCCGGCCGGCCCACGCGGTCTGCCGGCACCAAAGAAAGCCCATTCTCAACGCATGCCCGACAAGACGGCGACGATCGCCGAGCACCGGCTCCACGAGACCGATACCGGTTCGCCCGAGGTCCAGGTTGCCATCCTCACTGAGCGGATCAACCACCTCACCGAGCACCTGAAGGTGCACCGGGGCGACCATCACACCCGGCGAGGCCTGATGAAGCTGATCGGCCGCCGCCGTCGTCTGCTGGACTATGTGAAGGCGAACGACGTCGACCGATACCGGGGGCTTATCGCCCGGCTCGGCATCCGTCGTTAGGGCTGGGGACAGAACCCCCAAACGAAGACAACCACGGCGCCCGCAGTCGTCAGCTGCCAGTCGCCGGGTACCGGGCCGCACGAAAGGCCGGAGCAGGTGGAACACCTCGCTCGGGCAGGTCCGGTGCGCGACGACTGGGAACTGGCCAGGTCTGGCGCCTCGAAAATAGAGGAGTGTCATGGCTGACGCCATCACCGTCTCCGGTCCCGTGAGTGGGACCGACCGCACCATGTCCTTTGAGACCGGCAAGCTGGCCGGCCAGGCCGACGGGGCGGTGCTCGCTCGTCTCGGTGACACCATGGTCCTCGTCACGGCGACGGCGGCCCGCAAGGTCCGCGAGGGGACGGATTTCTTTCCGCTCACCGTCGACCTCGAGGAGCGGATGTACGCCGCCGGCAAGATCCCCGGCTCGTTCTTCCGTCGGGAGGGCCGGGCGACCGATCAGGCCATCCTGACGGACCGGTTGATCGACCGGCCGCTGCGGCCGTCGTTTCCCGAGGGCTTCCGCAACGAGGTCCACATCGTCGGCACGACGTTTGCCGCCGACCTCGTCAACCCGCACGACGTGCTCGCCATCAACGGCGCCTCCGCCGCCCTCATGATCTCGGGCATCCCCTTCGACGGCCCGATCGGCGCCGTTCGCATGGCCTACTCCACCGAGGGGACCTGGCTCCCGCACGCCACCTACCAGGAGGGTGATGCCTCGACCTTCGAGCTCGTCGTGGCCGGCAGGGCGCTCGGCACCGAGCGCGACGCCGAGGTCGCCATCATGATGGTGGAGGCGGGCGGGACCGAGAACGCCTGGCAGTACTACGAGAACGGCGCCCCGAAGGTGACCGAGGACGTCATCGCCGAGGGCCTCGAGGCTTCGAAGACGTGGATTCGCGAGTCGATCGAGCTGCAGCGCGAGCTCGTCGCCAAGGCGGGCCGCAAGGAGACGATCCCCTTCGAGCTGTTCGTCGACTACTCCGACGAGATCTACGAGCGGGTCTCCACCGTGGGCGCCGAGGCCATCACGACGGCGAATGCCATCACGACCAAGACGGAGCGCAACGCCGCCCTCGACGCCGCCGCCGAGACGATCCTCGACGAGCTCGCACCGCTGTTCCCCGAGCGCGAGCGCGAGATCAAGGCGGCCATCCGCTCCTACACGAAGAAGATCGTGCGCAAGCGCATCGTCTCGGAGGGCATCCGCATCGACGGCCGTGGCACGACCGACATCCGGCCCCTCTCGGCCGAGGTGGGCCTCATCCCGACGGCGCACGGCTCCGGGCTCTTCCAGCGGGGCGACACCCAGGTGCTGAACTTCACGACCCTCGGCATGCCCCGCATGAACCAGCTGCTCGACACGATCGGCATCGACGACACCAAGCGCTACATGCACCACTACAACTTCCCGCCCTTCTCGACGGGCGAGACGGGGTTCATGCGGGGCCCGAAGCGCCGTGAAATCGGCCACGGACTGCTCGCCGAGCGCGCCCTCCTGCCGGTCATCCCGCCAGAGAGCGAGTTCCCCTACGTGCTCCGGCTCGTCTCCGAGGTGCTCTCCTCCAACGGCTCGACGTCGATGGCCTCGGTCTGCGGCTCCACGTTGTCGCTCATGGACGCCGGTGTGCCGATCAAGGCGCCGGTCGCCGGCATCGCCATGGGCCTCGTCTACGCCGAGGGCGTCTACACGACCCTGACCGACATCCTCGGGGCCGAGGACGCCTTCGGGGACATGGACTTCAAGGTGGCAGGCACCTCGGAATTCGTCACCGCCCTGCAGCTCGACACGAAGATCGACGGCCTGCCCGCCGACGTGCTCTCGAAGGCGCTCCACCAGGCGCGCGACGCCCGCCTCATCATCCTCGACGTCATCGCCGGCGCCATCTCGGCACCACGCGAGGAAGTGAAGCCGCACGCCCCGAAGATCGTCACCTTCGAGATCCCGATCGACAAGATCGGTGAGGTCATCGGCCCCAAGGGCAAGGTCATCAACGCCATCCAGCAGGAGACGGGCGCGGACGTCAACGTCGACGACGACGGGCAGGTCGGCACCGTGACGATCGGCGCCAAGGAGCGCTCCGTCGTCGACGAGGCCCGTCGCCGCATCGAGACGATCCTCGACCCGCCCTCGGCCGACGTCGGCACCGTCTACACGGGCAAGGTCGTCAACATCACGAAATTCGGGGCGTTCGTCAACATCCTGCCGGGCCGTGACGGCCTCATCCACATCTCCCGCCTCGGCCAGGGCAAGCGAGTCGAGCGTGTCGAAGACGTCGTCGAGCTCGGCCAGGAGATCGAGGTGCGCGTCGACGACATCGACCCGCAGGGCAAGGTTTCGCTCTCGCTCGCATCCTCACCGCCTCCCTCCGCCTCCTCGTCAGAGGACGGTGAAGGCGGGGATCGCCCCCGTGGCGGCCGCGGGCGCGAGCGGTCGGAGCGATCCGGTCCCGAGCGCTCGGAGCGCTCCGAGCGCAACGGCTCTGTCGCCGAGAGCGGCGTTCCGCGGGCATCCTTCGAGGACGCCTTCGACGCCGAGCTGTCGGCCGAGCTCGGCGACCTCGGTCCGCGCGAGTCGGCCGGGGCCGGTGGCCCGCGGCGTGAGGGAAGTCGCCGGCCGGAGGGTGGCCGGCGTGAGGGCGCAGGCGGCGGTCCCCGCCGCCGTCCCCGCAGCGGTCGGGACTAGGCCGGCTTTGCCGGGCCTCGCCCGACGCAGGCGCTCATCGCCTTGATCAAGACCTCGGTCCTCAATTCGGGCATCCGTCTCGTCACCGAGTCGATGCCGGACGTCGCCTCGGCCTCCGTCGGCGTGTGGATCGGGACCGGCTCGCGGGACGAGTCAGGCCCGCAGGCCGGCATCTCCCACTTCCTCGAGCACTTGCTCTTCAAGGGGACCGACGGCCGCACCGCCCGCGACATCGCCGAGGCCGTCGACGCCGTCGGCGGCGACATGAACGCCTACACGACGAAGGAGTACACGACCTTCTACGTACGCGCCCTCTCCGAGCACCTCGAGCTCGGCCTCGACATCCTCTGCGACATCTTGCGCGAGCCCGCCTTGCGAAGCGATGACGTCGACGCCGAGCGCCAGGTGATCCTCGAGGAGGTCCTCATGCACCGCGACGAGCCGGCCGACGTCGTGCAGGAGCGTTTCAGCGAGGCGATGTTCCTCAGCCACCCGCTCGGCCGCGAGGTGCTCGGCGACCCCGAGGTGATCCAGCGGGTCACCGTGCCCGAGATCCGGACGTTCTTCGACCACCACTACCTGCCCCGCAACATGGTCGTGGCCGCCGCCGGTGACATCGTGCACGAGGTCGTGGCGCAGGAGATCGAGCGGCGTTTCGTCGGCCGCGAGGGCGGTCAGGCGCCCCCGCGCACGTCCCCGGATACCCGCGTGCAGACCCTCACGGTGGAGCGCCGGGACACCGAGCAGGTGCAGCTCGTCCTCGGCACCCGCGCCCCGGCGCGGCGCTCGCCGCACCGCTTCAGCTTGGCGGTGCTCAACCACGCCCTCGGTGGTGGCCTCTCGAGCCGCCTCTTCCAAGAGGTCCGAGAAACCCGTGGCCTCGCCTACTCCATCGGTTCCGACCGCCTCGCCTATGAGGACTCCGGAGCTCTCGCCGTCTCGGTGGGAACGGCGCCCGAGCACGCCATGGAGGTCCTCGCTCTCATCGCCGCCGAGCTCGATGAGCTCCGCGACTCGGGCGTCTCCGAGCGTGAGCTCGAGGTGGCAAAGGGGCACCTGCGGGCGGATCTGCTGCTTTCGCTCGAGGATTCCGGCGCCCGCATGTCCCGCATCGGGGCGAGCTTGCTGTTGCACGACGAGGTGCTCACGGTCGCCGAGCTCGAGGCGCGAATCGCCGCCGTCACCCTCGCCGATGTCGCCGGCGCCTCCGCCGGCGTCTTGAGCGGGCCGAGGGTGCTCGCCGTCGTAGGTCCCTTCGACGAGTCCGACTTCGCCTCCGTCTCCTCGACCGCGCCGAGCGGGCCGGCCTCAGCAGCCTCCTGAGCCTCCCCGCTACGGTGGGGAGCGTGATCCGCGTAGGTGTCTTCGGCGCCGGCGGGCGCATGGGCGCCACCGTCTGCGCGGCCGTCATGACGGCGTCCGATCTCGAGCTCGTGGCCGCCGTCGACCCGGCCCGTGCCGGCGAGCGCCTCACCGACGTGCTGGGCGGTTCGACGGTTGCTGTTGCCTCCGGGGGCCGAGCCGCCGGCGACCTGGCGATTGCCGCCGATGCGGAAGCGCTTGGTCGTGCCGGGGTTGACGTCGCCGTTGATTTCACCGTGGCGGCGGCGGCTCGCGAGAACCTCCGCTGGTGCTCGCTGCACTCGGTGCATGCCGTCGCAGGCACGACCGGCTTCACCGACGGGGACCTCGAGCACTTCGCCGAGTGGTTCGGGCCGAGCTCTACGGCGAACGCCGTCGTCGCCGCCAACTTCTCGCTCGGAGCGGCTCTCATGATGCGCTGTGCCGAGCTGTGTGCCCCGTACTTCGACGGCGTCGAGATCATCGAGCTCCATCATGAGCACAAGCGCGATGCTCCCTCCGGGACGTCGCTCGCGACGGCGCGCCGCATCGAGGCGGCCCGTTCCGCCGCCGGGCGCGGGCCGCTCGCCGCCGACCCGACCGAGCAGGAGGTCCTCGAGGGCGCTCGCGGCGGGGCCACGATCGGTGGCGTGCACGTGCACTCCGTGCGGCTGCCCGGCCTCGTCGCCCACCAGGAGGTTCTCTTCGGCTCGGCCGGCGAGACGCTGACGATGCGTCACGACTCGACGGATCGGGTGTCGTTCATGCCGGGGGTCCTGCTCGCCGTCCGCGGGGTCGCCGAACACGCCGGCCTGACCGTCGGCCTCGACTCGCTGCTCCGGGGCTGAGCCGGCAACCCGACACGTCCGTGGCCGAAGCCGCCGGGAAGCGCCGTCAGCCCGCCGGCCAGGCGACGGTGACCTCGCCGGCGCTCGTGCAACGTTCCGCGTTGGAGACAAGTCCGTCCGAGTTGACGGCACGGATGATGACGCTCAGCGAACCCGCCGGCGCCGTCAGTTGCACCCGGGCGCCGGCGGCGCGGCTCACCTTCACCGTCTCGAGCCGAAGGCGCTTGCCGTCGGCGCTCAGGAAGACCAGCTGGAACCACGACGCCTTCCCGTCGTACCAGTGCGAGCCCGGTGCCACGAAGTGCAGTGTGCGACCCGAGAGGCGGGCGTCCCGCACGACGCCGGGCGGGCGGGAGTCCGTGCCGAGGCGGCCGGAGTTGTACTCGTCGTGGAACGCCCGCCACCAGCTCCCGCTGCCGGGGGCGGCCCCAGGTGTCGACCAGACGAAGAGATACCCCTCGCGGGTGACGGTCACGAGGTCGTCGTGGCCGTTGCCGAGGAGGTCGCCGGCGCTCGGGGCATAGACCGTCCACCCCCCGGTGAATTTCGGGAATCCCGCCACGACGGCTCCGGAGGCGGCGCGGGCGTCCACGGCCCCTGAGTCACCGCCGATGACGAGCTCGTTGGCGTCCCCCGAGCTGACGGGGGCGAGCATGGGCTGGCCGAGGAAGTCCATTCCCTGCTCAGTCGTCGGGAAGCCCTTCAGCTCATCGGCTCCCGAGCCCGTCCTGCTGGCTGCGAGCGCCGGCCAGGCGGCGGCCAGCTCGTTGATCGGGTTGCCCGAGCCGGCATAGAGGAGGGCGGCGGCGAGGTGCTCGGTGCCGATGGCCGGATCGGCATAGACGAGCTGGGCACCGAGGGTGCCGAAGGCTCCGCTGCCGGTGAACGGGGTGGGCGTCGTCGCCGGCAGATGGCCGGAGATGGCGCCGGCGGGATCGCTCACGACGCCGAGGAGGGCACCGAGCACGGCGCCCGAGGACCCGTAGCTGCCGATGACCTTGCCAGTGGAGGTGACGAGGCTGTTCGGAGTCCAGATCGGCCCGACGGCGACGTCGTCGAGCGACTTGTTGCCGTCTCGGTTGCCGAGGACGTCGGCCACGGCGGGCGCGTCCGTGCCTTCGGTGACGAACTCCTGGGCGCTCCCGTAGTCCTCGATCGTGCCCTGCAGGCGGACGGGCCAACCGCGTACGAGCTTGCCGGCGGGCGTGTAGGCGAAGACGAAGCCGTAGTCGAGGGCCTGCAGGCCACCCTCGCCGGTCCCGAGCTCGGTGTACTGGGACCGGATGACGAGATCAGGGGTCCCCGTCGGGCTGAAGCGGGCGACGGCAGGCGACGTGTCGAGCTTCTCGTCGGCCTCGAGGGTGTCACCCGCCGGCAGCTTCGCCTCGGCGGGCGTCAGGGTGACACGCACCGGCCAGCCGGGCAGCACCTTCCCGCTCGGGTACCAGGCATGGATTTCCCCGTCCCAGCCGGCCTGCACGATGTCGAGAACGGGGCCCTTCTCGAGGGAGACGAGCACGGGAGGTGCCGTGGCGCCCTCCACCGGGCGGCGTTCGTGGGAGCGGTTCGGACGTGGGATAGGAGGCTTTACGACGCCGGCGTCCATGGCTTTCGGCCACCCCCGCTCGAGCTTGCCAGCGGCGTTGAAGACATAGACGTAACCGTCCTCCGACGTCGCCACGACCGAGAGGCTGCCCGTGTGGTCAAGATCGCCGACGGCGACGTCCGACATGATGGGCTGGTCCCCGGTGCTGACGCCCTTCGGCACGTCGAGTGCCCTGACGGCATCGGTGCGCGCCGGCCAGCCGGGCACCTCGGCGCCTGTCTTCGGGTCGATGGCCTCGATCGTGCCGTCCGCCGTCCCGAAGACGGTGTCGAGCCGGCCGCGGCCTTGCAGGTCGACGAGGGCCGGCTCGCTCTCGCCGCTGGAACCGATCGAGAGCGGGAAGCCGGCGAGGGCACTCGAGTCGTGGAAGACGTCGACGACGCGGCGGGCTTCGCCGCTGAGGGTGGAGGAACCGATGACGGTGCTCGTCACGACGCGGAACGTCACGTCGTACTGGTCGAACGTCGTCAGCTCCTTCGTGGAGGAGAGGTGGAACGCCGCCTCGTAGAAAGACGCCGGAACGAGCGCGAGGGAGAACGTTCCGAAGGTGCCCGAGAACGGCCCGGTGCGGCTCCCGGACGAGATCGTGTGCCACGCCGAGGGGTCGCCGCCGAGTCCGTACTGCAAGCTCCAGTGGTAGGCCTGCCCGCTGTCGGCACTCACCGTGCCGGTCACCGTCACCGAGTGCTGGCGGGTCGGGTCTGCCAGCGTGTACCAGGCAGGGGAGTCGATCTCGGGAGCGGCCGGCACGTGGGCGACGGCGACGTCCTGCAGCGCCGTCAGGACGTCCGGCATCCCGTAGCCGTACTGCTCGTTCCACTCGCCCGGTGAGGCGGGCCAGGGCAGCTTGGCCCCGGGCGGCGCCACCGGCTCAGCCGATGCCTCGCGAAGGACCTGCACGGCTTGCGGACCCGTCAAGGGTGCAGCGATGGTGTGGGCAGCGGCCGCCAGGTCCCCCTCCGAGAGCACGAGCGCCATGACGCCGCCGAGCGTGGGCGTCGACTCCGAGGTGCTGCCGCCGTTGGTGGCGACGGAGAAGACGTTGTGGACGCCGAAGGACGTCAGGTCAGAACGCGTCCAGAACGGCCCCTTCATCCCTGCGAGCGTCGAGCCGCTCACGCCGGCCGTGTTCGGGACAAGGCCGTTGCCGGGCAGGACGTTGCCCCAGTACATGCCGCCCTGGTGATCGGCCGAGTCGAAGTCGTTGCTCGACTCGAGGACAACGACGCCGAGCGAGTCGAGGTAGGCGAGGATCCCGGCGGCAAAGGAGGAGTAGCCGAGGTCGGCTGTCACCGAGACGATGACCTTGGCACCCGACTCGGCGGCGAAGAGCCAGGCCTTGGCGAGCAATTCGGTCGAGTCGATCGCCTCGTCGCCGGCCTTCACAGGCAGGATGAGGCACGTGGGGCAGACGCGGTGGATGACGTTCATCTGGTCGTCGGAATGGTCATAGGAGCCATCGGTCGTGGCCGGGTCGTTCTGGTTGTCGTAGAAGTCCCAGCCGCTGATGGCGTCCTGGTAGCCCGCCGGAGACGCGTGTGCCGGCCGGAAACCGGCGCCCGAGAAGGCGGCGATGAGATCCTCCGGATCGAGGATGCCGTTGTGGTTGGCGTCGTGCACGCGGGGATCGTGCGCCCAGTCCTGCACGGTGACGTCGTCGGTATTGGCCACGGTCTCGTAGTCCGAGATCCGGCTCGAATACGCCGTGGCGCAGGCAACGCTCTTGCCGTCGAGCGTCATGGTGGCCGTGGCGACGGTGGCTCCCACGCAAGGCACGGGCGTGTCCCGCCAGTTCACCCACATGGCGTTGGCGAGCGCCTGCGAGGCGTCGAACCAGTTGGGGCCGCCCTCGATGTAGGCGACGAGCACGTGGGGTGCCGTCGTCCCCGTCGAGTGGCCGGACAGGTAGGCCTGGGCAGCGTCGACGTTCATGCCCGCCGGGCCGTAGGGGTCGATCGTGCTTGCGGTCGCACGGCCAGTGCCGGCGACGTGGGCGGCGAGGGCAGCGCTCGCCGGCGCCCCGGCGGTCGCTCGTGCCGCCGCCGGCAACGTGGAGGCGGCCACCACGACGGGCACGACGACAACGGCCGTCATCCAGAGCAGGCGCCACCTTCTGCCGAGTCGGGTGAAGCGCTCTCGTGACGAAGGGGCAGCCATTGCCGGAGCCTACCTACGGGTGGAGATCGAGCCCTGAGACGGCTCGCCTACGCTCGAGTCGATGCCACGCCCCGTCGTTGACACCCGCACGCGCCTTCTGGAGGCGACGTACGAGTGCATCGCCCGCGACGGTCTTGCGGCGACTTCGCTGGAGGACGCCGCCCGCTCGGCTGGCGTGTCGCGGGCGACCTTGTACCGATACTTCCCAGGTGGACGCGACGAGCTGCTGGCGGCCGTGATCACGTGGGAGACCCTGCGCTTCTTCCTGCGGTTGGCCGACGCCGTGGCGGCGGCGCCCGATCTCGAGGCCGTGCTCGTCGACGGCATCCTCTTCGCCCACCGCGCCATCGAGGAGCACGAGGTGCTGCAACGCCTGCTCGGGACCGAGCCGGAGCTGCTGACGCCGCAGCTGACCCTCGACGCACCTCGCATCTTGAACCTGCTGCGGACATTCTTCGCCGGGCGCTTCGGTGATCACGAGCTGCGGGAGGGCCTGTCGCTCCTCGAGGCGGCCGAGTACGTCGCCCGCATGACCCTCTCGTTCATCTCCTCGCCGGGCCGCTGGGACCTCTCCGACCGCGATCAGGTCCGCACGCTCGTGCGCAGCGAGATCCTCGCCGGCGTGCACCCCTACGAGGTGGCCGGCCCGCACGCTGGGGCGCCGCCAGCGCCCTGAGGGGCCGCCTTGGTGGTCGGAGGGATCCGATAGCCCGGGCGCTCAGATGCTGAGCGCTCAGATGCCGAGCGCTCAGATGGCGGTGTAGCCGGGGATGCCCACGCCCCCCTCGACCGGCCCGACGTACATGAAGATCGGGCCGTTGTTCTTGCAGGCGCCGATCTGCAGTGGGACGAGCACCGAGGCGTGCTGGCCCGGAGGAGTCAGCCGCAGCACGCCCGCCGTGGCGGCATGACAGGTGGCAAGGAAGCCCGGGTCGATGGATCGCAAGATGACGTGAGCCGTCCCGCCGGCGGCGGCGAGGGTCACGAGGTGCGGGGTGCTGCCGGCGAGGTGAGCTGCGGCGCTGCCGAGCTGGGGGCCGCTCACGCTGAGGGCGACGAGTCCCGGGAAACCGTCCAACGAGCAAGCGTGGGTACCCACGTTGCTGAGCTCGATGTCCCAGTACGTGCTTCCGGCGGCGCCGTTGCCGGGCTCGCCGTACCAGACGTCGAGATGGCGCGTGAGGCAGCGAGCCGCCGTGGCGGGGCGGGCCGGTTGCGCCGAAGCGGCCCCGGATGCCGTCGACAGCGCCACGACGGAGATCAGCGCCGCTGCCGAGCTGAGTACGGCAACTGCGGCAGCGAGGCGCCGATTGGGACGACGTGTCAGCTTCATGAGCGTGCCTCCTTGCGGCTCCGCCCAGGTGGGGCGGATGAACCAGGTGTCGGTGACCGGACAGCTCAGGGTAAGGGATGGGAGAGCCACGGCCAAGGCCTCGACGACCCAGGCTGTCCGGGGCCGGCCACGGACGGGACAACGGCCGAGGTGGCCGTACGTCGCCTCTCGCCTCGTGCGGTGAGGCCCGTTGACACTGAGACAGATCAAGGCGTATTGTCTCAGCAATGGGCATCGCCCTAGCCGACCGCGCGCTGATACCCGATCGCACTGCGATCGGCGAGGCAGACGCGGCAGGTTTCGAGCCCGGAGTCGTCGCTTCCGGCACTCCCCCCTCGCCGCGGGCGGCAGACTCCAGGGCTCGAGTTCTCGGCGCAGCCGTCCGCTGCGTCGCTCGCTTCGGCATCTCGAAGACGACGGTCGACGACGTCGCCCGTGAGGCTCGTCTCAGCCGTGCGACCCTCTACCGGCTCTTCCCGGGCGGGCGCGACGAGATCGTCGAGACGATGGTGGCAGCGGAGATCGGAGCCTACTTCGGCAGCCTTGCGGCCCGCCTCGAGGGCGTCGAGGACTTCGAGGAGCGGATCGTCGTCGCCATGACGGCAGCGGCAGCAGAGCTCGTCGGGCACCGGGCGCTGGGTTTCGTGCTGGCGCACGAGCCGGAGCTCGTGCTTCCGCACGTCTCGTTCGCCCAGTTCGACCGCGTGCTCGAGGTCGCCTCACGCTTCTTCGCCCCCTACCTCGCCGGCCTGCTCGCCCCGGAGGACGCTCGCCGCGTCGGCGAGTGGGTGACCCGCCTTGTGCTGTCCCACGTCGCCTGCCCCGCCGACTCCCTCGACGAAGCGTCGTCGGGGACGACGGCGAGCTCGATCTCCGACTCGGACGGCGAGCCGTTCTCCTTTCATCCCGAGCCCATGTCGCCCGAGCGGGCGAGATGGCTCGTGCGCACCTTCGTCATGCCCGGCATCCGGGCCCTGACGGCTGCTTCAAGTTCTGCAGGTCTTCAACCGACAACTCAGTCACCATCCGCCGTCACGGTGTGACCGGATCTCATCGAGGGGGAGCCCCAACCATGGCATCGACGACCGACCAAATCATCGGCCGCGACAACGTCGACGACATCGAGGCGATTCTCGCCGTCTCGAACACTGACGTCGACGAGGTTCTCCATACGGTCCGGTCCAACTACGACACGATCTTCACGTGGAACTACGACAAGGGCTCCCGCCCGAAGCTGAACCGCCTCTACGAGAAGGCGAAGACCTCGATGTGGAACGCCCAGACGGATCTCCCGTGGGAGACGGAGGTCGATCAGGAGAAGCTCGTCGAAGAGCAGAAGCTGCTCATGGGGCCGCCGCTCCACACCTACGCAGACTTGAAGGGCACGGCCTTCGAGAGCTGGGGCGACAAGGAGTGGGACCAGCTGGCGATCGAGAGCCAGAACTGGACCTTGTCGCAGTTCATGCACGGGGAACAGGGCGCGCTCGTCTGCACGGCCAAGGTCGTCGAGTCGGTCCCGTGGATCGATGCCAAGTACTACGGGGCCACCCAGGTCATGGACGAGGCTCGCCACGTCGAGGTCTTCGCCAAGTACCTCGACGAGAAACTCTCCGGCCACTACCCGATCAACGCCCACCTGAAGCTGCTGCTCGACGACATCATCGCCGACAGTCGCTGGGACATGACCTTCCTCGGCATGCAGATCATGGTGGAGGGATTGGCGCTCGCCGCCTTCGGCTTCATGCACGCCATGACGACCGAGCCGTTGCTCAAGCAACTCTTGCGTTACGTCATGTCGGACGAGGCACGCCACGTCGCTTTCGGCGTGTTGGCGTTGCAGGACTTCTACACCGAGCTCTCCGGGCCTGAGATCCGCGAGCGCCAGGAGTTCGCCTTCGAGGCGGCCGTGCGGATGCGGGACCGTTTCCTCCAGCAGGAGATCTGGGACCGCATGGGGATCCCGCCCCGCGACGTCCTGCCCCTCACGCTGGCGGCACCGGACCGTGCCATGTTCCAGGCGATGCTCTTCTCGAAGATCGTGCCGAACCTGAAGAAGCTCGGACTGCTCGATGCCGGTGACGGCTGGTTGCGCACCAAATTCACCGAGCTCGGTGCCATCCAGTGGGAGAACCTCTCGGACACCGAAGAGGAGTACGCCGCATTCCAGCTGGCAGAAGGCGAGCTCAAGACCGCTTGACCTCGGTGTCGCCTCCCCCACCCATGCGGACCTGGAGCGACGCGGTGCCGGAGCGAAGTGTCGAAAAAAGGTCCTCGACTGCGGCGAGCCCCTGTGACACCATTTCTATCGCAAATCGTATCCACCAACGAGAACGGCCCGGTACGCAGCCTCGTGCCGCGAGGCCCGGAGGGTGACCATGAGCGTGACCGACGAGCTGCTGACGAACAACGACGCTTACGCCGCTGACTTCGACAAAGGCGACCTGCCCCTGCCGCCCGGCAAGAAGGTGGCGATCGTTGCCTGCATGGATGCCCGCCTCAGCCCGTACTTCGCGCTCGGCCTGCGGGAAGGCGACGCCCACGTCATCCGCAACGCCGGCGGTGTCGTCACGGCTGACCAGATCCGTTCCCTCGCCATCTCTCAGCGCCTGCTCGGAACCGAGGAGATCGTCCTCATCCATCACACGGACTGCGGCATGTTGACCTTCAGCGACGACGAGTTCAAGCGCCAGATCGAGGAGGAGGTCGGCATCAAGCCGGAGTGGGCGGCCGAGTCCTTCGGGGATCTCGAGGTCGATGTGCGCCAGTCGATCGCCCGCATCAAAGCGAGCCCCTTCGTCCCGAAGAAGGACTCGATCCGCGGCTTCATCTACGACGTCAAGACAGGCCGCCTGAACGAAGTCGTCTGAACGGGCAATCTCCGGGCGGGGCGTCAGGCGAGAAATTCACCGCCGAAGGGGCGGCGCCCGCAAGGATCCGGGCCGCTCGAGCGTCTACGGTGCATGAGGATCCGGAGAAGGTGCAACGTGTCACGGGCGGTCGCGGAGTGGGCGGCCGGCGAGTGGGCGGCCGGCGAGCGGGCGCATCGTGCCCGCACCGTCGGCGCCCCGGCGGGCATCGGCGCCCTGCTCCTGGCGTCGGTGACCCTGGCGGCGTGCAGCGGGACCGGTCCCTCCGGGGCCCCGGTCACGGCGAAGGCGACGACGAACGCCAGCCTCGTCGCCAGCTCCACCTCACGTTCCAGCTCAACCCGCACCTCAAACCCCACTGGGACGGGGGCTTCGTCGACGGCGACTCCTGGCGCCCCGGCGCTGCCGGCTGGGTCCTCGGTACCGGGCGGCTTCGAGCCGAGATCGGCGACGTTCGTGTCGGCGGCAACCGGATACGTCCTCGGCGTCAGCACCTCGTGCCCGAGCCGTCGGTGCGTCTCGCTCCTTCGCACGACTGATGGAGGCAGCCGCTGGATGAGCCTGGCGGCGCCTGCGGGAATCTACGGGAGCCAAGTGAGCGAGGTTCGCTTCGCTGACCCCCTCGACGGCTGGCTGTTCGGTCCTGACCTCTTCGTCACCCACGACGGTGGACGCACGTGGCATCGCGTCGCCACATCGGGCTCGGTGAGGCAACTCGAGACGTCCGGCGGCTACGTCGACGCCGTCGTGTCTTCGTGTGCGCCGAACGGGTGTAGCGGAAGGCTCCGCCTCGAGCAAGCCGCCGCCACGGGTGGCCCGTTCACGACCGTGCTCGTCAGCACGGCACGGCACTCGAGCTCGCAGCTCTCCCTGCAGGCCGACGTCGGCTTCGTCGTCTTCGGCGACTTCCAGTTGTATGCAACCGAGAACCTCGCCAACAGCGCCGGCTGGAAGCCGTTCCCCAACCCGTGCGCCTCGCTGAAGAACTTCGTGTTGGGTCCGATCGTGGCCCCCAACACGACGACCTTGGTCTCAGTCTGCTGGGGCAACGGCGCCGCAGGTAGCTCGACGAAAGACGTCGTTGTGACGCGTGACGCCAAGAGCACCGTCGTCGGCCGCACCCCCCTCGGCGGCCTCCCCGTGGCGATCGCGGCGACGCCGTCGGGCCGCACCATCGTGGTGGCGTGCTCGTCGGGCGCCAGCATGCTCTACCGATCGAGGACCGGCGGCCGTTCCTGGTCGACTGTCGCATCCTTCGGGGACGGCGGCTACGGGTGGAACGACCTTGGCTTCACTACGGCGACGCAGGGCTTCGTCATGCGGGGTGCAGCGTCGATCTGGCGGTTCGCTCACTTCGACGAGATGCTCATGACCCACGACGCCGGCGCCAGTTGGCACCGAGTGCGGTTCTCCTGAGGCGTGCGACGCCCCGTCGTGGTGCACGACCTCATCGTCACTGACGACGAACACTCACGCAGCGCCTACGGTGGGAACGACACTCGAGCCGGGAGCCCCGCATGGCCGTTGACTTCACGCTGCTCGTCGGAGACCTCGCCGCCGAGAGCACGGATCTCGTCGCCATGCTCGACGAGCGGCTGAGGTCCGACCCCGCCATCGTCGAGAAACCGACCCCGGCCGAGGGCTGGACGGTCGCCGACCAGCTTGCTCACCTTGCCTACTTCGACGAGGCCCTCTTGCTCGCCATGGGCGACCCGCTGGAGTTCCGGGTCGAGCGCGACCTGTTGATCGCTCGCGGAGGCGAGGTGGCTGCCCTGGCGCGGGAGCGTCATCAAGCCCGCGGGGGATCGCTCCTCGGCTGGTTCCAAGAGGCGCGCGCCGACCTCGTGACGACGCTTCGGGGCGACGACGCCCGCCGCCGCGTCCCGTGGTACGGCCCGGACATGAGCCTCGCCTCGGCGGCGACGGCGCGGCTGATGGAGACCTGGGCGCACGGTCAGGACATCGCCGACGCCGTCGGCGCCTGGCGGCACGCCACGAGCCGGCTCCGGCACGTCGCCGATCTCGGCGTCCGCACCTACGCCTTCAGCTTCACCGTGCGCGGCTTGGCGGCTCCCGAGGTCCCCGTCCGCGTCGAGCTCATGGGCCCCCATCTCGAAGAGTGGTCCTGGGGGCCGCCCGATGCCGCCGACGTCGTGAAGGGCTCGGCGGAGGAGTTCTGCCTCGTCGTGACACAGCGGCGCCATCTCGCCGCCACGTCGCTCGTGGTCGAGGGCGTGACGGCACGAGCCTGGCTGAGCATCGCCCAGGCCTTCGCGGGCGCCCCGACGACGACCTCGGCGGGGCGGGCACCCGCCTGAGGCGGAGGGGCGGCGGGCATCGGCGCCACAGCGGCTCGAAAGCTGCCCGGTCGTTCGAGGCGGCGTGCTGGTAGTTTCGTCGTGATGACCAAGCGCACTCCAGGTCGCTTCGGCGCCGTGTTGACTGCCATGGTGACGCCCTTCGACGAGGCGGGGGAGCTCGATCTCGACGGCGCCCTCGGTCTTGCCAAGCATCTGGCAGACAACGGCACCGAGGCCGTCGTCCTCGCCGGCACGACGGGCGAGGCACCCGTTCTCACCGACCCCGAGCGGTTGGATCTCTTCCGGGCGCTCGCCGAATCGCTCACGATTCCCGTCATCGCCGGTTCGACGACGAACGACACCGCTCATTCCGTACAGCTCACGAAGGCGGCCGAAGCCGCCGGCGTCGCCGGCATCCTCGCCGTGACCCCGTACTACAACCGGCCGTCGCAGACGGGCCTCGGGCGGCATTTCACGGCCGTGGCGCAAGCGACGTCGCTGCCGGTCATCCTCTACGACATCCCCATCCGGACCGGGCGGAAGATCGCCACCGAGACGATGCTTCGCCTCGCCCGCGAGGTCCCCAACATCGTCGGCGTCAAGGATGCCGCCGGGGATGTGGCCGGCACGGCGAGGTTGCTGGCGGAGGCGCCGGAGGGTTTCCAGTGCTACAGCGGTGAGGACTCCATCACCTTGCCGCTCCTGTCGGTCGGGGCCGTCGGCGGCATCTGCGTGGCTTCCCACTGGGTGGGGCGCGAGATGGCCGAGATGATTGCGGCCTTCCTTGCCGGCGACGTCGAGGGGGCCCGTCAGCTGAACGCCGCCACGATCGACGCCGTGGCGTTCCAGACGAGCGACGAGGCGCCCAACCCCATGCCCGCCAAGGCGATGCTGCGGGCGATGGGCCTGCCGGCGGGTGAATGCCGACTGCCGCATGGGCCAGCACCGACGTGGCTGGAGGAACGGGCAGAGGGCGTGCTCGCCGACCTGGAGGAGTGGCGGGCCTCACGTGGCTGACCGTGTCCGGGTGTCCTTTCTCGGCGGTCTCGGCGAGATCGGACGCAACTGCGCAGTCATCGAGCAGGGCGGCCGCCTCGTCGTCCTCGACTGCGGCATCATGTTCCCGAACCCGGAGATGCCCGGTGTCGACCTCGTGCTGCCGGACTTCGGCTGGCTCTTCGAGCGGGCCGGCGATGTCGACGGCGTCGTGCTCACCCACGGGCACGAGGACCATGTCGGTGCGCTCGCCTACCTGCTGCGCCAGGTACCGGTGCCTATCTACGGCTCGCCGTTCACCCTTGGCATCGCCCGCAACCGCCTCGAGGAGGCGAACCTCGCCTCCTCGACGACGTTCGTGCCGGTGGCAGACGGCGAGCGGCGCACGATCGGCCCCTTCGACGTCGAGTTCATCCCGGTCACGCACTCGGTCCCCTTCGGTTTCGCCCTCGCCTTCCACACCGCCCAGGGCGTCATCCTCCACACTGGCGACTTCAAGCTCGACCTGAACCCCGTCGACGGGCGGCGGACGGATCTGGCGAGGATCGGCCAGATCGCCTCGACCGACGGCATCCGCCTCCTGCTGGCCGATTCCACGAACGCCGAGGAGCCCGGCTACACCGGCAGCGAGTCGAGCGTCGGCGCCTCCCTGCGGACGATCTTCATGGGGAACCGCACCTCGCGCATCATCGTGGCGTGCTTCGCCAGCCACATCCACCGCATCCAGCAAGTGGCCGACGCTGCCGTGGGCAGTGGCCGGCGCATCGCACTGCTCGGGCGTTCCATGGTGAAGAACGTCGGCGTCGCCCGTGAGCTCGGCCTCCTGCGCGTGCCCGACAGCGCCTTTGTCGAGATCGAGGGCATCGCAAACATCGACCCCGGCCAGCTCTGCGTCATCTCGACGGGCTCGCAGGGCGAGCCCATGTCCGCCCTCTCGCTCATGGCCGAGGGCGAGAGCCGCTGGCTCAACATCACCGATGGCGACGTCGTCGTGCTGTCCTCGCACGCCATCCCGGGCAACGAATGGGCCGTTGCCAAGGTGATGGACGGCCTCGCCCGCAAGGGCGCCGAAGTCGTGCACGGCTCCATCGCCCACGTGCACGAGAGCGGCCATGCCCGCCAGGGCGAGTTGGCCACGATGCTGTCGATCGCCAAGCCGAGGTCCTTCGTGCCCGTGCACGGCGAGTACCGCATGCTGCTGCGGCACTCCCGTCTCGCCATCGAGATGGGCGTTGCCGCCAGCGAGGTGCTCGTGTGTGAGGACGGCGACGTCATCGCCCTCAGCGACGAGGGGATCGACTTCGCCGGCGAGGTCTCTTCCAGCTACGTGTTCGTGGACGGCCTCGCTGGCGACGTCGGCGTCGGCGTCCTGCGCGACCGTCGCGTGCTGGCCGAAGAAGGCGTCGTCGTGACGGTCGTGACGGTCGACCGCAAGAGCGGGGAGCTCGTCGGCCCACCGGAGATCGTCAGCCGCGGCTTCCTCTCCGAGCCGGGTCACGAGGACCTCGCCGAGGAGCTCCGCGTCGCCGTGCAGAAGGCCGTCGAGGCGGGCGCCGGGCAGACGAGCCGGGATCCGGACGCCATCCGGCGGGTCGTGCGGCGCGCTGTCGGCCGCCTCGTGAACGAGCGGACCCGCCGCCGCCCCATGATCGTGGTGGTCGTCGTCGAAGCCTGAGCAATCGGCCTCCCGCCGTTGTCACCGTTGTCTGGTGAGGCTGGTGTTACCGTTGTTGGCACTGTGGCAGTGACGAAACCAGCTGCTGGCACCCGTCCCTCGGGGTCACGCAGCAGCTCGGGTACGGGAGCGCACACGCGCGGCTCGGGATCGCGCCCCAAGACGGCCACGTCGCGCTCCTCCGGGCGTCCGGGCGGCAGCGGCCGGTCGGCCCGCTCGGAGCGCCGCGGTCGCCCCACCCAGACAGGCCGTTCGAGCGCCCGGTCCTCGCCGGCCCGCCGCCGTCCTCCGAAGGGCCCCTCCCTCCTCGAGCGTGCGCTCGACCGCCTCATGGCTCTCGTCGGGGCGCAGCCGGACGACGCCTGGGGCCTCCTCCTCGTCCTCGTTGGCGTGCTGCTGGCACTCGGCATCCACTTCGGCGTCCTCGGCCCTGCCGGCACGGCCATCCGCCATGGAGGCGGCCGTCTCTTTGGTTGGGGAGAGGACGTCATCCCGGCCAGCCTCGTTGTCGGCGGCTGCCTCCTTGTCGCCGAGCGCTCCTGGTGGGGCCTGCTCGGGACGTTCAACTCCGCTCTGCTGCTCACGGTGGCCTCGGCCGGCTTGGCGGACCTGGCCGGCGGAAACCCGGCCCTCCGCTCGCCGGCGTCTCTCCTGGCGGGCGCTGGCGGCCTCGTCGGCGCCGGCGTCGGCGGAGGGATGGCGAAGGTGATCGGCGTCGCCGGCTCGGGCGTCGTCCTCGGCGTCGTGGCCTTCACCGCCATCTGCTGGCTCCTCGGCGGCCGCGTCGTCGAGGTCCTGCGCGGTGCCGCCGCCGTCCTCAGCCGGGCGGGGCGGGGCGCCGCCGCCACGTTCCGGGAGTTCCGTCACCAGACGCTCACGGGCGCCCAGCTCGAGGCTGCCCGCCTGGCCGCCCTGGCGGCGCCGCCCCTCCTGGAGCCTGCAGCCAGCCGGCGTGGCGTCCCTGGCGCCGACGAGGGACCGGGCCTCTCCGGCTTCGAGCCGATCGCCCCGCCGCCGATGGAGCACGATCACGATGCCGAGCCGGCTCACACCGCTGTGGGCGCCGAGGCTGGCGAACCCGCCGTCCTGCACGCCGCCGGCATGCTGGACGCCTCCTCCGCCGACGGCAAGCCCGAGCAGCTGACGCTCCCCGTCCCCCTCCCGAACGCCAATTGGCGCCTGCCGGCGATCAGGCTGCTGAAGCGCAGCAAGGACCAGGCCCACGACCGAGCCGAGATCGAGTCGCGGGGCCGCGTGCTCGAGCGAGCTCTGGCGGCTCACGGCGTCGAAACCCACCTCGTCGGTTTCACCGTCGGCCCCACCGTCACCCGCTTCGAGCTGGAGCTCGGGGCCGGTGTCAAGGTGGCGCGTGTCACGAACCTCGCCAAGGACATCGCCTATGCCATGGCGTCGGCCGACGTGCGCATCCTCGCCCCCATCCCGGGGCGCTCGGCCATCGGCGTCGAGGTGCCGAACCAGAACCGCCAACTCGTCACGCTCGGCGACGTCCTCTCGACGAACGACGCCCGCCGAGCGACCCACCCGCTCGAGGTGGCCCTCGGCCGCGACATCGCCGGCCGGGCCGTCATGATCAACCTCGCCGAGATGCCCCACCTGCTCATCGCCGGTGCCACAGGGGCGGGCAAGTCCTCCTGCATCAACTCGGTGATCACGTCGATCCTCATGCGGGCGACCCCGGACGAGGTCCGCCTCATCCTCGTCGACCCGAAGCGGGTCGAGCTCGGGCACTACAACGGCCTCCCCCACCTGCTGACGCAGGTCGTCGTGAACCCGAAGCGGGCGGCCAACGCCCTCAGCTGGGCCGTGACGGAGATGGAGCGACGCTACGACCTCCTCGCCGAAGTCGGCATGCGCGACATCACCGGGTACAACGCCGCCGTCGACCGCGGCGACCTCGACGTGGCGGCGACCGAGATCGAGCTCGAGGACGCCAGCGACGAGGGGGAGGGCGCCGAGCTGGCCTACCTGGCCGCCCTCGGGGACCTCACCGAGCTCGGGGACGATGACGAGCTCGGCGGGGACGAGCACGACCTCGCCGCCGACAGCGCCCGGGGCGCCCCCGCCGGGGAGGCGGGCCCGAGGTTCGAAGGCGTCGGGCCCGGGAGCATCTCGCTCCTCGGTGGCGTCCCCGTGCCGCCGGCAGCGCCGCAGGGCGTCGCCGAGCCGGCGCCGCCCCGGCCGACCTCGCCCGCCGTCGCGGCCATGGTGAGCGAGTCGCGCACCCGCACGCAGGCTCGAGACGGCGTCGTTCACGGCCGCCTGCCCTTCGTCCTCATCGTCGTGGACGAGCTGAACGACCTCATGATGGTGGCCGCCCGCGATGTCGAGGAGTCGATCTGCCGCATCGCCCAGATGGCACGAGCCGTCGGCATCCACCTCGTGATCGCCACCCAGCGCCCCTCCGTCGACGTCATCACGGGCGTCATCAAGGCGAACATCCCCTCGCGCCTCGCCTTCTCCGTCTCCTCGCTCGCCGACAGCCGCGTGATCCTCGACCAGCCGGGGGCGGAACGCCTCATCGGACGGGGCGACCTCCTGCTGCTCTCGGCCTCCTCCAGCGTGGCCCGCCGCCTGCAGGGACCCTGGGTGGGCGAGGACGAGGTCCGCAGCATCGTCGCTCACTGGCGGCGCCAGAGCGGGCCGCGATACGTCGAGGGCGTC
Source organism: Acidimicrobiales bacterium (assembly GCA_052143575.1). Classification (GTDB taxonomy): domain Bacteria; phylum Actinomycetota; class Acidimicrobiia; order Acidimicrobiales; family Bog-793; genus JAKACA01. The sequence goes on from JBKQSP010000051.1 coordinate 34,647, forward strand.
GAGGGAGAGGAATCAGCCGGCGGTATGCCCGGCGGCAGCGACGACGACGACGAGCTGCTCATGACGGCAATGGAGCTCGTCGTCCGGTCGCAACTAGGCTCTACCTCCATGTTGCAGCGCAAGCTCCGCGTCGGCTTCGCACGAGCGGGACGGTTGATGGATCTGTTGGAGCGGCGCGGCGTCGTCGGCCCCTCCGAGGGCTCGAAAGCACGGGCCGTCCTCATGACGCCCGAGGAGCTCGATCAGATCGATCGGTGACCAGGGCGACATGAACCCTCACCGTTACCTAAGTTTGTAGCTATGACGGCTGCGAACCAGACGCCAGCGGGTCGGCCGCGGGTGCCGTCTCATCTCGCGGGGCAGCAGCCGGGCAAGCACGCTCGCAGTGCACCGCCCCGAAACGCCGCGGAGCGGGCAGCCCGCTTGCAGGCAGCCCGCCGGCGGGGACGGCAGCGGCTCGCCGTCATCGTGCTGGCCTGTGGCGCCGTGACCTTCCTCATCGTCTCCCTGGCGGGCTCGGCCACCCCCGCCCGCAAGAAGGACGCGGCAGCGACGCTCGGCGCCCCCCACACGAGCGTCCTTGTCAGTCCGCATCTCACGTCGAGCCTGGCATCCTCGTTCGTGGTCCCCGGCAAGCCGCTCGCCCTCCCCTTCCCGGGCACGGGCGAGGGGGCGGTCCTCGTCGACGGGATCGGCCTCGTCGCCGCCAGCGAGGACGAGCGCTCCGTGCCGGTTGCCAGCGTCACCAAGATCATGACCGCCTACCTCGTGCTGAAGGACCATCCCCTCACCGGCAAATCCGGCGGACCGGTCTTCACCATGACCTCTGCTGATCACGACGCCTGGATCGAGGCGTCCATGCAGGACGAGTCCAACATCGAGGTCAAGGCCGGCGAGCGCCTCGACGAGCGGCAACTGCTGCAAGCCCTCATGATCCCGTCGGCCGACAACATCGCCGACTACCTGGCGGCCTGGGACGCCGGGAGCATCAAGGCCTTCGTGGCGAAGATGAACGCCACGGCGGCGGCCATGCACCTCACGGGCACGCACTTCGCCGACGCAAGCGGGGTCAACCCCGGCTCCCGTGGGACGGCCATCGACATGGCACGCCTGGCAGCCGCTGCTTTCTCGAACCCGGTGCTGCAGTCGATCATCGACGAGCAGTTCATCAGGTTGCCCGTCTCCGGGGAGATCTGGAACAACTACGACCCGGCAGTTGACGTCGACGGGATCATCGGGGGGAAGTCGGGTTTCACGGATGCGGCGCAGACGAACCTCGTGACGGCAGCCTGGCGCACCGTCGCCCGCCACCGCGTGCTCGTCATCTGCGACGTCATCAATCAGCCGAACTCGTTGTCCGGCGACGCCGAGGAAGACGAGTCGCTTCTGAACGCCGTGACGGGCGAGCTGCGGCTGGCGCGGATCATGCCGCGCCAGGCGAGCGTCGGCGAAGCGACGGCCGCCTGGAACCACGGCACCTCGTTCCTGCGGCTCGACGCCCCGGTGGCCGTCGTCGCCTGGCCGGGCCTCGTTCTCAGGCCGGCCGTGGCGGCCGTGCCGACTGCGGCGAGCGCCGCCCGACACGGTTGGCCGGCCGGCTGCACGATCGGGACCTTCGAGCTCGACTATCCCGACGGCCCGGCCCTCAGCGCACCCGTCGTGCTGCAGACGGCGATCGGGCCGCCTCCTGCCGGCTGGGCACCACCGGGCAACCTCCGTTGACCGGCCGCTGAGGTGCGGGCACGAGTCCCGGCTTCCTCCTCGAACCTCGGGCCCGGCTATGACGTGCTCGGGCTCGCCCTGCGGATGTACGTCGAGGTGGAGGTGCTACCGGCCGCCCGATTGCACATCGTCAGCGAGGGCGAAGGGTCTGATCTTCCTGCCGACGAGTCGCACCTCGCCGCCGCCGTCGTCCGCTCCGTGCTCGGGCACGACCGCGTGGCGCTCCACGTGCGTTCGTCGATACCCGTCAGCCGCGGTCTCGGCTCGTCGGCGGCCCTGGCAGTGGCCGCCGCCGCTGCCGCCGGAGGCGGCGATCCGCTCGCCGTTGGTGCCGCTGTCGACGGCCACGCCGAGAACGCCGCCGCCTCCATGCTGGGCGGTCTCGTGGCCGCCACGATGATCGACGGCGCTCCCGTCGCCCGGCGGCTGCCGCTCGACGGCCGCCTCGGGTTCGTCATCGTCGTGCCCGACCGTCACCTCCCCACCAAGCTCGCCCGTTCCGTCCTGCCCGCCACGGTTCCCCTCGGCGACGTCATCCACAACCTCGGGCGCATGGGCCTCCTCGTCGCCGGCTTGGCGGACGCCTCCTCGCTCTTCGCCGGCGCAGGCGACGACCGGCTCCACCAAGGACCGCGCGCAGCCTTGTTCCCAGAGGCGCCCGAGCTGCTCGACCGCCTCCGCGCAGGGGGTGCCACGGTCGCCTGTTGGTCGGGCGCCGGCCCCGCCATGCTCGCCATCTGCGCCGACGGCGAGTCCGCCCTGAAGGTGGAGTCAGCCGCCGTCCGGGCACTCTCGGATCTCGGGCTGCCCGGCCAGGCCGCCGTGATCGAGCCGGACCTGGAGGGTCTCGTCGTCACGAGTTGAAGGCGGTCGATGAGCGCTCGGCCATCACTCCGGGCGTCGCTCCGGCGGGTGCAGGCTCCACCCCGGCAGGCTCCGGGATCACCCCGGCAGGCTGGGGCGGTCGTCGGTAAGGTTTGCCCGAGCCAGCAGGAAGCCGGCCGGGAGGAACCGAATGCGACTGTTCAGCTTTCACCTGATGCCCTACCCGGGCCTGCCGCCCGACTACGACGGCCCAGCCTGGATCAAGTGCCCGAACGAATTCTTCGACCCGTCGATCGGCACCGAGATCTACAACCGCTATCTCGACGAGCTGATCCTCGCCGACGAGCTCGGTTTCGACGGCGTCTGCGTCAACGAGCACCATCAGAACGCCTACGGCTTGATGCCCTCGCCGAACCTGATGGCCTCCATCCTCGCCCGCGAGACGACGAACTGCCGCATCGCCGTCGTCGGGAACGCCCTCCCGCTCTACGACCCGCCGACACGGGTGGCTGAGGAGTTCGCCACGATCGATTGCATATCCGGCGGCCGCCTCATCGCCGGCATGGTCGTCGGCGGCGGCCCTGAGTACTACTCGTTCGCCATCAACCCGGCCGAGGCCCGCTCCCGCTTCGCCGAGGCGCACGACCTCATCATCAAGGCCTGGACCGAGCCCGGTCCCTTCGAGTTCATCGGGAAGCACTACCGCATCCGTTACGTCAACACCTGGCCGCGGCCCGTGCAGCGGCCCCATCCGGAGATCTGGATCCCGGGCGCCGGCTCCCTCGAGACGCTGGAGTTCGTCGCCAAGCATCGCTATGCCTACATGGGCATCCCGTACTTTCATATCTCGGTCTTCGAGCGCATGTTCCGTCTCATGCGGGAGGCGTGCGAGAACGAGGGCTACGAGGCCGACCCGCTCCAGCTCGGCTGGCTTGTCCCGATCTTCGTGGCCGAGACGGACGCCGAGGCGCGGGAACGCTTCGAGGAGCACTTCTGGTACTTCGTGAAACGCCTCCTCCCCGGCATCTCCATCTCGCCACCCGGCTACACCTCGGTGCGCTCCCTCGAGAACATCATCAAGGGCGGCCACACCTTCGCCGAGTTCCTCGAGACCTGGGAGCAGGTTGTCGAGGGTCAGTACGCCATCGTCGGCTCGCCCGAGACGGTGCTCGAGAAGCTGACGGAGAACGTCGAGCGCCTCGGGGTCGGCAACCTGCTGGGGCTGTTCCAGCTCGGCACGCTCGGGGCCGACGACACTCGCCGCAACCTCGAGCTGTTCGCGGCCGAGGTCGCCCCGACGTTGCGGGCGCGCTTTCCGGGCACCGAGCGGCGAATCATCAGCGGGGCGGTGGCGTGAGCGCCGCCCCGCTCGAGACGGGGCCGTTCGAGACGGCCGTCGGCAGCGTCGTCATGACGAGGAGCCCTGCAACCGTCCCGGCGGGCGACGCCGGCCCGCCCATCGTCTATCTGCATTCCTCCGGAGGCGAGACGGGGGCCGACTCGGTGGCGCCCTTCCTGGAGCTGCTGGCCGAGAGCTCCGAGGTGTACGCGCCGATGTTCCCCGGATTCGCCGGTTCTGCCGGGCTCGAGCAGATCGACGACATGGAGGACGCCGTCTACCACTGCCTCGACGTCTTCGAGCGGCTCGGCCTCACGGGCGAACGCCGGCCGCACGTCGTCGGGCTGTCCATCGGCGGTTGGATGGCGGCCGAGATCGCCTGGCGCTACCCGGAAGCCGTCCGGAGCCTCACCCTCGTGAGCGCCCCTGGTATCTACGTCGCCGGCCATCCCATGAGTGAGCTCTTCGGGCGGCGTTTCGACGAGCTGGCAGAGGAGACCTTTGCCGACCAGAACCATCCGGTGGCGGCGATGATGCACCAGATGGCCGCCATGAGCCTGGCGGGCGCCGGCGTCGACATCCCCTTCGAGCTCATCCGGCCGTTCTTCGAGTCCATGGCTGCGGCTGCCAAGCTCGCCTGGAACCCGTACTTCCACAATCCCAAGCTGCCCCGCCGCCTCGGGCGCGTGACCGCCCCGACGCTCGTGATCGCCGGCCGCCTCGACGGCTTGGTGCCCTTCGAGACTTCGCAGGAGTACGCCCGCCTCATCGCCAGCGCCCGGCTCGAGATCTGGGACGACGCCAGCCACATGATCCCGCTCGAGCAGCCGGCGCGACTGGCCGGTCGAATCAGCGCCCACGTGAGCGAGGCGCTGGCAACGCCGCAGGCGGATCGGGGATGATAGAGGCGTGACGAGCGAAGGCGTCGGTGCTTTCATCGGCGCCGGGACGATCGAGGCGCTCGTGCGGTCGTTCATCCACACGGGCCAGCTGGCCTACCTGGCGTTGCGAGCCGACGGCGTCGTCGTGTTCGCGAGCGAGTCCAGCAAGGACGTGACGAGCTGGGAGCCCTCGGCCCTCGTGGGAGCCAACGCACTCGACTGGCTGCACCCCGACGACGCCGAGCGCGCCGTCCTGCAGCTCAGCGAGCTGAACGTCGTCGGCTCGACACCCGGCACGAGCTTGTTCCGCATCCGGCGAGCCGATGACTCCTGGGTGCCGCTCGAGGTGCTGGCGTCGATGGTGAGCGACGGCGAGGAGTCGCTCATCGGCTTGTGGATCCGCAATGCCGAGCACCAGCTGTTCCTCGAGGACCTGCTGCACCGCATGGTCAGCGGCGTGAAGCGGGCCGAGGTCCTGCGCCTTGTCTGCGACGCCGTCGACTGGCAGCAATTCGGTTCGAGCGTGGCCATCTCCTGGAGCGACGACGACGGGCTCCGGCAGGTGAGCACGGGCCTTCCCGACTCGCTCGGGGGTGCCGACCCGGGCCACAACACGCCCTGGGATCTCACACGGCGCGAGGGTGTCGCCCACCAGGGGACGGCAGCCGAGCTCGACGCCCATCGGCGAGAGCTCGCCGGCGAGCTCGGCATCGGTGCGTTCTGGGTGGAGCCGGTCACCTGGAGCGCGAACCGTGTGCCGGCGACGATCACCATCTGGACCGAAGCCGGCCCGCGGGCGCCCGGCATCCATGCCTACGGGATGGGTCTCGTGCGCAACCTCGTCGAGCTCGTGCTCCGCTGGACCGAGCAGGCCGCCCGCCTCGACGAGGCAGCCCACTCGGATTCGCTCACCGGCCTTGTGAACCACCGGGCCTTCTACATGACCCTCGCGGAGTCGGCCGTCGGCGGCGCCGTCCTGTACTGCGACCTCGACCACTTCAAGCCGGTGAACGACGAGCACGGACATTCCGTCGGCGACGCGCTGTTGCGGGTGGCGGCCAAGCGCATCCAAGGCTGCGTACGGGAGGCAGACGTCGTCGGCCGTCTCGGCGGCGACGAGTTCGCCGTGCTGTGTTACGACGTCACCGACGACGACGCCCTCGAGATCGCCAAGCGGATCCTGCAGAGCCTGCGGGAGCCGTTTCGTGTCGGTGACGACAACCGCGTCGTGCACATCGACGCCAGCATCGGCGTCGCCGTCAGCTCATCGCCGATGACCGAGGATCTGCTGAAGGCGGCCGACCGGGCCCTCAGCGCCGCCAAGGGCGCCGGGAGGGGCAGGGTCATCCTGGGGACGCCGAGCGGGTTCAGGGAGCAGCCGGGCTGAGGAAGGCTGGTGAGCGAGCCGGGCCCCGCCGGCGGCGGGCGTCGCCGGCTCGCCAGCGTCGAGACCCTCAGGCCTCGCTCGGGACCCCGGCGTCGATCTCGTCGAGACCCTGCAGGAGCGTGTTCCACGAGAGCGTGGCGCACTTGATGCGCACGGGAAACTTCACGACCCCTTGCAGGGCGGCAAGCTCGCCGAGATCCTGATCCGAGAGGGCCCGGGCCGCATCGGCCACGTCGCCGGTGTCGGATCCGTCTGCCTCGCCGCCGATGCTGTGCTCGTGGATCGTCATCATGGCCTTGAAGGAGTCGATGAGCTGGCGGGCCTTCGCCGTGGACTTGCCCTTCACGGCGGCCGACATCATCGAGGCCGACGACTGGCTGATCGAGCAGCCCTGCCCGCTGATCTTGAGGTCCTTCACGGTGTCACCATCGACCTCCATGTAGACCACGACCTCGTCGCCGCACAAGGGGTTGAATCCTTCCACGCGGTGCGCAGGCGGCACCTCCAGCTCGCCCCGGTTCCGAGGCGAGCGGTAGTGGTCGAGGATGATCTCGCGGTAGAGGTCTTCCAAGCCCGTCATGATCGGCTGAACATCTCCTTCGCCTTTGTCAACCCGGCGCTGAGCGCCAGCACGTCATCCTCATCGTTGTACAGGTAGACGGACGCTCGGGCGGTCGCCGGCACCTCGAGGCGGCGCATGAGGGGCTTGGCGCAGTGGTGTCCCGCCCGCACGCAGACGCCTTCGGCGTCGAGCACCTGGGCGAGGTCGTGCGAATGGATGTCCCGATAGGCGATCGAGATGGCGCCGCCGCGAACCGCCGGATCTGGCTCCGGCCCGAAGAAGCGCACGTCAGGGCCGTGCTCGTTCCGCAACGTCTCGAACGTGAATGCCGTGAGGGAGGCCTCGTGCTCGGCGATGCGGTCCATGCCGACGGCCTCGAGGTAGCTGACGGCGGCACCGAGGCCGATCGCCTCGGCAATGGGGGGCGTGCCCGCTTCGAACTTCCAGGGCAGATCGTTCGTCGTGAAGCCGTCGAGGCGGACGTCACGGATCATCTCGCCGCCACCGAGGAACGGCGGCATTGCCTCCAGCAGCTCCTCACGGGCCCAGAGGACCCCGATGCCGGTGGGGCCGAGCATCTTGTGGCCCGTAAAGGCGAGGAAGTCGACGCCGAGGCGGGCGACATCGACATGGCGGTGGGGGACGAGCTGCGACCCGTCGCACACGACGACGGCGCCGTTGGCGTGCGCCGCTTCCACGATGGGGTCGAGGTCGTTGATCGTGCCGAGGACGTTCGACATGGCCGTCACCGCAACGATGCCGGCGCCGTCGGTCAGCTCGTCGAGGTCGCGCAGATCGAGCTGGTAGCCGTCGGTGATGGGCAGGTAGCGCAGCTCGACGCCGCGCTCCTCGGCGAGCATCAGCCAGGGGACGATGTTGGCGTGATGCTCCATCTCCGTGAGCACGATCGCCTTTCCGTCCGGCAGACGCCGGCGACCGTAGGAGTGGGCCACAAGGTTGAGCGCCTCCGTGGCGTTCTTCGCAAAGACGATCTCGGTCGCCGGCTTCGGCGCACCGATGAAACGGCCGAGGTGATGGCGCGCCTCCTCGTACTGGCGGGTGGCCTCCTCGGCGATGGCATAGACGCCGCGGTGCACGTTGGCGTGCGTCGTCTCGTAGTAAGCGTCCATGACCTCGAGCACCTGGCGGGGATGCTGGGAGGAGGACGCCGAGTCGAGGTAGGCGAGGCGATGGCCCGCCCGCTCCTGCTGGAGGAGGGGGAAGTCGGCGCGCAGGGCGGCGGCATCGAGCGGGGACGGCGCCACCGCGACGGCCCTGGCGGCGAGCGGCGCCGCGGCCGGATCGGTGCTGCCTTCGTTCACCACGTCGTCGGCCGTGGTGGTCGAGGTCATGGGCGCCACCTCTCGTACCCTTCGGCATCGAGCCGCTCGGCCAACTCCGGGCCGCCCGAGTCGACGATGCGGCCCTCGATGAAGACGTGGACACGGTCGGGCGCCAGCTCCTCGAGGATGCGCCGGTAGTGCGTCACGATCACGATGCCGAGCTCGGGCTGCATACGCCGCACCTCGGTGACACCTTTGGCGACGATCCGCAGGGCGTCCACGTCGAGGCCCGAGTCGGTCTCGTCGAGGACGGCGAGCAGCGGCTCGAGCATGGCCATCTGGAGGATCTCGTTGCGCTTCTTCTCCCCGCCGGAGAAGCCCTCGTTCAGGTACCTGGAGGCGAAGCTCGGATCCATCTCGAGTCGCTGCATCCACTCCGTCAGGGCCACGCGGACCTCCAGCACCGAGAGGTCGGTGCCTTTGCGGGCGGAGACGGCCTGACGGAGGAACTGGCTGACGGGCACGCCCGGGATCTCCTCGGGGTACTGGAAGGCCATGAAGATGCCCGCCTTCGCCCGTACGTCGACGGGCCAGAGCGTGATGTCCTCGCCCTGGAAGACGATGCGACCCTTCGTCACCCGATAGCCCGGGTTGCCGGCGATCGTGTTGGCGAGCGTCGACTTGCCCGAGCCGTTCGGCCCCATGATGGCGTGCAACTCACCGGAGGCGACCTCGAGGTTCACGCCACGCAGGATCTCGGTGTCCTCGACGGCGACGTGCAGATCCTCGATCGTCAGCAGGGGCGTGGGGGCAACGTCTGGCACCGTCTCATCCTACCGCCCACGCCTGATTTGCACTACCGCCGTAGGAGAAACCCAAGGTGTCGCCGCCAGCCGGCAAGGGGCAGCGTTACCAGCCGCGCGCAACCCATTCGTCGAGATGGGGAGCCTCCTCGCCGATGGTCGTGTCCTTGCCGTGGCCGGGCATGACAATCGTGTCGCTTGCAAAGGGCGCGAAGAGGCGGCGCTCGATGGACTCGATGATCGTCGGGAAGTTGCCACCGGCGAACTTCGTGTTGCCGGGACCACCGGGAAACAGCGTGTCGCCGGAGAGGAGCACGGGGGAGCCCTCGATCGAGAAGCACATCGAGCCGGGCGTGTGGCCCGGTGTGAGGATCGTGTGGATGCGGAGGCGCCCCACCGTGATGAGGGCGTCGTCCTCGAGGACCGTGTCGTAGGAGGGCAGCATGGCGGCATCGGCGGCGGTGACGCCGACGTCGTAGCCGGCGTCACGCAACTGGGGGACGGCCTGGATGTGGTCCCAGTGCCCGTGGGTCTCGAGCACGCGGCGGACACCGAGCGTCCTGCACAGCTCGAGCAGCTGTTCGTGCTCGTTGGCGGCATCGATGAGGACCGAGTCCCCCGTCTGCTTGCAGCGGACGATGTAGACGTTGTTGTCCATCGGCCCGACCACGGTCTTGTGGATCTCGACTTGGCTGTCCTCGTAGTGCACGGCTTGCCTCCTTGCGGCGCTCTTCGCCTGTCGCCGGCGGTCGCCTCCAGACTAAGGTTCCGCCGTACCTAGGCCCGCGTGGGAGGCAGTTGTGAATTTCGGATTCTCTGAGGAACAAGAGGAGCTGCGCAGGGCTGTGCGGCGCTTCCTCGACGACAAGTCGCCGAGCACGGAGGTGCGCCGGCTGATGGAGACGACCGAGGGCTATGACGCCGCCGTTTGGTCGCAGATGGCGAACCAGCTGGGGCTGCAGGCGATCAGCATCCCGGAGGAGTACGGCGGGGCGGGTTTCGGGTACGTGGAGCTCGTCGTCGTGCTCGAGGAGATGGGCCGCTCCCTCTTGTGCGCCCCGTACTTCTCGACCGTCGCACTTGCCGCCAACGCCCTGCTCAGCTCGGGTGACGAGGGAGCCAAGGCCGAGTATCTGCCCGGCATCGCCAGTGGTGAGACCATCGCCACGCTGGCCTTCACCGAAGAGAGCGGTCGCTGGGATGTCGAGGGCATCGCCATGGTGGCAAGCCGTGCCGGCGACGGCTGGATGCTCGACGGTACGAAGTCCTATGTCATCGACGGCCACACGGCCGACCTCATCCTCGTCGCAGCTCGCACCGGCAATGGCGTGAGCCTCTTCGCCCTGCCTGGTGACGCCGAGGGGCTGACGCGCACGCCGTTCGCAACAATGGACCAGACTCGCAAGCAAGCGAAGCTGACGTTCGCCGCCACGCCGGCCCGCTTGGTCGGCGAGGAAGGCGGTGCCGGGCCGGTGCTCTCCAAGACGCTCGACCTCGCCGCCGTAGCACTCGCCGCCGAGCAGGTGGGCGGGGCGCAGCGGGTGCTCGACATGAGCGTCGAGTACGCCAAGCACCGCATCCAGTTCGGGCGCCCCATCGGGAGCTTCCAGGCCATCAAACACAAGTGCGCCGACATGCTCCTCGAGGTCGAGTCGGCGAAGTCGGCTGCCTACTACGCCGGCTGGGCGGCGGCGGAGGACAACGACGAGCTGCCGGTGACGGCCTGCCTGGCGAAGGCCTACTGCTCGGAGGCGTACTTCCACGCCGCCGCCGAGAACATCCAGATCCACGGCGGTATCGGCTTTACCTGGGACCACGACGCCCACCTGTACTTCAAGCGGGCAAAGTCCTCCGAGCTCATCCTCGGAGACCCCTCGTACCACCGCGAGCTGCTCGCCCAGCGCATCGGTATCTAACACACGGGGCATCGACGCTGCCCACGGCCTGAGGTGCCGGCGTCTCAGAGGCCGAGGAGGCCGGGCAGCTCCGACATCTTGTTGAAGACGATGGCCCCGGGCAGCTGCAGCAAGGAAGCCGGCGTCATCCCGCCGGCGAATCCGTAGGCGGCCATGCCGGCGGCGAGGGCCGCCGCGAGCCCGAACGGGCTGTCCTCGATGACGGCGCAGCGAGCCGGCTCGACACCGCTCACCGCCGCAGCGTGGAGGAACAAATCCGGCGCCGGCTTCCCGTGTTCCACCTCGTCGGCGCTGAACAGGCGCCCCTCGAAGCGGGCCAGCAAGCCCGTCAGCCCGAGCGTGAATCTCATCTTGTCGTGGGTGCCGCTCGATGCCACGCACATCGCGACGTGCGCCTGAGCGAGGGCGTCGAGCACGGCCTCGACGCCGTCGACGGACGTGAGCTCGCGTTCGAAGGCTTCCTCGTATCGCCGGTCGATCTCGCCGTACAGCTCGGGAGGCAGTGACCGGCCGATGTGGGCCTCGATGTCCCGGTTGCAGTCCTCTGCCGACCGTCCGACAAAACGCTCGATCACCTCCTCCTCCGTCATCGGCCACCCGAGCTCGGTGATCACGGCGGCATCGATCGGGATGGCGATGCGCTCGGTGTCTACGAGGATGCCGTCGCAGTCGAAGATGACGAGCTCTGGATTGGTGAGCAGCACGGTCTCACCGTAGGCGCCGGCCGTCTTCCTCCGAGACGTCCGGAATGCCGCCACGCGGCCCCGCGCGCTCGATATTGTTTGTGCACCAGAGAAAGGAGGTGGTCCAATCACATGAGTAGTCAACGCATTGGGACCCTGGAGGTGGCTGGCCGCTAGGCGGCTTGCTGGACCACCTGGTGACAACCAGTCAGACACCCTTGGCTCGCTCGGTCGGAAGCCGGTCCCATCCGATGTAGTCCGAAGAGTCAAGCCTTTCAGCAGTTGCTTCGTTGGTCGTGGGCGGTCCATGTGGGCCGCCCACGACCGCGCTCAGGGTTCGGTGCGCCCGACGGCTCCGTCAAGGGCGGCGGCCAGCTGGCGGGCGGCACTCTCCGGCTCGGGCGACTCGGTCAGCCAGCGCACGACGACCACCCGCCGAGCTCCCGCCGCCACCATGGCTCCCACTGTGTCGGGTCGGGCGTTCCCCGTCACGAAGAACGGCATCGGCGGCGCGCATCCGGCGGCCAGACGGCTCGCTATCCGCACGTAGTCAAGGCCGGTTCCCGGTCGGCCGGGCTTTGTCGGTGTCGGCACGACCGGCCCGACCGAGACGTAGTCGACAGGTTCGAGAAGGGCCGCCTCCAGTTGGGCAGGCTCGTGTGTCGAGAGGCCGACGATGCCTCCTTCGCCGAGGAGGCGCCGCGCCTCGACAGCGGCGACGTCGTCCTGGCCGACGTGAACGCCGTCGGCGCCCATCTCGGCGGCGAGATCGGGACGGTCGTTCAGGATGAAGGGGACGCCCAGATCAGCGCACACCCGCTGGGCGAGGCCGGCCCGCTGCACGATGCCGGCATCGTCGAGGCGCTTGTCGCGAAGTTGGACGACGTCGACGCCACCCGAGATGCAGGCCCGCAGAAACCCCTCCAGATCCTCGCGGTCCGAGGTACACAGGTACAGGCGCCGACCCTGCAGGAAGGGATGTTCCTGGGTGGGCGGCGTCACGCGGAGCTGGCGGCCTTCCTTGCCGGCGCCTTCCTTGCCGGCGCCTTCCTTGCCGGCGCCTTCTTTGCCGGCGCCTTCTTTGCCGGCGCCTTGGTGACCGGCGCCTTCTTGGCCGGTGCTTTCTTAGCCGCGCTGACCTTCTTGGCCGGCGCCGCCTTCCTCGCCGGGGTGGCCTTGGCGGGGGCCTTCTTGGCCGGCGCCTTCTTTGCCGGGGCCTTCTTCGTGGCCCGCGGTGCTTTCTTCGCCGGCGCCTGTGCCGCTGCCGCCTTGGCGGCGGCCTTCATCTCTCGCTTGTGCTCTCGCACGAGGACGAGCGCTTCCGGGCCGTCGATGTCGGCGATCGAGAGGTGGGTGCCGTGGTGACCGAACGGCGAGGCGACTTCGACCCAGCCGTCGGCCTTCAACCCGAGCTGCTTACCGAGGAGGGCAATGAAGATCTTGGCCTTCTGCTGTCCGAATCCGGGCAGCGCACGCACGCGCGCGAACAGCTCGTTGCCGTCGCGGGCGGTCGTCCAGACCTTGGCGGCGTCGCCCCCGTACTCCTCGACGAGGTGGCGGGCAAGGGCTTGCACTCGCCTGGCCATGGCGGCCGGGTAGCGGTGCAGCGCCGGGCGAGCGGCGAACGCCGCGATGATGGCTTCTTCCGGCATCTCGGCGAGGCCGGCAGCGTCGAGGCGATCGTCAAGTCGATGCATCAGGTGGAATGGACCCTCGAAAGCCCACTCGAGTGGGATCTGCTGGTCGAGCACCATTCCGATGAGAAGGGCGAGCGGATCCTCGGAGAGGAGCTGGTCGGCTTCCGGCGCTCCGGAGAGGTACAGCTTGGGTCGCTTGGTCGGCACGCCGACAAGGCTAGTCATCGAGCAACCGTCGATGTTTGGCTGCACCAACCCGACTTCTGCCGCCCCCAGCCCGTCGTGCTCGACGGACCGAGATGAACGAACTCATCCAGCGTCGAGCCGTCGCTGATCTAGCTTCCCACCTCACCGAGACGCTTCCATGCGCACGCAACCTGCCCGGAGCGCGCCTGAGGCGCTGCCATCCAGGTCAGTACTGGATGTCCAGGGCGTAGCGGAGGGCTCGGTCGAGGGCAGCGCGCTTCTCCAGGTTGAGATGCCCAACCGGCCTTTCTGCCAACGTCGACATGGGCAGGGTGACCACGTTGTCGCAAGCGATGACGCTGACTGCAGGCAACCCTTCGTCGGGTCCGACTTCAACTTCTGATCGAATTCCGCGGATAGTCCGCCTGATTGGAGCGCATGTCACCGAAGAGAGCACCTGAATCGCAGCGTCTCTCGTGAGTACGCACACGGGCCGCCGGCCGGCCCGAGCACCGAGCTCAGCCCAGATGATGTCTCCCCGTGCTACCACTCGGGAGCAGTCTCGGCCGCAAGTCGAGCGGCAGCCTCGACGAACTCGGGGTCCTGGGGGAGCCGCCGGTAGGCATCCTGGAGCTCGAGGTCTGCCTGATGAAGATCGTCGGCAATCAACACAGCCAACGCACCGCGGCGCAACAGCTCAGACCGGTTCGTTCCTCGTTCGGAAGCCATGCGGTCGAGTCGAGCGACGAGGTCATCGTCGAGTTGAACCAGCACTTCACGCCTAGCCATAGACCATATGCTAACGCATATGGCGCATGCTCCGGCGGCCCCGGCTCTGCTGCCGCCCCCACGGCATGTTGCACGAAACCTGAGATGCTCGCAGCTCTTCCGGCAAGGGCAAGGGCGTGGACCCGGTCGAGCTGTGCGGCGAGCGTGATGGTCACTTTTCTGGTCGCCATACCGCTCGCCGGCAGGCCCAAGGTGGCTGACGGCGGCGGTCGCCGTCGGAGACCCTGGCAGGCCGTGACGACGGCGAGTACAACAACGAAGGGACGCGGCGTGCCCCGGAGCTCATGCACCGAAGCACGCTGGCACGAGGAGTGGGTACCCCACGGAAGGAGAGATCTGGCATGAGCGTCACCCGCGGGTTCTTCGGCCGGGGGCGAGGGCCCCGTGACCCTCGGCTTCCGCCCGGTCAGTACGACGTCGGTTCGACGTGGCCGGTGCTCACGGCTGAACCGACCCCGAGGTTGGCGACCGCGACGTGGACCTTCACGGTCGACGGGCTTGTGGAGCGACCGACGACCTGGACATGGGACGACGTGCACGCCCTCGAGCCCTCGAGCTACGAGGGCGACATCCACTGCGTGACCACCTGGTCGAAGCTGGGCGTCCGCTTTGCCGGGGTCTCGGTCGACACGCTGCTCGGCGCCGCCCGGCTGTTGCCGTCCGCCACGCACGTCCTCGCCGTGTGCCACACGGGCTACACGACGAACCTCCCGCTCGCCGACGTGACGGGAGGCAAGGCGTGGGTCGTCTGGGACTACGAGGGGCGACCGTTGCCCGTCGAGCACGGAGGCCCAGCCCGGCTGCTCGTGCCGCACCTGTATTTCTGGAAGAGCGCCAAATGGGTGTCAGGACTGCAGTTGCTCGATCACGACCAGCAGGGTTTCTGGGAACAAAACGGCTATCACGACCGAGGCGACCCCTGGCTGGAACAGCGGTACCAAGGTGACTGACCCAATCGGAGCGCCGCCCCGGCCGGGAGGATGGCAGACCGCCACCGTCGTCGGAGTCACCGTCGAGACGGCCCACGCCAAGTCCTTCCGGCTCGCCCTCCCGGCGCCCTCTCACCACCTCGCCGGGCAGCACTACATCGTCCGTCTCACCGCCCCGGACGGCTACACGGCTTCGCGGTCCTACTCGGTGGCGAGCGCTCCTGACGGAAGCGCCGAAATAGAGGTCACCGTGGAGCGTCTCGAGGACGGCGAAGTGTCCAGCTTCCTCCACGACGTCGTCCGCCCCGGCGACAACTTGGAGGTGCGGGGACCGATCGGTGGCTGGTTCGTGTGGCGAGGCGAGACGCCGGCGCTGCTCGTCGGGGGCGGTTCCGGGGTCGTTCCCCTCATGTCCATGCTGCGACTCGCTCGGCGGAGTGGGCGGTCCGACCTCCTCCGGCTCGTCGTGTCCGTCCGAAGCCCGGCGGATCTCTACTACGCCGATGAGCTTGCGGGTCCGGAGACCACCGTCCTCTACACGCGGACAGCGCCGCCGTCCTGGCTGCGGCCACCGGGCCGCATCAACGTCGGCGATCTCACCGGTCTCGTGCCGCCCGGCACAGACGTCTATGTGTGCGGATCGCCAGGCTTCGCTGACGCCGCCACGGACCTGCTCACCGGCGCCGGCATGCCAGCCTCCCGCATCCGTGTCGAGCGCTTCGGCCCCACGCAATGAAGTGTGCCGCAGCCGACGATGCCGGCGAGGGGCGAGGAGAGCGCTAGGTTCCGCCAGATGCCAGGCTCGTTGTTGGGCAACAGCGTTCGCCGCCTCGAGGATCCCGACCTCCTGCTCGGGCTCGGCACCTTCGTGGGCAACTTCAAGCTGCCGGGTCTCACGCACGCCGTCTTCGTGCGCTCGCCCTTCGCCCACGCCACCATCTCCTCCATCGAGGCCGAGGAGGCCCGGCGTGCTCCTGGCGTCCTTGCGGTGTACACGGCTGAGGATCTCGGCATCACACCCTTCCACGGCTTCATGGTGCTGAACGCCGCCTGTGCCCGGCCGCCGCTCGCCCACGGCACGGTGAGGTTCGTCGGCGACCCCGTCGCCATGGTCGTCGCCGAGACCGAGGCGGCAGCCGTCGACGCCGCCGAGCTCGTCGTGGTGGACTACGAGCCGCTGGAGGCCGCCGTCGACCCGGAGGCCGCCCTTGCCGAGGGCGCACCCCTGCAGTTCCCCGAGCTCGGCACGAACCTCGTCGCCGGCATGGCCGATCCGCCCGAGCCGGATCCGCTTGCTGGGGCGGCAACCGTGGTGCGCGCCCAACTGCAGAACCAGCGCCTCGCCGTCGTCCCGATGGAGGGAGACGCCATTGCCGTCGTGCCCGGCGACGACGGCGATGGCCACGATCTCACGGTCTACGTCTCGACGCAGATGCCGCACGGGTTCGCCTCCGCCGTCGCCCGCCACCTCGGTGTCGACCTGGCACGGCTGCGGGTGGTGGCTCCACATGTGGGTGGGGCCTTCGGCTCGAAGGCCGGGCTCGGAGCCGAGCATGCGGCCGTCATCGTCGGTGCGCAGCGGCTCGGACGGCCCGTCGCCTGGGTGCAGACCCGCTCCGAGAACCTCGTCGCCACACCGCACGGGCGGGGCCAGACGCAGTGGGTCGAGATGGGCTTCGACGCCGACGGTCGCGTCACGGGCATGCACTGCCGGGTACTTGCCGATGCGGGCGCCTATGCCGGTTTCGGGGGAGCCCTTGCCCTCGGGCCCACCCGGATGATGGCGCAGGGCGTCTACGCCATCCCGGCCATCCGCTTCGACGTGGCCGTTGCCGTCACGAACACGACGCCGATGGGCGCCTTCCGCGGAGCGGGCCGGCCGGAAGCGGCCGAGTTCCTCGAGCGGATGATGGACATCGCCGCCGGCGAGCTCGGGCTCGATCCGGTCGAGCTGCGCCGGCGCAACCTCCTGCCCGCCTTCAGCGAGTCCTACACGACCGTGATGGGGACCACCTACGACGTCGGTGACTACGTGAAGCCGCTCGACGAGGCGATCCGCCTCGCCGGCTACAAGCAGCTGCGCGCCGAGCAGGCAGCGCGGCGTGCCTCCGGCGACCGCTGGCAGCTCGGCATCGGGGTCGGCGTCTACGTCGAGGTGACCGCCGGTGGCGGAGGCGAGTTCGGCGCCGTCGAGGTGCATCGCGACGGCACGGCCTCCATCAGCGTGGGCACGTCGGCGCACGGGCAGGGCCATGCCACGTCGTTCGCCATGATCGTGTCGGACACCCTCGGCATCGCCCTCGAGGACATCCGTTTCGTGCAGTCCGATACCGCCACGGTGCCGAGAGGTGGAGGGACCGGAGGGTCGAGATCGCTGCAGCTCGCCGGCAGCGCCGTGCTCGGGGCCGCCGAGCAGGTGCTCGACCAGGCCCGCGAGCTCGTCGCCGCCGAGCTGGAGGCGAGCGCCCACGACATCGTCGTGCACGACGGTGGCCGTCTCGGTGTCGCCGGAGTGCCCGCGAGCGCCCTGTCGTGGGAGGCCATCGCCGCCCTGGCCGGGAGCGCTCCGACGGAGGCCGAGGGCGCCGGAGATGACAGCGCCGCAGGCTCATTGTCTGCCGAGCTCGACTTCGAGCAGGCGGGGTCGACGTTCCCCTTCGGGGCACACGTGTCGGTCGTCGAGGTCGACACCGAGACGGGGCAGGTGCGCCCACTGCGGCACATCGCCGTCGACGACTGTGGACGGATCGTGAACCCGCTGCTCGTCACCGGTCAGCAGCATGGGGGTATCGCGCAGGGGATGTCGCAAGCCCTCTGGGAGGAGATCCGCTTCGACGACGTCGGCAACCCGCTCACTGTCACCTTCGCCGACTACTCGATCCCGAGCGCGGCGGAGTTCCCGTCGTTCGAGACGGCGAACACGGAGACGCCGACGTTTCGCAACCCGCTCGGCGCCAAAGGGATCGGTGAGTCGGGCACGATCGGATCGACGCCGTCGGTGCACAATGCCGTCATCGACGCCGTCTCGCATCTCGGCGTGCGCCACATCCCGATGCCCTGCACGCCCGAGCGGGTGTGGCGGGCCATCAGGGCGGCAGCCGCCGGAGGACCCGGCGCTACGGCCGGCGGCCAGCCGCTCTGGCGCCAACCCCCGGCCTTCTTCGACCGGTTGCCTGTGGGCGGCGAGGGTGAGCGCCCGGAAGCGGCCGACGCCGAGATCTAGCGCCGCCATCGCCGCCTCCCGTTCTCGAACGGGGTGCTCTCCGGCTCAGGCTGGGACATCGGGACGACATCTCACGAGGTGGGTCGGCAGCGATCCCCTGCCCGAGTAGCCCCGCACGCTCGAGGGCTGCCGACTGCGATACTCCTCAAGTGGCCGGCACGCTTCGACAGATCGAGCAAGTGGAGTTCCGAGTCGACGAGCTCACGCGCATCGTCGCCTCGATGGGTCGGCTCGCCACCGCCGGCGACGGATGGATCAACCTGATACCGAGCATCAGCGACAACGACAAGCGGTCGACCGCGCTCGGGTTCTTCGCCTTGTTCGGTGGCGGAGGCATCGGTGTCACGATGGCCACCTGGATCCCCGGGAGCCACCATCCCCGTGGAGACATCGAGCCCAGCCTCGGCATCTCGCACGTCACCGGCCGTCGTGCCCTTGGCGAGCTGCAATCGCGCGGTGTCGCCGTTCCGGAGAGCTGGCGCCTCGAGCAGGACCACCCCCGTCGCGGGCTAATCCTGCGTGTCCCGGCGGACGAACCCCATGAGCAGGTGTTGGTATGGGCGCTGGGCGCCGTCGGCGTGCTCAGCGCTCCCCGCCCCATCGAGGGCTGGCGGGCCGACATCTACCTCCCGGCGACGCCGTGAGAGCGGCGCCGCCCGACGCTTGGGGCGGGCGCTACGAGTCGTAGAAGATGTCGCCGCTGTTGCCGACCACGGCACAGAAATTCGACGCCGGGCAGGCGACCGAGATGAGGCCGCTCTCGCTCGGGCCGATGCGATGCGGGCTCGACCAGGAGTGGCCGTTGTAGGACAGGACGTTGTCCGTGTAGTCGACCGTGACGCAGAACCGGTGACTGTGGCAGGCCACCGAGACGAGGTCGTTGCTGTGGTGGTCGATGTAGTGCGGGCTCGACCAGGTGTGGCCGTTGAAGGTGAGGGCGTCGCCGGCGCCGTCGACGACGGCGCAGAAGCTCGAGCTCGAACACGAGATCGAAAGAGGGTCGCCGACGCTGTCGACACCGTGCGGCACCGACCACGAGTGACCGTTGTAGGTGACCACGTTGCCCTTGGTGTCAACGATGGCGCAGAAGCTGTCGCTCGCGCAGGAGACAGCGGAGAGGTCCCTCCCGTGGTCGATGCGGTGCGGGCTCGACCAGGTGTGTCCGTTGAAGGTGATGAGCCGCCCGGACCGGTCGACGGCGGTGCAGAAGTGCGAGGTCGGGCACGAGACGGAATCGAGGTCGTGGCGGCTGTCGATCGGCCGCGGGCTCGACCAGGTGTGTCCGTTGAACGTCAGGACGTTGCCCAGGTTGTCCAAGGCGGCGCAGAAGCTCGTCCTCGGGCAGGAGATGGCGACGAAGCCGTCACCGCTCGAGTCGACGTTCCTCGTGACGTGCCAGGCGTGCCCGTTGTACTTGAGGGCGTCCCCGTAGCTGTCGACGACTTCGCAGGAGTGGCTGCTCGAGCAGGAGAGGGCGATGGGATACCCCTCGCTGGGGTCGAAGTAGTCGAGGGCTGACCACCGGTGGCCGTTGTAGGTGACGGCGTTGCCGAACTGGTTCACGGCGGCACAGAAGCTCGACGTGGCGCACGAAACGGCGTTGAGGCCGTCGGGATCGGTGGGGCGCGGCGCCGACCAGACACCGCTGTTGTCGGTGAGGACGTTGCCGCTGTAGTCCGTCGCCTTGCAGAGGACGGCCGAGAGACAGGAGATGGAACTGATGCCGAAGCCCCTCCCGTCGACGTGATGGGGGGCCGACCACGTCGTGCCGTTGAACGTGACGACGTTGCCGGCATAGTCGCCAGCGGCACAGAAGGTCACGAGCCCGTCGCTCGCCGTGCATGACAGCGCCGTGAGGCCGTCGGCGTCTACGAGCTGAGGGGACGACCACGTGCCGTCGTAGGTGAGGACGTTGCCGGCGTAATCGACCGCAACGCACCGGTAGATGCTCGGGCACGAGACGGCGGCGAAACCGTCCCCGTGCGGGTCGACGTCGACCGGAGTCGTCGACGTCCACGACCCGAAGTACATGACGGCGTTGCCCAGCCCGTCGACCGTGGCGCAGAACTCCGCCGACTGGCAGGAGACGGCGCCGAAGTTACCGCCCGGGTCGATGTGGGAAGGGGGGGACCACGAGCCGGCGCTGTACGTGAGCTCCTGGCCGAAGCGATCGACGGCGACGCAGAAGCTCGCCGTCGGGCAGGAGATATCGGCGATACCGCCGCCGGCGGCGTCGATGGCGTGGGGCGCCGTCCACACATGGCCGTTGTAGGTGAGCACGTTGCCGGCGAGGTCGACGGCGGCACAGAAGGTCGTCGTCGGGCACGACACCGAGAGCGGGTTGCCCGCCGGCGTGTCGATCTTCGTCCCCGATGTCCAAGCGGCGGCGAGGCGGGGGACTGACGAGGCCGCAGCGGGAGACGGAACGGCCGCCAGCGCCGGAGCGGCCACTGCGACGATGAGCCCGCATGAGCCGAGAAGCCGACCGAGAACTGATCGCAACATGCTCCCCTTGCTGTCTCGAGATCCTCGAAGCGCCCGCCGCACGAGTGCAGGCAGCCTACTTCGGGCTGCTCACCACTGTGGGCGAGAAAGGCTGGCAGCGGGCGTAGCGTCGCTGCCGGCCCCGCTGCCGCCTCAGAGCTCGAGCACGAAGGCGATGAGCCGCAAGTCCTTCTCGCCGTCGGGAAGGCGTGCCACGAACACATCGAGATCGGGAGTCGGCACGAAACCCATCCGCTCGTACATCGCCCGCGCCCTCACCATGACTTCGGTGGAGTGCAGGATGATCCTGGCCCGGCCGTCAGCGCGCGCCCGGTCGATGCAGGCTTGCGTGAGGGCCCGGCCGACGCCCCTGCTCTGGTGATCCGGTCGCACGGCCAGCATGCGGATCCCGGCCGCCTCCGGGTCGTCGAACTCGGTCATGGCGCGGTCGGAATCGGGCACGTAGGTGACGCCGCCGAGCAGCTCGCCCTCCTCGTCGACGGCCACGAGGACGACGCTGTCGGCCGCCCGCTCGGCCACGGCGAGCAGTTGGTCCTCGTAGCTGCCGTAGTGGTCGCCACGCCAGAGGTCCCGGTAGGCGTCCACGGTGATCTGCCCGATCGCCGAGTACTCATCTGGCCGCGCCGGGCGGATCTGTATCGCAGGCCCCGGCGCGCCGACGGCGCCGTCAGGCCGTGCGGGGCTCGACGGCATCCGGGTCGATGCCGTAGCGCTCGATTGCCTCGGCGACCGTGCTCTCTTTGACGTCGCCGTTTCCCGCCAGCGAGGCCAGCACGGCCACCACGAGGTGAGCGGCGTCGATCTCGAAGTGGCGGCGAAGGGCCGGTCGCGTGTCCGAGCGACCAAAGCCATCGGTGCCGAGCGGCACGAAGCTTCCCGGTAGGAAGCGTGAGATCTGATCGGGCACCGACTTCAGGTAGTCGGTGACGGCCACGATCGGGCCGCGGGCGTCGGCGAGCGCCCGCGAGACGTACGCCTCTCGGGGCGTCGAGCCCGGGTGCAGCCGGTTCCAACGCTCGATGTCGAGGGCGTCCTCGCGCAGCGCCTTGTAGCTCGTGACGGACCAGCATTCGGCGCCCACGCCCCACTCGTTCGCCAACAGCTCGCGCGCCTCGAGAGCGGCCTGCCACATCGGGCCGGAGAACAGGATCGTCGCCGGCCGGAGGGCCGCATCGGGCGAGGCGACGTAGCGGTAGCAACCGCGCAGCACGCCGTAGCGGATGCTGTCGCGCTCGCCGGCGTCGTCCGGCAGGGCGGGCATCGGGTAGTTCTCGTTGTAGAGCGTCACGTAGTAGAGGAGGTCCTCGGCGTCCGGGCCGTACATGGTCTGGATGCCGTCGGCGACGATGAAGGCGAGCTCGTAGGCGAACGCCGGGTCGTAGGAACGGACGCAGGGCACGACGGAGGCGAGCAGCGGTGAGTGCCCGTCCTCGTGCTGCAGGCCCTCGCCGTTCATCGTCGTCCGCCCAGCGGTGCACCCGAAGAGGAAACCCCTCGCCCGGGCGTCAGCAGCCTGCCAAATGAGGTCACCCACACGCTGGAACCCGAACATCGAATAGAACAGGTACATCGGCAGCATCGGCCTCGACCAGGTGGCATAGGCGGTCCCGGCCGCCTGGAAGCTGCCCATGCCGCCCGCCTCCGTGATGCCCTCCTGCAGGATCTGCCCGGTGCGGTCCTCGGCGTAGGTGAGAAGGAGGCCGGCGTCGACCGAGGTGTAGTGCTGGCCCTCGGAGGCGTAGATTTTCGCCTCGGCGAAGAGGGCGTCGAGGCCGAACGTGCGGCCCTCGTCCGGAATGATCGGCACGACGTAGCGACCGATCGACGGGTCACGCAGGAGGCTTCGCAGCATGCGGGCGAAGGCCATCGTCGTCGAGACCGCCTGGCCCTTGGAGCCGACCCAGAACTCGTCCCACAGGCTGGTGGCCGGGTTGGGCAGGCCGAGGCGCCCGGCACCCCGCACGAGGCGTGTCGGCAGGGAGCCGCCTTGGGCCTGCAAGCGCGCCTGCAGATACTCCTGCTCGGGCGAGCCGGCCGGCGGGCGGTAGTACGGCGGGTGCTCGGCGTCGAGGGCGGAGTCGGGTATCTCCTCGCTCAGATAGAGGCGGTCGCGCAGCAGGCGCAGCTGCTCACGAGTCATCTTCTTGATCTGATGGGTGGCGTTTCGCGCCTCGATCTCGGGACCGAGCGTCCAACCCTTCACGGTCTTGGCGAGGATGACGGTGGGCGCCCCCGTCTGCTCTGTCGCCATCTTGTAAGCGGCGTACAGCTTTTGGTAGTCGTGCCCACCCCGCGGCAGCGCCTGCAACTCGGCGTCGGAGAGGTGCTCCACCATCTTGCGCAGGCGGGGGTCGGGACCGAAGAAGTGCTCCCTGATGTAGGCGCCTTCGGCGGTCGAGTAGGTCTGGAAGTCACCGTCGAGCGTGGTGTTCATCTTGTTGACGAGGACGCCGTCGACGTCGCGGGCGAGCAGCTCGTCCCACTTGCGCCCCCAGATGACCTTGATGACGTTCCAGCCGCAACCGCGGTAGAGCGCTTCCAGCTCCTGGATGATCTTGCCGTTGCCGCGCACGGGGCCGTCGAGGCGCTGCAGGTTGCAGTTGACCACGAAGACGAGGTTGTCGAGCTTCTCGCGGGCGGCGAGGCGGAGGGCGCCCTGGCTCTCGGGCTCGTCCATCTCGCCATCGCCGACGAAGCACCAGACGCGGGAGGCCGACGTGTCGACGATCTCGCGGTGCAGCAGGTAGCGGTTGAAGCGCGCCTGGTAGACGGCGGCGAGCGGGCCGAGGCCCATCGAGACCGTGGGGAACTCCCAGAAGTCCGGCATGAGGCGAGGATGCGGGTAGCTGGAAAGGCCGTGGCCGCTGGTCTCGAAGCGGAAGTTGTCGAGCAGCGCCTCGTCGAGGCGCCCCTCGACGAAGGCCCTCGCGTAGATGCCGGGCGAGCCGTGACCTTGAAAGAAGACCTGGTCGCCGGCGAGGCCGTTGGCCTTGCCGTGGAAGAAGTGGTTGAAGCCGACCTCGTAGAGGGCGGCAGAGCCGGCGTAGGTGGAGAGGTGGCCGCCGATGCCGGGATCCTTCGAGTTCGCTCTCGTCACCATGACGGCGGCGTTCCAGCGGATGTAGGCGCGGATACGACGTTCCAGGTGCTCGTCGCCCGGGAACCACGGCTCACGAGCGGCCGGGATGGTGTTGACGTAGGGCGTCGACACCGTCGCCGGGAAACCGATCTGGTCGGCGCGGGCCCGTTCGAGAAGCTTCATGAGCAGGAAGCGGGCCCGATCGCGACCACTCTGCTCGACGATGGAATCGAAGGAGTCGAGCCACTCGGTGGTTTCCTCCGGGTCGATGTCCGGAACCTGGTGCGAGAAGCCGTCGAAGATCACCGTGTGATTCTCGCGCCGTCATGGCTGCCGTCCGGTCACAGGTGAGGGCGGGGCTGGTCGCTATGGTCGCGGCCGTGCCGCAGCCCGCTCGATCCGTCGTCGTCTACACCGACGGCGCCTGCATCCGGAACCCCGGTCCGGGCGGCTGGGCCTGGGCCGTCTCGGAGGACCGCTACGCCAGCGGCTGCGAGGTGGCCACGACCAACCAGCGCATGGAGCTGCGGGCCGTCATCGAGGCCCTCGCCGCCTTCCCCTCCGGCGAGGTGAAGGTCGTCAGTGACTCGACCTACGTCGTCAACTGTTTCCGGCAGCGCTGGTGGGCGGGCTGGCGGGCGAGAGGCTGGCGCAACTCCAAGGGCGAGCCGGTGGCGAATCAGGACCTCTGGCGCCCCCTCGTGGCCCTCGTCATCGACGAGCGGCCCGGCTCGATCCAGCTCGAGTGGGTGAAGGGCCACGGGACGAACCTCGGCAACATCCTCGCCGATCGTTTGGCGACCGAGGCTGCCCGGCTGCAGCGGCCGGCCGTCGCCGGCTGAGGGTGGGTGAGGAGCAACCGATCGGCGGCGGATTGGGACCAGAGGCCCACCGTCTCGTAGGTTGTTGACATGCGTATCAACAACACTTCAGCGCTCGTGACCGGAGGGGCCTCCGGCCTCGGCGAGGCGACGGCGAGGGCCCTGTACGCGGCTGGCGCCACGGTCACGCTCTTCGACCGCGACGAAGCCCGTGCCAAGGCGACGGCCGAGGCGATCGGCGGGGCGACGAGCTATGTCGCCGGCGACGTGGGCGACCCGGACGCCGTCACGCGGGCGGTGGAGCTGGCGGCGGCCGCCGGCGAGTTCCGCATCACGGTGTCGTGCGCCGGCATCGGATGGGCACAGCGCACGATCGGCCGCAACGGCGAGCCGCACGACTTCGACGCCTTCAAGACGGTCGTGAACGTCAACCTGGTCGGGACGTTCAACGTCATGCGCATCTCCG
Source organism: Acidimicrobiales bacterium (assembly GCA_052143575.1). Lineage (GTDB taxonomy): Bacteria > Actinomycetota > Acidimicrobiia > Acidimicrobiales > Bog-793 > JAKACA01. The sequence goes on from JBKQSP010000051.1 coordinate 59,683, forward strand.
CAGGCGCCATGTCGAAGACCGAGCCGCTCGACGACGGCGAGCGGGGGGTCATCGTCAACACGGCCTCCGTCGCAGCCTTCGAGGGGCAGATCGGCCAGATCTCCTACTCGGCCTCCAAGGGCGGCGTCGTGGGCATGACCGTGCCGGCGGCGCGCGACCTCGCCCCGGTCGGCATCCGGGTGAACACGATCGCCCCGGGGCTCATGGATACCCCCCTGCTCGGACTCCTGCCGGAGGAGAACCGCAAAGCCCTCGGCGCCGGCGTCCTCTTCCCGAAGCGCCTCGGGACGCCGGCGGAGTTCGGCCAGCTCGTCGTCGCCATCGCCGAGAACGGCTACCTGAACGGTGAGACGATCCGCTTGGACGGCGGCCTGCGCATGCCACCGAAGTAGTCGGGAGCGCTAAGAAGTAGCGGGAGCCGTCGGCACGGCGGTGCAGCCAGGTTCGAGAGGAGGTCGACACTCATGCGATACGTCGAAACCAAAGGCGAGCGTCTCTCCGTCATCGGCCTCGGCACCTGGCAGTTCGGCTCACGCGAGTGGGGCTACGGGGCCGGCTACGCCGAACGGGATGCCGGCGAGATCGCCCGGCGAGCCGTCGAACTGGGCGTCAACCTCTTCGATACGGCGGAGGTGTACGGCTTCGGGCGCTCGGAGCGCATCCTCGGCGCCGCCATCGCCGAACACCGCCACGAGGTCTTCATCGCCACCAAGGTCTTTCCCGTCGTCCCGGTGCCGGCCGTCATCTGCCGGCGGGCGGAGGGCAGCGCCCGCCGCCTCGGTATCAGCGAGATCGACCTCTACCAACTGCACTGGCCGAACCCGGTCGTGCCGCCCCGCCTGCAGATGGAGGGCATGCGCCAGGTCCACAACCGTGGCCTTGCACGCCACATCGGCGTCAGTAACTACTCGCTGGCGGGCTGGCAGGCGGCCGAGGAGGCATTTGGTGGCACCGTCTTGACGAACCAGGTGCGCTTCAGCCTCGTCGACCGGCGCCCGCTCGCCTCGGGGATGACCGCCTGGGCAGCCGAGCACGATCACCTCGTGATGGCCTACAGCCCACTCGCCCAGGGGCTGCTCTCCGGTCGCTACGACGCCGAGCACCGTCCCGGTGGCATGCGTGCCAACCAAACGGCCTTCCTGCCGGAGAACCTCGAGCGGGCAGCCGGGCTCATCGAGGCCCTGCGCGGCGTCGCCGCCGCTCACGATGCCACGCCCGCCCAGGTGGCACTCGCCTGGATCGTGAGCTACCGGAGCGTCGTGGCCATCCCGGGGGCGAGCTCGGTCGCCCAGATGGAGCACAACGCCGCCGCCGCCGACCTCGAGCTGAGCGAGGACGAGCGGGCCGAGCTGCTGGCGGCGGCCGAGTCGTTCCGGCCGATGGAGCGTGTGCAGGCATGGCAGGAGGTGGCCCGGCAGCGCTTCGGTGCCATGGGACGGTTCGGACAGGCCGGCGACCGCCGGTGACCGCAAGGGGGAAGTGATGGACTCGTTACTGACGTGGATGGACGCAACCGAGCAGGCGCAGGCGGTGAGGAGCGGGCAGACATCGCCGTCCGAGCTCGTCGAGGCCGCAATCGAGCGCATCGAGCGCGTCAACCCGGATCTGAACGCCGTCATCCACGAGCGTTTCGACGCCGCCCGCAAGGAGGCGGCCGCCGGCAAGGTCAGCGGGCCGTTCGCCGGCGTCCCCATCCTGTTGAAGGATCTCGGCGCCGCCCAGGCGGGCGAGCCGCTCCACCTCGGGCTCGGCGCCCTCAAGGAGGCAGGCTTCCGGGCAGCTACCGACAGCTTCATCGCCGCCAAGCTGCAGGCCGCCGGCTGCATCATCCTCGGGCGCACGAACTGCCCGGAGTTCGGCACGACGATCACGACCGAGCCGGTCTCCTACGGCCCGACACGAAACCCTTGGAACACCCAGCACACCACGGGCGGCTCCTCCGGCGGGTCGGCGGCGGCCGTGGCCAGTGGCATGGTGCCCGTCGCCCATGCCAACGACGGCGGCGGCTCGATCCGTATCCCGGCCGCCAACTGCGGCCTGTTCGGGCTGAAGCCGAGCCGCGGCCGTGTCAGCCCGGGGCCTGACCCGCACGAGTCCTCCTGGTCGGGATCCACGATCGACCACATGGTGACGAGGACCGTGCGCGACTCGGCCGGGCTGCTCGACGTGCTCGCCGGCGAGATGCCGGGCGACCTCTTCGTCGCCCCGCCGCCGCGGCGCCCCTTCGCCCACGAGGTGGGCGCCGACACCGGCGCCCTCAAGATCGGTTGGCTCGATCATCCCGCCCAGGAGGGGATCGCCCCCAACGCGGAGTGCGCCACGGCCGTGCACGAGGCACGCGACCTCCTCGAATCGCTCGGGCACGAGCTGCACGAGGCGCACCCGGCCGCCCTCGGCGAAGCGGAGTTCACGCGTCACTTCCTGACGATCATCACGACGGCGGTGGCGGCCGACCTCGAGGAGTGGAGCGACGCCATCGGCCGCGTCATCGCTCCCGGCGAGCTCGAGCCGGACAACCAGACGTTCCAGATGCTCGGCGCCATGGTGCCGGCCACCGCCTACCTGCGCTCGGAACTGTGGTTCGAAGCCTGGCGCCGGCGCATGGCGGCCTTCTGGGCCGAAGGCGGCTACGACCTTTTGCTGACGCCCGTGCTCAACATGCCACCCGCCCGCCTCGGCGAGCTCTCCGAGCCGATCCTCGGTCAGCAGCGTGTCATCGAGGCGCTCCAGTACACGGCGCAGTTCAACGTCACCGGCCAGCCCGCCATGTCGTTGCCGCTGCACTGGACGCCGGAGGGGCTGCCTGTCGGGGTACAGCTCGTGGCGGCCTACGGTCGGGAAGACGTCCTCGTTCGGCTAGCGTCTCGCGTTGAGCAGGCCGCACCCTGGGCAGACCGTAAGCCGCCGGTGCACGCGTGACCGTTGTTTCGGCGGCTCGAAGCCGGCTGACTTCCCGAACGCTGACTCCCTGAACGCTGACCCCCTGGACCGAATGCCCACAGCGAAATGACCACGTACCGGCTCTCACACCTCGACGAACTCGAAGCCGAGGCCATCCACATCATCCGTGAGGTGGTCGCCGAGTTCGAGAAGCCCGCCCTCCTCTTCTCCGGCGGCAAGGACTCCGCCGTCCTGTTGCGCCTCGCCGTGAAGGCGTGCTGGCCGCAGCGGCTTCCCTTCCCCGTCGTGCACGTCGACACCGGGCACAACTTCCCCGAGGTCATCGCCTACCGGGACCACCAGGTCGAGACGCTCAACCTCCGTCTCGTCGTCGGCTTGGTGCAAGAGGACATCGACCGCGGCCACATCATCGAGACCCCCTCGCCAGGGGCGACCCGCAACCGGCTGCAGACCTTCACACTGCTCCGAGTGCTCGAGGAAGGCGGCTACGACGCCGTCTTCGGGGGCGGCCGGCGCGACGAGGAGAAGGCGCGTGCCAAGGAGCGGATCTTCTCGCTACGTGACGAGTTCGGGCAGTGGAACCCACGGGCGCAGCGACCCGAGCTCTGGAACCTCTACAACACGAGGCACCGCCCGGGCGAGCACTTCCGTGTCTTCCCGCTCTCGAACTGGACCGAGCTCGACATCTGGCAGTACGTCGAGCAGGAGGAGGTGCCGCTGCCGGAGATCTACTTCTCCCACCGCCGCCCCGTCTTCCGGCGCGGCGGCTTGCTGCTCGCCGTCGGTCCCTTCACCCAGCCCCGTGAAGGCCACGCCGAGGAGGTGCCGTTCGAGGCGGCCGTTCGTTACCGCACGGTCGGGGACATGACCTGCACGGCCGCCATCGAGTCGACGGCCGTGACGCCCTCGCAGGTGATCTCCGAGACGGCGGTCAGCCGGGTGAGCGAGCGAGGGGCCACGAGGGCGGACGACCGCTTCTCGGAGGCCGCCATGGAGGATCGCAAGCGGGAGGGCTACTTCTAGATGGAGCTGCTCCGCTTCGCCACGGCCGGCTCGGTCGACGACGGCAAGTCGACGCTGATCGGCCGCCTGCTCTACGACTCGAAGCAGGTGTTCGAGGATCAGCTGCAGGCGGTCGAGGCCTCCAGCCTGGCGCGTGGAGACGACTACACGAACCTGGCCCTGCTCACCGACGGCCTGCGGGCCGAGCGTGAGCAGGGCATCACGATCGACGTCGCCTACCGCTACTTCGCCACCCCGAAACGCAAGTTCATCATCGCCGACACCCCAGGCCACACCCAGCACACGCGCAACATGGTGACGGGTTGCTCCACCGCCGACCTCGTCGTCCTGCTCGTCGACGCACGTCTCGGCCCCACCGAGCAGACTCGCCGGCACGCCACCGTCGCCTCGCTGCTCGGCATCCGCCACCTCGTGCTCTGCATCAACAAGATGGACCTCGTCGACTGGGACCGGAAGCGCTTCGAGGAGATCCGCCGGGAGTTCGACGACTTCGCCACCCGGCTGCAGGTGACGGATCTGACCTACATCCCGATGTCGGCCCTGGAGGGTGACAACGTCGTCGAGCGCTCGGCGGAGATGAAGTGGTACGACGGTCCCTCCCTCCTGCACCACCTCGAGGAGGTGCACATCTCCTCGGACCGCAACCTCATCGACTTCCGCTTCGCCGTGCAGCGGGTGGTGCGGCCCATCTCCTCGAGCGACCTGCACGACTTCCGCGGCTACGCCGGCCAGGTCTCGAGCGGGGTGGTGCAGGTCGGCGACCCCGTCGTGGTGCTGCCGTCCGGCTTTGCGTCCACGATCGAGGCGATCGAGACGGCCGACGGTCCCCTCGAGGAGGCCTACCCGCCCATGTCGGTGCTGCTGCGGTTGAGCGATGACCTCGACATCTCGCGGGGCGACATGCTCTGCCGGCCGCACAACCAGCCGAGTATCGGGCAGGACCTCTCTGCCATGGTGTGCTGGATGGCGGAGGCGCCGCTCCGGCCGGGCGCCAAGCTGTGGCTGAAGCACACGACCCGCTGGGTGCGAGCCCTCGTGAAGGATCTGCAGTACCGGCTCGACGTCAACACGCTGCACCGGGACCTGGCCGCCGGCGAGCTCGCCCTCAACGAGATCGGCCGGATCGACCTTCGCACGACCCTGCCGCTGTTATTCGACGAGTACCGGTTGAACCGGCGGACGGGCAGTTTCGTGCTCGTGGACGACGCCACGAACGCAACCGTGGCGGCGGGGATGATCCTTCGACCGAGCACCTGAGGCCCGTGTCGTGACGGGGGGATCGGCGGGAGGCACGGCTCACGGCGCCGTGCCCGAGGCGGTCGTGGACGAGAGCTGGCCGACGACGCCGGCCTCCGTGGCGACACGGGGCACGATCTGGTTCACGGGCCTCTCCGGGGCCGGCAAGACGACGGTGGCGACGACGCTCAAGGTCATGCTCGACGCCCTCGCCGTGCGAACGTTTCTCCTCGACGGCGACGTGCTGCGTTCCGGGCTCAACTCGGACCTCACCTTCAGCGACGAGGACCGCGCCGAGAACGTGCGGCGCATCGGCGAGGTGGCCCTGCTCTTCGCCGGCGTCGGCCACCTCTCGCTCGTGACGGTCATCAGCCCCTATGACGCCGGCCGCACGGCCGTGCGCGCCCGCCACGCCGCCGTCGGCGTCCCTTTCCTCGAGGTGTACGTGGCCACCCCGCTCGAGGTCTGCGAGCAGCGCGACCCGAAGGGGCTCTACGCCCGCGCCCGCCGGGGCGAGGTGACCCGCTTCACCGGCATCTCGGCGCCCTACGAGGTACCGGAGGACGCCGAGCTCGAGATCTTCACGACGGACCGGACACCGGTGCAGTCGGCCACCGAAGTCTTCGAGCTGCTCGTCGAGCGAGGGCTCATCACGGGCTGAGGGCCTCCGGCGGGCGTGGCGGTAGCCTGCGTCATGACCGAAGACGCCTCACCGCCGGCATCGATGCCCGACGAGCTGAGCAGCCACCACCGGGACACGCTCGAGCACCTTTTTCGTCATCCCGCCGGTCACAACATCGAGTGGCACGACGTTCTCTCGTTGCTCGAGGCGGTGGGCTCTGTCCGCGAGACCCACGACGGCAACTTCCTCGTGACGCTCGGCAGTGAGACCGAGACCTTCGAACGGCCGCCCCACAAGGACATCGACACGCAACAGGTCGTCGACTTGCGGCGGATGCTGCGGGCCGCCGGCTACAGCGACTCGCAGGCTACGGAGAGCACGGCCGAATGAGGACTCACCGCGGCTGACACGACGGTGGGAGAACCGTCGGGCACGTGACCGGCGCCCCGCCTCGATAGGCTCCAGCCTGCAGAGATGCCCGCCTGCGCGGGCGAAACGGGCGGTGAAGATCGCCCCGGTGCGGCGTAGCCGCACCCGAGACACGGGAGGTGATCCGGCTGACTGCTGTCGGTTCCGATCCGTCGAACACGTTCGACATCGTTGTGATCGGCGGAGGCCCTGGTGGGTACGCGGCTGCCCTCTATGCGGGCAATGCCGGGCTCAGCGTGGCCGTCGTCGAGAAGGAGAAGGTCGGCGGGACCTGCTTGCACCGGGGGTGCATCCCTGCCAAGGAGTTCCTCGAGACGGCGGCCGTGTTCCGCGCCGTCGGCGGCGCCAAGGAGTTCGGAGTGCAGGCGAGCCAGCCCACCGTCGAATTCTCCATCAGCCAGGACCGCAAGCAGAAAGTCGTCGAGCAGTTGCACCGGGGGCTCTCGGGCCTCATGAAGCAGCGCAAGAACGTCATCTTCGAGGGCACCGGGCGGCTGCTGGCCGACCACGTCGTCGAGGTGACCGCCCCGGACGGATCCACCCGGGCCATCTCCGGTACGAACGTCGTGCTGGCGTCGGGCTCGGTGCCGAGGACGCTGCCGGGCTTCGAGGTGGATGGGCGTTTCGTCCTCACCTCCGACGAGGTCCTCGCTCTGCGCGAGCTGCCGCGGACCGCCGTCGTGATCGGCGGCGGGGCCATCGGCTGTGAGTTCGCCTCCATGCTCTCCGACCTGGGCGTGCAGGTCACCATCCTCGAGGTGCTCCCGAAACTGCTCCCCGGCTGCGACGAGGACGTCGTCAACCTCGTCGTGCGCTCCTTCCAGAAGCGGGGCATCACGGTGCGGGCCGGCGTGGCCGTGCACCGGCACGAGCCGGGCGAGGCGGGGACGACGGTCAGCTTCGGCGATGGTGAGTCAGTGCTCGTCGACAGCGTCATCGTCTCGGTCGGCCGCCGCCCCCTCTCTGACGGCCTGCTGGCGGAGGGCACGGGCGTCGTCGTGGACGGGCGGGGTTTTGTCGAGGTGGACGAATGGATGCGGACGGCCGCCGCCGGCGTCTTTGCCGTCGGCGATCTCGTCAACACGCCGCAGCTCGCCCACGTCGGCTTTGCCGAGGCCATCCTCGTCGTCAAGCAGATCCTCGGTGAGCGGGCCGTGCCGGTGAACTACGGCGCCGTGCCGTGGGGGATCTACTGCCACCCGGAGGTCGCCTTCGTGGGCATGACGGAGGAGGGGGCCAAAGCCGCCGGCATCGACGTCGTCGTGAAGAAGGATCCCTACGGTGGCAACAGCCGCGCCCGCATCCTCGGCGAGACCGAGGGCATGGTGAAGGTCATCGCAGAGCGCATGGCTGACGGCTCGGCCGGTCGGCTGCTCGGCGTCCACATGGTGGGCCCGTGGGTGACCGAACAGCTCGGGCAGGCTTACTTGTCCGTCAACTGGGAGGCGACGCCCGACGAGATCGGCGCCTTCATCCAGCCGCACCCGACACTGTCCGAGACATTCGGCGAGACCGTCCTCGCCCTCACGGGAAGGGGCCTGCACCTTGCCTGACATCACGATGCCGCAGCTGGGTGAGACCGTCACCGAGGGCACGATCATCAAGTGGCTGAAGAATGTCGGTGACACGATCGTGCAGGACGAGCCGCTCTTCGAGGTCTCGACGGACAAAGTCGACTCCGAGGTGCCCTCGCCGGCCGAAGGCGTCATCACCGAGATCCTCGTGCCCGAGGGCGCCACGGTCGACATCGGGACCCGCTTGGCGGTCATCGGGGAGGCCGGTTCGGCCCCGGAGCCGGCTGCGGCACCGGCTCCGAAACCGGAGCCGGTTGCCGAGCACGCTCCGCCCTCCCCTCCGGCCGAGCCGGAAACCCCTGAGGCTGCGGTGGAGCCGACACCCGCAGACGTTGTCGCTGTGGCCGAAGAAACCCCCTCGCCCCGTGGCAACGGGGCCGGCGGCCTGCTCTCACCGGTGGTGCGCAAGCTCGTCAACGAGCACGGGCTCGACCCGTCCCTCATCCGCGGGACGGGGCAAGGCGGCCGCATCACCCGGGGCGACGTGCTCGGGTACCTCGACGCCCAGGCGACGGCGGGCGCCGGCGGTGTGGCCCCGTCGCTGGCGGGCGGTCGAGAGGCGCCGCCACGGCCGGCTGCGGCTGCGGCTCCGGCCGTGGCCTCAGGGGCCGGCGACTCCCGCGGGTTCCCGCCGGCCTTACCGGGCGAGAGGGACGAGGTCGTGCCCTTCTCGAACATCCGCCGGCTGACGGCCGAGCACATGGTTCGCTCGAAGGCAACGTCTGCTCACACCCTCGTCGTCGTGGAGGCCGACTACGAGGGCATCGACCGCGTCCGGCGGCGGGAGAAGGACCGCTTCAAGGAACAGGAGGGCGTTTCGCTCACCTACCTTCCGTTTGTGGCACGGGCTGTCGTCGACGTTCTGCGCGACTACCCGAACCTGAATGCCTCCGTGGGCGACGGGACCCTCATCGTGCACCGTGACGTCCACCTCGGGATCGCCGTTGACCTCGACCGCCAGGGCCTCATCGTGCCCGTCGTGCGCCAAGCCGATGGGCAGTCGTTGCGGGGTCTCGCCCGCGCCATCGCCGATCTCGCCGAGCGGGCGCGCTCCCGCCGCCTCTCGGCAGACGACGTCGTCGGCGGTACGTTCACGATCACGAACCCGGGCCCGTTCGGCACAGTCATCACGGCTCCGATCATCAACCAGCCTCAGGTGGCCATCCTCTCCACCGACGGCGTGAAGCGCCGACCGGTCGTCGTGACGGCGGGCGATGGGACAGAGGCCATCGCCATCCACTCCGTCGGCATGCTGGCAATGTCGTTCGATCACCGTGCCGTCGACGGCGCCTACGCGTCCGCTTTCCTGCGTGACCTCGCCCACGAGATCGAAACCCGTGACTGGGCCTCCGAGCTGTAACCCGTGACGCCGCTTCGCATCCGCTGGCTGGGCCGCGTCCGCTACCAGGAGGCGCTCGATCTCCAGCACGCCATTCGGGATGCCCGCACCGGCGACTACCTCCTGTTGCTCGAGCACCCGCACGTCTACACCCTTGGCGTGCGCACGAAGCCCGAGCACCTCTTGGCAGGCGTCGCCTCCTCCGGTGCCGACGTCGTGCGGGCGGACCGGGGCGGCGACGTCACCTACCACGGTCCCGGGCAGCTCGTGGGCTATCCGGTGCTCGACGTCCCGATGGGCCCGGCCACCGTTCCGGCCTACGTGCGCCGCATCGAGCAGCTCGTGATAGACGTGCTGGCCGACGTCGGCCTCGGTGACACGGGGCGCCTCGACGGCTACCCGGGGGTGTGGGTCGAGCCCGGCGGCCACCGCCCGCGGAAGATCTGCGCCATCGGGGTACGAGTGGACCGGGGGAGGTCGATGCACGGCTTCGCCCTCAACGTCGACCCCGACCTGACCATGTTCGGGAACATCGTGCCCTGTGGCATCCCGGACAAGCCCGTCACCTCGCTTGCCGCCGAGGGCATCGACGTGTCGATGCGGGACGTCGTCGAGGCCGTGTGCCGCCGAGCTGCTTCGGGCCTCTCGTTCGGAGCGGGGGAGCGCCGGATCGAGGTGCACTCGGCCGCCTGGAGGCCGCCGAGCGAGCCGGCGGAGAGCGCCGGCGGCTCGGCCGTCGCCCCTGTCGTCATCCGTTCGCTCGACCGCCGGCTCGCCACTGCCGGCGTCGACCCGAACGGTGGCATCTCCTTTCACTCCCGAAAGCCGGACTACTTGCGCGCCCCGGTCAGGCTCGGCACCGAGGTCCTCGGGCTGCGCTCGCTGGTGCGCGGGCTCAACCTCGTGACCGTGTGCGAGGAGGCGGGCTGCCCGAACCTGTCGGAGTGCTGGGCAGACGGCACGGCCACGTTCATGATCAACGGCGAGCGTTGTACGCGGGCGTGTGGCTTCTGCCTGGTGGATACCCGCCATCCGGTGCCCCTCGACCCCGAGGAGCCCGAGCACGTCGCCGATGCCGTTGTGCGGCTCGGCCTCGCCCACGCCGTCGTTACCGCCGTCGCCCGTGACGATCTCGCCGACGGAGGCGCCGCCGCCTTCGCGGCCACCGTGGGCGCCATCCGCCGCCGCAGCGCCGGCACGGCCGTCGAAGTCCTCGTCTCGGACTGCAAGGGCGATGCCGACTCGCAGGCCGTGATCTTCGCCAGCCGCCCCGACGTGCTCAACCACAACGTCGAGACGGTGCTCCGCCTGCAGCGCGCCGTCCGTACGTCGGCGCACTACGCCCGGAGCCTCACTCTGCTCGCCCGCGCAAAAGCTGCAGGTCTCGTGACGAAATCCGGCATGATCCTCGGCATGGGCGAGACCCTGCCCGAGATCGAGGCCACCCTCCTCGACCTGCGCGCCGTCGGCGTCGACATCGTCACGATCGGCCAGTACCTGCGGCCGACGGCGGCCCACCTGGCGGTGCAGCGCTGGTGGAGGCCGGAGGAGTTCGAGGAGATCGGTGAGATGGGACGGGCGATGGGTTTCTTGCACGTGGAGTCCTCACCGTTGACGCGGTCGAGCTATCACGCTCGCCAGGCGGCCGGCAGCGCACGCGGCGGCGCCTTGGCAGTGGCGCCGTGACGGCCGCAACCTTCGACCCGGTGCTGGTACGGGCGGAGCGGCTCGCCCGCACGCGTGACGCCATGCGCCGAGCCGGCGTCGACGTCCTGATGCTGTCGCTCGGTGCCGACATGCCCTGGCTCACGGGCTACGAGGCGATGCCCCTCGAGCGCATCACGATGCTCGTGCTGCCGGCCGACGACGACGCCACGCTCGTCGTGCCGGCGCTGGAGGCGCCCCGAGTGGCACACGACGCCCGCCTCTTCGCCCTGCGGCCCTGGAAGGAGACGGAGGATCCGGTCTCGATCATCGCCCAGCTCGTCGGTTCCCGCCCCCGCCTGGCCGTCTCCGATCGAGCCTGGGCGGTGCACCTGCTGGCCTTCCAGCAGGCCCTGGCGGGGGCGAGGTTCCGGCCGGCGAGCGACGTGACCTCGGCGCTGCGCTCGGTCAAGGACGCCGCCGAGATCGCCGCCCTGAAGGCGGCGGGCGCCGCCGCCGACCGCGTGGCAGCCGCCCTCCTCGGTGGCGAGATCGGCCTCATCGGGCGCACGGAGGCAGAGGTGTCGAAGGAGATCGGGCGTCGCCTCGTTGCCGAGGGCCACCAACGCGTCAACTTCGCCATCGTCGGCAGCGGCCCGAACTCCGCCAGCCCGCACCACGAGCCCGGCGAGCGCCTCATCGCCGCCGGCGAGCCCGTCGTGTGCGACTTCGGAGGGACGTTCCGCCTCGGAGACACCGTCGGCTACTGCTCCGACACCACGCGCACGATCGTGACCGGCGAGCCCGATCCGGCGTTCGTCGCGCTGTATTCCGTCCTCGAGGCGGCGCAGGCAGCCGCCGTCGAGGCGGCTGTGCTCGGCGAGCCGTGCGAAGGGGTGGATGCCGCCGGCCGGGACCCGATCGCCGCCGCCGGCTACGGCGACGCCTTCATCCACCGCATCGGGCACGGCATCGGGATCGAGGAGCACGAGGATCCGTATCTCGTCGCCGGGAACGCCACGCCGCTCGTCGCCGGCCATGCCTTCTCGGTGGAGCCGGGCATCTACCTGGCGGGGCGTTTCGGGGCTCGCATCGAGGACATCATCGTGGCCACCGACGGCGGCCCCCTGCGCTGCAACGTGACCGACCACACGCTGCACGTCGTGGAGGCCTGAGCCGTGGTGGGCGACGGGGTCGCCGGCGCGACCGGAGCTGCGGCCGGCGCGGCGGCAGGCGAGGCCGAGGCCGCCGCCGCTGAGGCGGACGTCATCGAAGACATCATCGAGGACGAGATCGCCTTGGCGAGCGAGGCGGTTGCCGCCCGAGCTGCGGTCCTGCCCGAGGTCGAAGGCATCGACGCCAAGCCCGTCACGCAATGGCTGGAAGCCCACGTCGGTCTGATGCCACCACTCGACTTCGACCTCGTGGCGGGTGGGCGGTCCAACCTCACCTTCAAGGTGACCGACGCCCGCGGCGAGTGCGTCGTGCTGCGGAGGCCGCCGACCTCACACGTGCTGCCGACGGCGCACGACATGGCCCGCGAGCACCGCGTCATCACGGCACTCGGGCCGACGGCCGTGCCGGTCGCTAGAACGCTCGGACTCTGCCTCGACCCCTCCGTGAACGGAGCTCCCTTCTACGTCATGGAGTTCGTGAACGGCAACGTCGTGCGTGACGCTGCCGTCGCCGAGGCCGTGCTCGACGGCGCCGGCCGGCGCCGGGCGAGCGAGTCGCTCGTGGAGGTGCTGGCCGACTTGCACGCCGTCGACGTCGACGCCGTCGGGCTGGGCGATTTCGCCCGGCGGGAGGGCTACCTCGCCCGCCAGCTGCGGCGCTGGCACACACAGTTCGACGGGTCGCAGGTCGAGGGCGTCGAACGTGTCGTTGCAATCGACCGCGTCTACGAGCGACTCTGCGAGGCCATTCCCTCGCAGGACGGCGTGACGATCGTGCACGGTGACTACCGGCTCGACAACACGATGCTGTCGCAGGACGGTTCCGTGGCGGCCGTTCTCGACTGGGAGATCTGCACCCTCGGCGACCCCCTCGCCGACATCGGCCTGCTCATGGTGTACTGGACCGAGCCGGGCGACGCCTCCGCCGTGCTCGGCGGCCAGGCGCCGACGATCGTGCCCGGCTTCGCCTCGCGGGCGGAGGTGAAGGCCATGTACGCCGAGCGCACCGGCCGCGGCGTCGACGAGCTCGACTACTACGTCGCCTTCGGGTATTGGAAGCTCGCCTGCATCTTGCAGGGCGTCGGCACCCGCTATCTCGGGGGCGCCGCCGGCGGCGACCGATCGACGAGCGTGGAGGGCTACGGCGCTCAGGTCCAGAACCTCGCCGACGCCGCGGCCGCCGCCGCCGACGCCGCCGGCCTGCGGCCGTGAGCGACCCGGTGCCCTCGCCGCTCGTCACCCTCACGGGGGAGCCTGCGCCGCCGACGCCGGTGCTCGTGGTAGCCCTCGACGGTTGGGTGGACGCCGGCATGGCGGCAGCGACGGCGCTCACCGGACTCCTCGAAACGATCGACACCCGCATCTATGCGACCTTCGACCCCGAGCAGCTGATCGACCAGCGCTCCCGCCGGCCCCGGCTGCTCGTGGCGAACGGGATGAACGAGGGCGTGACGTGGCCGGAGGCGACGATCCGCGTCGGCGTCGACCGCCTCGGTTCCGGTATCGCCGTTCTCTCCGGCCCGGAGCCGGACTTCCACTGGCGGGGCTTCGCGGCCGCCGTGACGGAACTGGCGGAGACGATGGGTGTGCGGCTGATGGTGGGTTTCGGGGGGTTCCCGGCGGCGGCCCCGCATACCCGGCCCATCCGGCTCGCTTCGACGGCGACGACGCCGGAGCTGGCGGCGCAGATCGGCTTCGTGTCAGGGGCGATCGAAGTGCCGGCGGGCATCGAGGCGGTGCTCGAGCTGGAGCTGGCACAGGCGGGCATCCCCGCCATTGGCTTGTGGGCACGCGTGCCGCACTACGTGTCGGCCATGCCGTTCCCGGCGGCCTCTGTCGTGCTGCTCGACGGCCTGGCCTCGCTCTCCGGGCTCGTCATCGACTCCGACGTCCTCGCCGAGCCGGCGGAGGCTGCACGTGCCAAGGTCGACGAGCTCATCAACCAGAGCCGGGAACATGTGGCCATGGTCCGCCAGCTCGAGCGAAGCGTCGACGAGCTCGAGGAACCGGTCGTTGCCTTCGAGGATCTCGGGGCGATCTCCGGCGATGACATCGCTGCCGAGCTGGAGCGGTACCTGCGCGAGGAGCACGGGGAACCCGACTAACTGGCCCGGGGTGTAGCCTGAGTCTTGACACGACGGCAGTCCCGTAGGCGTGTTGGATCCTGCTGAGAAGACGTGAGCAGCTTCCGGGAGCGTTGCTCCGGACCCTGGTAGCGCAAGGCTTTGCAGTACGGTCCAAGAGACGCCTAGTTCGGGCGGGACGACGCTCCAACGCTTTGTCGCCCAGACGGGCTCGACGTCTCCTCATCTGGAGGAGACATGGCGTGACGACAGTTCTCGAGAGTTCCGTGCAGTCGGCAGCGCCCCCCGGAGCCCGGCGATGGTGGGCTCTCGGCGCTCTGAGTCTGTCCGTTCTCGCCGTCGGTGTGGACGGCACCGTGCTCAGCGTGGCGCTGCCCACACTCTCCAAGGCGCTGCACGCCTCCGAGTCCGACCTCCAGTGGTTCTCGTCGGGATACTTCCTCGTACTTGCCGCCGGCATGCTGCCAGCCGGACTCCTCGGTGATCGCTACGGTCACAAGAAGGTCCTTCTCAGCTCGCTCGTGCTCTTCGGCATCGGATCGGCGGCCTGCGCCTATTCCAGGTCGGTGAGTGAGTTCATGGCCGCCCGGGTGCTCATCGGGCTCGCCGGGGCGGGCGTGATCGTCATGTCCATCTCCGCCCTCACGGTGCTGTTCAGCAAGGAGGAGCGACCGAAGGCCGTCGGGATCTGGGCAGGCGCCAACTTCGTGGCTTTCCCGATCGGCCCCATTCTCGGTGGTTGGCTGCTCACGAATTACTGGTGGGGTTGGGTGTTTCTGATCAACGTCCCGGTCGTCGTGGTGGGACTGGCTGCCGTCGTCGCCCTCGTGCCGGAGTCCCGGGCATCCGAGCGCTCCGGCTTGGACCTCGCCGGGGTAGCGGCTTCAGCCGGCGGGCTCGTGGCGCTCACCTACGGCCTGATCAAGGCGGGCCAGGAAGGCTGGGGCAACGTCGGCGCCGTGTCCCTCATGGTCCTCGGAGTGGCCTTGCTCGTCGGTTTCTTCGCATGGGAGCGCCGCGTGACGCGCCGGCCGGGGGGTCAGCCGTTGCTGGATCTGACGCTCTTCGGCTCGGCGTCGTTCACCTGGGGTGTCATCCTGGCGGCGGTGCCGATCCTCGCCCTGCTGGGCGTCCTGTTCACCATGCCGCAGTACTTCCAGGGCGTGCTGGGGACAAATGCCATGGGCTCGGGACTTCGGCTGCTGCCGCTCATCGCCGGCCTCATTGCCGGAGCCGTTCCCGCTGCCCGCGTCGTCCACCTGGTGGGGGCCAAGGTCGCCGTCGCCGTCGGCTTCGTCCTGCTCGCCGTGGGGCTCTTCCTCGGAGCCCTCACGAGCGTGGGATCGAGCGGCCTCTTCCTCGGGAGCTGGATGGCGGTTGCCGGGCTCGGCAGCGGCCTCGCCATGGCCACCTCGATGTCCGCCGCACTCGTCGAGCTGTCCGACGAGAAGAGCGGCGTCGGCTCGGCAGTCCTGCAGGCGGTGAACAAGACGGGGGGACCGCTCGGCATCGCCGTTCTCGGCAGCGTGCTGAGTGCCGGCTACCTTGCTGACCTCAATCTTTCCTTCCTGCCGGGCCCGCTGGCTGCCGCCGTCCGAACGAGCATCTTCGGTGGCGTGGCGGTCGCCCAACGGCTCCACTCGGCGTCGCTGTTGACTTCCGTGCGCACGGCCTTCGTGCATGGCATGGACATGGCTCTCGTCGTTTCGGCCGGCATCGCTTGTGCCGGCGTCGTCCTCACCGTCGTGTTTCTTCCCCGCTCCAACGCTGCGATCGTGGCTACGCACGCCGTGGTGGACCAACCTGACGTTGTCATCGCCCCAGCGACGACCTGAAGGCCGAGTGATCAGATCGTCAGCTGGTTTCTTCCATGACGAGGCGGTTGCCCGGCCCGAGCCGGACGCCGCCGAGGCCGAAGCGGGACGCCAGCAATGCGGGCACTTCGTCGAGCGAAGGGCTCGACTCGTGAGTACCTGTCAGCGTGCGATCGACGAGTGTGACCGTGTCGGTCACGAAGAGCGAGAGACAGCTGTCGGCGTTTCTGGCACCGGCGAGGACGCCGCTCACGAACCGTGACTTCGGGTGGGTGCACGTGAACCAGTTGCTCATCGTGATGTCGGTGTCCTCGGCCCGGTACGGGAGGAAGCCATAGAGATCGGCCCAGGTGTCTTCCTGCCACATCTGCAGCACGAGCTCGGGGCCGTCCTCGACGATGCGGTAGCGCCAACCGGATTGCACGCACTCGAGGCCCGGCCCGAACGGCATGGGATCGAGCGGACCACCCAGCCCGAAGCCGACGTCCACGTGCCACGGCTGTCCCTCGGTCACGACGCGCAGGACGAGGTGCGTGCGAGGGCCGGTCTTCGTGTCCCGCCCGAGGCGCACGCGGGCGAGCATGGGGGTGATGTCGTCGATGCCGAGGGCTTCGAGGGCGCCTTTGAACAAGAGGTTGTGCTCGAAGCAGTAGCCGCCGCGCCCTCGTGCGACGAGCTTGTCCTCGAGATGCTCAGGGTCGAGCTCGATGGGGATGCCGGCATAGGAGTCGAAGTTCTCGAAGGGGATGGCGGCGATGTGAGCACGGTGCAGTTGGGCCAAGGTCGGCCGGCCCGTCAGGCCGAGGCGCTCGAGATAGGCGTCGAGATCACGCAGCGCTGCCGTCACGGCACCATTCTCACCCAGGCGGCCGGGTCGGGTGGGGGCCGAGCCGGTCAGGTCTCCCGCAGCAGGCGCAGGGCAAAGAGGCGGTAGGCGCCGGCGACGTCCTCGATGGAGAAGGGCAGGTCGTCGCGCCACCACTCCGCCACGCGCAGCCCCATGGCGGCGATGGCGGCGGTCGCCAGCCAGGGGTCGGGCACGCTGAAGACCTCGAGGCGAACCCCTCGGTCGATCACGTCGATGAAGAGCTGTTCCGACTGGCTGCGGACGGCCACGACCTGCTCGCGATGCTCCGGCCCGAGAGCGGCCATCTCGCGGTTGCAGATGCGGGCGAGGAGGGGAAAGGTGGCGTGGAAGACGACGTGAGTGGTGACGAGCTGCTGGATCTGCTCGGCCGGATCCGCCCCGGACTCGAGCAGGACGCTGCGGAGCCGATCCTGGTGTTCCTCGTGCCCGAGCAGCATGAGCTCGAAGAGCACCTGCTCCTTGGATTCGAGGTGGGAGTAGAGCGAGCTGGCCTGCACGCCGGCGGCCTTGGCGATCTCGCGAACCGAGACCCCGTGGTAGCCGCGCTCGCCGAAGCGCAGGAGGGCCTCCTCGAGCAGCCTGCGGTGAGTGCCGTCCGAGATGGCGCGGTCGGGCAGGAGCGGATGATCCGTGAACAGCCCCGAGCCCGGTGTGTCCCCCACCGGTCTCGATGGTATCCCTCAAATCTGAACGGTCGTTCGCTTGTCGCGCGGAGGAGTATTAAGAACACTTGACAGTTCATCGCCGCTCGGCAAGTCTTTCCGCTGAACGAACGATCGTTTGCAGGGGGACGCGTCGATGGGGGGTGCCGACAATCAGGGCCGGTTCTTGGCGGACGTCCCCGTTGCCGGTGGCAACCTGCGGGTGGCGAAGTGGGGTCAAGGCGAGAGCGTCGTGCTCGGCATCCACGGCATCACGGGATCGTCCATGCAGCTGGCGCCGGTGGCGCACCGCCTCGGCCCCGAGCTCTCGGTCGTGGCGCCCGACCTGCGCGGACGGGGCGCCAGCAATTCGCTGCCACCCCCGTTCGGAGTGCGCCGGCACGCCGAGGACTGCGCCGCGGTCGTCGAGCAGTACTCGAGCCGGCCAGTTGTCGTGCTCGGCGAGTCGCTCGGCGGCTTCGTGGCGGTGCTGCTGGCGGCGTCCCGCCCTGAGCTCGTCGAACGGCTCGTGCTGGCGGACGGGGGCATCCCGACGCCCGTTCCGGAGGGCATCGCAACAGACGACCTCCTGCAGGCCGTCGTCGGGCCGGCCATCGACCGCCTCGGCCAGATCTTCCCGACGAGGGCGGCCTACCTCGATTTCTGGCGCTCCCATCCAGCCGTGAGCGAGGAGTGGAACGACGACGTCGAGGCCTACCTCGAGTACGACCTCGAGCCGGCCGCAGGGGGCTTCGTCTCGCGGGCCCGCACGGACTCGGTGCGCGCCGACGGCGCCGACATCCTGAGCGACGCCACGTCCATCGCCGGCGCCCTGCAACAGCTCGAGTGCCCCATCACGCTTGTGCGGGCCACCCGCAACCTCGTCAACGCCACCCCGCCGCTCTACTCCGACGAGGTCGTGGAACAATGGCGTCGCCTCCTCGGCGAATTCAACGACGAGGTCGTCGAGGACACCAACCACTACACGCTTATGTTCGGCGAGCGCGGCGCAGCTACGCTCGCCGCTCACGTGACGCACGCAGGGGGCGGGCGCATGGGTGATCGGGGGGTGACCTCATGACGTCGCCGGGGGCCGTGGACGCGCACCTGCTCGAGATCGAGGATCTCACCGTCGCCTACGGCGGTGTGCAAGCCCTGCAGGGCGTCTCGCTCGTCGTGCCGGACGGCGGGGCCGTCTGCCTGCTCGGCCCGAACGGCGCCGGCAAGACCTCGCTGTTGCGTGCCGTCTCGGGGCTGCTCGCCTACCAGGGCGGCCGGATCGTTCGCGGGCAGATCCGATACGACGGGCGCCCCATCACCGGTCGCGACCCGGCTCGACTCGTACGAAGCGGCATCGCCCAGGTGCTCGAGGGCCGCCATGTCTTCGGGGAGCTCACCGTGGACGAGAACCTACGGGCGGGGGCATTTTCCAGCAAGAACCGCGCCCGCACCGCAGAGCTGCGGGCCGGGATCGTGGAGCTGTTCCCCGTCCTCGGCGACCGCCTGCGTCAGTACGCCGGTTACCTGTCGGGCGGCGAGCAGCAGATGCTCGCCATCGGCCGGGCTCTCATGAGCGACCCGCGCCTCCTCCTGCTCGACGAGCCGTCGCTCGGGCTCGCCCCCCTCGTCATCCGCTCCATCGGTCAGGCGCTCCGCAAGATCAACGAAACGGGCGTCTCCGTCCTGCTCGTCGAGCAGTCGAGCGCCCTCGCCAAGGCTGTAGCGCCGGAGGGGTATCTGATCGACACCGGCGTCATCCGCGCCTCCGGCTCGACGGGCCAGCTGCTCAGCGACGAGCAGGTTCGGGCGACGTATCTCGGGGTGGCCTCGACGTGAGTGATCCTGTCCTCCGGGTCGAGGAGGTCGGCCTCTCCTTTGGCGCCGTGGCGGCGCTCTCACAGGTCAGCTTCGAGGTGGGCACCGGCGAGCTCTTCGCCCTCATCGGCCCGAACGGCGCCGGCAAGACGACCCTGTTCAACCTCTTGAGCTGTATCTACGCCCCGACGGCGGGCACCATCTCCTACCTCGGCAGGGACATGGCGGACTACCGGCCGCACCATCTCGCCGGCCTCGGGATCGCCCGCACGTTTCAGAACCTCGCTCTGTTCCCTGCGCTCTCGGTGCTCGAGAACGTCCTCGTCGGCCGCACCCACCTCATGCGATCGGGTGCCATCCGGGCGGGGCTCTCGCTCCCGAGTGCGCGACGGGAGGAGAAGGCCAATCGGCAGGCGGCATTCGAGGCCCTCGAATTCGCCGGCCTCAGCGACGTCGCCCACCGGCCCGTTGCCACCCTGCCCTACGGCCTGCGCAAGCGGGTCGAGCTCGCCCGCGTCGTCACGATGGAGCCGAAGCTGCTCCTGCTCGACGAGCCCGTGGCCGGCATGAGCCGGACGGAGCGCAGCGAGATCACGGCGCTCGTGCGCGCCGTGCACGAGCGTTTCGCCCCGACGGTGGTGCTCGTCGAGCACGACATGAGCGTTGTCATGTCGCTGGCCGAGCGCATCCTCGTCCTCGACTTCGGGCGCACGATCGCCATCGGCCCGCCGCAGGAGATCCAGGCCAACCCGGAGGTGATCCGCGCTTACCTCGGTGAGCCGGATCCGGAGGAGGTCGAGGCATGAAGACCTTTGCCCTGCAGCTGTTCTCCGGCCTTTCCATCGGGGCGGTCTACGCCCTCATCGCCCTCGGCTTCACGGTCATCTTCCGGGCGAGCCGTATCATCAACTTCGCCCAGGGCGAGCTGCTGGCACTCGGCGCACTCCTCACCTCCTCGCTCATCTCCGCCCACGGCCTACCTTTCTGGCTCGCCTTCCTCATCGGGGCGGCCCTCACGGCGGCTGCCGGCTTCGCCTTCCAGACGCTCGTGCTGCGCTTTGCCGTGGGCAAACCGGATTTCACCATCGTCATGCTCACCCTCGGCCTCGCCACCGTGCTGGCTGCCGCCCTCGACGCCGGCTTCGGCGCCTACCCACGCTCGAACGGCGACCCCTGGGGCTCGAGCGTCGTGCACGTCTTCGGGCTGGCACTCCTCTGGGTGCAGGTGTGGACGATCGTGACGGCCGTCGTGCTGCTCGTCGCCTTCCGGCTCTTCAACAAGCACACGAAGTACGGACTTGCCATGCGCAGCACGGCGGCCGACACGGAGGCGGCCGTCGCCGTCGGCATCCCCCTTCGGCGGGTGCACGGCAGCGCCTGGGTGCTGGCGGGCTTGGTGGCCTGCGTGGGGGGCGTCTTCCTGGGCGGCTTCCCGAACACCGTGAGCCCGTCGATCAGCGACGTCACGTTCTTCGCCTTTCCCGCCATCATCCTCGGAGGCATCGACTCCACGACCGGCGCCGTCGTCGGGGGCTTACGTTGGTGGTGGAGCCGTTCGTTTCC
>JBKQSP010000052.1:0-105429 GCA_052143575.1 Acidimicrobiales bacterium
GATCGCCGGGTCGAAAGGCCCGGCGATCTCTTTTGGGGTGTTCGATCAGATCGTCGTGGCAACTTGGGATTCGAACTGCGTCCTGTAGAGCTCGGCATACAAGCCCTCGGCCGCCAGAAGGTCTTCGTGGCTGCCGCTCTCGACGATCCGACCGCCGTCGACGACGAGGATGAGATCTGCGTCGCGCACCGTGGAGAGGCGGTGGGCGATGACGACCGATGTACGGCCGGCGAGGGCCGTCGCCAGTGCCAGCTGCACCGCTACTTCCGACTCGGAGTCGAGGTGGGCGGTGGCTTCGTCGAGCACGACGACGTCGGGCGCCTTGAGGAGGAGGCGGGCGATGGCGATGCGCTGCTTCTCACCTCCGGAGAACCGGTAGCCGCGGTCGCCCACGACCGTCTCCAGGCCGTCCGGCAGCGTGTCGACAAGGCTCAGAATCTGGGCGGCGGCGAGCACTTCGCGCAGCTCTTCGTCGGTGGCGTCCGGCTTGGCGTAGAGCAGATTCGACCGGAGGGTCTCATGGAACAGGTGGGCATCCTGCGTCACGACACCGATGGCGGCACGTAGGGAATCCATCTGGGCCTCGCGTACGTCGATGCCGTGCACCTTCACAGACCCCGCGGTGACGTCGTACAGCCTGGGAACGAGATGGCTGATCGTCGTCTTGCCCGCCCCCGACGGGCCGACGAGAGCCACCATCTGACCAGGCTCCACGTGGAACGAGACGTCGTAGAGGACCTGCTGGGACGGAGCCTGGTCGAGCACCGCCACGCTCTCGAGCGAGGCGAGCGAGACCTCCTCGGCCGTCGGGTAGCTGAAGTCGACGTGCTCGAAGTCGATCGTGGCCGGGCCGCGGGGCACGGCGACGGCGCCGGGGCGCTCCTCGATCATGGGACGCAGGTCAAGCACCTCGAAGACACGGTCGAAGGAGACGAGCGCCGTCATCACGTCGACTTGGACGTTCGAGAGCGCCGTGAGCGGGCCGTAGAGCCGGGTGAGGTAGAGGGTGAGCGCAACGACGGTGCCCACGAGCAGTACGCCTTTTGCCGCCTCGTAGCCGCCGACGCCGTAGACGAGAGCCGTCGCCAGCGAAGCGGTGAGCAGCAGCGACGTCATGAAGACGCCGCCGTACATCGCCTGGGTGACGCCGATGTCGCGCACCCGCCCGGCGCGCCGGTCGAAGACCCTCGTCTCGGAGCTCGGGTCACCGAAGAGCTTGACGAGGAGGGCACCGGAGACGTTGAACCGCTCCGTCATCGTCGTGTTCATCTCGGCGTTCAACGAGTAGCTCTCCCTCGTGAGCGCCTGCAGGCGCCGACCCACCCAGCGAGACGGGAAGACGAACACCGGAAGCATCGCCAGAGCCAACAGCGTGATCTGCCAGGAGAGCACGAACATGGCGGCCAGCGTGACGGCCACCGTGATGAGGTTGCCCACGACCGACGAGAACGTGTCGGTGAAGGCCTGCTGGGCGCCCAGCACGTCGTTGTTGAGCCGGGAGATGAGGGCGCCGGTCTGGGTGCGGGTGAAAAAGGCGATGGGCATCCGCCCGACATGGGTGAAGACCTTCGTCCGCATGTCGAAGATGAGGCCCTCTCCGATGCGGGCGGAGATCCAGCGCTGCCACAGCGTCAGACCGGCGCTGACGACGGCGAGCCCGGCGACGACGAGGGCGAGGACGATCGCCACATGAGGTCGGTGCCTGCCGATCCCGTCGTCGATGAGCGCTCGCACGATGAGGGGGTTGGCGGCGCCGATGACGGCGCTCACGATGATGAGCAGCAAGAAGACGCCGAGCTGCAGCCGGTAGGGCCTCGCGAAGCCACCGATGCGCTTGACGATCCCCTTCGGCAGCTGCTTGTTCTTCACGCTCTCGTCGCGGCGGAACGACCGCATCAGACCCCAGTTCGCCGGGCTACCGCCTCCGCCCGCCGCCATTCCCCTCATCATGCTCAAGACCAACACCGCCGATGGCCTCGGACTTCCCCGCCTGTGCGAGGCGCTGAAGGAGGGCGCCGGAATACCGGGTGCACCCCATATTGTTTGTATGAGCAACAAAAGGAGTCCGCGTGCCTGAGCTCGATGAACAGCAAACCCTGCCCTTACTGCCGCTCACCTCGGGCGTCGTCCTTCCGGGGATGGTCTTCACGCTCGCCCTCGAGACCGACGAGGCCCGCGCCGCCGTCGACGCGGCCGGATCAGCTGGTGGCCGCCTTGTTCTCGTGCCGCGCATCGACGGTCGCTACGCCCGGATCGGCGTCATCTCGGAGATTCTCGAGACCGGGGAGCTGCCGGGTGGACCCCCTGCCGCCGTCGTGCGGGGCGAGAGGCGGGCGACCATCGGCACGGGCGTGCCCGGCACCGGGCAGGCCTTGTGGATCCAAGTCGAGCC
This sequence comes from Acidimicrobiales bacterium, assembly GCA_052143575.1. Lineage (GTDB taxonomy): Bacteria > Actinomycetota > Acidimicrobiia > Acidimicrobiales > Bog-793 > JAKACA01. The sequence goes on from JBKQSP010000052.1 coordinate 2,393, forward strand.
GATCGAGGAGCCCGAGCCTTCCGTGAGCGCCCACGAGCTCGCCCGCGAGTACCGCGCCGTGCTCGAGAACATCCTGCTCTCACCTGGTGCCCGGCGGATGGCGGAGCGCCTTCGCGACGTCACCGACCCCTCGCAGATCGCCGACCTGGCCGGATACTCGCCCGACCTCTCCCTCGACGACAAGCTGAAGGTCCTCGAGACGATCGACATCACCGAGCGCCTGCGCTTCGTACTGGCCGCTGCGCGAGAGACCCTCGCCGATCTCACACTGCGAGACCAGATCAAGACGAGCGTCGAGGAGGGCATGGAGAAGACGCAGCGCGAGTTCCTCCTGCGCCGTCAGCTGGAAGCCATCCGTAAGGAGCTCGGCGAGCTCTCCGAAGAGGGCACGGCGACTGGACCGGACGGCTACCGCGAGCGGCTGGAGACGGCCGGGCTGCCCGAGGCGGCGCGAGCCGCCGTCCTGAAGGAGATCGAGCGCCTCGAGCGCACGAGTGAGCAGAGCCCCGAGCATGGATGGATCCAGACGTGGCTCGACACCGTGTTCGAGCTGCCTTGGGGCAAGGAGTCGGACGACCGGCTCGATGTCGGTGAGGCCGGCCGAATCCTCGACGAGGACCACGACGGCCTGCGTGACGTGAAGGACCGCATCCTCGAGCATCTGGCCGTGAGAAAGCTGCAAGCCGAGCGCGGGCTCACACCCGTGAAGGGCAGCCGCGGAGCGGGCGCCATCCTGGCGCTCGTCGGGCCTCCGGGCGTCGGCAAGACGTCGCTCGGTGAATCAGTCGCTCGCGCCCTCGGACGATCGTTCGTGCGCGTCGCCTTGGGCGGTGTGCGGGACGAGGCCGAGATTCGGGGCCACCGTCGCACCTATGTGGGCGCCCAGCCTGGGCGCCTCGTGAGGGCGCTGCGCGAAGCCGGCACGATGAACCCCGTCATCTTGCTGGACGAGGTGGACAAGCTCGGTTCCGACTACCGGGGCGACCCCTCCTCCGCATTGCTCGAGGTGCTCGACCCTGCGCAGAACCACACGTTCCGCGACCACTACCTGGAGGTCGAGCTCGACCTCTCGAAGGTGCTCTTCATCGCGACCGCCAACATGGTGGACACGATCCCTTCGCCCTTGCTCGACCGGATGGAGGTCATCCGGCTCGACGGCTACACGGAGGACGAGAAGCTGGCGATCGCTCGCCACCATCTCCTCCCCCGCCAGGTCGAGCGGCAGGCGCTCCGCCCCGACGAGGTCTCCGTCGACGATCCGGCCCTTCGGACGATCATCGCCGACTACACACGGGAGGCCGGCGTTCGCTCTCTCGAGCGAGAGCTCGGCCGGTTATTGCGCAAGGTTGCCACCAAGCTCGCCTCCGACGCCCTCGAGGCTCCCGTCCTCGTCGGAGCCGAGGACGTGCGCGGATGGTTGGGCCGGGCACGTTTCTTCTTCGAAGCGGCCGACCGCACTGCCGTGCCGGGTGTGGCGACCGGTCTGGCCGTCACGGGCACCGGCGGCGATGTGCTCTACGTCGAGGCCTCCTCGATGGACGGGCCAGAAGGTCTCGTGCTCACCGGCCAGCTCGGTGACGTCATGAAGGAGTCGGCCGAGATCGCCCTCTCGTACGTGCGGTCGCACACTGCCGAGCTCGGCATTGACCCTTCGATGCTGGCGGGTCGGCGCTTCCACGTGCACGTTCCGGCCGGCGCCGTGCCGAAGGACGGGCCGTCCGCCGGGGTGACGATGGTGACCGCCCTCGTGTCGCTCCTCACGGCGCGGCCGGTGCGATCGGCGGTCGGCATGACCGGTGAGGTGACGCTGCAGGGTCTCGTGCTGCCGATCGGCGGCGTCAAGCAGAAGGTGCTCGCCGCCCACCGGGCCGGGCTACGCGAGGTTGTGCTGCCGATGCGGAACGGTCCGGACCTCGAAGACGTGCCGGAGGCCGTCCGCGAAGAGATGACGTTCCACTTGGCCGCCGCCGTGAGCGACGTGCTGTCGGTTGCGCTCGAGGCGGGCGCCACCGGCGAGTCATCGGGCTCTCAGACGGGACGCACGGCGGCCGCCTGAGCTTGCCGTCAGCGGCCGGCGGGAGCCTACGGGCGCAGCCTGCCGGCCGTTGACGTATGTTCATATAGGTATATGATGCCGTCATGGCTGCCGTGGTGACGCTCCCGATGGACACGCAAATCCAGATCAGGCGCGAGTTCGATGCACCGAAGCATCTCGTCTTCAAAGCGTGGACGACGCCTGAGCTCATCAAGCGGTGGTGGGCAGGACAGCGGGGCGAAGTCACGATCGCAGAAGTGGATCTTCGCGTCGGCGGCAGGTGGCGCTACGTGATGGTGGCGAACGATGGATTCGAGGTCGCCTTCCACGGCGAGTACCGGGAGGTCGTCCCGAACGAGCGCGTCGTCTCGACCGAGATCTACGAGGCGTTTCCTGACATCGAAGCGGTTGCCACGACCACCTTCAGCGAGACCGACGGACGCACGACACTCACGATCCTTGTGGAGCACCCGAGCCGGGAAACCCGCGACGCTCACATCAACTCGGGCATGGAAGGCGGAATGAACGAGTCGATGGACCTGCTCGAGGACGTGGCGGCTGGGCTTCGCTGAGCAAAGACGCCGGCATGGCAGGCGTAGGCTCACGAGCCGTGACGAACGACGGAGGCCGTATCTCTGTTCAAGGGACCGGGCACGTAGCGCTGCGTCCCGATCTCGCCAGGCTGCGCTTGAGTTGCCTCGGGGAGCATGCTCGAGCGGCAGCCGCTTTCGACGCCTGCTCGTCCGAGACGGCTGCGGTCATCGCTGCGCTGGCCGAGGCCAGCATTAGCAGCAGCGACCTGTCGACATCGGGCATCGTCCTGTCACGACGACACGATTCTGACCGCTACTTCGCCCTGAACAGCCTCGTCGTGACCGTGCGGCCTCCCGAGCGCGCAGGCGAGGTGCTTGCCGTGGCGGTCGACGCCGGCGGCGACGCCCTCACGATCGACAACGTCGCGTTCGACGTCGCCGACGATGCCGAGGCGCGTTCGCAGGCTCGCCAGGAAGCCGTGGAGGATGCCCGCCGGACGGCAGAGGAGCTGGCGGCGGCGGCGGGAGTGCGACTCGGACGCCTCATCTCACTGGAGGAGGGCGGCGGGCAACGTGTCACCGGTCAACCGCGACCCGCGAGACGAATCTCCGCCCGCGCCGCGGCAGCTCCCGTCGAAGTCGGCGAGCAGCAGGTCATCGTGTCCGTGAATGCCAGCTACGAGATAGCAGAGGACGCCTGAAGGCAGGTTGAGCACAGCTCTGAAGAGACGCGCCCGTCCCTTCACGGCGCGGAGTCGGAGCCGAGGCCATCCGCACGGTCGGCCAGGGCGGTCACACGGTCGACGATGTTCGGCCAGACTGCCCGCGGCAGATCGTGGCCCATGCCGTCGATCATCATGAGCTCGGCGCCGGGAATGGCGCCGGCCGTCGCCCGACCTCCCGCTGGCTGCACGAGGGGGTCGGCTGCCCCGTGGATGACGAGGGCCGGCGCCTTCACCGACGCCAGTCCCGGAGTGCGGTCCGGTGAGCACATGATGGCGAAGAGCTGGCGTGCCCGGCCGAAGGGGTCGGGGTCACGGTCGAAGGCGGCAGCGGCAACGCTGCGGCGCCACTGCTCGTCGAACTCGAAGCCGGGCGAGCCGATGATCCGGAAGGTGCGAACGGCTTGCTCGATGGCCGCCTCCCGAGTCGTGGGACGGGGGACCATGAGCGCCGCGCTCGCCTCGGGAGTCGCCTGCCCGACCGAGCGGGACGGCGTCGACATGATCGAGGTGAGGCTGCGGACCTTGCTCGGGTGACGGATGGCGAGCGCCTGGACGATCATGCCGCCCATCGACATGCCCACGACGTGGGCCGGCGCCATGGCCAAGGCGTCGAGCAGACCGGCGGCATCGTCCGCCATGTCCTCGAGGAGGTAGGGCGGCGGCGGCGGCGGCGTCCCGCGGGACACCGCAGCAAAGTCGGGTACCCCGTAGGCGGAGAAGTGAGTCGACTCGCCGACGTCGCGGTTGTCGAAGCGCACGAGTCGAAACCCACGCCCGGCGAGCAGCCGGCAGAACTCGTCATGCCAACCGTTCATCTGGGAGCCGAGACCGTTCACCATGAGGAGCGGCCGACCGGCGGGATCGCCCATCTCCTCGTAGGCGAGCGTCAGCCCGTTCGCCTCCAGCTTGTCGATCAAGGTCCCCCCTCGGAAACGATCAGTATCGGTAGGCTTCCGGCTTGTACGGGCCCTCGACCGGGACACCGATGTAGTCAGCCTGCTCAGGGGACAACGTAGTCAAACGGACACCGAGAGCGTCGAGGTGGAGGCGGGCGACCTTCTCGTCGAGGTGCTTCGGCAGGACGTGGACACCGACGGGGTAATCCGCCGTCTTCGTGAACAGCTCGATCTGGGCGATCGTCTGGTTGGTGAAGGAGTTCGACATGACGAAGCTCGGGTGGCCAGTGGCGCACCCGAGGTTCAACAGCCGACCCTCCGCCAGCACGATGACGGCGTGCCCGTCTGGGAACACCCATTTGTCGACCTGCGGCTTGATGTTGACACGGCTGATGCCGGGGATCTTCGCCAGGCCGGCCATGTCGATCTCGTTGTCGAAGTGTCCGATGTTGCCGACGATCGCCTGGTGCTTCATGGCCGCCATGTGCTCGGCGGTCAGCACGGACCGGTTGCCCGTGGCACTCACGAAGATGTCAGCGGAGGAGACGACATCCTCCACTGTGGCGACCTGGTAGCCGTCCATGGCGGCCTGCAGTGCGCAGATTGGGTCGATCTCGGTCACCACGACGCGGGCGCCTTGCCCACGCAGGGACTCGGCACAGCCCTTGCCGACGTCCCCGTAGCCACACACGACGGCCACCTTGCCGCCGATGAGGACATCGGTCGCCCGGTTGATGCCGTCGATCAACGAGTGGCGGCAGCCGTACTTGTTGTCGAACTTCGACTTCGTGACCGAGTCGTTGACGTTGATGGCCGGGAAGAGCAGCTCGCCCCGCTCGAACATCTGGTACAGCCGGTGCACGCCGGTCGTCGTCTCCTCCGTGACGCCACGGATCCCGTTGGCGATGGTCGTCCAACGAGAGGGTTCCTCCGACAGCGAGCGGCCGAGCACCGACAGCACGACGGCGAGCTCTTCGCTCTCCGCAGTGGCGGCATCCGGCACGGCGCCCGCCTTCTCGAACTCGACGCCCTTGTGGACGAGCAACGTGGCGTCACCACCGTCGTCGAGGATCATGTTGGGGCCGCCGCCGTCGGGCCAGCGCAGCATCTGCTCGGTGCACCACCAGTACTCCTCCAGCGTCTCACCCTTCCAGGCGAAGACGGGGACGCCGGCGGGCGAGTCGGCACTGCCGCGCCCGACGACGGCCGCCGCAGCGGCATGATCCTGGGTCGAGAAGATGTTGCACGACGCCCAGCGCACGGAGGCACCGAGGGCGACGAGCGTCTCGATGAGAACAGCCGTCTGCACCGTCATGTGGAGCGAGCCGGAAACGCGCGCTCCGGCGAGCGGCTGAGCGGCGGCGAACTCCGACCGCACCGACATCAGACCGGGCATCTCGTTTTCCGCCAGATCGATCTCCTTGCGCCCGAACTCGGCGAGGGACAGGTCGGCAACTTTGTAGTCGAAGCTCATTCCATCTCCTTGACAGTGACAGCCGCCGCAGCGGCCAACAACCGGACGTGCTTGCGCTGCTCATAGGCCAGCCAGTCGGACGGGTCGACCTCGGAGGGCCGAACCGCCTCAGCCGACAGCCACTCGTCGATGGCGAGGCGCAGCGAGCGATCCGAACGGAGCCGCAGGGCGAAGCCAACCTCGGCCAACTCCAGCCCGTACCCTTCCAACAGCTCACGCAAAGTGCGGAGGCGCTGCAGCTCTTCGGGGCCGAAGAGGCGGTAGCCGCCCGGTGACCGAGCCGGCACGACGAGACCGGATTCCTCGATGTAACGGAGCATGCGAGCGGACCAACCCGTCGTCGCCGACGCTTCGTGAATGGTCAGCCCGGACATGACCGGGCAACCTTACCACGACAGTGAGAAGGTTCGCACAACTAGCCTGCAGCCGCATGATCCTGTCGGACCGCACCATCCGTGAGGAGCTCGAGGCCGGACGCATCGGGATCTCGCCCCTCGGCGAGGGGTGCATCCAGCCGTCTTCGGTCGATCTGCACGTCGACCGCTATTTCCGTGTCTTTCGCAACCACACCCAGCGCGTCATCGACGTCCGGGAGAACCAGGAGGAGCTCACCGAGCTCGTGGAGTCGGTCGGCGACGACCCCCTCATCCTGCACCCCGGGGAGTTCGTCCTCGGCTCCACGCTCGAGCGGGTCCGCCTGCCCGACGATCTCGTCGGCCGCTTGGAGGGCAAGTCGAGCCTCGGGCGGCTCGGGCTGCTCATCCACTCGACGGCGGGCTTCGTCGACGCCGGCTGGGACGGGTTCCTCACGCTCGAGCTCTCGAACGTGGCCAATCTGCCCATCACCGTCTATCCCGGCATGAAGATCGGCCAGATCAGCTTCCTCCGCATGACGACGGCGGCGGAGATTCCCTACGGCTCGGCCGCTCTCGGCTCCAAGTACCAAGGGCAGCGCGGCCCGACACCGAGCCGTTACTTCGAGAACTTCCGCGCGCTCGGCACAGACACCTAGACCAGATTCGGCGACGCCCGCTCATCGCATGGGCGGATGCCGTCAGTCCCCAAGGAGGGCTCTTGCTCACGAGGTATCCCATCGCCCTGGCGGTGACTGCGATCGCGTTCGTCGTGGCCGGCAGGCGGCTCTTCTTCCTGTTCCGCCTCGTCAGGTCCGGCAAGCCGGCCCCCGAGCGTTTCGCCCACTGGGGCAGGCGTGCCGAAGTGGAGCTCGTGGAGGTCGGCGGTCAGAAGCGCCTCCTCAAATGGACCGTGCCGGGCCTGGCGCACGCCTTCACGTTCTGGGGCTTCACGTTCCTCATGCTCACGATCATCGAAGCCTTCGGCTACCTCTTCCAGGCGAACTTCCACATCCCCATCATCGGCACGAACCCGGTCGTCGGCTTTCTCGAGGACTTCTTCGCCGTCGCCGTCCTCGTCGCCCTCGTCGTGTTCAGCATCATCCGCATCCGCAACGCCCCCGCCCGCCTCGAGCGGCAGAGCCGCTTCTACGGATCCCACACCGGTGCCGCTTGGATCACCCTCGGGCTGATCGCCGTTGTCATCGTCTCCCTGCTCATGTACCGGGCGGCCCAGGTGAACGTCGATCACGACTTCTCGTACTCGCACTGGGCGTTCGCCTCCCACGGCATCGGCTACCTCCTCCACCCCCTCGGCGCCCGCACGAACGAGGCCCTCTCGACGGTGTTCCTGGATCTGAATGTCATCTCCATCATGGGTTTCTTGGTGTTCCTCGTACACTCCAAGCACCTTCACATCGTGATGGCACCCCTGAACGTGGTGTTCTCACGGCAGCCGCGGGCTCTCGGCGCCCTCGGCACGACACCGCTCATCGACGTCGAGAACATGGACGAGGACACCGTCTTCGGCGCCGGCAGGGTCGAGGACTTCTCCTGGAAGCAGATGCTCGACCTCGTCACCTGCACCGAGTGCGGGCGCTGCCAGAGCCAGTGTCCCGCCTGGAACACGGGCAAGCCCCTCTCGCCCAAACTCGTGATCATGGACCTGCGCGACGAGTTGTTGAAGCAGTCGGGACGCGTGCTGGCAGGGGCGGCTGCGAGGTCAGCCGGCGCATCGGCCAGCGCATCGGCCACGGCCGAGCGGCCGACGCTGGTTCCGGGCGTCATCGACCCGGACGTGCTGTGGTCCTGCACGACGTGCGGCGCCTGCGTCGAGCAGTGCCCCGTCGACATCGAGCACGTCGATGCCATCATCGACATGCGGCGTTACGAGGTGCTCATCGAGTCCCGCTTCCCAACCGAGGCCGGCCTCATGCTGCGCAACATCGAGAACCGGGGCGATCCCTGGGGCCTCGGCTCCTCCAAGCGGCTCGAGTGGACCGCGGGTGTCGACTTCGAGGTGCCGGTCGTGACGGACACGATCGGCGACGACATCGAGTACCTCTTCTGGGTGGGTTGTGCCGGCGCCCTTGACGAGCGGGCCCGCAAGACCACGCAGTCCGTGGCCCGCCTGCTGCACCAGGCCGGCGTGACATTTGCCGTGCTCGGCGCGAGGGAATCCTGCACGGGCGACCCGGCGCGGCGGCTCGGGAACGAGTTCCTCTACCAGATGCAGGTCACGCAGAACCTCGAGACGCTCAACTCCGCCGGTGTGAAGAAGGTCGTGGCGTCCTGTCCCCACTGCTTCAATTCGCTCAGCAAGGAGTACCCGGCGCTCGGTGGCAACTTCGAGGTCATCCACCACTCCCAGCTCCTCAGCCGGCTCGTGGCGGAGGGCAAGCTGACGCCGGAGCGCTTCAACGCCAAGGTCACCTACCACGATCCGTGCTATCTCGGTCGCCACAGCCGGGTGTACGACCCACCGCGTTCGGTCATCGAGTCCGTGCCCGGCGTGCAGTCCATCGAGATGCACCGCTGCAGGGAGAAGGGCTTCTGCTGCGGTGCCGGCGGCGCCCGCATGTGGCTCGAGGAGAAGATCGGCAAGCGGGTCAACCTCGAGCGCACCGACGAGGCCCTCGGAACCGGGGCCGACGTCGTCTCGACGGCGTGCCCGTTCTGCCTCATCATGCTGGACGATGCCGTGAAGGAGCGCCAGCGGGACGAGGAGGTCACGGTCCTCGACATCTCCCAGATCCTGGAACGCTCGATGTCGCCGCCCCCGCCCGGGCAAAGCCAACGGGGACCGGGTAGCGCCAGTTAGTGGACGGCCGCCCCGAGCGCCTTGGCGTCGGCGTTGCGCAGGCGGGACGCCGTCGCCACGAGCAGCTTGCGCGTCAAGGCCGGCGAGTCGCGCAGGAGCTTGTTGAAGTCCTTCTGGGCGATGGCCAGCAGCTCCATGTCCGTCACGGCTTTCACCGTTGCCGAGCGAGGCAGCCGGTCGAGGAGGGCCAACTCGCCGAAGTAGCCGCCGGCCCCGAGCTCGGCGATCTTGCGGCCATGGCGGACCACGGCGGCAGTCCCGCTCACGATGAAATAGAACGTCTGGCCGACCTCGCCCTCGTCGCAGACCGTCGTCCCTGCCGCAACTGTCACGGGTTCTGACACCTTGGCGATGATCCGAAGCTCCGGGCGAGAGCACTCGCTGAAGAGCCAGACGCTTCCGAAGTCGAACGAGCTCGTTGGAGACATGATCAAAGCCTAATGCGGCCCTGCCGGAGCGGCACGGGCCGCGATGGGCTAGACGGCGTCCGGCCCCCGTTCCCCCGTGCGCACCCGGACGACGTCCTCGAGCGGGACGACCCAGACCTTGCCGTCGCCGATCTTGCCCGTACGGGCGGTCGCCACGATCGCCTCCACGACGTCGGCCACGGCGGAATCGTCAAGGACGATCTCGATCCGCACTTTCGGCACGAGGTCGATCGTGTACTCGGCCCCGCGATAGGTCTCGGTGTGACCGCGTTGCCGCCCGAAGCCATGAGCTTCGGTGGCGGTGAGGCCTTGCACACCCATGTCCTTCAAGACCTCTTTGACGTCGTCGAGCTTGAAGGGCTTGATCACTGCTACGACGAGCTTCATGCTGGATTCCCTTCCGGCTGCGATACGCAACGGCGAGCACGTGTTCCCAACTCGGACAGGGGCGGGGGTGCCCGCCGCGAGTGTAAGACCCCCATCCGGAGCTGTCTGATGACGAGCCGGATGCAGGGCAGCCCCGCTGGATGGAGCCGTGGGGGGCTGTCCAAGCGCCGAGTAGACGGCGCTTGGACGGCCACGGGACAAGCAACCGGCTAGAGGGCCTCCGCCCCCCGCTCGCCGGTCCGCACGCGAACCGCCGTCTCGACATCGACGACCCACACCTTGCCGTCGCCGATCTTGCCGGTGGCGGCGGTGGCGACGATGGTGTCAACGACCTCGTCGCACTGTGCATCGTCGACGAGGACCTCGAGCCGTAGTTTCGGCACGAATTCCACGTCGTACTCCGCACCTCGGTACACCTCGGTGTGGCCGCGCTGCCGGCCGAAGCCTTGGGCTTCGGTCAGCGTCATGCCAGAGACGCCCAAAGCCTTCAGCGCCTCCTTGACGTCGTCGAGCTTGAAGGGCTTGAGGACTGCCACGATCAGCTTCATGATTTGAGTTCCTTTCGTCCTTGTCGCCCTAAGACCGTTCACCCGGTGGCGGCGATGGTTCGGGTGGTGGCACCGCACGACCCGTCTCGAGACCTGCCAAGGCGAAAGCTCCTGTCCGCAACGCCAGCCGCTCCTCCGGGAAGGCCTCTTCGTCGTGAATGGCGAGGTCGCCGATCTCGAGGATCTCGTCCTTGTAGCGGGCACCCCGCAGGACCAAACCGATGAGCTTCATGAGGATGAACGTCACGAGCGCCGACCAGAAGATGACCCAGACGGCGGCTCGGAACTGCTCCCACAGCTGGTGAGCGGAACCGGTGTACATGAGACCGCTCACCGAGAACGGCACACAGGTCCCGTGTGCCGCAACGTAGACCGACTGCGAGGTGTTGACGACCTGGCCGGCGGAGTTGAGGTTGCCGCACCCGTACTCGAGCATGTTGGGATCGCCGAAGATGCCGAGCAGCATGCCGCCGCAGAAGCCGGCGATGCCGTGCGTGTAGACCACGCCGAGGGCGTCGTCCACCCTCGAGAAGGGCCGCACCTTCGACAGGTAGTTCCACGCCACCCACACGATGGCGGTGGCGATGACACCGACGGCGATGGCGCCGCGCCCGTTCACCCAGCCGGCGCACGGGGTGATGCCGACGAGTCCGCAGATCATGCCGTTGACGCCGCCGAGGAATGTCGGCTTTCTCGTCTTGGAGAAGAGGCCGTCCATCGCCATCCAGCTGAGGACCCCGGCGCCGGTGGCGAGGTTGGTGTTCACGACCGCAGCGGCCATGCTGGCCCCGGCGTAGTACGGGTCGCCACCGTTGAAGCCGTTCCAACCGAGCCAGAGGATGCCGGCCCCGACGGCCGCCATGACGAGGTTGTTCGGCACGGCATGCTGCCGGTCACGCAGGAGCCGGGGTCCGAGAACCCAGGCCGCCACGAAACCCGAGACGCCGGCCGACATGTGTATGACGTAACCGCCGGAGAAGTCGAGTGCCCCCTCCTGGGCGAGGTAGCCACCGCCCCACAACAGGAAGGCGTCAACCCCGTAGACGAAGGTTGACCAGAGCGGCACGAGGATGCACCAGGCGCTGAACTTGATCCGACCGAGCACGCTCCCCATGAACAGCAGGGGCGTGATGGCAGCGAAGACGAACTGGAAGTACGCCAGTGTCGAAGTCGGGAAGTGGAACGGAATGGCCGTGTTGGCGGCCGACACCGCCTGACCTTCCTCACCGACACTGTTCGTGATGCCGCCCGGTCTACCGACGAAGTTGTCGAAGAAGTGTTTGACCCAACCCACACCGGAGAGCTGGGTTTGTATTCCGTTCTTAACGCCCCCTCCGATCGAGTTGGCGCCGAATCCCATCTTGTAGGACCACAGGACCCAGGCGATGAGAACGAGCGAGAAACCGGCGAACATCATCGCCAGAACGTTCACCGCCCATTTCTTCGGCACGATCGACGCGTAGAGAACGGCCAGGGCGGGCAGGCTCATCAGACCGACGAACGTGGCGGCGGTTATCTGCCACGTGTTGTCGCCTGGGTTCAGCCAACTGGGATACGGGACGGGAACGGTCCCTAACATATGCACTGCTCGAGGACTCCTCTCATTGTCAACCCGGCGTTCACCAACCATGGGCAGAGCGTCACCGATGACCGGGTGCGCAGAGGCCATGGCGGGCGGTTCGCCCTGCCGCCCCCAACAATGCAGGGCCGGGGTTTCCGATTCGTCACGCAAGTGTTACCAGCGCGTGAACTCGGGTCTCAGGCCTTGCCGATGGCAACACATGACGTGAGATCAGCCAGCAGAAACAAGGGGTTTTGCCGTCAGAGCCGCTGAGATCGCAGCTCGCTCCGACGGGCGAACTGCCGCTACCATCTCCGGATCGCCAGAGAAACGCCGGCTCGTGCATGTCGGGAGACAGGCCGGCCGGCTCGAACTGAAGCCAGGCAAATCGGACATGAGGACTGCCACAATCGACACGCCGCACGCCCCGGTCACGACGCTTCGCGGCGCCGGCGTGGAGGTGGACGGCCGCCGCGCCGGGCGCGTGGCTGCCGGAGCGTGTCTCGTCACCCTGGCTGTCGTCGTGCTCGTGCTCTTCATCGCCGGGGCTCGCAAGAACGATCAGATCACGCGCCTTCGCGAGAACGGCGTCGCCGTCAAGGTCACCGTCTCCGGCTGCCGCGGCCTCATGGGGGGAAGCGGCAGCAACCTGGCCGGTTACGCATGCATGGGCACGTTCACGATTGGCGGCCACCGTTACGACGAGGCCTTGCCGGGAGATACGTTTCACGCTCCGGGCGCCACGCTCCGCGCTGTCACCGTGCCGGGCGATCCCGCTCTCGTCTCCACGGTCGCTGCCGTCGCGACGGCTCGCGCCACCTGGACCGTCTTCGTTCTCCCGACGGTCCTCCTCGCCGTCCTCGGGCTCCTCGTTGCAGGCCTGCTCGTCAGGCGACGGCGATCAGCCGGCGGTCGGCCCGCCGTCGAGGCGAGGCAGGGCGGAGCGCCGGCGGGCTGAGCTCGGCGGCGTGTAGCGCTTGTTGGCGGCCGGCATCGACGCCCCGACGCTACGTCCCCGGCCGCTGAAGGGCGCCGTTCCCGTGGCCTCACGCAGGTCCCGCTGCAGGCGGTACGCCCGCACGAGCAACCAGGAGCCGCCCATGATGAAGGGGATTCCGAAGCCCCAGTAGTGGAGGTTGAAGACGGCGAGGCCGTAGAGCGCCAGCAGGATGCCGAGGAGAAGGCGCTTGCGGAACATCGCCATGGCCAACATGAGCACGGACAGGGCGAGGAGAACGGCGCCCAGCTCGTAATAGAGCGACAACGCGACGTGCAGCTTGTTCGGCAGGCCGCTTCTCAGCAGCGCTGCCGGGTCGTTGACGATGAGGGCGCTGATCACGAGGATGCCGATGGCGGCGGCAAGTGGTGCCGCCAGCAACCCGATGAGCCGCTCCTTGTCGTCGGCGAAGTGGACGGCGGCTTCCAGCTCCTCTCGCGACGACAATTCGTCCGCCGAGCTCTGCTGCTCGTCGGGGGGTTCGACGGGCTTCAAGATGGCGTTGCGCAGGCGTTCGAGGATCATTTCGGGAGAATATCGTCCGGGTGTTTCCCGAATGTGAACGGGGTGTGAACGTGCCCCGTCCCCTGCCGGGCTAGCGCTCTGCCTGGCGGGCGACGGCCTCGGCGGCCGCCTTGGCGGCCTCGGGATCACCGAGGTAACGAACGCCGCGAACACGCAGGCGCTCGTCGAGGTCATAGACGCGGGGAAAGCCCGTCGGGATGTCGAGGCCGACGATGTCGCCGTCCGAGATCGATTCGAGCTCCTTGACGAGCGCCCGCAGGCTGTTGCCGTGCGCCACGACGAAGACGGTGCGCCCGTCGAGGAGCTCGGGCCCGATGGCGTCCTCCCAGTACGGGAGCAGCCGGTGGACGACGTCGGCGAGGCACTCGGTGGCGGGCAGCACCGACGGCGGTACGTCCCGATAGCGGGGATCGTTGACGGGGTGGTTCGGGTCGTCGAGGCCTACCGGCGGCGGCGGCACGTCGTAGCTCCGCCGCCAGGCCGTCACCTGCTCGAGTCCGTGTTGCTCGGCCGTCTCGCGTTTGTTGAGGCCTTGCAGGGCCCCGTAGTGCCGCTCGTTCAATCGCCAGTGCCTGCGCACGGGCAGGTAGCTGCGCTCCATCTCGTCAAGGGCGATGTTCGCCGTGCGCACGGCTCGCCGCAGCAGCGACGTGTGCACCGAGTCGATCTCGAGCCCCGGCTCGGCGGCCAGCAGACGGCCGGCGATGGCGGCCTCCTCCTCGCCCCGCTCACTGAGGTCGACGTCCGTCCAGCCCGTGAAGCGGTTCTCGGCGTTCCAGGTGCTCTGTCCGTGGCGCAGGATCACGAGGGTGGGCATGACCGGCAGGCTATCCCGCCCGTCCCTGAGCACCTTCGCACGCCGCCCGCATCGGACGCCGGCCCTGGTGACAGGCCTAGAGCGCCGCCTTGACAATGAGGCACTCAACTTCGTTATACTGACCACATCGAAAGAACTCGAAGAGTGGAGGATTGAGATGCCGAAGGCCGTAGGAATCGACCTCGGGACGACGAACTCGGTGGTTGCGTTCCTCGAAGCCGGCGAGCCCACCGTGATCCCGAACGCGGAAGGCGGGCGGACGACGCCGTCGATCGTGGCGTTCACGAAGTCCGGGGAGACGCTCGTCGGTGAGGTAGCCAAGCGCCAGGCGATCACGAACCCAGACCGCACCGTGCGCTCGGTCAAGCGCCACATGGGCACGGACTGGAGGATCGACATCGACGGAAAGGGGTACACGCCCCAGGAGATCTCGGCCCGCATCCTGCAGAAGCTGAAGCGGGATGCCGAGGGCTATCTCGGTGACACCGTCGTGCAGGCGGTCATCACCGTGCCGGCGTACTTCGACGACGCCCAGCGCACGGCCACGAAGGAAGCCGGGCAGATCGCCGGGCTCGAGGTCCTGCGCATCATCAACGAGCCGACGGCGGCCGCCCTCGCCTACGGCCTCGACAAAGAGGGCGCCGATCAGACCGTCCTCGTGTTCGACCTCGGCGGTGGCACCTTCGACGTGTCGATCCTCGACATCGGCGACGGCGTCTTCGAGGTGAAAGCCACGCACGGCAACACCCATCTCGGTGGTGACGACTGGGACCAGCGCGTCATGGACTGGCTCGTGAAGTCGTTCAAGGACACCGAAGGCGTCGACCTCTCGAACGACAAGATGGCCCTGCAGCGGCTGAAGGAAGCCGCCGAGAAGGCCAAGATCGAGCTGTCGGCCGTGCAGGAGACGACGATCAACCTGCCGTTCATCACGGCCACGAACGAGGGTCCGAAGCACCTCGACCTCAAGCTCACGCGGGCCAAGTTCCAGGAGCTGACCGAAGACCTCGTCGAAGCTTGCCGTGGCCCCTTCGAGTCCGCCATCTCGGACGCCAACCTCACGAAGGAGGACATCGACCACGTCATCCTCGTCGGGGGCGCCACTCGCATGCCCGCCGTGCAGGAGCTCGTGCACAACCTGACGGGCAAGGAGCCACACAAGGGCGTCAACCCGGACGAGGTCGTCGCCGTCGGCGCCGCCATCCAGGCCGGCGTCCTCAAAGGCGAGGTGAAGGATGTCCTCCTGCTCGACGTCACGCCCCTCAGCCTCGGCATCGAGACAAAGGGTGGCATCACCCACCGGCTGATCGAGCGCAACACCACCATCCCGACCCGCCGCTCCGAGATCTTCACCACGGCCGAGGACAGCCAGCCGTCTGTCGAGATCCACGTGCTGCAGGGCGAGCGCGACATGGCGATGTACAACAAGACCCTCGGCAAGTTCCAGCTCGTGGACCTGCCACCGGCGCCGCGGGGCATCCCTCAGATCGAGGTCGCCTTCGACATCGACGCCAACGGCATCGTGCACGTCTCCGCCAAGGATCTCGCCACCGGCAAGGAGCAGTCGATGACCATCACCGGTCAGTCGTCGCTGCCGAAGGACGACATCGCCCGCATGGTGCGCGACGCCGAGGAGCACGCCGCCGAGGACAAGCGGCGCCGCGAGGAGGCGGAGATCCGCAACAACGCCGACACGCTCGTCTACCAGACCGAGAAGCTGCTGCGTGACCAGGGCGACAAAGCCCCCGGCGAGGAGAAGACGAGGGTCGAGGACGCCTTGAAGACGCTGAAGACGGCGCTCGAGGGGACCGACGCCGACGCCATCAGCCACGCTCTCGAAGCACTCAAGGGCGCCACGCAGGCCATGGGCCAGAAGATCTACGAGGCCGCCGGCGCGGCGGCGTCGAGCTCGGGCAGCGATGCCTCCGGCTCCTCGAGCTCTTCCGGCTCCGCTGACACGGGCGCCTCCGACGATGACGTCGTGGACGCCGAGATCGTGGACGGTCCCAACCCGGGCGACGCATGAGCGGCACGTTCGACGAATCATCGCCGCACTTCGCAGACGGCGACCCGGAGCCGGACGGTGACAGCGACGCTGACGACATCGTCGACACCGAGCTCGTCCGGACGCCCGGCGGCGGCAAACCCGCCCCGGGCAAGAGCGGCGCCGGCACGCCGGGCGGCGAGGACGAGGAGGGCGCCGGCGAGACGTCAGAAGCTGGCGGAGCGGAGTCACCGCCAAACGGCGGCAAGCCCCAGGACCCCTTCCGCCTCCTCGATGGCGACCTCACCGGCCTCGAGAGCCTGCTCTCGGACGACTTCGCCCGCATCAGCGCCGAGCGGGACGAGTTCCTCGACTCCCTGAAGCGCCTGCAAGCGGACTTCGACAACTTCCGCAAGCGGGCGGGACGCCAGCAGGCCGAGACGCGGCAACGCGCCACGGAGGCGCTCGTCCTGCGGTTGCTGCCGGTGCTCGACTCGCTCGAGCTCGCGCTCGCCCACCTCGGCCTCGGAGCCACCGCGCCCACTGACGAGGCCTCGATAGCGGTGTTGCAAGTCAACGCTCAGCTACACGGCATCCTCGCCCGCGAGGGTCTCGAGCGGATCGATGCCATCGGCGTCGGCTTCGACCCCACGATGCACGAGGCCACCGCCATGGACGACAGTGCGCCCCCGAAGGACCAAGACGGCAACGGCGACGGCAACGGCGAGCCTGCGGGCCCGACGGTCACCGAGGTGTGGCGGTCCGGGTACCGCATGGGTGACCGCGTCATCCGGCCCGCCATGGTGCGGGTGCGGGGCTGACGAGCGGTGGCAGGAAAGGGCGCAGGCTGAGCGATGGCCCCGCAACGCGACTGGTTCGAAACCGACTACTACAAGGTGCTCGGCGTCTCCTCCGGAGCGACCGAGAAGGAGATCACGCGGGCCTACCGCAAGCTCGCCAAGCAGTACCACCCGGACGCCAACCCGGGCGCCGAGGACAAGTTCAAAGCGATCGCCGCCGCCTATGACGTGCTCGGCGACGCCGACAAGCGCAAGGAGTACGACGAGGTCCGCCGGTTGGGGCCGTTGGCGGGAGGGCTCGGGGGTTTCGGCCGTGGTGGCAATGCCGGCGACGGCGGCGGCTTCAACTTCCACATCGACGACCTCGGCGACATCTTCGGCAACCTGTTCGGCCAGGGCAGGTCGCGCAACCAGAAGAACACGACCTGGACGAGCGCCCGCCGCGGCCAGGACGTCGAGACGGAGCTGCACCTGCCCTTCAACGAGGCAATCCACGGAGCCGTCGCCTCGGTCAACGTCGTCACCGGCGTGATCTGCCATACCTGCGCCGGCTCGGGCTCGCGCCCGGGCACCTTGCCGATCACCTGCCCGCGCTGCGGTGGCACCGGGACGCTCAACGACAATCAAGGCCTCTTCTCACTCGCCTCGCCCTGCCCGGAATGCCGAGGCCGCGGCCTCAAGGTCGTCGACCCGTGCCCGACCTGCGACGGGTCGGGCGTGGAGCGGCGCCAACGCCAGGTGAAAGTGCGCATCCCTACCGGCGTCGAGGACGGGCAGCGCATCCGCGTGAAAGGTCGGGGGGAGCCGGGTGAGAACGGTGGGCCGCCCGGTGACCTCTACGTCGTCGTGCACGTCGAGCGGCACCCGCTCTTCGGCCGGCGCGGCAAGAACCTGACGTTGCGGGTGCCCATCACCTTCGCCGAGGCCGCCCTCGGGGCTGACATCACGGTGCCATCGCTCGACGAGCCCGTGACCCTGCGAATCCCGCCGGGGACGCCGTCCGGAAAGACGTTTCGCGTGAAGGGGCGGGGCGTCAAGACAGCCGCCACGGCGGGCGACCTCCTCGTCACCGTCGAGGCGGATGTACCGACGTCGCTGACCGACGAGCAGCGCGCCGCCGTCGAAGCCTTCGCCAAGGCGACGACCGACTCGCCCCGCTCCCGTCTGCTGGCGGAGGCATGAGGCTCATGGGCACGCCGGTCGACATCAGCAGCGGCGCCGGGGGCGACGGCGCCAGCACGCAGGCCGTCTACGTCATCTCCGTGGCCGCAGAGCTCGCCGGCGTCCACCCGCAGACGCTGCGCATCTACGAGCGCAAGGGACTTCTCGACCCCGCCCGCACCCACGGTGGCATCCGCCGCTACAGCGAGGCCGACATCCAACAGCTGCGGCGCATCCAACACCTCACTGCCGCCGGTATCAACCTCGAGGGCGTCCGCCGCATCCTCGCCCTCGAAGCCGAGCTGGAGCGCATCAGGGGCGAGCTGGAACGAGTACGCGCCGAGGCACAGGAGGCGGTCGTCAGCACGCATCGCTTCTACCGCCGGGACCTCGTACCCGTGGCAAAGAACCGCCTGCCCGCCAAATGGCGAGGCTGACACAACGGCGCCACCGATGACGACAAGGACTGTTGCAACATGACGTTCGACCCCAACCGCTGGACGAGAAAGACGCAGGAGGCCGCCCGCGACGCAGTTGCCCTCGCCCGCCAGTACCACCACGCCGAGGTGACACCGGAGCACTTCCTCTACGCCGCTCTCGGGCAGGAGGGCGGTGTCACCATCCCGCTGCTCGACAAGCTCGGCATCTCCCCGCTCACGGTGAGAAACCGCCTCGACGAGTCCTTCGGCCGCCTCCCGAAGGCCTACGGCGGCGGTGAGCCCTCCTTCTCCCGCGAGATGATGCAGGCCTTCGAACGCGCCGAGGCCACTCAGACGGAGATGGGCGACGAGTACCTTTCCGTCGAGCACCTCCTGCTCGCCCTGGCCGGCGAGCTCGGCGTCTCCCGCGACGCCCTCCTCACGGCGCTGCGCGAGGTGCGGGGCAGCCACCGCGTCACCTCGCAGGAGCCGGAGGAGCAGTACCGCGCCCTCGAGCGATACTCGCAGGATCTCACCGACCTCGCCCGCCGCCGCCGCCTCGACCCGGTCATCGGCCGCGACGAGGAGATCCGCCGCGTTATCCAGGTTCTCTCGCGCCGCACGAAGAACAACCCCGTCCTCATCGGCGAGCCGGGAGTCGGCAAGACGGCCATCGTCGAGGGGCTGGCGCAGCGCATCGTCGAAGGCGACGTGCCGGAGGGCTTGAAGAACAAGCGGGTCGTCTCGCTCGACCTTGCCTCCATGGTGGCCGGTGCCAAGTACCGGGGCGAGTTCGATGAGCGGCTCAAGTCGGTCCTGAAGGAGATCTCGGACGCGGAGGGCGAGATCATCACCTTCATCGACGAGCTGCACACCATCGTGGGCGCCGGTGGAGCCGAAGGCGCCATGGACGCCGGCAACATGATCAAGCCGATGCTCGCCCGCGGTGAGCTCCGCATGATCGGGGCCACGACGCTCGACGAGTACCGCAAGCACATCGAGAAGGACGCCGCCCTCGAGCGCCGGTTCCAGCCGATCATCGTGGAGCCCCCGTCGGTGGCCGACACGATCGCCATCCTTCGCGGGTTGAAGGAGCGCTACGAGGTGCACCACGGCGTTCGCATCCAGGACGCCGCCCTCGTGGCTGCCGCCGTGCTCTCGGATCGCTACGTGACGGGGCGTTTCCTGCCGGACAAGGCCATCGACCTCATCGACGAGTCGGCCAGCCGGCTCCGCATCGAGATCGACTCGATGCCGACCGAGCTCGACGTGGTCTCGCGGCACATCCGCCAGCTCGAGATCGAGGAGATGGCCCTTTCGAAGGAAGAGGACTCGGTGTCGCGCGAGCGCCTCGCCCGCCTGCAAGCGGAGCTGGCCGACCTGCGCGAGCAGCAGACCGCCATGACAGCGCACTGGCAGGCCGAGAAAGAGGCGATCGGCGCCATCCGGACGCTGAAGAGCGACGTCGAGGCGGCCCGCGGTGAAGCGGACCGTTTCGAGCGGGCGGGCGACCTCGCCAAGGCCGCCGAGATCCGCTACGGCCAGGTGCCGGAGCTCGAACGCAAGATCGAGGAGGCGACCGCCAAGCTCGCCGAGCTGCAGTCGAGCCAGAAGATGCTGAAGGAGGAGGTGGACTCCGAGGACGTCGCCGAGGTCGTGAGCCGCTGGACGGGCGTACCGGTCTCCCGCCTCGTCGAGGGTGAGGTCGCCAAGCTCGTGCACCTCGAGGATCTCCTGCACGCTCGCGTCGTCGGCCAGGACGAGGCCGTCATGGCCGTCGCCAACGCCATCCGCCGCAGCCGGGCGGGTCTCGGGGATCCGAATCGGCCGATCGGCTCGTTTCTCTTCCTCGGGCCAACCGGTGTCGGCAAGACCGAGCTCGCCCGGGCACTGGCTGAGATCCTCTTCGATGACGAGCGGGCCGTCACCCGCATCGACATGGGTGAGTACCAGGAGCGGCACAACGTCTCACGGCTCGTGGGTGCCCCGCCCGGCTATGTCGGCTACGAGGAGGGCGGCCAGCTCACCGAGGCGGTGCGGCGCCGGCCCTACGCAGTCGTGCTCCTCGACGAGATCGAGAAGGCCCACCCGGACGTCTTCAACGTCCTGTTGCAAGTGCTCGACGACGGGCGCTTGACCGACGGTCAGGGGCGCACCGTGAACTTCACGAACACCGTCCTCATCATGACCTCCAACCTGCAGGGCGACCCGCTCTCGGTCTTCAAGCCGGAGTTCGTGAACCGTATCGACGAGATCGTGCGGTTCCGCTCGCTCACCCGCGAGGATCTCACCCGCATCGTCGACATCCAGCTCCGCCTGCTCGCCAAGCGGCTGGAGGGCCGGCGCTTCACCCTCGAGGTCTCCGATGCCGCCAAGGTCTGGCTCGGCGATCACGGCTACGACGAAGCCTTCGGCGCCCGGCCCCTTCGTCGCGTCATCCAGCGAGCCATCGGCGACCCGCTGGCCGTGGCCCTGCTGGAGGGCCGCTTCTCCGAGGGCGACACCGTGCACGTCGACGTCGACGAGAAGGGCGAGTCGCTCGTGCTGCGATGAGGGCGCCGGCTGACGCGATCTGTCGCCACGCCCCCGGCTGCCAGACTGGCGGCGTGCAGGTGCGTGAGATCGACCCGAACGACGACGAGCAGCTCAGGTCCTGGTGGGCCGTGCAGCACGCTTCGAGGACGGCCGATTGGCCGCAGGACACGCCCCTGACATTCACCGCTGCCCGCGCCATTGCCAACGGCGGGTTCGGTGCCAAGCGGTTCGTGCTGGCGGTTGCCGACGACGAGGACGGCCGCGCCGTCGGCTGCTCGATGCTCGGGCTCCCCCAGCGCGACAACACCGGGACCATCGAGGCCGATCTGCAGGTGGACCCGGATCGCCGCCGCCGCGGCGTCGGACGCGCCCTCGCCCTCCACGCCGAGCGCCTCGCCCGCCGCGAGGGCCGCACGACGATCGCCGGCGGCTACGAGGAGCCGCTCGACGACCCCCGAGCGGGCGGCGCCTTCGCGGCGGCACTCGGCTACGAGCCCGTCCTCTCCGAGCTCCGACGAGAACTGCATCTCCCCATCGGGCACACCGCTCTTGACGAGCTCGAGGCGTCGTGCGCCCCTTACGCCGAGGGCTACCGCCTGGTGAGGTGGCAGGACCGCAACCCGGACGAGCTTGTCGAGGGACGGCTCGAGCTCGAGCGCACGATGTCGCGCGATGCTCCCCACGGCGACCTCGAGCACGAGCCGCAGGAGTGGGACGAGGAGCGCCTGCGCGGGGGCGAGGCGACGGTGGCGGCGATGGGTGTGACGACGTTCTTCGCCGGAGCAACCCGGTCTGTCACGGGTGACCTCGTCGCCTTCACGGCGATCGGCGTCCATCACGATTCGCCGGAGAACGGCGATCAGTGGGCCACCATCGTCCTCGGGCAGGAGCGCGGCCACCGCCTCGGCATGCTCGTCAAGATCGCCAACATCCGCCAGGTCATGGAGCGCTCGCCCCTCACGCGGAGGATCCAGACCTGGAACGGCGAGACGAACCGCCACATGACACGAGTCAACGACGAGCTCGGCTTTGTCGTCACGGCACGCGCCGTCCTCGTCCAGAAGCGCCTGGGCGTCGCCGCCGAGCAGGCGGCCGCCGCCGCCCCCTAGCGGCCCGGCCCCGGCGGTGGGAACCACGGGCCGAGGCCCGATAGATTCACCCCGGAGCCGGACCCGCATCCGCGCCGCCCATGACGAGGAGGGAGCACCCGCGCCGTGACGACCTCGAATCCATTGCGCGACCCGAGGGACCGCCGTCTGCCGCGCATCCCCGACCCGTGCGCCCTCGTCGTGTTCGGCGTCACGGGCGACCTCGCCCGCAAGAAGCTCATCCCCGCCGTCTACGACCTCGGCAACCGCGGGTTGCTGCCGCCGGGCTTCGTGTTGCTGGGATTCGCCCGCCGCGACTGGGGCGACGGTGACTTCGAGCAGCTCGCCAAGACCGCCGCCAAGGAGCACTCCCGCACGGAGTTCCGGGACGATGTCTGGCGGCGCATCGCCGACAGCGTCCGCTTCGTCCCGGGCTCCTTCGACGACGACAACGCCTTCGATCAGCTCGACAGCACCCTCGTCGAGCTCGAGAGCAGCCACGGCATCGCCGGCAACGCCGCCTTCTACTTGTCGATCCCGCCGGCTGCCTTCCCGCAGGTGCTCAAGCAGCTGGACCGTACGAGGATGGCCGCCAACGAGGAGCGAGGCGGCTGGCGCCGCGTCGTCGTCGAGAAGCCGTTCGGGCACGACCTCGCCTCCTCGAGGGATCTCAACCAGCTCGTCGACAGCGTCTTCACGCCGAACGACGTCTTCCGCATCGACCACTACCTCGGCAAGGAGACGGTGCAGAACCTTCTCGCCCTCCGCTTCGCCAACACGCTCTTCGAGCCGGTCTGGAACTCCAACTACGTCGACAGCGTGCAGATCACGATGGCCGAGGACGTCGGAATCGAGGGCCGGGCGGCCTTCTACGACTCCGCAGGGGCTGCTCGCGACGTCCTCCAGAACCATCTGCTGCAGCTGCTGGCGCTGACAGCGATGGAAGAGCCGGTGAGCTTCGACTCCGAGTCGCTCCGCATCGAGAAGCGCAAGGTGCTGCGGGCCATCTCGATACCGGAGAACAAAGCTGCCTTCACGGTAAGAGGGCAGTACGAGCAGGGCTGGCTCGCCGGAGAGCGCGTCCGCGGCTATCTCGACGAGGAGGGCATCCCCCCGCAGTCGAGGACGGAGAGCTACGCCGCCGTGCGCCTCGGCGTCGAAACCCGCCGCTGGGCGGGTGTCCCTTTCTATCTCCGCACCGGCAAGCGGCTCCCCCGCCGCGTCACCGAGATCGCCGTCGTGTTCAAGCGCGCTCCTCACCTGCCCTTTGCCAAGACCGACACGGCCGAGCTCGGGCACAACCAGCTCGTCGTGAGGGTGCAGCCGGACGAGGGGATCACGTTGCGCTTCGGATCGAAGGTGCCGGGATCGGCCATGGAGGTGCGCGAAGTCTCCATGGACTTCCTCTACGGCGCCTCCTTCACCGAGTCGAGCCCGGAGGCCTACGAGCGGCTGCTCCTCGACGTCCTCGTCGGAGATCGCACCCTCTTCCCGGACCACAACGAGGTCGAGGCGTCCTGGCAGGTCATCGACCCGCTCGAGGAGTTCTGGGCGACGACCACGCCGGAGCGCTACCGGGCGGGCGAGTGGGGACCGCGAGCGGCCGACGACATGCTCGCCCTTGAGGGACGCACGTGGAGGCGGCCGTGACGACAACCCTGTGGGACACGAACGGCGGCGACATCATGAAGGCGCTGAGCGCCGAACGGCGGGCGGGCGGTGCCGTCGCTTCCGGGCTCGCCGTCACGTTCGTCACGATCGTCGACGAGAAGAACATCGGTGAGGCCGAGCGGGCGGCGACCGTCGCCGCCCAGGCCCACCCGTGCCGCCTCCTCATGGTGATCCGGCGCCAGATCGAGACGACGGACCGACTCGACGCCGAGGTGCAGGTGGGGGGACGCCTCGGCCCCATCGAAGCCGTCGTCATGCGGATGTACGGGCGACTGACGCTGCACGCCGAATCGGTCGTCCTGCCGCTGCTGGCACCGGACGCCCCCGTTGTGACCTGGTGGCACGGCGTGCCTCCCGACCGCATCGCCACGGACCCCCTCGGCGTGCTCGCCGACCGCAGGGTCACCGACTGTGCCCTCGCCCCCGATCCGAAGGCGGCGCTGCACACACGCGCCGAGGACTTCGCCCCGGGCGACACCGACCTCGCCTGGACGCGGGCGACCCCGTGGCGCTCGCTCCTCGCCTCCGCCTTCGACGCCACCTCCGCCGGGGCACGCTCGGCCGGCGTGGCCGCCGAGGAAGGCAACCCGACTGCCGCCCTCCTCGCCGGCTGGCTGACGGCCCGTCTCGGCGTGCCGACTGAGGTGGCCGTCTCGTCCGGACCGGGCATCACCGAGGTCGAAGTCGCCCTCGTCGAGGACGACGAGGAGTGCACCTTGCGAGTCAGCCGCCCTGACGGTCGGGTGGCGACGCTCTCGCGTACCGGCCACCCGGACAGGGAGCTCCCCCTCTTGCGGCGCGACCTCGGAGACCTCCTCGCCGAGGAGCTGCGGCGGCTCGAAGTCGACGAGGTCTACGGCGAGGCCCTCGCCCAGTCGACCGGCATCGCCGACCTCGGAGACCGATCGCCGAAGCGCAACCACATCTGGCGAGATCCCACCGTCGCGCAGGTCGCCGGATGACCGGCCGGATCGCGGGGCGCCTCCTCGAGCTCGGGATCGACCTCCCGCCGGTCTTCCCTCCGGCCGCCAATTACCTCGGATGCGTCGTCGACGGTGACATCGTCTATGTGGGCGGCCACGGGCCCATCGACGGCGACAGGATGATCCGCGGCAAGGTCGGCGCCGATCTCTCCCTTGCAGAGGGGAGGCTGGCGGCGCGCCTGACGGCGCTGTCGCTGCTGGCGACCCTTCGCTCCGAATTGGGCGACCTCGACCGCATCGCCCGCATCGTCAAGGTCTTCGGCATGGTCAATGTCGCTCCCGGTTTCAACCAGACGCCGGCGGTCATCGACGGTTGCTCAGACGTGCTCGTCGAGATCTTCGGGGAGAGCGGGCGTCACACCCGCAGCGCCGTCGGGATGGCGGAGCTCCCCTTCGACATCGCCGTGGAGATCGAGCTGACGGCCCGCCTCCGTCCCTGACCCGCTTCCGCCCCTGACCCGCCTCCGCCCCTAACTCGGCAGGGGCCCGTCCACCGAGAGCACCAAGCGGCGGAGGAGATCGGCCAGCTGGTCGCGTTCCTCGCTCGTCAGCCCGCTCACGAGGCGACGCTCGGTGGCGGCGTGCGCCACCATCGCACGGTCGGCCACCTTGCGTCCTGCAGGCGTCAAGATGACGCGGACACAACGCCGATCACCGTCGTCCGGCCGGCGTCGCACGAGACCCCGGCGGACGAGGCGGTCCACGAGGTGAGTCAGGCCGCCGGAGGAGATGAGCAGCTCACGGTTGAGCTCCGTCGGAGTCAGCTCGAACGGCTGACCCGCTCGCCGCAGCGCTGCCAGCACGGCGAAGCCCCCCTCGTCGATCTCCTCGAGGGCGAAGTCGACTTGGAATGCCCGGTGGAACAAACCGTTCAGCCGCACCACCCGCCCCGTGACGGCTTTGCCGGAGGCGTCGATGTCCGGACGCTCCCGCCGCCAGCGCTCGAGAACGTGATCGACGATGTCCGGCTGAGGCCTGCGCAGTGGCGGCCGCCGGGGCGATGGTGGCGGCGGCAACTCTCCGTCGATGCTGTCCACGGTCCTCCCTCTGACTGCCGGTCCTGCTCGGGCAAGCATCCTCGCCGCTATAATACCTGTCAGAGAAGATACTTCCGAATGAGGTGATTAATCCATGCTCGCTCCCACGAGAGAGCACGTCAGTGACCACATCAAGCGCCTGCTCGCCGATGCGAGCCAGGACGTCCCGAGGCGGGACGACCACCGCGCCGGCAGGACGGTGGACGGCCGTAGCCCTCGAGCGGGGGTACGGCGCTCCTAGGGGCGCGCCGGCGCCGAGCCCGCTGGTGCGGCGCCGAGACGTGAGCTCACTGGCAGCTCACACACCTGTCAACCGGTCCCGGACCGGCGCCTCGCACGGGCGCTGCTCCGGGACCGGTTAGATTTGCGCCCCGGCAAGCAAACCGGAGGCAACAACGTGCCCGCCACCGTCGTGGTCGGAACCCAGTGGGGCGACGAGGGGAAGGGGAAGCTCACCGACCTCCTCGCCAAGGACATGCGCCTCGTCGTGCGCTACCAGGGCGGTCACAACGCCGGCCACACGATCGTCGTCGAGGGCGAGTCGTTCGCCCTCCAGCTCGTCCCGAGCGGGGTCCTTTACCACCACACCGTGCCGGTCATCGGCAACGGCGTCGTCGTCGACCCGGCCGTGTTGCTGAGCGAATGCGACATGCTCTCCAGCCGTGGCATCGACACGAGCCGCCTCGTCGTGTCGGGCAACGCCCACTTGATCATGCCGTACCACTACGAGCTCGACCGCATGACGGAGCGGTTCCTCGGGCACAACAAGCTCGGCACGACGAAGCGCGGCATCGGTCCCGCCTACGCAGACAAGGCCGCCCGGATCGGTCTGCGAGTGCAGGATCTCCTCGACCCGAAGATCTTCCGCCAGAAGCTCGATGTCGTCTTACGCGAGAAGAACGCCATCTTGTCTCGCGTCTACAACCGGCTCCCCCTCGACGCCGACGAGATCGCCACAAAGTATCTCGACGAGCTCGCCCCCCGTCTGGAACCCATGATCGGCGACAGCGTCGCCCTCATCCACGAGGCGCTCGCCGCAGGCGAGCAGGTGATGCTGGAAGGCGCCCAGGCGACGTTCCTCGACGTCGATCACGGAACCTACCCGTTCGTGACCTCCTCGAACCCGACGGCGGGGGGTGCTTGCGTCGGCAGCGGGATCGGCCCGCGCGACATCAACCGCATCGTCGGCATCGTGAAGGCCTACGTCACCCGCGTCGGATCCGGGCCCTTCCCCACCGAGCTCGAAGGCCCCATCGCCGACGAGCTCGTGGAGCGGGGCCACGAGTACGGCACGAACACCGGTCGTCGCCGCCGGCCCGGATGGCTCGATCTCGTCATGCTGCGACAGGCCGTCCGCCTCAACTCGATCTCGGAGCTCGCCGTCACGAAGCTCGACGTCCTGTCCTCGTTCGACACGCTCAAGGTGTGCGTCGCCTACGAAGCCGGTGGCGTGCGTTACGAGCACGTGCCGTACCACCAGTCGATCCTGCACGACGTGAAGCCGATCTTCGAGGAGCTGCCCGGCTGGAAGACCGATCTCGCCACCGCCACGACCGTGGAGGACCTGCCCGCCTCGGCCCGCGCCTACCTCGAGGTCATCTCGCGTCATGCCGGCGTCCCGGTCACCTATGCGGGCGTCGGTCCGGGACGCGAGCAGTACGTCTCCTTCGCGGCGTGAGGGTCCGACCCCCCGCGTCGAGGTGACGACTAACTTGAGAGCATGATCCCCCGCTACTCCCTGCCGGAGATGGCGGCGCTGTTCAGTGACGAGGCCAGGTTCGCCTGCTGGCTCGAGGTCGAGCTGCTCGCCGTCGAAGCCTGGGCCGCCCTCGGGGTCGTCCCGGCAGCCGATGCCGCAGCGTGCCGAGGGCGTGCGCCCGAGATCGACGCTGCCTTCGTGCAACGAGTGCTCGATCGCGAGGCCGTCACGGACCACGACGTGGCCGCTTTCGTGGACGTCGTGCAGGAGTCGATCGGACAACCGGAGGGCTCGTGGATCCATCACGGCCTGACGTCCTCCGACGTCGTGGACACGGCGCTCTGCGCCACGCTCGCCAAGGCCGCCGACCTCCTCTCGGGGGCGCTCGACGGCCTCGTCGCCGCCTTGAGGCGGCGAGCAGTCGAGCACGCAGGCACTCCCATGGTCGGCCGTACCCACGGCATGCACGCCGAGCCGACGACCTTCGGGACGAAGCTGGCCCTCGCCTGCCTGCAGTGCGACCGCGACCGCCAGCGGCTGCGCAGGGCCCGAGACGGCATTGCCGTCGGCAAGCTGTCGGGAGCCGTCGGGACGTATTCGAACATCGACCCGGCGGTGGAGGGCTACGTCTGCGCCGCCCTCGGGCTCACACCGGTTCCCGCCACGCAGGTGATCGCCCGCGACCGCCACGCCGAGTACCTCTATGCCTGCGCCGCCATCGGGACGACGATCGAGTCGCTCGCCACCGAGATCCGCCACTTGCAACGGACGGAGGTCGCCGAGGCCGAGGAGCCGTTCGCCGTCGGGCAGAAGGGCTCCTCTGCCATGCCGCACAAGCGAAACCCGATCACGTCCGAACGCCTCGTCGGCCTCTCTCGCGTGCTGCGCGGCTACCTCGTGGCCGGCCTGGAGGACGTCGCCCTCTGGCATGAGCGCGACATCTCACACAGCTCGGTCGAGCGCATCGTCCTGCCCGATGCCAGCCTGGCGACCTATTACGCCATCGTGCGGATGACACGGCTCGTGGACGGCCTCGTCGTGCACGCCGACCGCATGTCGGAGAACCTCCTCGACGGCTCTCACGGCCTCGTGTTCTCCCAGCCCGTCCTGCTGGCACTCGTGCGCGCCGGCTTGGGGCGCGATGCCGCCTACCGCATCGTGCAACGGGACGCCCAGCGTGCCATCGAGGAACGGAGGGGGTTTCGAGACGTGCTCGAGAAGGACCCGGACGTGGAGGCAGCCCTCGCTGGCGCCCTCCCGAGCGTGCTGGCGGATGCCTTCGACCTCGAACGGGCACTGGCACATGCCGGGCACTCGATCGAGGCACTCGAGGCCGTGCCGGAGACGAGATCATGAGCCTGCCGCACATCTACTCGGGCAAGGTCCGCGACGTCTACGACGCCGGCGAGGGTCTCCTCCTCATGGTCGCCTCCGACCGGATCTCCGCCTTCGACCACGTCTTCGACGAGCCCGTGCCGGACAAGGGCCGCGTCCTGACCGCCATGACGTCGTTTTGGGCCGAGGAGCTCCTCGAGGTCGCACCGTCCCACCTCGTGGCGACGGACCCCGCCATGTTTCCTGCCGGGGCACTCGAGATCCCCGACGTCGCCGGCCGGGCGATGCTCGTCCACAAGGCCGAGATGCTCCCGCTCGAGTGCATCGTGCGCGGCTACCTCGCCGGGTCGGCTTGGAAGGAATACCGTTCGACGGGCACGATGCACGGTGCGCCGTTGCCGGCGGGCCTCCTCGAGTCTGCCCGCCTCGAGGAGCCGGTCTTCACACCCTCGACGAAGGCGTCCGTCGGCCACGACGAGAACATCTCGTTCACCGCCGCCGTCGACCTCGTCGGAGCCAAGGCGGCCGAACGGGCGCGTGAGATCTGTCTGGCCGCCTACGCCCACGGCGCCGCCAGGGCGTTCGAGCGCGGGATCGTCATCGCCGACACGAAGTTCGAGCTCGGCTTTGTCGACGGAGAGCTCGCCATCTGCGACGAGGTGATGACACCGGATTCCAGCCGCTTCTGGCCGGCCGATGCCTGGCAACCGGGCACGGCTCCCCCCTCGTTCGACAAGCAGCCCGTGCGCGACTGGGCAGAGAGCACCGGGTGGGACAAGTCATCGCACCCGCCGCAGCTGCCGGCCGACGTCACGGCGGCCACGCGGGAGCGGTATGTCTCGGCCTACGAGCAGATCAGCGGGCGCTCCTTCGCGGCCTGGTGGGGCGTCACGTCGTGAGGTTCGCCGCCGTCGTCGAGGTGAGCGCCCTCGAGGGGATCGCCGACCCGGAAGCCGCCACCATCGAGCGGGCGCTCCCGTTGCTCGGTTTCGAGAGCGTCGGGGATCTGCGCGTCGGACGCGTCTTCCACTTCGTCGTAGAAGCCGCCGACGAGCCCGCCGCCCAGGCGACGGCCGACGAGCTGGCGCATCGCCTCCTCGCCAACCCCGTCATCCAGCGCGCCAGCGTGACGGTGCACAGCACAGACGGCGAAGCACGTCCGTGACGCCGCCCGCACCTGGCGAGGCAGCGACCGGTGGCGCCGGCCCGAAGGTCGCCGTCGTCGTGTTCCCAGGCTCGAACTGTGAGCACGACGTCGTCCAAGCCGTGTCGAGCTTCGGCGCCAGGGCCGAGCTCGTGTGGCACACGGAGCACTCGGTCGAGGGTTTCGACGCCATCATCGTGCCCGGTGGCTTCGCCCATGGCGACTATCTACGGCCGGGCGCCATCGCCCGCTTCTCCCCGGTGATGGACGCCGTCTCGGAGGCGGCCGCCGCCGGCGTGCCCGTGCTCGGGATCTGCAACGGCTTTCAGGTGCTGACGGAAGCCCACCTGCTCCCCGGGGCACTCATGCGCAATGCGGGCGGGCGCTTCGTCTGCCAGATCGTCGAGTGCGAGGTCGTGTCGACGTCCTCGGTCCTCACCGCAGGCGCTTGCCTCGGCCAGCGACTGAGACTGCCGGTCAATCACTTCGAGGGCAACTACGCCTGTGCGCTCGACACGCTGCAGGCGCTCGAGCGCAGCGGTCAGATACCGCTGCGTTACGTCAACAACCCGAACGGATCGATGAGCTCCATCGCCGCCGTTGCGAACCGGGAGGGCAACGTCGTCGGCCTCATGCCGCATCCCGAACGGGCGGCCACGAGCCTCATGGGCTCAGCCGACGGGCGAGTGCTCCTGCAGTCGTTCCTCGAAGCTGCAGCGCTCCGCACCGGCCGATCCGGTGCGGATGCCGCCGCAGTTCTCGCCGGCGCCTAGGAGCGACGGCTCCAGTGGATGCCGGCGCGAGCCAGCACGTTGGCAGGGACGCCGACTTCGCGCCATGTCTTGTACTCGATCCCTTTGCGCTCGCCATACTCGGCGGCAACGACGACAAAAGCCTCTTCGAGAGCCTCGATGTCAACCTCGTCGGTGTCCTCGGCGGTGGCAAGCCTGCGGTCGAGGTCACGACGCTGCTGGATGAGATGAGCCCTCTTCAGGGGGTCGGCGGCGGCAATCTTGGCGTCGATCTCGCTGCGTCGCGAGGCGAGGGACTCCGCGCTCACTTGACGGCCTCGACGCGGCTTGTTCTCTTCCAACGCCTCGAGGTAACGGCGGACGGCATTTCCTTGTCGTCGTCCTTCGGCGAGGGCGTCCTTGTGCTCGTCGCTGAGGGTCGTCTTGCTCTTGGTCTGTCTCTTCCGTGGTGGCATACGACCAGTTTCGTCGCGAAGGACGATGAGCGCAACCTGACTTCCGCCGCGCAATGTTGCACTTACACGGCGACTGCTTCCGGAAGCCTTCACAGCGCGGTTCGGAGGGCTCAATGAGTTCTGTACATCGCAGCCTCGGTCTCACCGATGGCGAATTTCAGATGATCATCGACGCCCTCGGACGCGAGCCATTGCCCGTCGAGCTCGCGATGTATTCGGTCATGTGGAGCGAGCATTGCTCCTACAAGTCCTCCCGCCTACACCTGCGACGGCTGCCCTCCGAAGGCGATGCCGTTCTCGTCGGTCCTGGTGAGAACGCCGGCGTCGTCGACGTCGGCGACGGGATCGCCATCGCTTTGCGGATCGAGAGCCACAATCACCCCTCGGCGATCGAGCCGTACCAAGGGGCCGCAACCGGCATCGGCGGGATCCTCCGCGACGTCTTCACGATGGGTGCCCGCCCGATCGCCTTGATGGATCCCCTCTTCTTCGGCACGCTCGACGACCCGAGGAGTCGCTTCATCTTCGATGGCGTGATCCGCGGTGTCGCCGGCTATGGAAACTCAGTTGGCGTGCCGACAGTCGGCGGTCAGCTGACATTTGCGCGTTGTTACTATGACAACCCATTGGTGAATGTCTTTTGCCTCGGAGTCCTCCCTATCGAGCGTCTCGTGCTGGCGAAAGCGACCGGTGTAGGCAACTGCGTCGTACTCCTCGGATCACTCACGGGACGGGACGGGATCGGCGGTGTCAGCGTGCTGGCGTCGGCGGGTTTCGCCGCCGGCGAGACGACGAAGCGGCCCAGTGTTCAAGTCGGCGATCCCTTCGAGGAGAAGCGCCTCATCGAGGCTTCCCTCGATCTCCTCGACCAGGGACTCGTCGTCGGCATCCAGGATCTCGGCGGAGCCGGCCTGGCGTGCGCCACATCGGAGACGGCCGCCCGCGGCGGGCTCGGCATGGAGGTCGACTGCTCCGCCGTACCACTGCGCGAGGCCGGAATGTCCCCCGTCGAGATCATGACGAGCGAGAGCCAGGAGCGCATGCTCGCCATCGTGGAGCCGTCCTCGCTCGAGGACGTCCTCGCCACGTGCGCCCACCACGAGGTGCGGGCGACCGTGATCGGTCGCGTCGTGGAGGCCGGCCCTGACGGGGTCGGCCGTTTGGTGATCCGCAACGGCGCCCCCGGCGTGGGCGAGATCGTGGGCGATATGCCGGCCGTCTCCCTCGCCGACGGTGCGCCCCTCTATCACCGGCCCCTCTCGCCGCCCTCCGGCGAGGCGCCGCCGGGCACCCCGGTGGCAGGCCTGTCGTCCGCCTCGGACGAGCTGCTCGCCCTCCTGTACGACCCGTCATTCGTGTATGGGCAGTACGACCATCAATTGTTCCTCAACACCGTGCTCCCGCCGGGGGCAGCCGACGCCACCGTCTTGAAGCTGGCCGGCCCCGGGGTCCCTTGGACGGGGAAGGGGCTGGCGCTCACCTGTGACGCCAACCCGGCCTGGTGCGCCGTCTCCCCCCGGCGCGGCACCGAGCTCACGGTGGCCGAGGCCATCCTGAACGTGTCCTGCGCCGGCGCCAGGGCCGTGGCCGTCGTCGACTGCTTGAACTTCGGCAACCCGGAGCACCCCGAAGTCATGTGGCAGCTGTCCGAGGCAATCGACGGGATGGCGGCCGCCTGCCTCGCCTTCGGGGTGCCCGTCGTCGGTGGGAACGTCTCGCTCTACAACGAGAGCAGGGGCGTCGACATCGACCCGACGCCGGTCGTGGGCCTCGTCGGGGTCATCGACCACTTGGCAGAGCGGCCTCCCGGCATCGCCCTGTCCGAGGGCGGCTCCATCGTCCTCGTGGGCGGCGACGTGAGCGGCCCCGCGGACTTGACGGCCCTCGGGGGCTCTCGCTGGGCGCGAGAGCTGCGGGGTGAGAACGGCGGGGTGCTGCCCGAGATCGATTTCGAGGCGCACGATCGGCTCTGCTCCCTCGTACGCGAGCTCGTGGCCGCCGCCTGCGCCGGCGCCCCCACGGTGAGCATCGCCGGGCTGCACGACGTGAGTGACGGCGGTCTTGCCGTCTGCCTGGCGGAGCTGTGCTGTGCGTCGTCCACCGGTGTCGTCATCGAGGAGCCCTGGACCGTGGAGTACCTGTTCAACGAGGCACCTTCGCGGGTTCTCGTCTGCTCACAGGAGGCCGATGCGCTGCTGGCGGCGGCCGCGCGGGCCGGCGTGAGGGCCCGAGTCGTGGGGCGCGCCGGGGGTGACCGCCTCGTCGTGCCGGGTTTGTTGGATCTCGACGTCTCGGAGCTCGCCGGCGTCCGCGCCAGGCGTCTGCCGGAGGCGGCCGACCGGGCGAGCGCCTGAGAGGCGGCGCCGGAGTGGCGGCCGGCGGCCTCCTGGCCTACTCGGGCCGGTGGATGAGGAAGGTGCCCGTGGCTCGGCTGACGAGCTTGCCTTCGGCGTTCTCGATACGAGCCTCCGCAAAGGCGATCTGACGCGTCTCGCGCACGACCGCCCCCCGCACGGCGAGGACGTCGCCGACGGCGGCGGGCCGCATCGTCTCGGCCTTCATCTCGATCGTCGCCTTCGTGCGGTCCCGACCGGACAGGCCGGCGTTGACGGCGAAGTTCATGGCGGCATCGAGCACGACGGCGTGCACACCGGCCTGCACCGTGCCGTGCGGGTTGCAGGCGAGGGCGGTCGGCTCCCAGATCGCCGACGACCAGCCGGCGGCGTCGTCATCCTCGACCCCGAAGTCGTCGAAACGGACGCCGATCGACCCGAGAATCGCCATCCCACCGTCACCGAGCCAGCGCTTCATGTCTTTTGCCACGTCAGCCACCGTACCGGCCCACGCCACACAGCGACACTTGGCCGGCGTGGAACCTTGGACGTTGATTGGGCGGCCATGTGACCCCAAACGACATCCAAGGGGTGGACAGGGTGCCACGGCCGGGCGACGGCAGCGCCACGGGCGCGCCGCGAGGCGAGCCGAGTCGCCGGTGGTACGCCCTGACAAGTCCCGCTACTGTCGACTGACACGTCAGTTTGTCCACGAGAGCGAGCCGTCCGCCGGTCGCTCGAAGGCCCGGAGGAGAACCAGGGATGCCGAATGCTGTCATCGTCGATGCGGTCCGCACGCCGGGAGGCAAGCGCAACGGCAAGCTCTCCGGCTGGCACCCTGCCGACC
Organism: Acidimicrobiales bacterium; assembly: GCA_052143575.1. Lineage (GTDB taxonomy): Bacteria > Actinomycetota > Acidimicrobiia > Acidimicrobiales > Bog-793 > JAKACA01. The sequence continues at coordinate 36,736 of JBKQSP010000052.1, forward strand.
TCGCCGCCGAGGCCCTGAAGGCGCTCGCCGAGCGAAACGACCTCGACCCCGCCATGGTCGACGACGTCGTCATGGGATGCGTCATGCAGGTGGGTGACCAGGCCCTCAACGTCGGGCGCAACGCCGTGCTCGCCGCCGGCTGGCCGGAATCGGTGCCTGCCACCACGGTCGACCGCCAGTGCGGCTCCTCCCAGCAGGCCCTCCACTTCGTCGCCCAGGGTGTCATGGCGGGTGCCTACGACATCGCCGTCGCCGCCGGCGTCGAGACGATGACCCGCGTCCCCATGGGCGCCTCCATCGGCAGCGGCGTCGGCTTCCCGTTCGGTCCCACGGTGCGGGTGCGCTACGAGCCGGTCGGTGGCCTCGTTCCCCAGGGCATCTCGGCCGAGATGATCGCCGACCAGTGGGACCTCAGCCGTGAGGACCTCGACGCCTTCGGTGCCCAGAGCCAGCAGCGGGCGGCGCGGGCGACCGAGGAGGGGCGTTTCGAGCGGGAGATCGTCCCGGTGGCCGTGCGGGACGCCGAGGGCAACGCCACCGGCGAGACCCTCTCGATCGACGAAGGCTTGCGGGCGGGCACGACGGCCGAGACGCTCGCCAAGTTGAAGCCCGCCTTCAAGGCCGACGGCAAGGTGACCGCCGGCAACTCCTCGCAGATCACCGACGGTGCCTCCGCCGTCCTCGTCATGTCGGAGGAGCGGGCGACGGCGCTCGGGTTGCGACCCCGTGCCCGGTTCGTCGGTTTCGCCGTCGTCGGTGTCGACCCCGTGACCATGCTCACGGGCCCCATCCCCGCCACGGCCAAGATCCTCGAGAAGACGAAGCTCTCCATGGACGACATCGACCTCGTCGAGATCAACGAGGCCTTCGCTTCCGTCGTGCTCGCCTGGGAGAAGGAGCACCACCCGGACATGAGCCGCGTGAACGTCAACGGGGGTGCCATCGCCCTCGGGCACCCCCTCGGCGCTTCCGGCGCCAAGCTCATGGCGACGTTGCTCAACGAGCTCGAGCGCAGCGGCGGCCGCTACGGCCTCCAGACGATGTGCGAGGGCGGTGGCCTCGCCAACGCCACCATCATCGAGCGCCTCTGATCGAAGGCGCCCCTGGCGCCCGGTCAGCGGTTCAGTGGTAGAAGGTCGCCCCGAAGAGGCCGATGACGATGAGCACGATGCCCCCGATCAGGTACCAGTTGTTCGTGCCCCCGGGGAGGACGTTCACGTAGTTCAGCACGATCGTCAGCAGCCCCAGCACGAGAAACCCAAGCAGCACCCACGGGAACCAGGGTGGGCTCTGCCGCTGCTCCTTCGGGATGGGATGCGTGTACCGGCCCGATTTCGGGGCGGCTTTGACGGGGACGCCCTTCGGCGTCGTCCGCCGCCCCAGCTTCCGTCTCGTCGGTGTCGCCGCCGCTGACTTGGCGGCGTCCGACGCCCTGATCGAGGCAGCCTTCTGATCACGAATCTTCGGCGGCGACGGACGTGATCCTGCGACTCCGGCGGTGGCGGCGCCGGTGGCTGCCCCATCGCCGGTCTCGCCGGCGGCCGTCGCTTCGTCCGAGGTCAGCTCGTCGTTCGTCACCTCGTCGTCGGGGAGCTCCTCCTCGATGTCGGTCGGCTCGGCGAACGGGGCGTCGGCAAGCGGGATGTCGGTGGCGTCGAGGCTGGGGCGGCCGTCGCCGGACGGGGTCACTGGCACGGTTGGTCAGGATAGGGCCTTGGGCACGGGGGCGTGGCGCCGGCCGACTGGTAGCCTCGGCCCGATGGGCGCCCGGGTCGTCGTGATCGACAACTACGACAGCTTCGTCTACAACCTCGTCCAGTACCTGGGCGAGCTCGGGGCGGAACCGGTTGTCGTGCGCAACGACGCCGTCGACCTCGAGGGCCTGCAAGCACTCGGACCAGAGGCGCTCCTCGTATCACCCGGGCCTGGGCGGCCCCAGGACGCAGGCATCAGCAAGGAGGCCGTCGCCTTCTTCGGTGCTGCAAACGTGCCCGTCCTCGGCGTCTGCCTCGGCAACCAGTGCATCGGAGAGGTGTTCGGAGGCTCCGTCGTGCGTGCCGGCGAGATCGTGCACGGCAAGGCGTCTGACGTGACTCACGACGGTCAGGGCCTCTTCAGCGGCTTGCCGAACCCGCTGCGGGCGACGCGCTACCACTCGCTCGTCGTGGAGGCGTCGTCGGTTCCGGCCTGCCTGCAGGTGACGGCGCGGACGGCGGACGGTCTCGTGATGGGCCTTCGCCACCGTGAGCTGCCGATCGAGGGCGTGCAGTTCCATCCCGAATCCATCCTCACCGGCCAGGCGGGCAAGGACCTGCTGGCGAACTTCCTGCAGCTGGCCGCCCGCGCGCCGGCGTGACGTCCGCCTGAGGCGGGTCCGTCCGCCCGAGCCGGGGAAGCCGGACCACGGGCTCTGAGCCGGGGCGCGCGCTAGTGCCCCACCACCCAGGAGAATGTCACGGTGCCGGTGGCGCCGGTGCCGTCGGTCACGGTCACCGTGACGGAGTAGGTGCCAGGCGGCGGAGTCGGCGTCCCGGAGATGAGCCCCGTCGAGGGGTCGATGTTGAGGCCGGGTGGCAAGCCGGAGGCCGAGTAGGTGAGCGTGGCGCCCGCTCCGCTCGAATCGGTCGCCCGGATCTGCAGGCTCACCGCCGACCCCGTCGTGGAGGTCTGCGGCCCGGGGTTCGTCACCGTGACGACGTGTCCCTCACCGACGAGGAGCGTGACCGACGAGCCGGGAGCCACCTGCGTCGGGCCATTCGGGGTCTGCGAGAGGACGATGCCCTTCTTCATCGGCGAGCTGGGCGTCAGCTGCTCGATTGGCACGAGGCCGGCCGCGCTGATCGCTGCTTGAGCTGCGGTCCAACTCTGGTTGACGTAGGACGGGAGCGCCACGCCTGGGCCTTCCGAGACGATGAGCGACACCGGTGTCTGGAACGGTTCCGGAGTTCCGACGGCCGGTTCCGTCCCGATCACGAAGCCCTGCTTGACGGTGCCCGAGATCTGGTTGATCTGCGAGCCGAGCGTGAAGCCGGCGTTGTGGATCTTCGCCTCGGCCGCCGCGACCGTCTCGCCTTTCACACTGGGTATGGGGACCTCGGGGGTGCCGGAGTAGTAATAGATCGTGACGTACGAGCCCGGCTGCAGGGGCGTGCCCGGCGGCGGGCTCGTCTTGTCCACGAGGTTGTTTTCACCGCTGAAGCTCGGGGTGACCGTCCTCAGGTGGTACTTGAGACCGGCCCCGGTAATGGCGGCTATCGCATGCGAGAGCGTGCTGTCGATGACGGGCGGAACGAGCACCGTGCCCGGACCGCTCGAGTAGTACACCGTGATGTGGTTCCCTTTTTGCACGAGGGAGCCCTCCACGGGGACCGTCGAGAGCGCGGTGCCCTTGGCGGCGGAGTCCTGCTTGGCAGAGGGCTCGGGCACGAGGCCGACGGATTTGAGCGTCGCCTCGGCAGACGAGAGCGAGTCGCCGCCGACGGAGGGAAGGTGGAAATAGCCATTGCCGCCGAGGTAACCGAGCTGGTGCGCTCCGTAGTCGACGAGCGGCACGAGCGCCGCCAACAACAAGATGCCGACGATGGTCCAGGGGATCCAGCGCCGCTTCGGCATGACGGGGGCGGCCGTCGGCCCGCCCGGCCCACGGCCGTTGTCCAGTGCCTGTTGACCCGTCGTTGCAAAACCGCCGCCCCCGCCGGCGGCGGCGCCCGCTGCCAGCCCGCCCATGGCGACGGTCGTGGATGCTCCGACCGGCGCCTGCAGCGTCGTCGTGGCGCCGCCGGCGGGGATCGCCTGCGTCGCCATGCCCGTCAGCACCATGGGTGCCAGCACGGGCGCCCCCTGCATGAAACGCTGCAGGTCGGCGTGCAGGTCCTCCGCCGTGGCGTAGCGGTCAGCCGGGTTCTTGGCGAGCGCCCGCATGATGACGGCCTCGAGCGCCGGGGCGAGACGCGGCTCGAGCTCGCGAGGGGGCACGGGTGCCTCCGACACGTGCTTGTAGGCGATCGCCACGGGCGTGTCGGCCAGGAAGGGGGCGCGACCGGTCACCATCTCGTAGAGCACGACGCCGAGCGAGTAGACGTCGCTGCGGCCGTCGACGCCGAGCCCTTGCGCCTGCTCGGGCGAGAAGTAGGTCGCCGTGCCCATCACGAGGCCGGTCTGGGTGACGCTGTCGTCCGAGCCGACGGCACGGGCGATGCCGAAGTCCGCCACCTTGACCTGGCCGTCCCGCGTGATGAGGACGTTGCCCGGCTTGACGTCGCGGTGCACGACACCGTGGCGATGGGCGTAGCTGAGGGCCTTGGCGATGTCGGCGCCGATGGCGGCCGCCCGCAGCGCCGGCAGCGGTGCCTGGCTCCTGATGATGGATGACAGGGGCTCGCCGTCGACGTGCTCCATGACGATGAAGTACGTGCGGTCGGATTCGCCCCAGTCGAAGACCGGCACGATGTTCGGGTGCGAGAGGTTGGCGGCTGCTTGTGCTTCCCGGCGGAAGCGCTCCACGAACGAGCTGTCGCTCGAGAGCTCCGGGAAGAGCACTTTCAGGGCAACCGGTCGGTCGAGCAGCAGGTCACGGGCGAGATACACCTGGGCGGTGCCCCCGCGGGCGATCTGGTTACGGAGCTCGTAGCGGCCGTTGTAGATCGGGGGGGCCGCTTCGCCGCTCGGCGGGAGGTTCGAAGTCATGGCAGGCCGAGCCTATTCGGCGGCTTCCGGCATCGGATCGGCACTCCCCTCATCATCCGTGAGCCTGCTGCTGAAGAGCCGCCTCCAGGACGGCGAGGGCCACCGGGCCGGCGACAGAGGCGCCCGTCGGATCGATGCTGCAGGCGAGGGAGCTGAGCACTGGCACCATGGCGGCGACGACGACCGAGGGCGTCTGACCTGGGGCGGCCGGGGCCATGGCGATGAGCCAGTTGTACGTGCCGCACTGCGAGCCGCCTGGCTCCGCCGTGCCCGTCTTTGCGGCGGCCGTCGGGAGCCCCATGGAGTAGTAGCCCTGGAAGAGGCCGTAGGCGGTGCCGACGGGGTTGTTCGTGACGCCGGTCATGAGCTGGCGGACGGTGGCGGCGGTGGCGGCTGACGTCGCCTGCAGCCACGCGTGCGGCTGGTAGACGAACTCGGTGCTGCCGTCGCTCCCGACCGCCTTGTTGACGAGGTGGGGCGCCATGATCGTGCCGTTGTCGGCGATGCCGGCCGCCACGAGAGCCATCTGCAGGACCGTGGCATTGTCGTCGTATTGGCCGATGGCGGAGTAGCCGAGATACGGGCTGGCACTTGGGGCGTCAATGGCGCTCGCCGGCGGGAACACCGAGGCGGCCGCCCCCGGGATGTCGATCGGCGGCACGCTCCCGAAGCCGAACGCCTGGCTCTCACTGGCCAAGCTGTCCGCCCCGAGCTCGTTGCCGATCTCGCTGAAGGACGTGTCACAGGACCGTGCAAGCACGGTGGCGAGGTCACCCCCGCAAAACTCGTAGCCGTAGTTGTGAATCGTCTTCGGCGGGTTACCCGTGTTCGGGAAGGCGTAGAAGTCGGTGTCCGGGTAGCTCCGTGTCGCCAGCGCCGGATCGTGGTCGTAAATGGCCGAGGTCGTGATGACCTTGAACGTCGATCCCGGCGGGTGAAGGGCGCTGATGGCGTTGTCGTACAACGGGTTCTCCTGGTTGGGCAGCGAGTTGTACTTGGCCGCCAGGGCATTGACGACCGCCGGGTTGTGCACGGAGAGCAGGTTCGGGTCGTAGGAGGGGTTGCTGTACATCGCCAGGATGGCCCCGTTTCGGGGGTCGAGGGCGATGACGGCGCCGCCGCTCTGGCCGTCGGTCTGGGCGTCGAGCGCCTGCATGGCGACGGCTTGCAGACGCTCGGAGACCGTGAGCGTGACGTCGTCGGTTTCGCTGTGTTGCGTGAGCAGGTCGTGCAGCGAGGTGATCGGCGTCTCGTGCTGGGTGAGGTACTGGTCGTAGGACGCTTCGACACCGAACGGCGAGGCCTCCACCGCCGTGGCGTAATAGCCCGTGATGTCCGAGAACATCTCCGCCGTCAAGGACGGGTAGACGCGCAGGTAGTGGTAGCCGTCGCTCGTGCGCCTCGACATGGCGAGCACGTATCCGTCGGCGCTGATGATCTCGCCGCGTGGCTCGAAGTAGGGGCTCGGCTTCGTCACTGCGTTGAGCGGGTTGCGGTCGAGGGCTCGCGCTTGTCGGACTTGGATGTTCGCCAATTGGACGAACAGCAGGGCGAAGCACACCAGCATGACGACGCCCATGCGCCGCACTCTCGAGTTCACCGCTCAGCCTCCGGCGACGAGGTTGCCGGGTGTCGTCGATGTCGTCGTCGTGTTGGGAACCGTGGTCGTCGTCGATGTCGTCGATGTCGTCGTCGACGTCGTGGTGGTCGATGTCGAGGTCGTCGTCGACTGCTTCGGCCTCGTCGTGTTCGTGACCGTCGTCGGAGGGAACGTCGTCGGATACGTCGTGGTCGGCGGCAGCGTGGTCGCCGTCGTCGTGGTGGTCGTCGTCGTGGCAGCGGCCAGGGCGTTCTGCTTCTCGTTCTTGAGGCGGGCGATCACGTCCTCGGCCGCTTTCAGCGACGACTCGGTGAGCCCGCCCCGCAGCGTGGCGATGCTCGAGGTGAGCAGCTCGTTCGTGTGGATCTCGCTCGTTTCGATCAGCTGCGGCTTGAACCACAGGATGCCACCGGGTCGACCCTGGTAGATGGCGACGGCATCGCCGTTCAGACCCACGTAGTACGACGACTGGTCGAACCAGATGACGGTGCCCACCGTGCCCGCCAGCAGGCCGGCGAGCAGCACGACGAACAGGGCGACACGAACGGTCACGATGCGGTCCCGGGTGGTCTTGCGCCGGTGCTGCGGCACGAGCACGACGGGCCGGCTGTGCGGCCCGCTCGGCCCATCGAAGTCCGACCCGTTCCCACCCGGCCATGAGCCCACCTGTGCCCCGGATCGACGACTCGAAACCCCCCCGACACCGATCGTCCCGTCGATCGAGGGCGGCGGCCGCCGTTGCCGCACCGTCATGGTCCGGCCGGTGCGGTGACGAGGGTCGGACCCGGCGCCGCGGACGGGGTCGTCCATCCCCTCCACGAGGGAGGTCGCCTGCGTGTCAGGACCGCTGGCGTTGCCCGTATCCCGGATCCTCGCCGCTGCCGACGAGGTGGCGGCCGCCGTGGCAGCCGGGGGGACGAGCCCGCCCGCCGACGCCGGGGCCTCGGGTGCCGTGCCGCCGGCGACCTCGCCCTGCGGCGGGTCGAGTCGGGCCGGGTCGCTCGCCGGCGGGTCGGCGTCGCCGGACTCGCCCGCCGGCTGGGTGATCGGGATGGCCTCGGTGAGCTCCGGTGTCCCCATGACGGGGTCCTCGGGAAGGGGCGAGCCGGCCGGGACGAGCACCGGCACGCTGACCGAGTCGTCGGCACCCTCGACGATGTCGGCGACGACGACGGTGACGTTGTCCATGCCGCCGTGCCCGAGCGCTCGGCCGACGAGCTCGCCGACCGCCTCTTCAGGGCTGGCCGCCCGCCCCAGGATGTCGGCGATCTCGCCGTCCGGAAGCTCGTTCGTGAGGCCGTCGCTGCAGAGCAGGAACCGGCTTCCTACTGCGGCCTCGAGCTCCCAGATGTCGAGTGCCACCTCGGCTTCGATGCCGAGCGCTCGAGTGAGCACGTGCCGGTGCGGGTGAACAGCGGCCTCCTCGTGGGTGAGCTCGCCGTGCCGCACCATCTCCTCGACGACGGAATGGTCCTCGGTCAGCTGCCGGAGGTGCTGCGTGTCAATCTCGAACACATAGGCGCGGGAGTCGCCGACGTTGAGAAGGACGAGGCGGGCGCTGGCCTCGGCGCCGTCGTCGTCGCCCCGCTCGACGAGGGCGAGAGCGGTGAGCGTCGTGCCCATGCCGTGCAAGGTGCGTTCCACGCGGCTCTTTCGCCAGACCGCCCGGTTCGCCCGACGGGCCGCCGCCACGAAACCGTCGCCGCTGCGGTCTCGTGCGAAGGCTTCCAGCAGCTCCTCGATGGCGGTGCGAGCGGCGACCTCGCCACCGAGGTGCCCGCCCATGCCGTCGGCGACGGCCACGAGATCGCCGCTCACGAGGGCGAGATCTTGGTTCGTCGAGCGCACGTAACCCGTGTGCGTATCCGCCGCCGCCCGCAGCCTCGTCATGGGCCGCCGATCCAGGCCACGGCGGGGGCCGGCCGCCGGGTCGGGGTCACCGCGCCACCTCGAGGATCGTGCTGCCGATCTTGACGTGGTCGCCCCGCTGCAGGCGCTCGGGTGCGTCCACCTTGGTGTCGTTCAACCACGTCCCGTTCGTGGATCCGAGATCCTCGAGCCAGAGCTCGCCGTTGCGGCGATACACGCGGGCGTGGATCGAGGACGTGAAGGTGTCGTCCTCCAGCGACACCGCACAGCCGGGCGAGCGCCCGACGGTGACCTCCTCGCCGAGCTCGAAGACGCGGCCGCGCCGTTGCGGCGGATCAACGACCTTCAGCTTGAGGGGGAGCGGCCGATCCGTCCCGTGAGGCAGCGGACTGGCGGCGGGCGCCTTCTCCCCACGGGAGCGACGCACCTCGACGAGCACCATGCGGGCGGCGTACAGGAAGAAGAGCCAGAGCAGCCCGAGGAGGAAGTAGCGGAGTAAGTGGAGCAATGCATGGGGCATGGTGTTCTTCCGCCGTCTAGGCGGGCTCGAACCTCAGCGCCGTCGTCCCGATCGTGATCGTGTCCCCCGGCAGGAGACGGTGCTCACGGATGAGGACGCCGTTGATCTTCGTGCCGTTCGTGGAGCCGAGGTCGACGATGACGACATCGAGACCCTCCCGGCGGATCTGGGCGTGCCGCCGGGAGACGTTGGGGTCGTCGAGAGCGATGGCGCACTCGGGCAGGCGGCCGATCGTCACGATCTCGTCGGCGATGCCGACCCGGCGACCGTCCGGCAGGACGATCCAGTCGGTCGGCCCGCCGGAACCCTCGACCCAGTCGCTTTCGATGGCAAAGGTGCTGGCAGACAGATCGGGATCCTCGTGGATGATGATCTCCACCGGCCCGAGGAACTGATAGCGCTCCTGTCCGGCGTGCTCGCGCACCGCCTCGATGAGCTCGCGGTTGAGGACATCGCCGAAGCTCTCGAACCGCTCGTAGTCCGGCGTCGCCAGGAAGACCTCGAAGTGGTTCGGGGCGATCAGCCCTTTCACCCCGACGGTGCGGCGGAGATCCATCTCCCGCGTGAGACGGCGGCCGAGCTCCACGGGCTGAAGCTGACCGCGAAACGCCTTGGCAAACGCGCCCTCGACGAGGCGTTCCAGGCGGCGCTCGAACTGCTGGAGTCCCATCTCGTGAATGAGGATACCGGCACAACGAGCAGGTAAGTAGGCACAAGCCCCTTTGCGGTCCTGGTAGAGACCGGTCGCCGTGGCGGCTATCGTCGTGCGGACTGGGCGAGTGGCGGAATTGGCAGACGCGCAGGATTCAGGTTCCTGTGTCCGCAAGGACGTGGGGGTTCAAGTCCCCCCTCGCCCACCGCTTGGGCTGTCGCGCGACATCCCGGACAGCCGTGGCGAGACATCGCGGACGACGTCACGGCGTCGAAGCGTGGAAGGTCCAGACGTCGCTGGCGACCCCCGGCAGAGTGGACTCACGGTAGTCAGCGGTCGCAGAGACGTCAGTGAACCCCGCCTCGACGAGCAGGAACTCGAACTCGGCGACGCTCCAGTGCTGAAGGCGGAACAGCTGCAGCTCCGTCGCCACGAGGGCGCCGTCGTGCCATTTCTCGTAGCGGAGCCACCGGGTGGTCCCGTTGGAAACGGGATCGTGTTCGACGTGCTGGGTCTGCAGCGTCCAGACGAAGTCATCCCTCCGCCAGTGGCGCATCGGCTCGGTCTCGGTGAGGAGCCGGCCCGGAGGCACGTCCACGAGCAAAGTGCCGGACGGTTGCAGGCACTCGCGGAAGCGTCGCAGCGCCTGCACGGTGGCGTCCCTCCCGTCGAGGAGGGCGATCGAGCCGGCTGGCAGGATCACTGCGGCGAAGGCGCCCAGCTCGACGAAGGTCGTCATGTCCGCCTGGCGCAGGGGAGGGTCAAGGCCGCGCTCGCGGCAGCGACGACGACAGACCTCGAGCATGTCGGCGGAGACGTCGAAGCCCTCCACGTCGTGGCCGGACTCGAGGAGGGGGATCAGGACGCGGCCGGTGCCGACCGCCGGCTCGAGAATGCGTCCGCTGAGGCCCGCCAGCGAGCGCTCGTAGTACTCGAGGTCACCAAAGGAGCGCCCGATCGGCTTGTCCAGGTCGTAGACGGCGCTCGCCAACGGTCCATAGCTCCAGCCCACGCGCCACGCTCCCAGTCCGCGATCGGTGCTCAGACCGTAGGTCACGACGCCTCGTCGAGCAGTCCACCGGGCCGGATTCCGGCCACGCTCGGCCGCCGCCTCGCATCCACCGTCACGCTCGTGGCGATCTTCACGACGCCCGCAGGCGGGCGCCTTTACGAAGTGGCGGAAGGCGACGCCGCCCATCTGGCCGCTACGGCATCGCCGGCATCTGGCGGTGCATGAATTCACCGAACATCGGGACGGTGAAGTCGATCTCGCCCCAGCGGGGCGAGTAGCAGACGGCGCGCCGGATGAGGTGGTCGCGAGTCGGGGCCAGCGCGTTCGTCCGCTTCCCGAGGAGGGCTGCCACCGCCGAGGTGCGCACCGGTCCCGGCCCGAGCTCGGCCATGGCGCGCAGGTAGAGGCGCTCACCGGCGCTCGTCTGACCGGTCCGCACCCGGAAGAAGCCGTCGTCGAGCTCCGCCACCGCCACGGGAAGCGAGCGTTCCACGTCGTCGAGAGTGATGCGGTCCGGGCCGTCGCTGACGTCCCAGGCCGCCTTGGCGAACTCCTGCAGGAAGTAGGGAAAGCACTGCGTGACGGCCAAGAGGCGCTCGAGGGCGTCGATCGACCAGGTCACGCCCTCGTCGCGCGCCGGCGTGGCAAGGGCTTCGGCCGCCAGCTCGAACGGCAAGGAGCCGATCTGCGGGAACGTGAAGAGCCGTTCCGCATACGTCTTCGCCTCGCCCGTCACGATGGCGAGCGAAGGCAGGCCGGCACCGGCGATCGTGATGGGCAGGCGAAGCTGCGTCGCACGGTGCAGCCCGACGACGAGGGCCGAGAGCGTCCTCAGGTCGACGTAGTGCAGCTCGTCCAGTGTCAGGAAGACGCCGGCCCCGTGGTCGCGGGCGACTTCTCCGAGCTCGACGAAGATCGCCGCCAGGTCGCTCGCGAGGTCGCCGGAGTCCGCCGGCCCGGCAATGGCATCGACGTCGAGGTTGATCTCCACGCCGTCGGGAAGGCGCAGGTTGAACGCCTTCAAGATGCCGAGCGCCCGCCGCACGCGGTCGCCGATCCGGCGCTTGGCGTCCATCGTGAGCAGCACCCGGCGAAACGCCGCCACGAGGGCACCGGCGAGCACGCCGTCCTCGGCAACCTCGACGTGCTCGTGGAAGTAGCCGCGGGCGTCCGCCAGCAATTCGAACTCGTTCAACAGGACGGTCTTTCCCACGCCCCGCAGGCCGGTGAGCATCTGGCTGCGCCCGTCACGACCGAGCAGCAGGCGCTGCAGGGAGATGTCCATTGCCTCGATCTCGTGGTCACGCCCGACGAGGGCGGGCGGGCGAGTTCCGGCTCCTGGGCTGTACGGGTTCCGCACGGGGTCCATGCGGTGACCGTACCAGAAGACGATACCTAAAAATAGATCAATATACGAGATTCACTATTCTGAGGTATTCGGAGCTACACCTTGAAGAGGACCGAGAGGTAGTGGCGCAGGCTCGATGCCGTGAGAGCCCCGATGTTCTCCCCCACGACGGAGCCGCCGGCAGTCACGAACACGGTGACGGGTAGCCCGGGGATGCCGTAGCCGGTGGCGACGACGGCGGTGGGATCGAAGAGCTGCCGGTACGTGACGCCGTACTTGTGGACGAAGGCGAGGGCGGCACTGCGTTCGTCGGCCGAATCGATGCCGACGAAGGTCACCTGGCGGCCGAGCGTGCGGGCGACGCTTTCGATGGCGGGCGTCTCGCTCGTGCACACGCTGCATGTGCTCGACCACATGTTGAACACGATCGGCTTGCCGAGCAGATCCGAGAGCGTCGTCTTCGTGATGGCGCCGCCGCCAGCAAGGGGCGTCAGTGAGAACACGACGGGCTTGGTGGACGGCGGCGTGAAGAAGCCGGTGCTCGTCACCATCGTTCCCGTCTTGGAGGAGGACGGCGAGGAGTAGTGCACCGCCTGCACGGCGCCGTACACGGTGAGGCCCGTGACGAGGACGGCAGCCACGATGAGGAGACGCAAGCGCCACGGCAAGGGGGCGCGTCTCCTGGCTGTGGCGACCTCGGACATCGTGCCGCGAAACTACCGGCTTTGAAGGACGCTGCCCGAGCGGGCAGGATGGGACCGTCATGGCAGCAAGCGGAGCAATCGACATCGGCTACCTCGCCGCCTTTGGCGGTGGGCTCGTGTCCTTCGTGTCGCCCTGCGTGCTGCCGATCCTGCCCGTCGTGCTCTCCGTGGTCACCGGCACCGACATCACGACGGTGACCGAGACCCGCGGCCACCTCGGAAAGGTGGCGAGGGACACCCTGCTGTTCGTGGCGGGTTTCTCGGTTGTGTTCGTCCTCGTCGGGCTGTCGGCCACGGTCGTCGGCCAGACCATCACCCACGACAAGCAGCTGCTGACGCGCATCTCGGGGATCGTGCTCCTCGTCATGGCGGCCGCCCTCGCCGGCGGCGTTCTCTTGAAAGTGCCCGGCATCGGGCGTGAGGCTCGCTTCCACCCGGATCTGTCCCGCTTCGGGCCGTTCGCGGCGCCGGTGGCGGGAGCGGCCTTCGGCTTCGGCTGGACCCCGTGCGCCACGCCCGTGCTCGCCTCCGTGCTCGCCGTCGCCGCCTCCGGTTCCGACATCACCCGTGCCACCGGCTTGCTGCTCGCCTACTCGATCGGGCTCGGGCTCCCCTGCCTGGCCGTGAGCCTCGCCTTCGGGCGGCTCACGGGCGCCCTCGCCTTCGCTCGCCGCCACGTCGCCGCCATCACCGCCACGGCCACGGTGGCGATGGCGGGATACGGCGTGTTGCTCGTGCTCAACCGGCTGAGTTGGGTCACGACCCACCTGCAGACGCTCTCTCCCCACTGATCGAGCGTCCGCCCGTCGCAACCGTCCGCACGACCCGCGTCGACATGACGGCGCCGGTGACGGCGATCCTGGTGGAACGGATCTTCCGCCGCGGGCGGAGGCGATCGTGCTACACCATGGCCGGGGCTCGGTCTTCCCCTCCGCACGCCCATCGAACAAGGAAAGGGAGCCGCTCGTGAACACCGAGAGCACTGTTTCGTCCGCTGAATCCGCCGACCTGGCAACGGTGATCGCCTCCGCCATCGGCCGGCACCGCCTCCTGAGTCACCCCTTCTACCAGCGTTGGCTCGAGGGCAGCCTGCAACGGAGCGAGCTGGCGGCCTACGCCGCCCAGTACCGGCACTTCGAGGCGCAGCTGCCGGGTTTCTTGGCGAGCGTGCTCGAGCAGCTGCCGGCCGGTTCGGCTCACGACCTCGTATCGGCGAACCTGGCGGACGAGCTCGCCGAGCCCGCTCCTCACCTCCAACTGTTCGACACCTTCGCCGACGCCGTCGGAGCCGGTCATGAGGCGCCGACACCTGCCACGCAGGCCCTCCTCTCCTGCTATGGACGCTGGGCACACGCTCCGGCGGCAGCCGCCATCGGCGCCCTCGCCGCCTACGAGGTGCAAGCGGCCGAGGTGGCGGCGAGCAAGGCGGCCGGCCTGCGGGAGCGCTACGAGCTCGACGCCGCCGCCACCGAGTTCTGGGACGTGCACGCCAGCGTCGACCTCGAGCACGCTGCTTGGGTGGTCGAAGCGCTCGGTGAGCTCGCCACCGGTGCCGGCGACGTGGACGTCATCTCGGCGGCTGCCGAGGACGCCGCCGAGGCCTGGTGGGCGTTCCTCGACGAGCGCGAGGCCGACCGGCTCGTCGGCGTCTGACCCGCCGGCCGTGAGGCTGCCGGCTTAGAGGCCCATGACGATCCGGGTGATGCGGTCGGCCACGCTCGTCGGAGTCACCTGCGTGACGGCGGCGAGCAGGTAGGCGTCCGGACCGACGAGGTAGCGAGCCCGCGGCGAACGGGCGGCGAGCGCCCGCCCGATGACCTTGGCGCAGGCCTCCGGGCGACCCATGAGCGGCGCCGACAACTCGATGGTCTGGCGCGTCCGGCGGTGGGCCGTGGCGTAGCGGGACGCCTCGTCGATCTCGGGTGTCGCCTCGATCTCGTCCCAGATGGCGGTCTTGAACCCCCCCGGCTCGACGAGCACGACGTGGATGCCCTCGGCGGCGACCTCCATTCGAAGAGCGTCCGACCAACCCTCGAGGGCGTGCTTGGCCGCTTGGTACCAGCCCGAGAGCGGCGTCGTGGCCCGCCCGTAGATGGAGGAGATGTTGACGATGGTGCCCCCGCCGCCCGCTCGCATGATCGGCAGCGCCAAACGGGCAAGGCGGGCGGGCGCGATCACCATCGTCTCGAGGATGGCGCGGGCTTCGTCGTCTCCGACGTCCTCAACGGCGGCCGTTGTCCCGTAGCCGGCGTTGTTGACGAGGGCGTCGAGACGCCCGTAGCGATCGAGGACCTCCTCGACGGCCCCCTCGCAGCCGGCGGCGTCCGTCACGTCGAAGAGCACGGTGCCCACCTCGACACCGGCAGCGGCGGCCGCTCGGGTCATCTCCTTCGCCTTTGCCTGCGAGCGCGCCGAGCCGACCGACTGCCAACCCTGCTTGGCGAGCTCGATCGTCGTCGCGAGACCGATCCCGGAATTCGCCCCCGTCGTGAGCACCACCTTCGTCATGAGGGCAGACTACGTGGCAGTTCGCCGTTGGGTGCCCGTAGCCTGTGAGTGTGCCGACATCTGCTGCTGCGCGCCTGCTGCCGGTGGAGAGCAGGCTGCTGCGCGGTTCCGACGACCAGTTCGACGTCCTCGCCGGCTGGGTGGCCGAGGTGGTCTCTCCCACCGACTCCCTCCTCGACATCGGATCAGGCGACGGGGACGACGCCTACTTCTCCTTCATCCGCCCGCTCGTCGCACACATCGTGGGCGTCGATCCGGACCCGTACGGCGCCGGGCACACCGGCATCGACGCGTGGCACCAGCTGAGCATCGAGGCGTTCGCGGCAGCGCTCACGGCGGCTCCGGCGAGCGGCGTGCCCGCCCTCACCGAGGGCGGGGGGCCGACGCCGGGCGGGCAGGGCCCGGCGCTCTTCGACGCCGCCCTCGCCGTCTATGTCGTCGAGCACGTCGCCCAGCCGGCCGCCTTCTTCTCGGCCGCCCGTGCCTGCTTGCGCCCCGGCGGATCCCTCTTCGTCATCACGCCCAACCTCTGGCACTACTTCGGCCTGCTGGCAAAAGTGACGATGGTGCTCGGCCTCGAGGACCGCCTCCTCGGCGCCCTGCGCGCCTCGCATGCCGGCCACCGCCACGTCGCCCACTTCCCCGTTGCCTACCGGGCGAACTCGGTGCGCGCCCTGCGGCGCCTCGCCGCCGAGGCGGGCTACTCCGCGCTGCAGATACGCCATCTCGAGAACCCGGCCGTGTTCGAGACGTACTTCCCCGGCCGCTCCGTCGCCTTTCCTCGCGGTTACTCCAAGCTCATCCACCGACTCGGGCGCCCGGAGCTCTTCGGGACGCTCATCTGCCGCTTCGTCAACTGACGCGACCCGTTCCGGACCGTTGGGCGCGCCCGCTGCGACACGGGGCAGAATGGCGTCCATGCCGGAACAGGCCATCACGACCACCCGCCCCAGCCCGACGGAGCCCCCTCGCCTCGTCGAGGAGCGTCTCGACCAGCTGCTGGAAGAGGCCGACCCGAAGCTCGCCGACGCCGTTTCCTTCCGGCGGCGCCAGTACGAGCTCGGGTTGGCATGGGTGCATTTCCCGGAGGGCTTCGGTGGGTTGGGCCTGCCGCCCGCTCTGCAACGGTCGGTCGACCACCGCCTCGCCCGCGCCGGCGCTCAGCCGCACGGGCTCTTCGAGTTCTTCGGCCTCGCCATGGCCGGCCCGACCGTCGTCACGCACGGCTCCGACGAGATCCGTCACCGCCTCCTGCCTCGCCTCTTCAGCGGCGAGGACTCCTGGTGCCAGCTCTTCAGCGAGCCGGGCGCCGGCTCTGACCTGGCTGGCCTCTCCACGAGGGCCGTCCGCGACGGCGACGAATGGGTCGTCAGCGGGCAGAAGGTCTGGAACACCCTCGCCCACGTCTCGCACCGCGGCATGCTCGTGACTCGCACGGACCCGGAGGCGCCCAAGCACAAGGGTCTCACGTACTTCGCCCTCGACATGCACTCGCCCGGGGTGGAGGTGCGGCCGCTCCGCCAGATGACCGGCGAGGCGGAGTTCAACGAGGTCTACCTGACCGAGGTGCGGGTACCGGACGCCGACCGCGTCGGGGACGTCGGCGACGGCTGGCGCGTGGCGATGAGCACGCTCATGAACGAGCGCACCTCGATCGGTGGCAGTGGCGCACCGGTGCGCGGCTCGGGGCCGATCGCCGAGGCCGTGCGCATCTGGACCGAGGAGCCCGGACCGAAGACCGCCGTGCAGCGCGACGCCCTCATGCGCCTGTGGACCGAGGCCGAGGTGCTCAGGCTCACGAACCTGCGGGCCGGTGGCAACCGCCGCGCCGGCAACCCAGGACCGGAGGGCTCCATCGCCAAGCTGCAGTTCGCCGAGATCAACAAGCGCATCTACGACCTCTGCGTCGACCTGCTCGGTCCGGCCGCACTCGTCGACTACGACTACACGATGCGGCGCAGCGAGCACCTCGGCCTCGTGGGACCACCGGGATCGGCGAGGAAGATGTTCCTGCGGTCGAGGGCGAATTCCATCGAGGGAGGCACGTCGGAAATCCAGCGCAACATCCTCGGTGAGCGCGTCCTCGGCCTCCCCGGCGACGTCCGCGTCGACAAGGACGTGCCCTGGTCCAAGGTGCCCCGCAGCTGAGAGCCGCTCAGACGAGCGAGGCGTCGAGCGTGATCTCGGTGCCGGCCAACGCCTTCGAAACGGGGCAGTTCGCCTTGGCGCTCTCGGCCTCCACCTGAAAGGCCTCGGCGTCGATCCCCGGCACCTCGGCCTCGGTGACGAGATCGATCCGCGTGATGGCGAAACCGGTATCGAGTCGCTCGAGTCGTACGTTCGCTTTCGTGTGCACCCGCGTCGCCACGTGCCCGGCTCTCGCCAGCCCGACTGAGAGGGCCATGGAGAAACAGGCGGCATGGGCCGCCCCGACCAGCTCCTCCGGGTTCGTGCCCTGCACGCCCTCCTCGTCCTCGAAACGCGACTTGGCCGAATACGGCCCGCTGAAGGCGCCGCTCCCGAGGCTGACCTTGCCCTGACCGGAGAGGTCGCCCTCCCATACCGCTTCACCCGTGCGCTCTGGCACCCGACACCTCCATGTCGATCGTGTCCCGTTCCGGCGGACCCTATCGGCGAGGCCTCAGCCCGCCGCCGTCGGGAGCACGCGGGTCACCCAGCCCTGTGCGTCCCGCCACCCACGTGCCATCGCTCTCGAGTTGAAGCCGGCGGAAAACGAGCCGTCTGCCGTGACGGCGATGCCGCCGCCGTCCCCGCCGAGGCGTGCAACGGCATGGAGGGCGACCTCCATGGCAGCGGCGACGTCACGACCGGCTCGCATCTCCCAGTCGATCCGATGGCCGAAACCCACCACGACGAACGCCTCGCCGGCCCCTGTCGCCGATACGGCCGAGGTGTCGGCGTCCGCCCACACGCCGGCGCCCGGGATGGGCGAGTCGCCGACGCGGCCGGGCAGTTGCCCGCGGCGACCGCCCGTGCTCGTGGCCGCCGCCACCCGGCCGTCGCCATCGACCGCAACGGCGCCGACCGTGCCGCTCTCGGACGTCGGCCCCGCGCCGGCGTCCTCGGTCTCGCCGGTGGAGCCCGCCCGCATCGCCGGCGTCATGGCGTCGAAGCCCCACGCCTCGGCGAACCGGTCCGCTCCGTCGCCTGCCAGCAGCACCGGACCGTCCGGAGGACCCCCGATCTCGGCCACCTTCGACGCCACGCGCACGGGGTTCGCCGGAAAGGTCGCCGCACAGATCGCCCCGACCCGGCCGGTCGTGCCGTCCATGACGCCGGCGTCGAGCTCGAAGGTCCCCTCGGCGGTGGCCACGCCGCCGCGGCCGGCGTTGAACCGGGCGCTGTCCTCCAGGTTGGCCACCGCTTCCACGGCAGCCTGCAGCGCAGACCCCCCGGTCGAGAGGACCTCCCAGGCGGCCGCCATCGCCGCCTCGAGGCCCCGGTGGATGCCGACGGCGGCGGCGTCCGAGGTCACGAGGTCGAAATTCCCCGCCCCGCCGTGCACGACGACGGCCGGCAACGACAAGCGCCCCACGTCAGCCGAGATGCCGCCTTCCATCGCGCTCATGCAACCACCTCCGCTGCGTGCTCACTCGGGTCGCCCGACGATATCGGTCGCGTCGTGCCGTCCCTCCGCAGGCAACGCAGTGGCGGGAATGCGGCACGCCGGCCGCCCCGGCCGCCCCGGCCGGGCAGGATGGGGACGTGGCATCGTGCCGGTCACCGAATCCGGACCGGGGTCGTCATGACGTCCCCGCCGCGGAGCCGCAGAGATGACGCGTCGCGGCTGGGTGCTGTTCATCGCTCTCGGGATCATCTGGGGACTGCCCTACCTGTTGATCAAGGTGGCCGTGCGCGAGGTCAGCCCGGCCTTCCTCGTGCTGGCGCGTACCGGTGGTGGGGCCGTGCTCCTGCTGCCCGTCGCCGCCCTGCGCGGGGAGCTGCGGACGGCGCTGCGGTACTGGCGTCCGCTCGTGATCTACACCGGTGTCGAGATGGGCATCCCCTGGATCCTGTTGTTCCACGCCGAGGAGCGACTGCCGAGCTCGCTCTCCGGCCTGCTCATCGCCGCCGTGCCCCTCGTGGGCGCTGTGCTCGCCTGGCTGACGCGATCGGATCGCCTCGACCGCCGGCGCCTCCTCGGTCTCGCCATCGGCTTCAGCGGGGTGGCGTTGCTCGTCGGCTTCGACGTCGGGCATTCGGACATCTGGGCGGCCGCCTCCATCGGCGGCGTCGTCATCGGCTACGCCCTCGGGCCCTGGATCGTCGCTCATCACCTCTCGGAAGCGCCGCCGCTCGGCATGGTCGCCGGTTCGCTCGCCATCTGCGCTCTCGTCTACGCACCGATTGCCGCCTTCCAGCTGCCCCAGCACGCCTTGAAGGCGCCAGAAGTCGAGTCCGTCGTGGGTTTGACGCTCGTCTGCACGGTGCTGGCCTTCCTCGTCTTCTTCGCCCTCATCGCCGAGGTGGGCGCTTACCGGGCGACGATCATCACCTACGTCAACCCTGCGGTGGCCGTGCTCCTCGGGGTGAGCGTGCTGGGGGAGGCGTTCGGGCTGGCAACGGTGGCGGGTTTCGTGCTGATCATCGCCGGCTGCTTCTTCGCCACCGGACGCCCCGGCCGGGATTCGAGATCACAGGACCCGAACCAGAGCACTGCTCTTGACAGTGACCACCCGATAGTGAATACTGATCTCTAAGGAGAGCACTGCTCTCACACTCGTAGAGGGAGGTTCACGATGGGTCGCCATGTCGTCGTCGGAGCGGGAGCCGTCGGCTCGGCCGTAGCGGGCGCGCTGGCCGATGCCGGGCATTCCGTGCTCGTGGTCACACGGCGAGGAGGCGGTCCGGAGCACGGCGCTGTCGAGCGGGCGGCCGCTGACGTCACCGACGTGGCGCGCCTCACGGAGCTCACGACGGGAGCAGACGCCCTCTACAACTGCGCCAACCCCCGCTATGGCGACTGGTTGCGAGACTGGCCGCCCATGGCGGCGGCCTTCTTGGCGGCGGCCGAGCGAACGGGCGCCCGCCTCGTGACGATGAGCAATCTCTACGGCTACGGCCCGCTGGATCATCCCATGACCGAGCGCGACCCTCTTGCCGCCGCCGGCCCCAAGGGCCGCACGCGCGCCGCCATGTGGGAGGCGGCCATCGCGGCTCACCACGCCGGGCGCGTGCGGGTGACCGAGGCGCGGGCGTCCGACTTCTACGGTCCAGGCGTCACGACCGAGGGGCACCTCGGCGAGCGGGTCGTGCCGCGAGTCCTGCGCCAGAAGGCCGTGACCGTGCTGGGCAGCCGACGGGCACGCCACAGCTGGACCTACATCCCCGACGTGGGGCGCACCCTCACCGTCCTCGGCACGGACGAGCGGGCGCTCGGCCGAGCCTGGCACGTGCCGACGGCGCCGCCCTGCTCGCAGACGGAGATCATCGAGGCAGTGGCGGCGGCTGCCGGTCTGCCGGCGCCGGTCGTGCGGGAGGCCCCGGCCTCCATCGTCCGCCTCGCGGGCGTGTTCTCGCGGGATCTGCGAGAGCTCGCCGAGGTGCGCTATCAGTTCGAGGCACCCTTCGTGCTCGACTCCTCCGCCGCCACGGCGACCTTCGGGCTCCTCCCGACACCGCTGCCGGAGGGCGTCGCGACCACCGTCGCCTGGTGGCGGCAGCGCCTCGGAGAGGCCGGCGACCTCAGGGCTCCTGCCAGGGGCGGCGCACTCCCCACCCCGTTGCGGAACGCCCCCTCATGAGATCCGCCACGTCACCCAAGCCGGCGAGATCACCCAGGCCGACGAGGTCAGCCAAGCCGGCGAGCTTGGCGAGGCCCCGCATGCCGGGGAACCCACCGCCGCCGTACTCGCCGCCGGCGAAGTCGCCGCCCGTGACCGCCCCGACCGAGAAGTCGGCACCGCCCGGGAAGTCGGCAGCGAAGTCACCGCCGCCCGGGCCGGCGCCGCCACCGCCCCCGTCAGGTGACGAGCCGCCGGAGTGCACGAGGATGTCCCCGGACACCGTTCGGCACGAGATGCGCAGGTTCGCCCCGGCCTCGCCTTCGCCTTCTGCTGCCAGCGTGCACTTCGAGTCGCCCGTGACGGTGACGAGATCCAGCCAGGCTCCGACGCCCGACCCGACGCCGATGCGGACGTCGCCGGAGACGCCGTTGACGGAGAGATCTCCCTCGTAGGCGCAGCCGACCGTGACGTCCCCGGAGGCGGTGCGGAAACGGGCGTCGTGTGCCACCGAAGCCACCCGCACGTCGCCGCTGGCCGTCGTCACGGCGGCGCGCCCGCCGATCGCTTCGGCGCTGATGTCGCCGCTGGCGGTTTGCAGCTCGAGAGCGCCCAGCACGTCGCCGAGCCGGATGTCGCCGCTGGCGGTCGTGACGCTGGCGGCATCACAGGTGTCCTGCACCCTGACGTCGCCACTGGCCGTCTTCACTTCCAAGGCTCCGAGCGGCCCCGTGCAGGAGATGTCGGCGGAGGCCGTTCGGATCCGTGCGGAGGATGCAGCCGGCACGAGCACCCGCATCTGCAGCGAGGCCTCGCGGAGCTTCCGCTTCGGGACCCGCACCTCGAGTCGCGAGCCGTCGCAGCTGACTTCGGTGCTGGCGATCTGCTCGCGGGCGAGATCGCTCTCGCCTCCGAGGGGCTCGAGCTGCACCAGCACCTCGTCCGTGGCGCCGAGGGCGAGCTCGACGCTACCGGCCGCTAGCTCCAGATCCGCCCTGAGCGGTCCGTTGGCTGGGAACGTCCATTCCATCGGTGGTGTCCTTTCCATTGTCACGAGCCGTCATTCGAAGGGTGCTGAGAGGTGTTCCGTTCAAGGTGGTCCGGGCGGCCGGCCTCTGAGGGGGCGGCGCCGATCCAGTGATCATCCACATGCCCCGGTCACCCCCTCACGAATCCGGTCATGCGCCGGCCCCCGCGCCGCGGGGCCGGTGGCAGACGAAGAGCGTGGGCCGCAGCGTCGACGAGCCAGCTGTTGAGCGACACCCCGTCGCGAGCAGCCGCTCGCTCGGCTTGGGTCTTCAAGGCTTCCGGAAGGCGGAGCGTGACGCGTGCGACTTCGGCGTCGGTCCGCTCGACGGAGTCCGTGTCGGTGGAGGTGCCCCCCAAGGTGGTCACCGTCAGGGAGAGAATCGGATCGCTCCCTTGCAGGCGCACCTCCACCGACGTGCCGGGCAGGGATGCGGTCAGCTCGTCTGCAGCCTGCTGCAAGGCGTCGAGGAACCTCAAGCGCACGGCGGAACCCAACGCCTCCACCAGCACGTCAGCGACGCGACGTGTGTCCTCGCCACCGACGGCGGCCGCACGCTTCAAGTCGTCTTCGAGTCCTTCGACAATCGGTGCCAGCAACATGATGTCACTATGACATCACTCTTGACGTCTGTCAAGCATCTTCCCGGTGTCAGCATGAAGTCGCAGGTCGGAAGCCTGCAAGCGCAGCCGAGGGAGCCTCCCACCAGCATCGAGGAGCCTGATCACGGTACGATCCGGCCGTGGAGCCCGGGAAAGGCTCGCGCCCGCCGGCGCGCGACGACAAGGCGTCCGACCCCGGACAACCGCCGGAGGGCGCCGCGCCCACCTCATCCGGGGAGCCCCCGGGCAGCGGCGAGGAGCCGGACGGGGCGACCGGCCAGCTGGACCCTTCGGCCGAGCGCGACCTCGTCGCCGAGCGACTCGTCCGCACGCTGCTCGACCACTCGCCGGACATCATCACGGTCTTCAACGCCGACAGCTCGTGGCGTTACTCCAACGCCGCCGCCGCCCGCCTCCTCGGTGAGCTCCCCGACTTCGACCCGGTGACGGGCGTGCTGAGCCTCCTGCATGCCGACGACGTCTCGCTCGCCCTCGAGATGATGCGCCGCATCCAGACCGGAGAGCTCGGTCCCGAGGAGACCTTCGAAGTTCGTATCCTCGGCCAGAACGGTGAATGGCGGTATCTCGAGAGCACCGGCGAGAACCTCCTCGACGATCCCGTCGTGCAGGGCATCGTCATCCGCTCCGAGGACGTCACCGACCGGCGGGAGGCGCGAATCCGGCTCCGGGAGGCGAACGAGCGCTTGAGCACCCTCGTCGGTTCGCTCTACATGGCGGCCCTCGTCGAGGACACCGACCGTGTCATCGTCCTCACGAACGAAGCCTTCGTCGACCTCTTCGAGATCACCCGCCCGCCGGACAAGCTCATCGGCCGCACCTTGGCGGAACTGGGGCCGGAGCTGACGAGGCGCTTCGGCGACCCGACCCGGGTGCCAGGCCCCGACCGCGTGGCTCGAATCCTGCGGGAACGGCGCCGTGTCGTCGGGGACCGCATCGCCATGCTGGACGGTCGCGTGCTCGAGCGCGACTACGTGCCCATCTTCGTCGATCACGAGTACCGCGGGCACCTCTGGCTCTTCCGGGACATCTCCACGCAAGCGCGCAACGAGGCCGAGTGGACTCAGCTGCTCGCCACCCAGCGCGAGGAGAACGAGCGTCTCGTCGAGCTGGACCGCGTGAAGGCCTCCTTCCTGGCGGAGATCTCCCATGAGCTGCGAACCCCGCTGACGTCGATCCTCAGCTTCACCGATCTGCTGCGTGACGGGATCGGGCGGGACGAGCCGGCCGAGCAGGTGGAGTTCCTCGACATCATCACGCGCAACGCCGACCGGCTCCTTCGCCTCGTCGACGATCTCGTCCTGCTCGACCGTGCCGAGACGGGCATCCTTCCCGTCGAGTGGGGCACCTTCGATCTGCCCTCTGTCGTGCAGCGAGCCATCACGACGTTCTCGCGGCAGGCGGAGTCGAAGAGCATCGCCATCGAGAGCACCCTCGGCGAAGGTCCCCACGTCTTCGGAGATGCCCAGCGGATCGCCCAGCTCCTCGATGTCCTGCTGTCGAACGCTCTCAAGTTCACTCCTGAGGGCGGCCACGTCGCCGTGACGGCGACGCCGAGCGAGGATCACTGGTTCGTCTCCGTGACCGATACGGGCATGGGCGTGCCGCACGGCGAGCGCGAAGCGCTCTTCGAGCGCTTCTACCGCGCCTCGAACGCCCGCGCAGCGCGCATCCCCGGGTCGGGACTCGGCCTCTCCGTGGCGCGGGCGATCGCCCGCATGCACGGTGGGGAGATCTCCATCACGAGCGGCGAGGGAGGCGGCACGGTCGTGCTCGTCACGATCCCCGTCGGTTCCCACCAGGATCTCGAGCCGGGGTCGGGCGAGGACGAGGCCTACGACGAAGCGGACCTCGACCTCTTCGCCGACTTGGGCCCCGAGCCGGCGCCGGAGGAGGCGGCAGGCACGCCGCCACGACCGGAGCCCGAGCCCGAGGCGGGGACCGAGGACGCTCCGGCTGATGGCTGAAGGCCATGGCGGCGAGGCCGACCGAGCGGCAGGCGGGACGGGGGCGACCGTGCTTGTCGTAGAGGACGACCGTGACATCGCCCGCGCCCTGTCGACGCTGCTCGGCCGCGCCGGCTACGAGGTGGAGACCGTCGGCGACGGTTTAGAGGGGTTGCGCCGCTTCCATGCCGTCGGCCCCAGCCTCGTCATCCTCGACGTCGGCCTCCCGTCGCTCGACGGTTGGACCGTGCTCGAACGCATCCGCGAGCTCAGCGACGCCCCGATCCTGATGCTCACGGCCCTCGACACCGAGATGGACAAGGTGCGCGGCCTGCGTGGGGGCGCCGACGACTACGTGTCGAAGCCCTTCGGCAATCAGGAGCTGCTTGCCCGAGTGGAAGCGCTCCTGCGGCGGCACGCCTCGCCGGCGGCCGACGCCGTGCGCCCGCCGGAAGCGCTGCATCGCCAGCCGCGCTACGAGGACGGCAACGTCCTCATCGACATCGGGGCCCACCGCATCGAGGTGCAGGGCCGCCCCGTCGACCTGACTCCGCTCGAGTTCCAGCTGCTCGACGTGCTGCTGCGCCATGCCGGCAAGATCCTCACGACCGAGCAGATCCTGCAGCTGGCCTGGCGCGACCCGACTGCCACCGGGCCCGACCGGGTCAAGTTCACCGTCCTCCGTTTGCGCCGCAAGCTCGGATGGTCGGCCCCGGGCGAAGGTCCCATCGAGACGGTGAGGGGTTTCGGGTACCGGTTCAGCCCTCGGAGCTGAGGTCGGGGCCGCATTGCTACCGGTTTGCAACCGGGTGGAAACCGGGTTCTCACCTGCGAAGATCACGATGAGGCCATGGCAGCGAGGGAAGCCGCAGCAGGGCGCGTGCTCGTCGTGGAGGACGACGAGTCCACGGCCCTCTTCGTCACCCGCGTCCTGTCGCGCAACGGCTTCGAGGCCGCTTGGGTGACCGATGCCGAGCAGGCGAGCGAACGACTCGACAACGAGCGCTTCGACGTGCTGCTGGCCGACTGCCGGCTGCCCGGCCGCAACGGCATGGAGCTCGCCCGCGACACGCGGCAGTCGCAGCCGGGCATGGGCATCGCCGTCATGACCTCGTTCGCCGAGACGCACACCGAGCAGGCCGCTCGCTGCAACGGCGCCGACGACTTCTTCGAGAAGCCCCTTCACTCTTCAAACTTCGTCGCCCGCATCCGGGATCTCGTGACACGCTCGAGATCCTCCGAGGTGCGGGCAGGTTCTCCATCGTCGCGAGGGGCCACACAGGCAAGCCCGATGGAGTCGGCCCCGGAGGCATCGCCCCGAAACGATGCCTCCGGGCCGCTGCATGTCGCAGGAAGCGGGTCCGACGAGCGAGTGGTGGCGAGGGACATCGCTCTTGCTCAAGTGGACGCCGCGGTAGCCGAAGGCGCTGCCCAGCCTCGGCATGAGGGCACCGACGACGACCGTCGGACCCGCTTCACTGCGCTCTCGTCCGCAGAGGATCTTGACGGTTCCGGCTGCGAGGGGTGGCGGGACGCGTTCCTGCGTGAGGAGGCCGGCCCAGGTGACCGGGACCTCCTCGCGCGGGCTGCGCACCCAGCCCTCGGCTACCTGATCGCCCACGGCCTCGTCGTCCCGCGGGTTGTCGAGCCCGTGCTCATGTGGGCCTCCGGCGCCCCCGCTGTCTCGATCGGTTCCAACGCCGGCAGAGTCACGGCGCCCGTGACACGGCCAGGATGGTCGCTCGCTCGCTGAACAGGGCCGTCCCGCCTCCGGCATCGAGGGCAGGCCGATGTTCATCTCACGTTCACCGAGACGCCACTCTTTTGTCATCTGACGCCTTCCCGCGTCACACGGCCGCGTGTATGGTGCGGACAATTCATTACGTGCGTGTGACGAGGGAGGAGCATCATGGCTCAAGGAAACCGTCCCATCGGACCGGGAAGACCCGCCTACGACCGACGTCGCTTCCTTCGCAATGCGGGGCTCGGCGCGGCTGGGCTCGCCGGCGGGGCGCTGCTTGAAGCCTGCGGCAGTTCGAGCTCCGCCACCACGACGACGACCCTGGCCGCCGGTGCCACCACGACGACGATGTCCATGGCGTCGCTCACGGCGGCCGCCAAGCAAGAGGGCAAGCTCAATCTCATCGCCGACCCGTACAACTGGGCGAACTACGGCACCCAGGGCACGCCGAACACCGTCATCGGCGAGTTCCATGCTCTCTACGGGATCGACTGCCCCGTGACGAACCCGGAGGGCACCTCGGCCGAGGAGCTGGCCGCCATCAACGCCGACAAGGGGACGGGCAACGCCCCCGACGCCGTCGACGTCTCGCTCGCCATCGCCGCCACGGGCGTCACCCAAGGCGTCTTTGCTCCCTACAAGGTGTCGACGTGGGACTCCATCCCCGACTCCATGAAGGACCCGAACGGTCTCTGGACCGGCGACTACTACGGCGTCATCTCCTTCGGCACGAACACGAAGGTCGTGAAGAACCCCCCGCAGACGTGGTCGGACCTCTTGAAGCCGGAGTACAAGGGTCAGGTCTCCATCGACGGCAGCCCGGCATCAGCCGGCGACGCCCTCGCCGCCGTCTTCAGCGCCGCCCTCGCCAACGGTGGGTCCCTCGACAACATCATGCCGGGCCTCGAGTTCTTCCAGCACCTGAAGTCGATCGGGAACTTCAACCCGGTGGACTGCTACTCGGCCAACATCGTGAGCGGCTCGACCCCGATCGCCATCATCTGGGACTACCTCAACATCGGCTACCGCAAGCAGTACCCGAACATCGACTACGTGGTGAGCCTGCCGACGACCGGCAAGTACGGCGGCATCTACTGCCAGGCGATCAACAAGCAAGCGCCCCACCCGAACGCCGCTCGCCTCTGGCTGGAGTACCTCTACTCGGACCAGGGCCAGCTCGAGTACCTCGCCGGCTACGTCCACCCGGCGCGCTACGAAGCGCTCGTGACCGCCGGCAAGGTCCCCGCATCGTTGGCAGCCGAGCTGCCGACCGCCGCCGAGTACGCCGGTACCCAGTTCGCCACCTTGGACCAGATCACCAAGGCGAGCGCCGTGTGCGTAGCGAACTGGGACAAGATGGTAGGCGGTCAGTAGCCCGAGCTCATCGGCACTGAGGGGGTCAGATGGCACTGGCGGAGCTCACCGACAGTGGGCTCGCAGGGAACGTCCTCGTCGGGTCGGCGCCGCCCAAGCGACGGCGCGCCCGGCGATGGGCGTTCCTCGGTGTCCTCCCCTTCGCCGCTTACATCGCGATCTTCCTGCTCATCCCGACCGGTGAGCTGATCGTCAACGCCTTCCGAACGCCGAGCGGCGCCTTCACCCTGCACAACATCGACGACATCTTCCACGCCCCCTTCCCGTCGTCGTTCGTGTTCTCGCTCGAGCTGTCGGCCATGAGCGCCCTCTGGGGCGGCATCCTCGGCTTCCTCGTCGCCAACGCCGTGCTCCACCACGGCATCCCGCGCTGGGTACGACCTGCCTACCTCTCGTTCTCGGGCATGGCGGCGAACTTCGCCGGCGTCCCGCTTGCCTTCGCCTTCACCGCCACGCTCGGCTCGCTCGGCGTCGTCACCGGTCTGTTGAAGCACGCCGGCTTCGACATCTACCCGGCCTTCAGCCTGCAAGCCCTCATGGGCGCCTCGCTCGTCTACCTCTTCTTCCAGTTCCCCCTCATGATCCTGCTCATGATCCCGGTCATCGAAGGCTTGCGAAAGGAGTGGCGGGAGGCGGCGTCCAACCTCGGGGCGTCGTCGTTCGCCTACTGGCGGTACGTCGGGCTGCCGGTCATCACCCCCTCGTTGCTCGGACTCATGGTGCTGCTGTTCGGCAACGCCTTCTCCGCCTACGCCACGGCGGACGCCCTCGGCATCTCGAACCTCGTGACGATCCAGATCGCCCAGTTCATCAACGGCAACAACGTCTACGACCCGCAGGACGCCTACGCCCTCGCCTTCGGGATGATCGTGATCATCATCATCACCATCACGATCTACACGCTGCTGCAACGCCGGACGAGCCGATGGCTCAAGTAACGGCCACACCCCCGCCGGCGGCGTCCCACCGGATACGCCGGGCGCGCAGCCGCGTGCCCGTCTGGCACGTGCTCTGGTTGGTGGTGGCGGCCATCTTCTTCTTGGCGCCGATCTACTCGGTCGTGCAGTTCAGCCTGGAGGGGACGACGCCGCCCCAGACCATCTTCCACTGGTACCACGCCGTCTTCGACGACCCGATGTTCCGGAGCTCGTTCTGGCTGTCCATCCAGATCTCGCTCGAGACGGTCGGGGTCAGTCTCCTGCTCATGGTGCCGACGGTCTTCTGGATCCACCTTCGCCTCCCACGCCTGCGACCCGTGATGGACCTCATCTCGATCCTCCCCTTCGTCGTGCCCCCCATCGTGCTCATCGTCGGCTTGGCGCCGTTCCTGCGTGATTTCAGCACCTGGCTCTTCGTGCGCCCCGAGGTCCTGGCCCTCATCTACGTCGTCTTCGCCCTGCCGTTCATGTACCGCTCGCTCGATGCCGGCCTTCGCGCCATCGACCTGCGAACGCTCGTCGAGGCAGCCGAGAGCTTGGGTTCGTCGGTGCCGCGCACACTGCTGACGGTGATCCTGCCGAACCTGCGGGCCGCCATCATCGGGGGGTCGCTGCTGACCGTCGCCATCTCCATGGGGGAGTTCACGGTGGCGAGCCTGCTCGGCTTCTTCACGTTCCCGATCTACACCTATCAGGCGGGGACGAGCCTCGCCTACGAGGGAGTTGCCGTCTCGTTCCTCAGCTTCATCTTGGTCTGGGGTGCCATGCTGGCGCTGTACCTGCTCGGCCGAGGCGGCAGCAGCGCCGCCGGCGTCGCCATCAGGGAGTAGGAAAGGTCACCATGTCCACGGTTCAGCTCCGCGGTCTCCGTCGCACCTACGGGAGCGTCGTCGCCCTTGACCACCTCGATCTCAACATCACCTCGGGCGAGTTCGTCTCGCTCCTCGGGCCGAGCGGCTGTGGCAAGACGACGGCGTTGCGGATTGTCGCTGGTTTTGACTGGCCCGACTCGGGCGACGTGCTCGTGGACGGCCACGACGTCCTCGGCCAACCGGCGAACAAGCGTGACATGGGCATGGTCTTCCAGGCCTACAGCCTCTTTCCCAACATGACGGCACAGCAGAACGTCGAGTTCGGCCTTCGCATCCGCAAGCAGCACCACGAGCAGCGCAGCAAGCGGGCGCGCGAGCTGCTCGAGCTCGTCGGCCTCGGCAGCGCCATGGACCGCTACCCCCGGCAGATGTCGGGCGGTCAACAGCAGCGGGTCGCCCTCGCACGGTCGCTCGCCATCGAGCCGAAGGTCCTCCTGCTCGACGAGCCGCTCTCCGCCCTCGACGCCAAGGTGCGCGTGCAACTGCGCGAGGAGGTGCGCCGCATCCAGCTGGAGCTCGGCATCACGACGATCTACGTCACCCACGACCAGGAGGAGGCGCTCTCGATCTCCGACCGCGTGGCCGTCATGTCGGCGGGGCGCGTGGAGCAGCTGGGGACGCCGGCGCAGATCTACAGCGGGCCCCGCACGGCCTTTGTTGCCAACTTCGTCGGCACCATGAACAAGATCGAGGGCGTCGTCGTCTCGCGCCAGGACCGCTCCGTTCGCTGTGGGCCCGTCACCGTCATCGTCGCCGACCAGTCCTTCAGCCACGCGGCCGGCGAGACCGTGGATCTCTACATTCGCCCCGAGGACGTGCGCGTCACGCTGCTCGCCGACGGCGCCCGCCCGCCAGCGGGCTCGCTCGAGGGGCGCGTGACGAGTCTCACCTTCCTCGGTCCCGTCACCCGCGTCGGCCTGCAGACGGCCCTCGGGACGCTGCTTTCCGACGTGTCCAGTGCCGTCGCCCTCGATCTGGCAGCGGACACGCCGGTGGCCGTCGAGCTGGACAGCTCGTCGCTCCGCTCGCTCGTCTCGGCGGACTCGTTGCAACCCGTGGAGGCGGCAGCGGACCCCAACGAGCCCGAGCCGGCGGGCGACACGACGCCCGAGGTGGTGCCGATCTACGGCGCTCCGATGGAACCGCTGGCGGAGACACCGCCGCCGCGGCCGGTATCGGAGCCCGGCTGGGGGGAGCCGCTGGGAGACGGCGCCGGCGGGCCGCAAGGCCCGGAGCCCGGAGAAGGCTCTGACGAGCCGTCGGACTCGGGCGATCCGTCGGGCCTGAAGGCCGCCGATCCGGCGCGGCCGGAGGTGGAGGGCAGGTCGGACTCGGCCCCGCCCGCCGCCTCGCGCTGAGAGAGGGGCGCCTGGCGCCGCATGTCCACAACTCTCGAGCGCACGGTGGGCGCAGGTGACACGACGCGGACCGGCAGCGAGCAGTCGTACCGGCGGCTTCGCTTCGGGACCGGCGAGCCTCGCCTCGTCCGCTGGGCGCATGAACCGCCCGGCGGCCGGCGTGGTGATCGCAACGGCGAGCGCGGGCGCCGCAGCCTTCTCGTGCTTGTCCAGCTGACGGACCTGCAGCTCGCCGACGTCGCCTCCCCGGGCCGCTTCGAGTTCTTCGAGTACCTGCGGGGCATGCCTGGCGTCGGCGCCTTCGTCCCGGCGCAGCGGCCGCAGGAAGCACTCGCTCTCCACGCCGTCGAGGCGATGGCTCGATCGATCCGCGCCGTCGGCGGCAGCCCGGACACGGGCGCAACCCTCGGCTTGGCCCTCTGCACGGGCGACAACATCGACAACGCCCAGATGAACGAGCTCACCTGGTTCCTGAGACTGCTCGCGGGCGGTCGTGTTGAGCCGGCAACGCAGGAGGGGCGCTACGAAGGCGTGCAAGCCAGCGACTGGCCGAACGAGGTCTACTGGCACCCCGAGGGCGGGCGGGACCGTTTCCGGGACCGCTGGGGCTTCCCCGACTACCCGGGCCTCTTGAGCGAAGCCGCCGCCGCGTTCGAGGCAAGCGGAGTCGGAGTGCCGTGGCTCTCCTGCTTCGGCAACCACGACGGGCTCGCATTCGGAGAGGTCCTCGCGACGCCGGAGTACCGCCGCATCGTGGCGGCTGCCCACAAGGCGGTCGCCCTCCCGCCCGCCTTCGACCCCCTCGGCCGGGAGGACGAGCTGTTCGTTCATCCCGAGCGCTTCCTCGCCGGCCCCTCCCGCCCGGTCTTGGCCGAGGCGGGGCGGACCATCGTGTCGCGGCGCGACTTCGTGGCCGCTCATCTGGGCGCCGGCGGGCTGCCCGTCGGGCACGGCTACAGCGAGCACAACCTGCGCTCCGGCACGGCATATGCCGCCTACGACGGCGTCGACGGTGTGCGCGTCATCCTGCTCGACTCCACGAACCTGGACGGTCGCTCCGACGGCAGCTTCGGCCGCAGGCAGCTCGGCTGGCTGGAGGAGCGGCTCGTCGAGGTCCACCGGCGCTACCTCGCCCCGCAGGGCAGCCCGGCCACGACCGGGAACGAGGACCGCCTCGTCATCCTCGCCTCCCATCACGGGCTCGCCTCCCTCACGAACGATCGCGACGTCGCCGATGGCCCGGAGGAGGACCAGCCGCGAGCAACGGCCGACGAGTTCCGTGCACTGCTGCATCGCTTCCCGAACGTCGTGCTGTGGCTGAACGGTCACCGCCACCGCAACGAGGTGGAGCACCGGTCCGGTCCGCCGTCGCAGGGCGGGGGTTTCTGGGAAGTGTCGACGGCGGCGATGGCCGACTGGCCCTCGCAGGCGCGCCTCGTCGAGCTGACGTGCAATGACGACGGCACGCTCTCGATCCTGTGCACGATGCTCGACCACGCCGGCGCCCCGGACCCCCGCGACGACGATGGGCTCGGGCGTCTCGCCGCCATCCACCGCGAGCTCGCCGCCAACGTGCCCGGACGGGGTCTGGCCTCTGCCGCGCACGGCCGGCGGGAGGACCGCAACGTCGAGCTCGTGATGCCCGCCCCGTTCGCCCTGCGCTGAACGAGGCGCCCGTTGAAGCGGGTCGCCGGCTGCCGCCCTCAGCCGACCGGAGAGTTCACTCGGCGGCGATGGCCGCCAGCACGTCCAGCTTCGCCGCCCGCCGCGCCGGCCACGTGGCCGCTGCGAGGCCGAGGAGGGCGGCGATGACGACGAACACCACGAGGCTCGAGTAGGGCACGACGATGTCGGTGATGCCCTGATTCGAGAGCGAGTCAGAGAAGGCGACGCCGAGCCCGGTGCCGACGACGATGCCGATGACCGCCCCGAAGACCGACAAGATGACGGCTTCTGACCGGATCATCGCCCGCACCTGGCGCCGCCGCATGCCGACGGCACGGAGGAGGCCGATCTCGTGGGTGCGCTCGAAGACGGAGAGCATGAGGGTGTTCACGATGCCGATGAGGGCGATGAGGATGGCGAGCGCCAGCAGGACGTAGACGAGGCCGAGGAGCGTGTCGACGGACTTCTGCTGCGACTTCTCGAACTGCGCCTGCGTCTGGATCGTGAGGTTCGGGTAGGCGTGCAGAGCTGCCACGATGGCGGCCTCGCCCGCCGCGCTGGCGGCAGCCGACGTGCGGATGAGCACGGCGAGGGGCAGCGGGTCGTTGAAGTGCGCCCGGAAGAAGCCGTCGCCCACGGCATAGCTGCCGAGGAGAGCGTTCGGCTTGTAGATGCCGCCGATCCGCATCGTCTGCCGGCCGGTCTCGGCGAAGGTGACGGGCACGAGCGAGCCGACCCTGAGGTGATCGCTGTTGGCGGTTGTCGTGTCGACCAGCAGCTCACCGCTCGCGAGGGCGGCTGAGCCGGTACCGGAGGCCACCCGCAGGATGACGGTCTGGCCGACCTCGGCCGGAGAGACGCCCGTGAGGCTCGTCACCGACTTCTCGAACTCGAACTCGCCGCCGTACACGCTCGAGACGGCCGTGACGCCCGCGACCGCTGCGGCCGTGGCGGCGACCGACGTGCTGAAGCCGGCGAGGCCTGACGTCGTCACGATGTAGTCGGCGTCCACCGCCTCGTCGACGCTGCTCGTGGCGGACTTGGAGAGCGATGCCCCGAAGACGGCCATCGTGGAGACGAGCGCCAAGCCGACCATGAGCGCCGAGGCGGTCTGGGCGGTGCGGCGCGGGCTGCGCATCGAGTTCTCCCGCCCCAGCTTGCCTGCCACGCTGTTGGCGAGCGGGCGGCCGATGACACTAGACATCGGGCGCGCCACGAGGGGGGCGAGCATGCCGACGGCGATGAAGATGGCGACGGCGCCGACGCCGACGAGCTGGATGGCCGGCTTGCCAAGGCCGACGGCGAGGGCGACGACGCCGGCGAGACCAAGGACACACCCGACGATGATGCGACGCCGCGACGACTCCTCCTCGCTGCCGCGGTAGTCGGCCATGGCGGCGATCGGAGGGATGCGGACCGCCCGGCGCGCCGGGCTGATCGCCGAGACCACCGTCACTCCGACGCCGACGACGAGGGCAGCCACGACCGTGCTCGATTCGAAGACGAGCGGGCCGGTCGGCAACGTGATGCCGAAGCCCTTCAGGAGCGCTTCCAGTCCGATCGCCGTGAGGACACCGAGGCCGAGGCCGACGAGGGAGGCGACGAGCCCGAGGATCGTGGCCTCGACGAGCACGGAGCGGAAGATCTGGCGGCGGTTGGCGCCGAGGATACGCAAGAGCGCCAGCTCCCGTGTGCGCTGGCCGACGAGGATCGAGAACGTGTTGAAGATCGTGAAAGCACCAACGAAGAGGGAGATGAAGGCGAACACCAACAGCGCCGTCGAGAAGAACGAGAGGGCTTGGTTGATGGCATTGGACTGTTCGTTCGCCACCGTCTGACCGGTCACGACCTGCACCCCGGCGGGCAGCACGGTGGCGATGGCGTGCTGCAGCTGTGCTTTGTCCACGCCGGGCTTGGCGAGCACCTCGATGGCGTCCAGGCGGCCGACCTCACTGAACAGCTGCTGAGCGGTGGGCAGGTCGAAGGCGGCGATGGTCGCCCCGGCGAGGTTGTTCGCCGTGCCGAACTTGGCGATCCCCGTGATCGTGAAGACCTTGGGCGGACCGCTCAGCAGGATGCGGATGCGCTCTCCGAGGCTGAAGCCGTACTTGTCGGCCGTGCCCTGGTCGATCACGACCTCGTTCGGGGTCGTGGGGCCGGTGCCTGCAACGAGGCGGAGGGCGGAGAGCTGCGGGTTCGGGTCGAACGAGAGGCCGATGTTGGGCGCCCCACCGCTCCCGATCGCCTTGCCCTGCGGCGAGACGAGCTGGGCGTAACCCTCAACGACACCGGAGACGTACTGGACGCCGGGCACGGAGGCGACCGTGGCGGCGATCGACTGCGGGATCGGTTTGCGAACGGCCTGCCCGCCTTGTGAGAAGGCGGCCGTCGCCCGCACCTCGAAGTCGATGTTCTGGTACACCTGGCCGAAGAGGGTGTTGAAGGTGTTCTTGAGCGTGTCGGTGAGCACGAGCGTGCCCGACACGAACGTCACGCCGAGCACGATGGCGAGGCCCGTCAACGCGAGCCGCAGCTTGTGGGCGAGCAGCCCTTTGATCGTCGCCTTCCACATCTCAGGCGCTCAGCTGCTTCATCTGCTCGAGCACGGAGTCTGCCGTCGGTGCGATCAGCTCACCGACGACCTTCCCGTCGGCCAGGAAGACGACGCGGTCGGCAAAGGCCGCCCCGCGGGGGTCGTGGGTGACCATGACGATCGACTGGCCGAAGTCGGTGACGGACCGCTTCATGAACGTGAGCATCTCGGCGGACGAATTCGAGTCGAGGTTGCCGGTCGGCTCGTCGGCGAAGATGAGGTCCGGGCGGCCGATGAGCGCCCGCGCACAGGCGACTCGCTGCTGCTGGCCACCGGAGAGCTCGTTCGGTCGGTGAGAGAGGCGGTCGCGGATCGCCAGCTGGTCGACGAGGAAGTCGAACCACGAAGGATCGACTTTCTGGCCGGCAAGGTCGGCGGGCAGCTCGATGTTCTCGGCCGCCGTCAGGGTGGGGACGAGGTTGAAGGACTGGAAGACGAAGCCGATGCGGTCGCGGCGCATCCGCGTCAGGCCGGAGTCGTCCAACGTGCCGATCTCGACGTCGCCGACGAAGGAGCGCCCTGACGTCGGGGCGTCCAGCCCGGCCATGCAGTGCATGAGCGTCGACTTGCCCGAACCGGACGGTCCCATGACAGCCGTGAAGCGGGCACGCTCGAATTCGACGTTGACGCCGTCGAGGGCGCGCACGGCGGCGTCACCTTTGCCGTAGGTCTTCACGAGATCCACCGCTCGCGCCGCGGGCGGTGCAAGAGGCGCTGGTGCGCCGGGCTGTGCCTCGCCGGTGACCATCATCAGTGTCCGTCCTCCTCCTCGGTCGTTCCTCGGGCACCGCCCATGGCGCGCCCGTTGTCAGCCTCGCGTGTCGATCTCGTCGAAGCGGTGGCATCCCTGAGGCACCTCAGGGTCGAAAGCCCCGAGAAAACTCAGGGTCGGGGAGGCACCGACCTTAACGCTCGGTCCCTGTGTTGCGGACTCAACCGCTGACCTCGCAATCGCCCGGGGCGAGGGCGCCGAGTGCGCTCAGCCGGCGCGCCCGGTGGCGCCGGAGTTGCCCGGCGCCGTCTCGGTCGTGGCGTCGGAGATGGCGCCGTCTGTGACGACGACCGTCCGCGTCCGGATCCCTGGGATGCGAGGGCCCGGCAGGATCACGCCGGTGAGGTTGAGCGGATCGGCTGCCGAGAGGCGGACCGTGTGACCCTCCGCCGCCCTGCCGGCGACCGACCGCAGCTGGTCGTACGCCTCGGGAAGGGCGAACTGCTCGCCCGTGAACCCGCTCACGAAGCGGCCGCCGCGCACGACTCCCCGCGCCTCCAGGCGCCGGAGCGCCCAGAGCACGTCCCGCCAGCCGATGCCGATCAGCTCCCGCACGACGAGATCGCGGAAGACGACGCCCCAGCGGTGGAGCAGCTGGCCGGCCATCGCCTCCGCCAGCTCGTCGGCGTCATAGCCCTCGGCCGCCGACCCGGCCAGCACCGTCTCCGCGGCGTCGTCCTGGCCGCCCAGGCCGCCACCGAGCAGCGTCCATCGTCCGCCCGTCAAGGCCGGCCTGACACGGGGCCGCGGACGGCCCGGACGCGGGAGGCCCTGACGGCTTCGTCCCGCCGGGAGCGTGCTGCTCGAAGCCGGGTCGCGCACGAGGTGGCCGAGTCGAGCCCTTCCCCCCAGCAGCGACCGCACCGCCTGGAACCCGTCGGCCGTGACGAGCCCGCGGGCGATGCCGTCCCACAGGGCGTCCGCCACCTCGATCGGCATGCGACCGGTGACCGAGCAAAGGTCGGTCAAAAAGAGCGCTCCCCGCTCGCCGAGGGCCGAGATGACGTCGGCGGAGGCTCCGAGCGTCGGCGCCTCCGGTGCGGCGCCCGCCCGGATCGCGGCGAGCAGCCAGTTGAGATCCTCCCGCCGGAAGAACCCCACCGGGGTGGCCGGCGAGGGCGTCGCCCCCGGGCGTCGCCGGTCAGCCGCGTCGGACAGTCCGGTGAGCGGTTCGGCTGTCCGCAATGCGAGACGCCCGAAACCGACCTCGCCCCGGTTGCACAGTTCGTCGAGCAGCGCTGCCTGGTAGCCGGCGACACGGGCCGGCAAGATGGCCGACTCCCACGAGTCGACGGCGGCCTCCACGCCTTGCAGCTGCTCGATGACCTCGGAGAGGCCACCCGAGCCGACGAGGCGGTGCCCGGGACCGACGTGCTGCCAGGCGACGAGGAACCGCATGAACTGCTGCGCCGACACCGCCTCCACGGAGCGTCGGGACCGGTCGCGGGCGGCGGCGTGGATGCGCATGAGGAGACGGCGGGCGGAGTAGCGGTCCTTCGGGTCGTCGCCGACGTGGCACTGCAGGACCGAACCCTCCGCCTCGAGGCGGGCGATGGCGGTGCGAATCTCGCCGAGGCGCCATCCCCCGATGCCGACGCGCCAGGCGAGATCCTCGACCGTGAGCGGCTCGCTCACCTCCAGATGACCGCGGACGGCATCGACGAGCACGTCCTCGGCACGTGGCGCGACATCGCCGGCAGCCACGAGCCGCCCGTCCGGCGAGAAGACGGCGGTCGGAACGAGCGCCTCGATGGCCGCCCGCCTCTCTGTCACGGCCCAGCGGTGGCCGTCCGGCGCCGGCGGCGCTGCGTCGCCGGATGTCTCGGCGGCGCCGAGACGGACCTCGAGGGCGCGGCCGTCAGCCGCGAGGCGCCGGAACCACGACTCCCAGTGCGGTGCGGGCTCGGCCAGCACGAGGGAGTCGAGCAGGTCGTGCAGCTCCTCGGCGTCGCGCAGCTCGGGGCGGGCTTGATCGGCGACCATGGCGACGATGGCCGGATCGAGGTGCCCGAGGTCGGACGCCTGCACGGGCACGCCGCGGCGGAGCTGCACAGCCCGCGTGCGGCGCTCTTCGAGGGGGGCGTCGTCGAGGAAGGTATAGGGGCGCCCGTTGAGGATCTCCTCGGAGAGGATCGACGGGGCGACGGAGTCGACGAAGCGGGTCTCGACCTCGCCGGCCCGCAACGCCTCCAGGAACGAGAGGAGCCCGCTGAGATCCATCGACTCCGTGCAGCAGTCGTCCACGGTCTGGCGGACAACGGGGTGATCGGGGATGACGATCGGTCCGGAGACGTTCTCCTGGCAGGCGGCCAGCATCGGGAAGATGGCCGCCATGAGGTCGTCCGCCTCCATGCGTTGGATGGCCGCAGGCAGGTGCCGGCTCCCGCGAAAGCGGGGGGCGACGAGTGACCGTGAGAGGTTCCAGCGCCAGCGGGCACCGAACATCGGCGTCGGCAGCATGGCCTGCACGAGCGTGTCGGGAACCGTCGCCGGGGCGAGGTAGCCGACGACGTCGGAGAGCGGGAAGGAGTGTTGCGGGCCGAGCGAGAGCACGACGGCGTCGTCGCTGGCGGCTGCCTGCAGCTCGAAGTCGAAGGACCGGCAGAAGCGCTTCCGCAGCGTCAAGCCGAGGCCCCGGTTGATACGGGCACCCCGCGGCGAGTGCAGCACAAGCTGCATGCCGCCGGTGTCGTCGAAGAAGCGCTCGACGACGAGCCGGTCCGTCGTGGGGAGCGCCCCGAGCTCGGCCTTGGCCGTGGCAAGGTAAGCGACGACCTGCTCGGCAACAGCGGCATCGACGCCGGCGGCTTCCTGTAGCCAGCCGACGGCAGCCGCCACCGACGTCTCGAGCCGGCGTCCCAGCTCCTCTCGCAGCAGCGACACCGAACGAGAGAGCTCGTCGGTGCGCGCCGGTGCCTCCCCGAGCCAGAACGGCACCGAGGGCGAGGCCCCTTCGGCGTCCACGACGCGCACGGTGCCCGACTCGATCCGCCGGATGCGCCACGTGTGGCTGCCCAGCAGGAAGACGTCGCCCGCCATGGACTCGATCGCCCAGTCCTCGTTGACGGTGCCGACGAAGGTCTCGTCGGGTTCGAGCAAGACGCGGTAATCGGCCACTTCGGGAATGGCGCCCCCGGAGGTGGTGGCCGTCAAGCGGGCTCCCCGCCTCGGCCGCAGCACGCCGTTCACGCGATCGTGGTGCACGTAGGCCCCTCGGCGGCCCCGGCCCGTCACGACGCCTTCGGTGACGAGCTCGAGGACCTCGTCGAAGCGCTCCCGGGCGAGGGCGGCGTACGGCGTCGCCCCAGTCACGAGCCGCAGGAGCGTCCCCACCTCGATGCCCTCCGGGCCGGCGGCTGCCACCTCGGCCACGATCTGCTGGGCGAGGATGTCGAGCGGCGCCACCGGCGGCACGGTGGCGTCGAGCTCGGCCCGTCGCACCGCCGCGAACAGCGCCGTGCACTCGACGAGCTCGTCGCGCGTCAGGGGGTAGAGGCGCCCCGTCGGGATCCCGCCGACGTGGTGCTGGGCGCGCCCCACGCGTTGCAACCAGGTCGAGATGGCCCGCGGGGAGCCGAGCTGGCAGACGAGCTCGACGGGGCCGACGTCGATGCCGAGCTCGAGCGAGGCCGTGGCCACGACCGCCTTCAGGTCGCCGGCACGCAGGCGGCTCTCCACCCGCAGGCGCCGCTCCATCGACAGGCTGCCGTGGTGCGCCTGCACGAGATCCTCCCCCACGAGCTCGCCGAGCCGGTGGGCGACGCGCTCGGCCATTCGCCTCGTATTGACGAACACGAGCGTCGTCTGGCGGCTCCTGATGTGGGCGGCGATACGTTCGAGCACGGCGGCAAGCTGCTCGTGGGTGGACACGGCGCCGAGCTCGTCGTCCGGGAGCTCGATGGCGACGTCGAGGGCGCGCCGGTGGCCGACGTCGACGACCGTGCAGCGGGGGCTTCCATCCTCGGTCGTTCGCCCGGGGCCGGAACCGACGAGCAAGCGGGCGATCGTCGAGATGGGCCGTTGCGTGGCCGAGAGGCCGATCCTCACGGGGCGGCCGTCGTCGCAGCCGGCGCCGGCGCTCGGACCGGCCGGTGCCGCCAGCGTGGGCGCCTCGGCTGCTGCAGCCCGGTGAGCGGACACGACGGCATCGAGGCGCTCGAGGCTGAGGGCAAGGTGAGAGCCGCGCTTGTCGCGCGCCAAAGCATGGATCTCGTCGACGATGACGGTGCGCACCGTCCCGAGCAGCTCGCGGCCGCGCATGGACGTCAGCAGCAGGTAGAGCGACTCGGGCGTCGTGACGACGATCTCCGGCCGGTTGCGGATCATGGCGGCGCGGTCGGCCTGCGGCGTGTCCCCGTTGCGCACGGCGACGCGCACATCCGGCACGGCGTGGCCGAGCTCACGCGCCACCTCGGCGATCTCTGCGAGCGGGCGCTCGAGGTTCTGCGCCACGTCGACGGTGAGCGCCCGCAGCGGCGAGACGTAAACGACGTCGGTGCCGCGACGGCCCTCGCCCCAGGCTGCCGCCTGGTAGCAGCGATTGATGGCCACGAGGAAGGCCGCCAGCGTCTTGCCCGAGCCGGTCGGTGCTGCGATGAGCGTGTCCTGGCCGGCAGCCACCGCACCCCAGCCGAGCGCTTGCGCCTCCGTCGCACCCGCCGGGTACGTGCGGCGAAACCACTCCGCCACGGCCGGGTGGAAGCCCGCCGCGGCGTCCGACCGCTCCGGCGCCGACTCGCTTCGGTGGGCCTCTGGCACGTCCGGCAGTGTATCCGAACGGGTGTTCGGATGTGCCGGGCGCGCCCCCTTCGAGCGAAGATGCGCTCGGACCTACTCACAAGTAACCTTTGTCCATGACGGTGAAGCGCGTCGGTGTTGTCGGCTCCGGGATTATGGGAGGCGGCATCACTGAATGTGCTGCCTTGGCGGGCCACGACGTCGTCCTGCGGTCTCGCGAATTGGCGACGGCCGAGGGGACGGTCGCTCGGGTCGATCGTTCGCTCGCAAAGCGCGTCGACAAGGGCACCCTCACGGGCGAGGAGCGGGCCGAGGTGATCGGGAGGATCAGGGCGACGTCCGACATGCACGAGCTGGCCGACTGCGATCTCGTGATCGAGTCCGTCGTGGAGGACCTCGCCACGAAGCGGCACGTCTTCTCCGAGCTCGACCGCATCTGCCGGGACCACACGCTGCTGGCGACGAACACCTCGACACTTGCCGTCGTGCAGATGGCGATGGAGACCGGCCGCCCCGAGAAGGTGTGCGGCATCCACTTCTTCAACCCGGCACCGTTGATGTCGCTCGTCGAGATCGTGCGACCGATCACGGCCGAGGATGAGACGATCGAGGAGGCGAAGGCATTCGCCGAGGCGTGCGGGAAGACGGCGATCGTCGTGAAGGACCAGGCGGGATTCGTCGTGAACGCCCTGCTCTTCCCGTACCTGAACAACGCCGTGCGACTCCTCGACCAGGGCGTCGCCTCCATGGAGGACATCGACGAGGCCATGAAGGGCGGCTGCGGCTTCCCGATGGGGCCCTTCGCCCTCCTCGACCTCGTGGGCCTCGACACCTCCGTCGCCATCCTGGACGCCCTCTACGACGAGCACCGTGACCCGAACTACGCCGCCGTGCCCCGGCTGCGACGCATGGTGGCGGCCGAGCGGCTGGGAAGGAAGACGGGCGAGGGCTTCTACGGCTATCAACGCTCGTAGGCACCCCCGGTAGGCTGGGCTTACCATGACCGACCAGCCTTGGGTGATGCGGACGTACTCCGGCCACTCGTCGGCCACCGCCTCCAACGAGCTGTACCGCAAGAACCTCGCCAAGGGCCAGACGGGCCTCTCGATCGCCTTCGACCTGCCGACACAGATCGGCTACGACCCCGACTCGCCGGAGGCGGCCGGCGAAGTCGGCAAGGTCGGTGTCCCCGTCGCTCACCTCGGCCACATGTCGCAGCTCCTCGACGGCATCCCCGTCGGGGAGATGAACACCTCCATGACGATCAACGCCACGGCGCCCTGGCTGCTCGGCTGCTATGTCGCCAACGCCGAACGCCACGGCGTCGACCCGGCCGTGCTTGCGGGCACGACGCAGAACGACCTCGTGAAGGAGTACCTCTCGCGGGGCACCTACATCTTCCCGCCAGCGGCCAGCCTGCGCTGCACCGTCGACCTCGTCGCCTACACGGTGCGGCACGTCCCCCGCTGGAACCCCATCAACGTGTGCTCCTATCACCTGCAGGAGGCCGGGGCGACGCCGGTGCAGGAAGTGGCCTACGCCCTCTCGACTGCCATCGCCGTCCTCGACGCCGTGCGGGACTCCGGCCAAGTGCCGGCCAGCGAGATGCCACAGGTCGTGGGGCGGATCAGCTTCTTCGTGAACGCCGGGCTGCGGTTCGTCGAGGAGACCTGCAAGATGCGGGCCTTCTCCCGGCTGTGGGACGGCATCTGTGCCACCCGCTACGCCGTCTCCGACCCGAAGCTGCGGCGCCTGCGCTACGGCGTGCAGGTCAACTCGCTCGGCCTCACCGAGCAGCAGCCCGAGAACAACATCCAGCGGATCGTGCTCGAGATGCTCGGCGTGACGCTCTCGCGAGACGCCCGGGCGCGCGCCATCCAGCTGCCGGCATGGAACGAGGCCCTCGGTCTCCCGCGGCCATGGGACCAGCAGTGGTCACTCCGCATCCAGCAGGTGCTGGCCTTCGAGTCGGATCTGCTCGAGTACCCCGACCTGCTCGACGGCTCCACGGTCGTCGAGGCCAAGACTGCCGAGATCGCCGAGGCTGCCTCGGCCGAGCTGGAGGAGGTGCTGGCGCTCGGCGGTGCCTTCGAGGCCATCGAGGAGCTGAAATCGCGTCTCGTCGCCTCGCAGGCCGAGCGCCTCCGCCGCATCGAGTCGGGTGAGCAGCGGGTCGTCGGCGTCAACTGCTACGCCGAGAGCGAGCCGTCGCCGTTGCACCAGGCGGGCGACCCCGGCGCCTCCATCTTGACGGTGGATCCCGCCATCGAGGCGGAGCTGCGGGCCGACGTCGCCTCCTGGCGGGCGGCACGCGACGCCACCGCCCACCGGGCGGCGCTCGACGAGCTGCAGCGCGTGGCCGAATCGGGCGAGAACCTCATGCCGGCGACGATCGCCCTCGCCCACGCCGGCGGTACGACCGGCGAGTGGGCGGGAGCGCTGCGGGCCATCTTCGGCGAGTACCGGGCCCCCACGGGGGTGGCCGGCGGCATCGGGCACCGAGGGGCCGAGCTGCGGCTGGCGGCGGAGGCCGTGCGGTCGGTGCGCGGTGGGCCGCTCCGGCTCCTCGTCGCAAAGCCCGGCCTCGACGGGCACTCCAACGGTGCCGAGCAGATCGCCGTGGCGGCGAGGGATGTGGGTTTCGAGGTCGTCTACGACGGGATCCGCCTCACACCCGAGCAGATCGCCGCCGCCGCCCTCGATGAGGACGTCGACGTCGTCGGCATCTCCATCCTCTCGGGCAGCCACCTCGAGCTGGTGCCGGAGATCCTCGAGCAGCTGCGTGCTCGCGGGGTGGAGGCCCCCGTCATCGTCGGTGGCATCATCCCCGAGCAGGACCAGGCAAAGCTGCTGGGGGCCGGCGTGGCCGCCGTCTACACGCCGAAGGACTTCATGATCGGCGAAATCCTCGTCGAGATGGCCGGACTGGTTTCGAGGTACCGGGAGCGGGCCTGACCGCGGCCACCTTGGCCAGCTGCTCGGGGGCGGCGCCTCGTCGTCGTCACGACCGCCGTCACAACGCGAGCCCACCGTCGTTAGTACTGACGTGAGGACGGAACCAAGCGCCGCCAGTTCGGGCGACGAACTCAACTCCGCAGCCAAGGGTGCCACGCCAGAGGGCGGCCGTCGGGCAGCCGGCGACAGTAGCGAGAG
Organism: Acidimicrobiales bacterium; assembly: GCA_052143575.1. Lineage (GTDB taxonomy): Bacteria > Actinomycetota > Acidimicrobiia > Acidimicrobiales > Bog-793 > JAKACA01. Next base: position 80,175 of record JBKQSP010000052.1, read on the forward strand.
CGCTCCGGTCGACATCGCCGAGCTCTATCGGCAGCAACGGTCCGGACTGCGCCGCCGCCTCGTGAGACTGGGGCGCCGTAACGACGCCGACGACCTCACGCATGACGCGTTCGTCAGGACGCTCGCCCACAAGGATCGCCTCGAGAGCTCGGGCGATGGGGGCGGCGCCTACCTGAACACCGTTACCCGCAACCTTGTGCAGGACCGCTGGAAGCGCGAGGGCCGCGCCGCCCACGGCGCGGTGCGCCTGGCTGCCGGCGAGGACGGCACCGCCCAGGCGGCCGACGCCTTGGCCGTCTCCCGTCTCGAGGGTGAGCTCGTCCGGGCAGCTCTGGGACGGCTCGACGAGGAGAAGCGGCACGTGCTGCAGCTGCGCGTCGTGGAAGGGCGCTCCTCGGAGGAGACCGCTCGGCTGATCGGACGGACGCCGGCGGCCGTCCGCCAGATCCAGCACCGAGCTCTTGTCACGCTGCGCGCCGATCTCACCGCACAGGGCTGGGCGCGCCCAACGATGGCCCAAAGGGAGAAGTCATGAACCGGTCACCGCACGACGTCGAGCTGGCGCTCGACCGCGGCATCGACGAGTGGATCTCCTCGCGCCGCGGCGCTCCGGCTGGGTCCCCGGCTGTCGACATCGATCTCGACGCCGAGCTCACTGACGACGTGAACGCCGAGATCGAGGAGCTGGTGTTCTTGCTCGATCTTGTTGCTGACGCCAGCGTGCCCGAACAGGCGGGGATGGCGCCCGACGTGCCCTTGCAGCTCGAGGCCCCTCGGACGCGGCGCGAAGTCAACGTCCGTCAGGTCCCGTGGTCACTTCGTGTCGCCGCCAGCATCGTGCTCGTCGCCGCCCTCGCCGTCGGGCTCGTCGCTGCGGTCGAGGGACACCGCCCGACGGGTAGCAGCCCTGCCCACGGTGGGCCGCAGATGCCGGCACAGATGCTGGCGTCGCTCAAGAGCGAAGCGGACAACGCAGCCGATCCGTATCCGACAGAGCCGATCCTCTGGCTGAGAACGACGCTGGCGAAGCTGCGTGCTGTGTCCGGGGATGCCTTTCCCCTCTACGTCGAGCTGCCTGCCTCGACACCAGTGTGGGTGGCAGACATGCGGGGAACCTTCTACGGCGATCCGGGTGACAAGAACGACATCTTTCGTGAGTTCTGGAACTTCTATGTAGCTCAGCCGCAAGCGACGACGGGCGGAGTCATCGGAAACCTGGTCGGACGCGAGTGGGGCGACATCAGCGACCTGAGCCGGCTCGGGACGGTGCACACCGTCATGCTGACGGCGCCGGCGACACCGCCTCCCTACCTGCCCCTGCCCACCTCGATCGCCGCCACTCTCGAACGTGACGCCAGCGCCAACCACGAGCCCTATCCGCCGACACCGGCGCTGTTCGTCGAGACGACGGCAGGGGCGTTCCGTCACATCGTGGGGTCAAGGCTGACGACGCAGGACTGGTGGTCGATCGCGACCGCCGCGGCGGCGACCCCCGTGTGGATCGTCGAGTACGAGGGCGGCTTCCAACTGGGCAATCCGAATGGCGGCTCCAGCACCCTCTGGCTGCTTGCCCTCGGGCAGACGGGAGCAGAGCAGTACAGCTGGCTCGGGAACCCGCCCGGGTTGGCGGCCTTCGGCGATCGCCTCGGGCGGGTCGGTCCCGTGCACGAAGCCTGGATCGCCCCGAGCGCCCCAACGTCCCTCTCACCGCTTGTCGACGACGCCGTCCACAGCGACTTGGCAGAGCGATTCCAGGACGACAGCGCCTACTTGCGGCAATCGAGGACGATCGAGGGCACGTGGACGGAGACATCGGTGGCGGCTCTCGAGTCGCTCACACGCCCGCAGATGCTGAGCACCGTCTCGGGGATCGCCGGCAACGCGCCCGTCTGGGTCGTCGAGCTCACCGGTTTGCCCGCCACGACTGACTCCCAGAGCCACTCGGACTGGGTCATCGTCACGACGCAGCGGCCCGACTCGAGCTCGGTCGTCTCTGACACCTCTCTCGGGGTGCCGCCACTGTTCGGGATCACGAGCTTGAGCCAGATCGGCACCGTCCGCGCCGTCACCTTCCACGTGACGGCCGGTGACGGTCACGTCACCTTCTCCGGGAGCTAGGCAGCCCCTCGTCAGCGCTCAGCGCTCAGCGGTGATCGGACCACGGTCGGTCGCGGCGGCGGGCGACCGGCTTGTTCCACCAGCGACCGGACATGCGCCAGACGTACTCCGGAGCGCCTCGCTCCCCGCTCGTCGGCAGCTGCGGGCGGGGCCAGCAGGCCTCCACGGCGGCGGCGATGGCGGCTACGACTTCCGGAGGTGCGCTGAGAGCGCCGGGAACGACTGGCTGCGGGGCGCCCAGCCCAAGCTCGGCGGCCCCCGTCGCCGGCGCCGTCACAGTGGGATGTTCCCGTGCTTGCGGTGGGGAAGCTCCTCGCGCTTCGAGGCGAGCAGGTCGAGGCTGCGGACGATGACCCGCCGCGTGTCCGCCGGGTCGATGACGTCGTCGACATAGCCGCGCTCGGCTGCCACATACGGGTTGGCGTAACGGCCGGTGTAGTCCTCGACGAGCTCGGCCCGCCGCGCCACCGGGTCGCCCGAGTCGGCGAGCTCGCGCCGATACACGATCTCGACGGCGCCCTGCGGGCCCATGACCGCAAGCTCGGCGGACGGCCAGGCGAAGGCGAAGTCCGTTCCGATCGACTTCGAGTCCATGACGACGTAGGCACCGCCATAGGCCTTCCGCGTGATGACCTGGATGCGGGGCACGGTCGACTCGCAATAGGCGTACAGCAGCTTGGCGCCGTGACGGATGATGCCGCCGTACTCCTGGTCGGTCCCCGGCATGAAGCCGGGGACGTCGACGAAGGTGACGAGCGGCAGGTTGAAGGCGTCGCAGGTGCGCACGAAACGAGCGCCCTTCTCCGACGAGTCGATGTCGAGCACGCCGGCCAGCACGGCCGGCTGATTGCCGACGATCCCGACGGCCCGCCCCCCGATGCGTGCAAAGCCACACGTCAAGCTCATGGCCCAGTGCGGGAAGTACTCCATGTACTCGCCGTCGTCGACGATCGCCTGGATGACCTTGCGCATGTCGTAGGGCTGGTTGGAGCTCGGCGGCACGATGTCGCGGAGCTCCTCCACGAGCGCCTCGGCGTCGTCGGGCCGCTCGTTCATGGGCGCCATCTCGAGGTTGTTGGAAGGAAGGAACGACAGCAGGTAACGCACGTCGTCGAGACAGGCCTTCTCGTCGGCGGACACGAAGGTCGCCACGCCCGAGCGCGTGGCGTGGCTCATGGCACCGCCGAGCTGTTCGAGGGTGACCTCCTCGCCGGTGACGGTCTTCACGACGTCCGGGCCGGTGATGAACATGTGGCTCGTCTCGTGCACCATGAAGATGAAGTCCGTCATGGCAGGTGAGTAGACGGCGCCGCCGGCGCACGGCCCGAGGATGACGCTGATCTGCGGCACGACGCCTGAAGCGAGCACGTTGCGGTAGAAGATGCCCCCGTAGCCGTGCAGGGCGACGACACCCTCCTGGATACGGGCTCCACCGCCGTCGTTCAGGCCGATGATGGGCACGCCGACGTCGAGGGCCAGCTCCATGAGCTTGTGGATCTTCTCGGCGTGCGCCTCTCCGAGCGCACCGCCGAAGACGGTGAAGTCCTGGCTGTAGATGCAGACACGCCGCCCGTCGATCGTGCCGAAGCCAGTGATGACACCGTCGGTGTAGGGCCGGCTCCGCTCGAGCCCCATGCCATGGGAGCGGTGGCGGACGAGGAGGTCGAGCTCCTGGAAAGACCCGTCGTCGAGCAGGTAGTCGAGGCGCTCGCGTGCCAGCATCTTGCCCTTGGAGCGGTGGTTCTGGATCGAGCGCTCACTGCCCGGGTTGCGGGCGTGCGCCTTCTCCTCTTCGAGCGCCTTCAACCGGGCCGTCATCGAGTGGTCGTGGATGACGACTCGCTCCGTCTCGACGGCATCGGCGAGGAGTGTGAGATCCGCGGTCGTTTCGTCGGCCATGGCGGAAGGCTACCGGCGCACCCGGTCGTCTCGCCGTCGATCGCTCCGTCAACGAGGCGAGCGTCTCGCCGGCGGCGTGGCAGGGCACCGTGGCATGTGGTTTCTTACCATTTTCGACCGATTCGGCACGCCAAGGTTCGGCACCACCGCCGGAGGGGCCGTTACTGCCGGCGCAAGACGAGGAGGAACTCGGCCACGCCGTGATCGGCCAGCGAGCCGAGGAATCCGAAGCCGGCCGGTCCCTCGACGCCCCAGTCGCTGAGTGCGACAGGGATCGAGCCCGCCGCCTGCAGAACCGCTCCGTCGCGTCGGGCAGAGAGCAGGAAGGTCACCGGACGCGAGGTCCCGTGCATGGAGAGCTGACCGACCGCCGTGGCGGTGATGACGGCACCCGCCGTCGAAGCCGGGCTCAGCCTCACCGGCTGTGTGAGCCTGAGCGTGGCGTAGGGATGGAGCCGGGTGTCGAGGCTCGTCTCGAGCTCTGGCTGCGTCTTGCCCTGCACCGTGATGGCGACGAGGTCGACGCTGAACGATGCTGCGATGACCTCGTCGCCGGAGATCGTGACGGTGCCGCTGAGCTCATTCGTCCTGCCGACAACGTCGTTGCTCGCCCACAGGACGGTTTCCCGCAGGCGGAAACCCGCCAGTGACCCGGCGGCGACCTCCCACGTGCCCTCGATCGGGCCGACGGGTGCGCTGGCTGCCGCGGCCGGCAGCGCCAGCGGGGCGAGTGTCGGTTGCAGGTCGACGGCAACGACGACGCCCGCCACGCCGAGCACGAGGAGGGCGGCGACGGCGGCGAGGATCCAACGCCACCAGTGGCGGCGCTTGCGGGATGGGCTCGGCGGGCGCTCGGCGGGCATCTGCCCGCTCGTCTCCTCGGTCATTTCGCACCGCCGAGGGGAAGGACGACCCGAAAGACGGGATAGCTGTCTGAGATGGCCTCGAAGTCCCGCAGGGGGGCGTGCCGGTCGACGGGGATGTGCGGTCGCGCCCCGGGCACCGTCTCGAGATATCGCTTGATGATCGGCGGGCGCTCGCTCACCGGCAGTTCGACGAGCCGGCACGCCACGGCGTGCCGGCGCCGCAGTGCCGCCTGCCCGCCGGCGGCGCGCACGTTCCGGACCCAATTGCACTGCTCGCCGAGCATCGGCACGAGGTACCACTCGCCGTTCCAGTCGGCCATGCCGAGAGGGAAGCGACCGAGTCGCCCGGTGCGGCGGCCGCGGACCTCGAGGGTCACCCAGCGCCTCGGTGCCAGCCCCAGGCCGAACACGGCCGCCCACACGCGCGAGAAGCCACGCGCCAGCCCGTCGCCCCGGCCGCCGGCATACATGGCCCGCAACTGGTCGTCTGAGAAAAGCCCGCTCCGCATCGTGTCGCCTTCCTTCCGAACTGGGATCTCGGGTTTGCCACCCATCCTCGGTGTGTAGAGCTTAAGATGTCAGATACCAAACTTGAAATATAGAGTACTAAGCCCCAAAGACGAGGACAACATGAGGGAGCACGCCGAAGGATCCCCGACCGGGCTCGCCCGCCGCCGGCGCCGGCTGTCGGACCGGGAGACCGAGCAGCGCATGCTGCAGGCAGCCGTCGACATGGTGAACCTCACCGGCTTGACGGTGAGCCTCGAGCACATCAGCTTCGAAGACGTCATCCGGGATGCCGACGTCTCGCGGAGCGCCGTCTACCGCCGCTGGCCGTACAAGGACCTCTTCTTCAGCGATCTCGTGGAGGCGCTCGCCAAGGACGCCACGCCGGCGATCGTCGACGAGGAGACAGCGCTCATGAGGACGGTCGTGACCCAGCACCTCGACTGGTTCGTGACACCTGAGGGGCGCCACGACCTCGTCATCGAGCTCTGCCGGCAACTGGCGCTCCTCGACTTCCGGCTCATGTACGAGTCGCCGGCGTGGCGAACCTACCTCGCCCTTCACGCCACCTTCATGAGCCTCGCCGACGGCGCCCTACGCGACCAGGTGCAGGCGGCCTTGGCGCAGTCCGAGCACGACCGCACGGCGCGCGTGGCGAGGGCCTGGGAAGGGCTGACGACACTGTTCGGCTACCGGTTGAAGCCCGAGCTCGGCGTCACCTTCGAGACCATGGCCACGCTGCTCAGCGCCACGATGCGCGGGCTCGTCATCATGGCCCTCTCTACGCCCGGTCTCGCCGCCGATCGCATCCAGGCACGGCCGTTCGGGGCGACCGGCACGGGCGAATGGTCCCTCGCAGCCATGGGCCTCACGGGCATCGCCTCGGCATTCCTCGAGCCCGACCCGGCCGTCAGATGGGACGAGGCCCGACGAGCCGACGTCGGCGAGGCACTGAGCCGCTGGTCTCTCTCCGAGATTTGACGCCGGCGGGCGCGACCCCCCGGGGCGGGCAGGCCTATCTCGGCAGGTGGCTTCTCGCCATTACCGACCGATTCGACAGGCAGAGGTCGGCGCCCTACTCCTGCACGAGCTCGATCAAGGCCCCAAAGGCGCTCTTGGGATGCACGAAGGCGACCGTCGTGCCTCGCGAGCCCGGCCGAGGAGCCTCGTCGATCGTCGTGGCGCCGGCGGCGCGCATGGACTCGAGGGCGGCAGCGCAGTCGGTCACCCGGAAACCGACGTGATGAATGCCCTCGCCGCGGCGTTCCAGGTACTTGGCGACGGGCGAGTCGTCGCGGGTCGGCGTCAGCAGCTGCACGTAGGAGTCGGCCACCTTCAAGAGGGCTTCCTCGACGCCGTCGCTCTCGATCCGCTCTCGGTGCGACACCGTGGCGCCGAGCGTCTCGCCATACCAGGCAATCGCTGCATCGAGGTCGCGTACGGCCATGGCGACATGGTCGATCTCCGTCAATTCGAAACCCGGCACGCTCACGCCCCCAGCCTGCGGAACATCGTGATCTTGTCCTCCCCCACCTTGTCCCTCAGCTCGGGATCGGCGATGCCGAGCCCTTCGGAGGGCGCCAGGCAGAGGACGCCGATCTTCCCCTCGTGCAGGTTGTAGTGCACCTGCGAGGCGGCCTCCCCGACTTCGGACAGCGGGTAGACGGCTGACAGGATCGGCTGGATCTTCCCCAAGCGGATCAAGCGGTTCGCCTCCCAGGCCTCCCGGTAGTTGGCGAAGTGAGACGACTTGATGGACTTCAGCTTCATCCAGAGGTGACGGTTGTCGTACTCGATCATGTAGCCGGAGGTGGCGGCGCACGTCACGATGACGCCCCCCCGCTTGGCGACGAAGACGGAGGCTCCCATCGTCTGGCGGCCCGGGTGCTCGAAGACGATGTCCGGGTCTTCACCGACGAGGGCACGGATGTCCTTGCCGAGACGGCGCCACTCGGATTCGTCCTGGGTGTGCTCGTCGGCCCAGAAACGGTAGGCCTTGTCGGCGCGGTCGATGACGGCCTCGCACCCGAGTCCTTCCAGCAGCTTGGCCTTCGAGGCCGAGCTGACGACGCCGACAGGGATGCCGCCACCGTTCAGCACGTACTGGACCGCATAGCCGCCGAGGCCGCCGGTGGCGCCCCAGACGAGGACGACGTCGCCTTGTTTCATGGCGGCCCCGTTGTGCGAGACGAGCATCCGGTAGGACGTCGAGTTGCAGAGGGCGTTGACGGCGGCTTCTTCCCAGCTCAGGTGCTCCGGTTTAGGAAGCAGCTGGTTGGCTCGTACGACAGACAGGTCGGCCAGCCCCCCGAAGTTGCTCTCGAAACCCCAGATCCGCTGGTTCGACGCCATCATGGCGTCGTCGTGCGCCCGCGGGTCCTGGGCGTCGACGTAGTTGCAGTGGACGACGACGCGGTCGCCCGGCTTCCAGTCGCGCACCGCAGAGCCGACCCGCAGCACGACGCCGGAGGCGTCCGAGCCGACGACGTGATAGGGGAGGTCGTGGCGCTTGCCCCACTCGCTCTCGCGGCCCAGCCGCTCGAGGAACGAGAAAGTCGGGAGCGGCTCGAAGATCGAGGTCCACACCGTGTTGAAGTTGATGGAGCTCGCCATGACGGCGATGCAGCACTCGTCGGGTGCAAGGGCGGGCACGGGTACTTCCTCCACGTGGAGGGAGCGGCGGGGGTCCTTCTCGCGGGAGGAGAGGCCGGCGAAGATGTCCTGCTCGTCCTTGCGGACGAAGGCCGCCCGATAGGACTCGGGAAGTGCCAGTGCGGCAAGCTCCTCGCCCGGTGCGCCGGCAAGGATGGCGTCGCGGATGGCTTCCATGCCCGGAGGCTACTACTTGGTCATTTGACCCTTCGAAGGTGCCAGGCGAGGGCGTCGGACGGTAGGCTCGGCGGCGCTTCGAGGGCCGATCGTTCGGCCCCGTTCCATCCAGCACCCAGGAGGGTCAGATGCCCGGATCCGTCGTCGTCGCAGGGGCCCGCACGCCGATCGGCAAGCTCGCCGGAGCCCTCGCGGGCTTCACCGCCATGGATCTGGGAGGCATCGCCATCGCCGCAGCGCTCGAGCGGGCGGGCGTGCAGCCGACCGAGGTGGACTACGTCTTCATGGGCCAGGTGCTGCAGGCCGGCCAGGGCCAGATCACGGCCCGGCAGGCGGCCGTGAAAGCGGGAATCCCGATGACCGTGCCGGCGACCACGATCAACAAGGTCTGCCTCTCCGGCCTGAACGCCCTCTATCTCGCCGACCTCCTCATCCAGGCCGGCGACGCCGAGATCGTCGTCGCCGGCGGCATGGAGTCGATGACGACTGCGCCCTACCTGCTCCCCGGCGCCCGGGCGGGCTACCGGGCGGGCGACCAGAAGGTCGTCGACTCGATGATGTACGACGGCCTCTTCGACGCTTTCGACCGCGTCGCCATGGGCGCCGGGACGGAGGGCTACGCCGGCAGAGCCAGCATCAGCCGGGAGCGCCAGGACGCCTTTGCCGCCACGTCGCACGAGCGGGCTGCTGCGGCCATCAAGGACGGCCGCTTCGCCGACGAGATCGTCGCCGTGAACGTCCCGCAGCGCAAGGGGGACCCGGTCGTCGTCGACACCGACGAGGGCGTGCGGCCCGAGACGACGGTGGAATCGCTCTCCAGGCTGAAGCCTGCCTTCGACAAGGACGGGACGATCACGGCCGGCAACGCCAGCCAGATCTCCGATGGCGGGGCCGCTCTCGTCGTGACGTCGCGGGCGAAGGCGGAGCAGCTCGGCGTCACGCCCCTCGGCGAGCTCGTCGCCTACGGCCAGGTGGCCGGACCGGACACCTCGCTCCTCACCCAGCCCTCGCGAGCCATCCTGAATGCCGTCGCCCGCTCCAGCCTCACGCTCGGCGACGTCGACCTCTTCGAGATCAACGAGGCCTTCGCTGCGGTCGGGGTCGCCTCCATCGACGATCTCGCCATCCCGGATGACGTCGTGAACGTCAATGGCGGGGCGATCGCCCTCGGTCACCCGATCGGGATGTCAGGGGCGCGTCTCGCCCTCACGATCCTGCACGAGCTTCGCCGCCGCGGCGGCGGCATCGGTGCTGCCGCTCTCTGTGGCGGCGGCGGGCAGGGGGACGCCGCCCTCCTGCGCACGATCCCCTAAGGGGCTATTTCGCCATCTCGCGGCGCCCGACAAGGGCGCGGCCGAGCGTCAGCTCGTCGGCGTACTCGAGGTCGCCACCGACTGGCAGGCCGCTGGCGATACGCGTCACCTTCACGCCGAGCGGCCCGAGGAGACGGGCGAGGTACATCGCCGTCGCTTCGCCCTCGAGGTTGGGGTTCGTGCAGATGATGACCTCGACGACACCCTCCGGCGCCAGGCGCTCGAGGAGCGGACGCAGGCGCAGCTGATCGGGCCCGATGCCTTCGATCGGGTTCAGCGCTCCGCCGAGCACGTGATAGGACCCGTGGAACTCCCGCGTGCGCTCGACCGCGACGATGTCGCGGGGATCCTCGACGACGCACACGATCGTGGAGTCACGGCGGGAGTCCGAGCAGATGGCGCACAAGGCGCCCTCGCCGACGTTGAAGCAGCGCTCGCAGAGGCGGATGCGGTCCTTCACCTCGGCGATGGTGGACGCCAGGCGGAGAGCCTCCTCCTTGGGCACCTCCAGGAGGTGAAAGGCAATTCGTTGAGCCGACTTCGGGCCGATCCCGGGAAGCCGGCCCAGCTCGTCGACGAGCTCCTGGATGGGGCCGGCAAAGACCGTCACTCAGGACTCCGGGCCGTCGTCGTCGGTGCCCTCCGGCTCCTCGGGGCTCTCGGAGGCCGCGCCGGGCTGTCGGGCACGGGGCTCGCCATCGCCGCTCGGCCCCGCCGCCGGGGCGTTGGAGAGACCGAGGCCGGCCATGATGTCGTTGAGGCCGGCGGGCAGGCTCCCGCCGAGCGAGGCGGGAAGATTGCCGAGCGCACCCGTCAGGCCGGCGATGAGGTCCTCCGGGTTGCCGAGATCGCCCAGGTCGGGCAGTCCGAGCCCACCGAAGCTGGCGAGGCCACCGAGCTTGCCGAGGAGGCTGGAGAGGTCGATCTCGGTGCTCTCGAGCTCGTCGGCGAGCTCGGACTGCAGCTCGACGACCTGAGCGAGACCGTCGCGCAAGGCGGCGAGGACGGCGTCCTCCAGCATGGCCACGTCGCTCGGGTCGACGAGAGCGGGATCGATGCGGATCGACACCGCCTCCAAGCCGCCTGTCAGCTGAACGACGACGGAGCCACCCGCTGAAGAGCCCTGCACGATGACGTCCGACGCCTCCTGGGCAACGTCGTCGAGCTGCTCGGAGACGACTTCCAACTGGGCGAGCAGGCCGTCCAGGCTGGCGCCCTGCTGGCGGGTCTCCTCCGCCTCCTCGTCACCTCCGGCGTCGTCGGCAGTGGCAGTCTCGTCCTCGTCGGACGCCATCAGGGCACCTCCTCTGTTCCGGGGAACGCTTCGAGCAGGCGGCCTTCCGCCCACGTCGCCGAGTCGTGGCGGCCGCCCACCTCGCCGGGCGCCAGATCTTCGAAATCGGGCATCTCCTCGTCCCCGCCAGCCTCGGTGAGGTCGGGCTGAGCCTTCATCGGCGGTGGCGCCGGCGACTTGGGCCGACCCCGCGTGGGCAGCGCCGAGCCAGCGGGTCCGTCGTCTTCATGCCCGCCCGCCCCGCTCTCGTCGCCTCGCGCCGGGGCGTCGCTCGATCCTTCGCCGTCGCTCGCATCGGTGATGAGGCGGAGCCCGACGCGAGTGCCGACATGGCGGCTGATGGCTTCGGCCACTTCGCCCACGAGCGGCGTGGCGTGCTCGACGTGGGCGGAGTTGGGAAGGGCAAAGACGGCAGTGCCACCCTCCATGGCGACAAAACGACCGGCGTTGTAGACCGCTCGCGCCCGCGGTTTCAAGCTCGACAGCACATGATCCCCCCAGGCCAGCACGAGGTCGTCGCGCGTCGGCAGCTCGGCGGCGAGGACGGCGGCGGCCGGCGGGCCCACGGAGCCCTCGGCCGGCTCGCTCCGGGCGGCGTCCGAGCTCCGGGGTGCTGCTGCTGCGGCCGTGGCCTCGGACCCCGTCGATGACTGGCGCAGGTAGGCACCGAGTGCCGGAGAGGCACCGGACACCGAACCGGTCGGTGCCGCTGTTCCCTGATCGGCCGCCGCCTTCTCCTCCTTGGCGACGGCGCCCGGTGGTGTCGCCGCTGGGCTTGCCGCCGCAGAACCAGAAGGCGGCCGCTCGTCGGGCGGCCGGCCGGAGGAGGGCGGAGGTGCAGCCGGCGACGGCGGCGCTGCCGCGACCGCGACCCCACCGCTGGAGAGCTCGTGGACTCGGCGCTCCAGTCGCTCCACGCGCTCGAGAAGGGCGCCCGGACTCTCGTCCACCTCGGGATGAGTCAGCCGGACGAGTGCCACCTCGAAGGTCGTGCGCGCATCGAGCGCCTCGCGCATGTCGACGATGGCCGTTCCGATGACCTCGAGCGCCCTCACGCATCGGGCAGGCCCGAGGAGGGGGGCTGCCCCGCTGCTCGGAGCGTCCGCCAGGGCGGACTCACGCCCCAGCTCGGGTGCCATGGCGGACAGGAAGACCACCCTCAGCCCGTCCACGAGCTCGCCGGCCAGCCGGGAAGCGTCGAAGCCGGCAACCATGGCGGCATCGACGGTCTGCAAGGCGAGTCTGGTGTCCCGTTCGACGATGGCGGCGATGAGCTCCCGTACGAATCGGTCGTCGTCCTCGACGACTCCCGCCGCCGCCACGAGATCGAGAGCGGAAAGGGCGTCGCGTGCCGAACCATGGGCGCGTCGGACGGCCGCTTCGATCCCGTCGGCGGGGAGGTCGAGGTGGGCATCGCCGGCGATGTCGGTCAGGAGCTCTTCGAGCGTGGAGGCCTCGAGGAGATGAAACTCGAAATGCTGCGTGCGGCTGCGAATCGTCGGGAGGACCTTCTGCGGATCCGTCGTGGCCAGCACGAACACGACGTGGCTGGGCGGTTCCTCCAACGTCTTCAAAAGGGCGTTGGAGGCCGCCGTCGAGAGCATGTGAACCTCGTCGACGATGTACACCTTCCACTTACCGGGCGTCGCAAGGGCAGCTCGGGCGACAAGATCCCGCATGGCGTCCACACCGTTGTTGGAGGCGGCGTCGAGCTCGTGGACGTCGAGAGAAGCCCCGCGGGCGATGTCGACGCAGGATGGGCACGTCCCGCAGGGCTCGCCGTCCTCGGGCGTGGCGCAGTTGAGCGCCTTGGCGAGGATGCGCGCCGTGGAGGTCTTGCCGGTGCCGCGTGGGCCCGAGAAGAGGTAGGCATGGGCCACCCGTTCGTCGCGCACGGCGTTTCGCAGGCCGAGCACCACGTGTCCCTGCCCGCGCACCTCGGAGAAGCGTTGTGGCCGGTACCGCCGATAGAGCGATTGGAACTGTTCGGCCACGGCGATCGACATTAGGGCGCCCGGCGGGCCCCCGTACCGGGAACTGATGGCGAGAGACGTCCGGCGGGCGCCCCAGCAGCCCGGACAGGGCACTCGGCGAATTCCCGGGAAACCAACAGCGCTGCCACAGCGGTCTCCGGGCAGGTTCTCAACCCGGCCGTGCAGAGTGGCCGTATGGCAGTGCTCCGCAATTCGCCTCCGTCTCCGATCGTCCGCCCGGTCCGTCGTCACATCCGTTCCGACACGGCGACGACGGCGGTCGCCCTCCTCGTGGCAGAGCGCGCCCGAGCGGGCGGCGATGCCGTCGCCCTCCTCGACGAGCTGGGTGAGGCGGTCACCTGGCGCGATGTCGCCATGGCGGCAGAACAATGGCGGAGCCGGTTCGACGAGGAGCTCTCGAGCGGGACCCCCTTCGAGGTCTGCGTCGGCCTTGTCCTCTCCTCACCCTTGGAATTCGGCCGCCAGTACCTCGCTGCGCTCGCCGCCGGCGTGCCCGTCGCTCCTCTCAACGCCAGGCTGTCGCAAGCCGAGCTGCTGTGGGCGACGGCCTCGATCGGGCTCTCGCACGTCATGAGCGAGGGAGGCGAGCTGACCCAGATGAGGCAACGGAGGCGGCGCGCCGGAGTCGCACCGAGGCTCGCAGGCGACTTCCCACTGAGCGGTTTCGAACAGGGGCTGGCGGGTGGCTGGCACCCGAGCATGACGCCCATTGCCGGCTCGCCGGCAGGGCTGCCCGCTCGCCGAGCGCCTGCGGTCGTGATCACAACGGCAGGCTCGACGGGAGCTCCAAAGCTCGTCCCGTTCACGCAGCGCCAGCTGCTCGTCGCCGCCTCCCGGGCCGTGCGGCACCTCGGATTGCAGCGCGGCGACCGCGCTTACGTGTCGACGCCCCTGCATGGCGTTGACGGGCAGGTGGTGGGGATTCTCGCCCCCCTCGTGTCCGGAGGCTCGGCCGTGCTGGCCCGCTTTCACGAGCTCAGGTACTGGGACACCGTCGAGCGCTCCGGGGCGACTTGGCTCAACCTCGATCCGGCGATGGCGGCGGCCCTCGTCGATGCCCCGCCTCCGGCCCCCGACCTGCGGGATCGGGTGCGCTTCGCCGGCGTCGGCGGAGGTGGGCTGCCCTTGCAGACGCATGCCAGGCTGTGGCTGGCCGCCGGCATCTCTCTGCTCGAGACCTACACCGTCAGCGAGGCAGCCGGCACCGTGGCGGCCAACCCCGTCGTCGTGGCCGATCGCCGACCTGGGTCCGTCGGCCGCCCAGTCGGTGTCGAGCTGCGCATCGTCGACAGCAACTCGCAACTCGCTCCGGTCGCAACCCCGGGGCGGATCCAGATTCGCGGCGATTGTGTCGCCTACCACTACCTCCCCTACGGGCGGCGAGGTGCCGCGGACTCGATGCCAGCTCGAGGACCAAACGGCTGGTTCGATACCGGCGACGTCGGCTTCGGCACCGCCGAGGGCTATCTGTACGTGACCGGCCCCGCCGGCACTGACGAGCCGGCGGGGGACGGCTACGCCGGCTGCGGGCTGGCTTCCGGTATCCGACGCGACCTCGGCGCTACCGAGCGCAGCAGCCAGGTCGCCTGCGGCACACCGGCGAGTCCGCTGAGAGCTGCTGCCTTCCGGCCCTGACTCGGTTCACGGTCGCCAGTTGCGCAGAACCCGGCCGCTGCGCGCGGCAGCGCCGAGCCATCACGATACCCTGAGGCGCCGCCGGCGCTCACCGCGCCGGCTCGGAGGAGTGCGAGAGCGGCCGAATCGGCACGATTGGAAATCGTGTGACCTGCAAGGGTCCGTGGGTTCAAATCCCACCTCCTCCGCTGCACACGCCCTGGTCAGGCACTCGCACCCCATTGCCGGAACATGCAAGCACCTGTCCATGGTCGACCCATACCCCGGATGCCGCCGCTGTCCGCCGCCAGACGGACCTACGCTTTGCCGTGTGGGAGCCTCGTCACAGCCGGTCGCCCCCATCGCCGATCCGGAGGTGGCCGCGACCGTTGCATTGCTGCACCGTCGCCACAGCTGGGGCCGGATGACCGTCACCAGTCTCATGGCATTCCTCTTCGCCGGCGGCGCCTACACCAACGGGGAGTCGCAAGGGGCGACTCCTCCGTCCTGGTTCTTCGTCATCGTCATCGTCCTGGGCACCCTGACCGTCGCCGGCATCGCCGCGGTAGTGCTGGACACCGCCCTCCTGCGGCGCAGACCACCCGCCGTCCGGGCACTGGCCGTCCCGCTCGCCGCACACCACCCGGGCGGCACGCGTGCCCACCACTACCCGCCCCGGCACCGCTTCGTGTGGGCGGTCGGCTGGGTCGGGATGCTGCTGTTCCTGGTGGTGGCGGTCGTCAGCGTGCCTGCTGTAGTCGACGGGGTGGCGTACCTGGCAGGCCACGGAAACACGGTCCAATTCGACCCGGTGTCGTACCAGACAGAATGCAATCTCCGAGGCGGCTGCTTTACGAGCACCGACGGCATCCTGGAAACCGGCGGCGCTGGCGTCGAAGCGAGCTGGCCGAACGTAGTTCCGCTCGGCAAGCCATTCCCTGTCCGCGAGCCGATGTGGAGATGGGGGCTTGGCGTGACGCTGATCAACAGCGACGGGATCGCCGTCGTCGCCATTCTCCTGAGCCTGTTGATCGAGGGCGGCGCCGTCTTTGTGCTGGTCTCCTTCGTGAAGCTGACGCGCAACTGGCTACGGCACCGGCGGACGGCGTCGGCGTCGGCGTCGGCGTCGGCGTCGGCGTCGGCGTAGCGTGCTGTATCGGTCTTCGCCCGAGCGTCATCGTGAACGTGACGCAGGCAACCTCGCGGCGCAGTGGCCGCGTCGTGCGGGCTCTCGCCGGATTGGCCCTCATCAGCCTGGCCTTGGGAGTCGGCCTCTCCGGCTGCAGCAACAACAGCAGCAGCAGCAGTAGCAGCAGTAGCAGCAACATGGGGTGGTCCGCCGGTGTCCAAGTCGACACCCGCAGCGAGGCCCTCCTGTCGGTGTCGTGCGCGTCGACTTCGTTCTGCGTGGCGGTCGACGTCCCCGTATCGGCCATCAGCGGGCCGGCGAGCGCCAGAGCGATCGTCTACAACGGCAGCGCCTGGTCGGCACCAGCGCTGGTCAGCCCACACACAGCCTTGTTGGCCGTGTCGTGCCCGACGGCGTCGTTCTGCGCCGCCCTCGGCACGGGTGGTCGCGCCTTCACTTACGACGGCATCACCTGGAGGGCGTACGAACACGTGGACGAGCACGGGACCATCGATGCGGTCTCGTGCGCCACGCCACGGTTCTGTGCCGCCGCCGACGACAACGGTGGTGTTCTCACCTGGAACGGCAGAGCGTGGTCAGCAGTTCGCCGACTCGCCCCGGGTGTCCAGATGGGAGGTGTGTCATGCCCTTCGACGTCATTCTGCATGGCCGTCGATCTGTACGGTGCCTTTATCTTCAACGGCAAGTCATGGTCGACACTCGAGCTCCTCGGCAACCCCACTGATCCGACCACGGGCGAGCCGGTGGCCGTGTCGTGCACCTCATCGTCGTTCTGCGTGGCGATCGGAGACAGCGGCGGCGTGTTCACGTTTCGAAACGGGACATGGTCGACGGAGCCCAGTGTCGACACCTACCAGGGCGGCTCGGCACAGCTCTTCGGCGTCTCCTGTGCCTCGCCGAGTTTCTGCCTGGCGATAGACCAGGAGGCGATCCAATACCTGACCTTCAATGGTTCGACATGGACGAAGCCGATTCAGATGACGCCACCGGTGCCAGGTGGCCTGCAGTCCGTCTCCTGCCCGTCGGCGTCCTTCTGTGTGGCGGTCGACACGGAGAACCACGCCTTCTACTGGCGAGCCTGAGGCAGATGGGTTCCCAGCGTGCTGGAGTTCCGTGGGGCTAGGCCTGGCGCGGGGCACCTCGGCGGGACAGGACGTCGATGGCTGCGGCCGCCAACAGCACCCCGGCAACGACGACGTCAATCCATTGGCTCGGCACGCTGAGGAGATAGAGGCCGTTGTAGATGCCACCGATGACGAGGCCGCCCAGTACACCGTGGATGGTCCTGCCCCGGCCACCGAAGAGGCTGGTGCCACCGATGACAGCGGCGGCCACCGCCAACAGCACATAGCTGTTGGCGGCCTTGATGATGTTGGTCGTCAGCGAGACCTGCCATGAGGCGAACAGCACGCCGGCAATCCCGGAGGTCACTGATGCCAGGACGAAGCCCCAGGTGCGGATGGCGGGCAGGCTGACCCCGGCTCGGCGTGCCGCTTCGGGGTTGCCGCCGATGGCATAGACGTAGCGGCCGAAGCGGGTCCGCTGCAGCAGGAACGTCGATGCGCCCAGCACGACGAGGACGATCGGGATGATGTAGGGAACTCCTTCGATCGTCCCGAAGTGGGCACGGTTGACGTTGCAAAGCGCTACCACGGCGACGCCGGCTAGCGCCATGAGGGCGATCTTCAGAGCGGTGAGGCTTGGTGGCGGGGCCGACAGGCCGTCGCGGCGCCTGCGGACGTCGCGCCGCCAGAGGAGGGCGCCGACGGACCCCACCACCACGGCCAGAATGACCCAGCCGGCCACTGGGTTGAACTGTCCCCAGAAGATGTCGTAGAGGATGACCTCGTTGTTGAACCGCGAGTTGCCGATGCCGACGAGAGATCCGCCAAGGACGAGGATCGCCACACCCTCGAGAACGAGCAACCCGCCCAGGGTGACGATGAACGACGGCATCTTCAGCCGGGCCACGAGCGTCCCCTGGATGGCGCCGACCCCAGCGCAGAGAAGGAGCGCCGCGATGATCGCTGCCCACCACGGCCAACCCGCCCCGCTCGGCTGCACGAGCTTGGCGACCACGACGCCGGAGAGCCCCATGACGAGCCCCACGGAGAGGTCGATCTCGCCGAGGAGGAGGGCGAAGATCTCCGCGATTGCCAGCACCATGTACACGGTGCTCTGCTCGAAGAGATTGACGAGGTTCTGGGGGGACAGATACTTCGAATTGGCGACCTGGAAGCTGATCGCGACCACCACGATGGCGAGGACCACGGGCAGGACACCGCTGTTGCCGCTGCGGAGCCGAAGCCACCAGCCCCGCATGTAGTCACCCAGCGACTCGGCGAGCAGCTCGGGCGGAACCTCCGCCACCGCCACGTCAGGGGCGGCCGTGAGGTCGACCACCGTCTCGGTCGGGCCCTCCCCGAAGACCCGGTCAGACACGGGACACGCTCCCGGTCCGCGCCCCGCGCCGCGAGAGCACGTCAACCAGCACCGCAGCGAGGAGAACACCACCGGGCAGGATGTATTCAAGTGGTGTGGCCAATTCCCCCAAGCTGAGAAGGGACACGCCGTATTGGATGCCGCCGATGAGGATGCCGCCCAGTATTCCGTGGAGCGGTTTGCCCCGGCCTCCGAAGAGGCTGGTCCCGCCGATGACGGCGGCAGCGACGGTATAGAGGACGAGCTGACCGGGGTCGGCGGTGTTGGTGCTGTACTCACCGAAGAAGAAGGAACCGAGCAGGATGCCACCGAGACCAGCTGTCGCCGCGCAGAGAGCAAAGCACCAGGTGCGGATGGCGGCGAGGCTGACGCCTGCTCGCCTGGCCGCCTCGGGGTTGCCGCCGATGGCGTAGACGTAGCGGCCGAAGCGGGTTCGCTGCAGGAGCAGAGTCCAGCCGGCGAGTACGAGAAGCACGATCGGGATCACCCAGGGGACGCCCCGCACGCTGACGACACTCGTGCCGCGGTTGACGGTGCAGATCACCACGACGCCGACTCCGACGAGCGCCACCAGTGCGATCCTGATGACCGTGAGGCCGACCGGCGGAGCCACAAGACCGTTGCGTCGTCTCGCCGCCCCGCGCAGCCAGAGGCCCGTACCAACGCCCACCACGAGAACCGCCAGCGCTACCCAGCCGGCCACTGGTGTGATCACTCCCTGAACCAGGTAGAAGATGACGTTTTCGTTGGGCACCGACGAGCTGACAGCTATGGACCCGTCGGCACCACCGAGGATGATGACAAGGACGCCCGAGAAGAGAAGAAACCCACCCAGGCTCACGATGAAGGACGGGATTTTTAGCCGCGAGACCAGCGTCCCTTGCAGGGCGCCGACGACACCGCAGCAAACGAGGGAAACGAGGATCGCTGCCCACCACGGCCAGCCCGGCCCGGGCGACTGCACCAGCTTGAAGGCGATCACCCCACCGAAAAGCGCCACGGCGCCGATCGAGAGGTCGATCTCGCCGAGGAGAAGGACGACGATCTCGGCCATCGCCAGCACCATGTAGACCGTGCTCAACCCGAAGATGTAGACGAGGTTGCTCGGCCGCAGGAAGGCGTGCTCGGGGGTGACGATCTCGAAGACGACGGCGACGATCACGATCGCAAGGATCACGGGCAGGACGCCGCTGTTGCCGCTTTTGACGCGGAGCCACCAACCCCTCAGGTATGCCGGCAACGACTCGGCGAGGATCTCGGGCGGGACCTCGACCGCGACGTGCCGCTCGGCGGCGGTGGGGTCGACCGCGGCACCGGAGTCCAGCGTCCCGCTCGGGGCGTCCCCGCGGACGGCGCTCAGGGGGAGTCCTCGATCCGCGCCATACCGGGGCCCTCGCCGGCGGCGGTCCCGCCGGCTCCAGCCGGCTCGAACACCCGTCCGCCTAAAGTCCCGGTCGTCATGTACTCGACCACGCTCTGCCGGTTGAACTCGGCAGCCGACCCCTCGGCCACCATCCGGCCGAGGTGGAGCACCGCGATCCGGTCTGCGACCTCGAAGACGTCGTTCAGGTTGTGGGAGATCATCATCACGGCCAGCCCGTGTTCCCGCAGCCGTTGCACGAGGTCCAATACGGTCCGTGTCTGCACGACACCGAGGGCGGCCGTGGGCTCGTCCAACAGCACCACCTTGGAGTTCCACATCACCGCCTTGGCGACGGCCACCGACTGCCGTTGGCCCCCCGAGAGCGACCCCACCGGCTGGCGGACCGAGCGCACGGTCGTCACTCGCAGCGTGCTCAGCGTCTCGGCGGCAGCCCGCTCCATCGAGTCCTCGTCGAGCATGCCGTGGCGCAGCCGCTCCCGGCCGAGGAACATGTTCTGGACGATGTCCAGGTTGTCGGCCAGCGCCAGATCCTGGTAGACGGTCTCGATCCCGAGGGCGGCGGCGTCGCGGGCGCTCCGGATGTGGACCGGCCGTCCCTCGAAGTAGATCTGGCCATGGTCGGGTTGGTGCACGCCGGCGATGCAGCGGGTGAGCACCGACTTGCCGGCGCCGTTGTCGCCGCAGAGGCCCGTCACCAATCCCGCCGGGAGATCCAGGTTCACCCCGTAGAGGGCCTGCACGGGCCCGAAGTGCTTGTCGATGCCACGCAGCTCGAGCAGAGCCCCTGCGTGTCCGCCGCCGTCGGCGCCGGTGAGGTCCTCGGTCATCTCAGTCACGTAGATTACGAACCCCTCAGCCCCTCAGCGACCCTGGCACCCTGGCGATGCCCAACCTGCCACCGCTCCGGTACCCCACGAGCGACGTCTGCAACCAGACGCCGTTGAGGGGGCTCTCGGGTGAGAGCCCCCTCACGGTCAGGTGATCACCTGCTCAGGTGATCACCGGTCAGACGCTTACTGGATCCCGTCTGCGGCGCAGAGGCTCGCACCTGCGATGGCGCAGATGTCCGAGGCGCTGTCGAAGCCTTCCTTGACCACTGTCGACTCCATGTTGGCCTTGTCGACCCACACCGGCGTCAGCAGTGACGCCGGCTCAGTGATGCTGGAGTCGGCCGGGTCGACCGTCGTGCTGTTCAACAGAGCCGCCGGCGGCTTGTCGCCGGCCAGCAGGATGGTGGCCAGGGCGACGGTGTCCTGGGCTTCCTTGTAGACCGCCTTGTAGACGGAGCCGCACTGGTATCCCTCGAGGATCCAGGCCATGCCCTGGGCCGTGGCGTCCTGCCCGGTGGTCGGGATCTTGTTCGGCTTCACACCGTCTGCCTTGAGGTCGGTGATGACGGCGTTGGCGAGCCCGTCATTTGCCTCGATGGTGGCGTTGATCTGCGGGTTAGCGGTGAACTCCTGCTGGAAGATCGTGCCACCCTTGGTGTTGTCCCATCCGGGAGCGAAGTTCTCGCCCACGAGGGAGTAGCCGAGGCTGTTGGTGGCGCCGGCGTTGACCGACTTGGCCGTCTGGCCCCAGACGATGGAGTTGTACCCCTCAGCAAAGGAGATGGCGTTGGGGTCGGTGTCCTCGCCACCGTTCAGCACGAAGACCTTGGGCTTGGAGATTCCCCAAGAGGTGATGCAGGACTCGAAGCCCTTGCCGATCAGCTGACCAACCAACTCGTTGTTGAAGCTGACGTAGTAGGTGTCCTTGCCCTGGAAGGTGGCACGGTCGTAGCTGATCAGCGTGACACCCTTGGACTCGGCCAGCTGCGCGATGGCGACGCCGGTCGGGCCGTCAAGCGGGTCCATGACCAGGATCTTGGCGCCGAGGTTGATGTCGGCGGTGGCATCGTCCAGCTCCGTGGCATCGCTGCCCTGGGCGTTGTCGATGCGGTACTGCTGCTCGGTGTAACCGGCGTCCGCAAAGGCGTCGTTCAGGTACGGCTGGTCGAAGTCCACGTAGCGCGTCGACGACGTGGTGTCGGGCAGGATCACTCCGACCTGCAGGCTGTTGGCGCCCTTGGTGGCGTACTCGGTCAGCGGCTTGAACGTCGCCATCGTGGAAGCGATGTCCGGCGTGAACGAACTGATGCTGAGACCGGCAGGAATCGTGTTCGAGCCGTGGGCCACCATCGACGTCGTCGTCGTGCTCGACGATGACGAGCAGGCCGCGGCAACGATGGCGATCACCGCCAATGAGCTCAGCCAACCCAACCGATGAACTCGTGAACGGGAGCTCCGACCATCAACCCTGTTTTGCTTCTGCATACCAGACCTCCCTTTTCGCCCGAATCGACACGTGCTCAGACCGCTTCGCTACGGCGACCGCTCACTGACCACGACGAACCCCCTCCCGGACGCGTCACCAGCGAGCTAGCTCAATCTACCGCAGTGGCCGGCTCCGAGTAGGGCCGAAAGTCCCTATATATGACGTTCGCGTGTCTGGTGTCGCAATAAGCCATAGCCACCAGGCCCGGCGCCGCCTGCCGCGCGCTCAGCGCGGTCGGGCGCTCACGATGGGAGAGGGCGGTGAACGACCTTCAGCGTTCTCAGCGAACACGATGCAGAAGTACCTCGTCCCGTTTCTGAGCGCACTCACCTTGCCGGACGTGGCCGTCGCCCCAGCCTGAGCGGCGGGCGCCCCCGCCGTCAGCGGCGGCGAAGTCTTCGAGCAGTACAGGCGGTAGCCGGAGATCGCCAAGTTGCCGGTCGAGGCGGGAGCCTTCCAGGTGAGCATGATCGACTTGTCACCTGGTCTGGCTCGCAGATCAGTTGGAGCCGACGGCACGGAGGTCTGGAACTCGAAAGCACCGGCGTCGCAGGCCGTTTGCCCGAAATAACCGGGCCGGTGCTCGCCCCGCTCGTCCGTCTTGATCGTGCAGGCGCTCTTCGGCACCTCCTCGAAAGCGGAGCTGCTCGGGCCGATGGCCAGCGTCTCGGGCCCGCTCGAGCCGTTCGGGCCGGGCACGGGGGCGAGATCGATGGTGGCGCTGCTCACTTTGCTCTTCGGACCCAAGCCACATGAGTTGTCGGATTCGAGGTTGTAACCACCGTCGGTGATGGCGGCGCCTCCCCCGTTGTTGTAGCAGGCAGCAGAATCGAAGACGGAGGCGGTGGCGCGCACGACGCCGCCGTTGAAATTGAAGACGCCGCCGCCGAGCTCGGCCGAGTCATCCGACAACGTGACATTGATGAGCGTGACGTCACCGTCGTTGGCAAGGCCGCCGCCGTACACGGCCGAGTCGTTCCAGAGCGTGTCGTTGGTGAGCGTCGCCTTGCCTTCGGCGGTGTTCGCCAAGGCGCCGCCTGATATCGACGAGTCGTTCGAGAGCGTGTCGTCGGTGAGCACGAGGGCGCCATCATTGAGGACAGCGCCCGAGCTGTCGTCCGCCAGGGTGTCGCCGGTCAGCGTGGCAACACCGTTGAGGTCGTTGAAGAAGCCGCCGCCGCTGTCGTCGCTGATCGAGTCGCTTGCGAGCGAGGCGGTGCCGAGGTTGGACACGCCGCCGCCGGAGTCGTCCGACACGGAGCCCTCGTCGAGCGTGAGGGTCCCCGAGTTGAGCACGCCGCCGGCTTGGAAGGCCGAATCGCCCGTGATCACGTCCTTTTTCAGAGTCGCCCTCCCGTCGTTGCAGACGGCGCCACCGCTGTCGTCGACGGCCGAGTCACTCGAAAGCGTGTCACTTGTCAAGATAACCGTGGCGTCCGTGCTGTTGAAGACCCCACCGCCCGAGAAGGTCGCAGAGTCACCCGAGAGCGTGTCGTCGGTGAGCGTGGCGGTCGCTCCGCTGTTGTTGAAGACTCCGCCGCCCTCGGCGCCGGCCGTGTCATACAGCAACGTGTCGTCCGTCAGGGTGAGCTTGCCGTTGTTGTAGACAGCGCCTCCGTCACCGGTCGCCCAGTCGTCGGTGAGCTCATCGCCGACGAGGCTGAGGGTGCCGTCGTTGTTGACCCCGCCGCCGAGGGAGACGCCGGTACCGCCCCCGCTCTCGATTTCCCCCCCGTTGGCGATGGAGAGCCCGCTCATCACCACGTTGCCGGCATCGATCTCCACGTCGCTGACGCTCGTCGTCGGACTGCTGAGCGTTGTCGTCGCCGCACCGGCACCGGCGATGACGAGCAAGGGGTTGTCGGAGGTGGGGTCGTCGATCGTCAGACTCCCGAGATAGGCGTCAGGCGAGGCGGCCACCTCGATGGTGACCGCCCTCCCCGTCCACAGCTTGGCTGCGACGAGGCCCTCGCTGACGGTGGCACACGCCTTCGTTCCCGGCGAGGTACAGCCGGTGCTGGCGGTTCCCGACTGGCTCACGTACAACGTGATCGCCGTAGCTGCCGTCGCGACGGCTGGTGTCGCGACGAGCACGCTCGTCACAAGGAGCGCACCGAGAAACGCCGATGCGCTTGGTGCTAGCAGCTTGCGGACGATCGTTCGTTTGCTCATGTGCCCTGTCTTCCTCGTGGCGGCCGACAGTCACCGTAGGCTGGCGTGCTGCCCACCACATCGGTGGCTCCACCCATTTTTTCGCCGCCGGCACCCCCACGTTGCCCGGCGTCGGCGGCAGGCGGGGCCGCCCGCTGACTGGAGTGTGACGCCCTCTCGAGACGGGGAGGCCGGCCCTAGGGCTTGAAAGCCTGCACGCCGGTCTGGCTGGACACGAAGATCATCCCGTCGCCGGCACCGGGCGTGGCGAAATGCTCGACGGGATCAACGGGCAGGGCTTCCTCGACCCTTCCGGTGACCGGGTTCATGCCGTAGAGGTCGGACGGGCCACCACCCCCGTCAGCATCGGTCGCCACGGCCCACACGAGACCGCCGGCGACAATGGGCGTGCCGTTCGCGTTGCCGCTCGACGCCTGCCACTTCACCGAAAACGTCGGATGGACGCCGTAATTCACCTGCAGCGCCACCGTGCCGCTCGGGCACGGCACGTAGAGGTAATCGTGCTTCTTGCCCCTCACGGTGAGGACGACGGAGGCATCGGAGCCGAATACGTCGACGCCTCCCGAGCAGACTTCTCCTTTGAACAGCTGGTGGGCGATGCCGCCGAGCTTCGACCCATTCAGCAAGAAGCCCCACGTCACTCCGTCCGCCCCGGCCTTCCCCGTCTCGAACACATAGTTGCTGTTCGGCAAGATGATCGGTCCGCCGGAGCCGAGGTCGAGATCCTCGGCATTTCGCTGAGCCCAGTCGCTCGGGGCGAAATAGCTGTCGATCTTGAGGCTCGGCGAGAGCCCGATGACCGAGTCGCCGTAGTCGAACGGGCTACCCGGTCCGTCATTGGAGTTGCCGGTGGCGACGAAGAGCTCGCCGGCGGCGTTGCCGGCGGCACCGTCGGGCGCCCAGATGGCGGCCTCGCGCTGGGTCGGCACCTTGAAGTACTTGTAGGCCGTGCCGGCGACCGTGTACGAGAGGACATAGCCCTGGTAGGCGCCGCAATCGCCGTCGAGCCCGCCGAAGAAGGCGTAGACGCGGCCGTCGGACAAGAGCAGCCCGGAGCGCTGCTGCTCCGCCGCCACGATGTAGGTCTTGCCGGCACCGGGGGGATCGATGTCGTGATCCCACAGCACCGAGACCTTCGTGGAGGTGAAGCGGACAGCCACCATGACGTGCTTCACCCCGTGCCAGGTCGGGTCTTTCGGATTGCCCGTCTGCACCTCGCCGGCGACGAAGAGCTCACCGGTGGCGGGGTCGATCACGGGCGTGCCCGTGATGCCGAGGGGACTGATGTCACCGCAGCCCGAGAGACCGGGCGCGTTGTCGATGACAGAGGTCGTCGTCGACCGGCCGATCGAGAACC
>JBKQSP010000053.1:0-8769 GCA_052143575.1 Acidimicrobiales bacterium
AGAGCGAGAGCACTGGTGAGGGAACGGTCGTCGTGGCACCGTCGCTCAGGTGCCAGAGGGGATCTTAGGCCTCCGGTACAACAAGGACACCGGGGCGTGGCAGCCGGGCGGAGAGCTGGAACGACTCCGCCCCGGTCTGGCGGGCAGCCACAGCGACGGGGGCGAATTGCCTCGGCATCCTCGGTGCCAGCACGTAGACGCGACACGTCGCGAGCTGAGCGAGGGGCGATCGGAGCACGAGGGCGGTGGCGCCGCGCCGTACGACGGCCGGTGCGGCCACACCGGAACACCCCGGCCCGAGCACGACCCGCCGTGCCGTGTCGGCGCCACGCAGGGGCAGGGCGAGGACTGCCGAGCGCACCTGGGCGGAGACGCCGACGTCGCTCAGGCCGATCGTTCCGCTCTCGGCCTTCGAGACCGTGGCGAGGCGAATCAGGCTGACGTCGGACCAGCTGAAGGAGGCGCCGACGTCGCTGGCGGCGTTCTCGGCCAGCGCCACGCTGTGCCAACCAGGCGTGCCGGAGAGCAGGAACGTGGCGCTCTGGCTCGCCGCCGGGCCCCCGCCGAGGACGAGCTGGTACGGCTGAGCCGATCCGCTCGTGTAGTACGTGAGGTAGAGGTAGGGGCGGTTGCTCCAGTCGGCGGCGGGACCGGAGTGGTACACGAGGGCGTGGAAGCGCTCCGGCGTGGCGCTGTAGCGGAAGGCCGGAACCGGTGTGCCGCCCGGCGCCGTCAGGCTGGCCGACCGCGTCAGCGACTCCGCTCTCCAGTAGTCGGGCGTCACGCTCGGTTGCGCCGGCGCCGTCAGTCCCAAGCGCCCGAACGTCGACCACGTGAGCGCGCTCGAGAGGTCGAAGGCATACATCGTGCGGTCGCTGGCGGCGGAGACGTCGGCGTCGAGGCGAGCCGCCGAAGCGCCGGCGGCTTTCGGCTCGAGGAGCCGGACCTCGTCCACCTCGTAGTCGTCGCCCCACGTGGTCGCTGCGGCCGAGACCGTCACCTCATGGGCGCCCGCAGGCAGTTTCACCCGCCCAAGGTCGACCCAGCTGAAAGCGCCGGAGTCGAGAGCGAGC
This sequence comes from Acidimicrobiales bacterium, assembly GCA_052143575.1. Lineage (GTDB taxonomy): Bacteria > Actinomycetota > Acidimicrobiia > Acidimicrobiales > Bog-793 > JAKACA01. The sequence continues at coordinate 1,074 of JBKQSP010000053.1, forward strand.
GGTGTCAGGTGGCCGACGGGGCGACCGTCCACGTCGAGGTCGATGCGTGCGGCGTCGGGGCTGTAGCGGACATGGGCCCACGCCTCCAGCGTCGTCGCGGTGGCGAGCGAGAACGCCTGCGTCTTGCTCGTCGATTGCGGTTGCGGCGCCGGCAGCGACTCGTTCGTGAGTGCCCCTTGCTCGATGCTTCGGTCCGAAATGAGGTTCTCGCTGAGACGAGCGAGCTGGGGGTCGCTGGTGATGCCCACCATGTCCGCCACGGCCGGGGTGCCAAGGACGGCGATGTCGAGGAGCCGCTCGTCGGCGATCTCGACGAGCGTGGAGCTGTCGATCTCCCGCCCGAGCTGGGTGATACCACCGGCGGCGAGAGCGTCGGACGCCGTCAGGGTCGCCCAGTCGGTGAAGTCGATGCCCTTCAGGTCAGCGAGCTCGGCGAGCCCCTCGTCGCCGCCGAGCACGACGGCCGAGTCGAACTTGACGTTGAACGGGCTCTGGGTGTTGGCGATCGAATACAGCGTGCCGGCGCCGTTTGTCGTGGCCGCTGTCAGGCCGGCAGCATGGCTCGCCTCTGCCTGCTGGAAGTAACTGCCGCGCTCAAGCGCCAGGAATTGCGGCTCGCTGAGAGGCTGGTTGAGGCTCAACAACGACGACACGCCGGCATTTGCCAACAGCCTGACGAAGGCTGGATCGCCGTTGGCGAGCAGGCTCGCCGTGAAGTTCGTGAAGTTCGCCGTCCGCTGGTTCCAACCCCCGCCCGTGCCGAGCACGCGCCGCCCGGTGTAGAGCACGCTCTCCAAGCCGAGGCTGTGCTCCCAGCCCTGGTAGGAGCCGTCCGTCACGTAGGCGTAGCTCTCGTCGTAGGGGACGGTGGCGACGAGGCCCGGTGACGGCGCCGTCCGCGTGGCGCTCAGGAGGGCGAACTGTGATGGCGTCGGTGACCACGCCAGCAAGCCCGTCGTGAGCGTCGGCCCGACGCCGAGCAGGCCGACGAGCACGACGACGAGAGGAAGACCCAGGCTAAGGGCACGCGTGCGCGCCAGCGCACGCCACCGCTGCCATCTGGCGGCCGCCATCTCGACGAGCTTGTCGATGGCGAGAGCGGCCAGCACGGCATAGGCGAGCGCCTGGATCACGAGCCACCGCGTGGGGTCGCGCAGGTCGCCGAGCACCGGTATGTGCTGGATGACGTAGAGGTACCCGGAGCCGAGCGGTGGCCGCACGCCGGGGGCGAGCAACGAGGCGATGATGGCTGCCAGGGCCAGGAAGAGGGCGCCCGCGTTGCGGTACCAGCGCAGGGCCGTGAAGGCCAGGACGGGAACCACCGTGGACACGGCGTAGTACGCCCACAGCGGCATCCACGGGTGGTAGTCCCACGTCTGTTGCCCGCTGAAGAGGAAGTAGCCGATCTCGCGGGCAAAGCCGAGGAAGCTGGGGTAGAGGCCGAGACTCCGGATGCGGAGGGCATTCGGGTCGAAGAGGCTGCCGAGGGTGACGTAGCCGGAGTGGATGCCCGCCAGCGTCGGGATGATCCAGTAGAGGCCCACAGCCGTCAGGGCGACGCCGGTGGCCACGACGGCCTTGGCGGCTTCCCGCACGACCCGGGACGGCTGCGGCGAGGCGACGGCCGCCACGACGACGTAGAGCAGGAAGAACGGCATGACGTAGAGGATGAGATCGATGCGGACGAGGATGACGCCGGCCGACAACAGCGCGAAGACGAGCACACGGCTCCAGGAGAAGCCCGTCACGCAGCGGCTCCAGGCCAGGATGAGGAGCGGCGTGACGGCCGCCACGATGGCGACGTTGAAGTGGCCGACGCCGCGGAGGCTGAGGGAGGACTGCGAGCACATGAACAGCAGCCCGGCGATCGTGGCGACCCTGCGCCGTTCGCTGAGGCTCCAGGCCAAGGCGTAGGCCGAGACGGCCGTGGCGACGAGGACGAGGAAGTCGAGGGCCTTCACGAGCACGAACGGGCTCCGCACGATCAGCGTCAAGAGCCCGAGGACGTTGTCGAGATTGATGGTTCGCGTGCTGCCGAGCGACTGAGGGTCCCAGGTGTTGAGCAGCTGTGACCAGCTGGCGTTCTGTTCCGCCCGCGAGATGAAGCCGAGCATGTCGGTACCGGCGGGCAGTTGCGAGCTGAACAGGAAGCGGTGGCAGAGCCAGACGGCGACGAGGGCGAACACGGCGCTCGGCAGGCCGTGGCGGCTGAGCACCGGCCCGAGGCGGCCGGCTCGCTCCGGATGCGACGCTGCTTCGGGAGCGGGGCGAGGGGGCGCCTCCTCGAGGGCCAGGACGGTCGTATCGCTCAGTGTGCTCACAGCAGCCCTCGGTGACCTTCGACAGACATGGCGTCAGTTGCTAGCAGACGTCGGCGCGTCGGCGATGTCGTTCGCCTCGACGGAGCGCCGACCGCCAGCTCCGGCAACTACGGCGTTGAACAGCTCGAGGCTCGCTTCCACGTGCTTGTCGAGCACGAAACGCTCGTCGACGAGGGCGCGTCCGGCCACTCCCATCGACCGGCGCAGCAGCTCGTCGGAGATGACACGGTCGAGCGCGGCGGCCGCCGCCCGGGCATCTCCGTACGGCACGACGAGCCCGGCGCCCGCCGCCCCGGCGGTGACGGCTAGGGCGACGCCGTCGCTCATCACGACCGGGAGCTCGTAGCTCCAGGCCTCGATCGTGGCTCGCGAGAACTGCTCGTAGAGCGACGGCACGAAGAGCACGTCGGCGCTTCGATAGGCGCTCTCGAGCACCTCGTCGGAGCACCACCCCGCCGCCACGACTCCCGGCTCGTGGGCGAGTGGCCCGGCGTCGCCGCCGCCGACGACGAGGACCCTCGCGGCCGGATGCCGCCGCCGCAGGTGCCGCATCGTCTCGGCCGCAAACGACATTCCCTTTCGCCGCGGACTGTGAGCCGCCACCATGAGGATGAGCGGTTCGGCGGCGAGGCCGTGGCGGCGGCGAGCCGCCAGGCGAGCCTCGCCCTGCAACGGATGACCGCCCGCGCCGGCGACGAGCGGGATGACGCGGGTGCGGCGGGCCCCCATCTTCTCGAAGTACGCCGCCTCCTCCTCGGTGGCGGCGCTGACGCCGTCGACAAGGCGGGCGATGTGCGGCGCCAGGCGGTCGAACACCTCCATGAGGCGGTAGGCGCCGGCCCCCTTCCAGACCTCCCGGCGGCGTGGATGAAAGACCGGCGTCCACACGAGGCGACACGACGGCCGTGCCGCCATGGCCATCGCCAGGAGGGTCTTCGGCGACGGCAGGCAGCCGTAGACGTCGAGGATGGACTCCTTGGCGCCGGTTCGCCTCCACACCTCGCGGAGCGAACCGGTGGCCGTGACGGCGACGCCGCGACCCAGCAGCCCCGACTCGAGAAGCCGAACGTCCGGGCTGATGCCGCCGCGGGCGTCGAGCCCGCTGAAGAAGAGGGTGACGTTCATGCGACGATACCGACGAGCGGATGGGCACACTCCCACTCGGTCGTGACGACGTGGCGCACCGCCTGCCAGTCGATCCCGGCCGGCCGCAGGCTGGCGGGGATGGCGGCGGCGGCGCGGCGAAGCTGAGCGACGTCGATGCCGCCCGTGGCGTCGGGATCGAGCGAGGCGAGCAAGAGGACGCTGCTTCGCGCCAGGGCCCCCTCGACCGACCGGCCACTCAGCGCCAGCTGCAGGCGGTTGCGGCCGCGCAGCGCCGACAGGAGGACGAATTGCAGGTTGCGAAGCACACCGCGACGATCGGACAGAGCGACGGGCACGGGGCCGAGGGCATCGAGGAGGCGTCGTCGCAGCGCCAGGAACGACTCGAGGTCTCCACAGCGCTCGGCGCATCGTCGCAGCTCCTCGTCACCAAGGCGCTCGAGCGCCCGTCCGCGGTCCGACTCGTAGGCGCCCCTCGCCAGGAGAAACGCCTGCACGACCTGCACGGTGGCCTTTCGCACCGCCCGCGCAGCGGTCTCCGGCAGCTCGGCCGTCGTCACCTGGAGCGGCTCGAGGCCCAGCACGAGCACGTGCACGGCGCTCAAGAGGTACGAGGTGAGGGCGCCGGCGCACGCCGCTCCCCCGCTCCATCCTCCTCGCTCGTCCGACGGTTGCTCACCGCAGAGGACGACTCCCTCGAGGCGCACCTTCGTGGCGTACAAATTGGCGCCCGGCTGCCGGTACCGCCTCCGCGGGAGGGGGTTCATGCTGACCTCGACGCCGGTCAGCTCGGAGGCGGCCGTGGCGGCCCGCTTCAGCCCTGCCGCCACGAAGGGGATCTTCCAGGACGGCACGACGACGCTGACGTCGCAGTCGGAGGACGAGGTGGCGTCACCCACGGCGCGTGAACCCGTGAGGACGACGGTGGCGCCCCGCACGGCGCCGGCGGCGGCCGCACAGATCTCCGCCGCCCAGTCGTCGGGCAGGACGGGCGCCCCGCCGCCGCTGTCGCCGCCCGCCCGGCAGTACGGCGCCCGCCCGGCGCGGCCATGTCGGCTGACGGTCCTCATAACAGCTCGATGCTCATGGGGGCGGGAGTGAGCTCCTGTGCCGACCTCTCATGGGAGTGGGCGACCAACCACAGGCAACCGACGAGGGCGACGGCGAATGCCACCGCCAGGTCGCGAAGGAAGTCCCCGATCGTGCGATGGAACAGGCCGAGCCCCCCGAGCTGGCACACGACGGCGGCGACGAGCACGACACTCACCCCACTCCGCCGCCGTGCCAGCAGATACGTCACGAGCAGGTACGCCAGCGCGTAGAGGGTGAAGACCGCAGCCATCCACGGCAGGTAGCCCTCGTGCTGACGGAACTTCGCACCGAGGAGCGTGTCGACGACGAGGGCGGGCACGGCGAGGTACACGACGATGAGGGCGCCGCTCACCGCCAGGACGGGCAGCACGGAGACCTTGAGCCATCGCAGGGTGTCCTCACCGGCGTCATGGCGCGCCGAGAAGAGGGGGAAGAGGAAAGCCGTCAGTGCCGTCGTGGCGAAAAAGACGATCTTTCCCGTGAGCGAGATGCCCGAATACAGCCCTGCGACGTAGGGCGGCAGGAAACGACGGGCGGCCATCGTGTCGACCGACAGCAGGATGGCGAGAAGGCTGAAGACGGCGAAGGTGGTCGTCGAGTACCGCAACGGATGCGAAGCCGGGCGCACGTGGCGCGTCGGCCGCGGCCAGTGGCGCAGGAGGAGGACGTTGACGGCGAGCCCGACGAAGGCGCTGACGGCGACGGCCGTCATGCCTGCCATGGGCGTCCGCCAGAGGAAGCCCAGCCACAGCACGGCGAAGGCCAACTTCGCCGTGCCCTCCGCCGCCGTGCCGAGGGAGTAACGGCCGAAGCGACGCGTGCCCTGGTGCACGCCACGGACGAGCACGCTCGAGATCGTGATGGGAATCGCAATGGCGAACACGACGACCAGCATGGGGGAACCGAGGTGGAGGATCGATGAGATGACGGGGCTGAGAAGCCCGACGAGGACGGCGATGACGCAGGCGCCGACGCCGATCCTTGCCATGTAGTAGCGGACGAGGCCGCGGATCTCTGAACCGTCCTCCGACACGGTGATCCTCGTCGCCTCCCGGCTGGCAGCCGTCTGCACAGCGGTCACGAGGGGGCTGAGCAGGTAGAGCATGCCGGCCGCCGATGCAAGGATGCCGTACTGGGCGGGGCCGAGCGTGTGAGCTCCGATGGCATTGAAGCCGAAGTTGGACAACTGCCAGAGGAAGGTCGCCGCGAACACCAGCGTGCCTCCCATCCACAGCGATCTCCCCGCCGGACGTTCCCCCGTCACGGCTGTGCGGGCTCCCCGCCGATGGCACCGAGGACGAGCTCGGTCACTTCCGGGAGGCTGACGGGGTCCGAGACTGCCGAGGCGGACCGGCGCGGTCCGAGGAAAATCCCCCACTGGTCGCGGTCGGTCGGCTCGTAGGCGTGCATCGCCTTCGGCTTTATGTAGGAGTGGAAGTTGGGGAAGATGGCGATCCCCGGGTCGAGCAGGAACATCTCGTCTCCGTAGAGCCGGCCGTCGAACTGCAAGTGGTAGGTCTCGAGATCCTGCGGCGTCAAGAAGCGGCCCGGGTAGCGCGCCGCCACCCGCTCGCGCAGCTCGTCGCGCAAGGCGGCGTCCTCGTCGAGGTACCAGAGGCGGACCATGGTGGCGTCGAGGGCGACGAAGAAGCGCTCCGGGAAGCCGGGGTGGCTGGTGAGCTCCGGGATGCCGATCTGGCGCAGCAGCACCGACATGCCGTGATCGGAGAACACGATCGTCTCGAGGTCGCCGAAGCGCCGCCGCGCCCGCGTGAGGATCTGACCGAAGAGGGCGTCGGTCGACCGGACGCGGCGCCAGAACATCGACGACGAGATGCCGAAGAGGTGCGCCGCCATGTCGACCTGGTGCAGGTACACGAAGATGAGGCCGACGTCGGCCGGCACCGTGTCGAGCTGGGCGAGCAGCTCGGCTCCGCTGCGCACCTTGGAGGCGTCGAGGTAGACCCACGGGCGGCCGGCGGCGGAGCAGGCGTCGAAGATGCTCGGATGACCGAGTGCCTTCGGCGCCGTCATCGGCTCGTGCAACGTGAAGTCGAATTTGTCCAGGGCGGCGAACGGCATGTTGCGCAAGTCGAGATGAGGGACGTGCCGGCGGCGCGCCAGGGCGCGCATCGCCGTCATGGACGTCCCCATCTTGAGGGCGCGCAGCGCCAGGTCGCTCGGGAAGGCGTCGAGGGGGGAGAATCGTGCCGCCCCCTGCCAGGGACTCGACTCCGGCCGGTAGCAGTACTCCATCCAGTAACCCGTCTCGTCCGGATAGCGCCCCGTGAAGAACGTCGCCCGGATGGCGTCGCTGTAGCCGAGGATGGGCTGCAGGGCACGCCTCGTCCCGGCGGCGGCGAAGGCCGCCAGGTTCGGGGTGACGTCCTCGGCGAGAAAGTCGTGCCGGAAGGCGTCGACGAGGAAGACAAGTACGGGTGGCCGTGCCTCAGGCATGGCGATCCCCCGCTGCCAGATCGCCCGCTGCCAGATCGCCCGCTGCCCGGCGCCTCGGCTGGCTCGATTGCGCCGGACTGGCGAACGAGGAGCCGGTCTCGACGCTCGGCACCGTCAGGTTCGTCTTGATGACCGCCGAGGCGTCCCGAAGCCGCGGCGACACCCGTGCCTCGAAATGGGCCCGGTAAACGGCGTGCAGCTGCTCGACGGCAGCCGGCCAGGGGATCACGGCGGCCGAGCTCGTGGCGGCGGCGTTGCGGGCGAGCAGCTCCCGCAAGGCATCGTCGCTCGCCAGACGGGAGAGGCCGGCGACGAGGCTCGCCAAGCTCCCCGGCACGACGAGGAGGCCGTTCTCGCCGTCTCGCACGATCGACTGCACGCCCGGGATGTGGGTCGAGAGCACGGGCGTGCCGAAGGACAGCGCTTCGATCGCCACGAGAGCCGCCGACTCCGACACGGAGGGGAGCACGAGGAAGTCGGCTTCCTCGTAGTAGCGGGTGACGTCGCGCGGCTCGATGGATCCCGTGAACACGACACGATCGCCCAGGCGGAACCGCTGCACGAGGCGCTCGAGCTCGCTTCGCATCGGGCCGCCCCCGACCAGGATGCAGGGGATGTCGACCTCGCGGAGGGCACGGATGAGGAGATCGGGCGCCTTCCGGTCGATGAGGGCTCCGACAAAGAGGCAGTAGCGATCCAGCCCGTGCGCCTCCTTCGGACTC
>JBKQSP010000054.1:0-109210 GCA_052143575.1 Acidimicrobiales bacterium
CACCTTCGGCGAGGCCGGCGAGCATGGCCACCCCGAGGGCGGTCACCTCGGTCGTGCGAGGGCGGACAACGTCGACCTGGGACTGGTCCGCCTGCAGCTGGAGGAGCAAATCCATGGCGGCGGCGCCCCCGTCGGCTCGGAGGACGGTCATGGCATGCCCGCCGCCCGACGCCATGACGGCGATCACGTCGCGTGTCTGATAAGCGATCGCCTCGACGGCGGCACGGGCGAGATGGGCGCGCCCGATCCCGCGGGAGAGGCCCACGATGGTGGCACGGGCATCGGGATCCCACCAGGGACTGCCGAGGCCGGTGAATGCAGGCACGAGGAAGACACCGTCGTTGCAGTCGATGGAGGCGGCAAGCGGCCCGGTCTCCTGTGCGCTGGCGATGATGCCGAGGCCGTCCCGTAGCCACTGGATGGTGGCGCCGGAGGAGAAGATGGCGCCCTCGAGGGCGTAGGTGACCACGGTGCCGAGCTGCCAGGCCACCGTGGTCAGCAAACCGTCGATGGGTGGCGGGCAGGACGGCCCGAGGTTCATGAGCACGAAGCTGCCGGTGCCGTAGGTGACCTTCGTCATCCCGGTCCCGTAGCAGCACTGACCGAAGAGGGCGGCCTGTTGGTCGCCGGCGATCCCACTGAGCGGTATGCCGCCGAGCGCCCCTCCGGCGACCTCGCTGCTGACGATGCCGAAGCGGCCCGAGGAAGGGTGGACCTCGCCGAGTGCATGGGGAGGTATGCCGAACAGCTCGCACAACTCCAAGGACCACGACCGGTCGGCGATGTCGTAGCAGAGCGTCCTCGAGGCGTTGGAGGCGTCGGTGGCATGGAGCCCGCCTCGCCGGCCGCCGGTGAGGTTCCAGCAGATCCAGTCGTCGACGGTGCCGAGCATGAGGTCGGGACGGTCCTCGACACCTCCGTGGCGGAGCATCCACTCCCACTTCGTGGCCGAGAAGTAACTGTCGAGCACCAGCCCTGTCCGCTGCCGGACGAGCGGGAGATGGCCGGCAGCCTCGAGCTCCTCGCAGCGGCCGGCCGTGCGCCGGTCCTGCCACACGATCGCCCGGTGGAGCGGCTGGCCGCTGCGACGATCCCAGGCGACGGCCGTCTCTCGTTGATTCGTGATGCCGATCGCCGCGATCGTGGGCCCGTCGCCCGCCTCGAGCCGGGAACACAGGTCGGTGAGCGTCGCTTCGACGAGGGTCCAGATCTCGGCCGCGTCGTGCTCAACGAGTCCGGGAGCCGGGAAGTACTGCGTGAGCTCCCGATACGACACGTCGACGATCTCGCCGTCGAGGCCGACGGCGAGCGCCCGCACGCCGGTCGTGCCGGCATCGATGGCGATCACCACAGGCATGGAGCCGCACCGTAGTTGCTGGGCGATTGCTCGCTGCGACACGGACACCCGCCGTCGTCGGCACCGACACGATGCGTTGACACAACCCGAGCGTAGGGTTCTCCGCCAGATGGGGTTTGCCACACCGAGATCGAGCGCTCGCGACTGCAAACCTTCGCGAGCACCCCGTGACCTGCACCGCAAGCACCGCGATCTCATTGACAGGCACGTAACTACGGTGCTGTAATTACCCCCTACCTGGTGGTACCGAAAAGGCACACCACAACATCTTGTGGCGTTAGGATCGAAACCGGTGGAACCGGTCAAGGAGGGGACAGCAATCATGGCCGTCGCAGGAGAGCGCCTCGGAATCGGCATGCGTCGTTACTTCACCGAAGAGGGCAAGCACCCCTTCGACCAGGTTGCCTGGGAGCGGCGGGAATCGAGGATCTCCGACTACCGCACCGGAGCCGTCGCCTTCGAGCAGCTCGGCGTGGAAGTTCCGGCGACGTGGAGCATGAACGCCACCAACATCCTAGCCCAGAAGTACTTCCGCGGCACGCTCGGCACGCCCGAGCGCGAGACCTCGCTCCGCCAGGTCATCGACCGCGTCGTCGACACGGTGACGACCTGGGGGACAAAGGACGGCTACTTCCTGGACACCGCCGAAGCTGCCGTGTTCAGCGACGAGCTGAAGCACCTCATCGTCGAGCAGAAGGCCGCCTTCAACTCGCCCGTGTGGTTCAACATCGGCGTCAAGGGTGTCCCGCAGCAGGCGAGCGCTTGCTTCATCCTCGCTGTCGACGACGACATGTCCTCCATTCTCAACTGGTACGTCGAGGAAGGAACCATCTTCAAAGGTGGCTCCGGTTCCGGCGTCAACCTGTCGAGGATCCGCTCCTCGAAGGAGCTCCTGCAGGGAGGCGGCACCGCTTCAGGCCCGGTGAGCTTCATGCGTGGTGCCGACGCATCGGCCGGCACGATCAAGTCGGGCGGCAAGACGCGTCGCGCCGCCAAGATGGTCATTCTCGACGCCGACCACCCGGACATCCGGGAGTTCATCTGGTGCAAGGCGAGGGAGGAGCGCAAGGCCCGCGTGCTGGCTCAGGCCGGCTTCGACATGGATCTCGACGGCGCCGACAGTCACTCAACCCAGTACCAGAACGCCAACAACTCCGTGCGTGTCAGCGACGAGTTCATGAAGGCCGTGCTCGAGGACGGCGACTGGACGCTCGTCGCCCGTACGACCGGTGAGGCGATTGACACGATCAAGGCACGGGATCTGTTCCGTCAGATCGCGGAGGCTGCCTGGGAGTGCGCCGACCCTGGTTTGCAGTACGACACGACCATCAACAAGTGGCACACGGCACCGAACACCGGTCGCATCTCTGCGAGTAACCCGTGCTTCACCGGCGACATGCTCGTGCACACCGACAAGGGTTTCGTGCGGTTCGATGACCTGGTGAGCCGGATCAACGCTGGCGAAGAGTTCGCCGTCTACACCCATGACGCCACGAACGCCGAGCCGGCCGAGGTGGCCGTGCTGTCGAACCCCGAGGCCATCATGATCACGGGGTTCAACGACATTGTCCGCTTGCGGTTCGACAACGGCATGGAACTGCGCTGCACGCCCTCGCACAAGATCTTCACGACGAATCGTGGGTACGTTCCTGCCGAGGAGCTGACTTCGAGCGACCAGATCAAGGTGCTCGACGTGCCGGCGCCTGCGACTCAAGCCGACCTCGCCATGCCCATCCCCGCCGACCCGGCGTCCTACCGGGAAGCGTTCGGGCGGAGCGACCTGCTGAGATTCCCGGAGGAGTGGAGCGAGGACTTCGCTCATTACCTCGGCTGGCTCATCGGTGACGGATCGACCTCCGGCAACACGACGAGCACCATCTACGACTCGGCCGAGGACCGCGACGAGGTGCTGCCCCGCCACTCCGAGCTGCTCGAATGGATCAACGGCGACCGGCCCATCAAGGTCTCTGAGCAGCCGAACGGGACGGCGCAGCTTCGCCTCGGGCGGGCTGCGTTCAAGCGTTTCCTCGAATCGCTCGGCGTCAGGTCGGTCAAGGGCGCTGCCAAGACCGTGCCGTGGGCGATCGAGCAGGCGCCTGCCTTCGCCACTGCCGCATTCCTGCGAGGGCTCTTCGACGCCGACGGTTGCGCCAGGCTCGATCGCCAGAGGGGCTGCTACGTGGGCCTCGGCTCGATCTCGCCCGAACTGTTGCGCGGCGTGCAGCGCTTGCTCACCACGTTTGGGATCTCGAGTCGCATCTGCCAGACTCGCAAAGAGGGCGAGAAGAGCTCGTTCAGTTACACACGCAAGGACGGGTCGACGGCGGCGTATCTGAACGCCGCCGCCTACGACCTGCGCATCTCCTCTGGGTCCATCCGGCGATTCGCCGCCGAGATCGGCTTCAGCCTGTCACGCAAATCTGCGGTGCTCGACCAGATGGTCTCGGAGGCGAGTCACGGCTTCTACGACGTCGACCGCACGGCGCGCCTCGCCGAGCGCACGGCTGAGGGCCGCGAGCTCACCTACAACCTGTCAGAGCCGCGCAACCATTCCTACGTCGTCAACGGCGTCGTTGTCCGCAACTGCTCCGAGTACGTGCACCTCGACAACAGCAGTTGCAATCTCGCCAGCCTCAACTTGCTCCGCTTCATCGAGGAAGGCGGCCACTTCGACGTGGAGGGGTTCCGGGCGGCCGTGGAGGTCGTCTTCACGGCCCAGGAGATCCTCGTCGGCAATGCCGACTACCCGACCGAGAAGATCGGCGACACGACGCGCAAGTTCCGCGAGCTCGGCCTCGGATACGCCAACCTCGGGGCTCTGTTGATGTCGGAAGGCCTGCCATACGACTCCGAGGAAGGGCGGGCGTGGGCGGGGGCCATCACGGCGCTCATGACGGGCGCCGCCTATGAGACCTCCGCCCGCACGGCTGCCCGTATGGGCCCGTTCGCCGGCTTCCACGAGAACAGCGAGCCCATGCTCAACGTCCTTCGGATGCACCGGAGCGAGGTCGCCAAGATCGACGAGGAGCTCGTGCCCACCGACCTGCTCTCGGCAGCCCAGGAGGCCTGGGACCACGCCGTCGAGCTGGCAGAGCAGCACGGCGTGCGCAACTCGCAGGCGACGGTGCTGGCGCCCACCGGGACGATCTCGTTCCTCATGGACTGCGACACGACGGGTATCGAGCCGGATCTCGGCCTCGTGAAGACGAAGAAGCTCGTCGGTGGCGGCACGATGTCGATCGTCAACCAGACGGTGCCCCGTGCGTTGCGCAAGCTCGGCTACAGCGACGCCGAGATCGTCGAGATCGTCGCCTACATCGACGAGCACAAGTCGATCGTCGGCGCACCGGCGCTGAAGGCGGAGCACATGCCCGTCTTCGCCTGCTCGATGGGTGACAACGTCATCCACTACGTCGGGCACGTGAAGATGATGGCGGCCGCTCAGCCCTTCGTGTCCGGTGCCATCTCGAAGACGATCAACATGCCGGAGTACGCCACCGTCGAAGAGGTCGAGCAGCTCCACATCGACGCCTGGAAGATGGGTTTGAAGGCGGTCGCCATCTACCGCGACAACTGCAAGGTCGCCCAACCCCTCTCGACGACGAAGAAGGAGAGCGCCGTGCTGTCGTCGCCCAGCGACGGCGATCTGGCCCTGCTCGGCGAGCTGCACTCGACGGCCTTTGCCGCCAAGGAGGCCGAGCTCACGGAGAAGATCGCCGAGCTCGAGGCGGCCCTGCAGCACTCGCACGTGACGGCGCCGGCAACGACGACCCGGACACGGTTGCCGCGCCGGCGCCGGTCGAACACCTTCGCTTTCCGGGTGGCCGACTGCGAGGGTTACGTCACGGTGGGCGAATACGAGGACGGTCGTCCCGGCGAGGTCTTCATGAAGGTCTCCAAGCAGGGCTCGACGTTGTCCGGCGTCATGGATGCCTTCTCCATCTCGGTCAGCCTCGGCCTCCAGCACGGTGTGCCCCTGTCCACGTTCGTGCGGAAGTACACGAACATGCGCTTCGAGCCGGCCGGCATCACCGACGACGCCGAGCTACGCCTTGCCTCCAGCCTCGTCGACTACATCTTCCGCCGGTTGGCGCTCGATTACCTCAGCTTCGACGAGCGGATCGAGCTCGGCGTCCTCTCCACCCACGAGCGCACGCAGCCGACACTGCCTGGGTTAGAGGACGTCGAGACGGACGACGCCACACGGCAGGAGCGGGAGCGTTTCGGTGCCGGCGGGGACACGGCGTCTCCGACTGGCGCCGCCAACCACCCCTCGGCCGGGACCGGGCATCCGTCCGAGATGCGGGTCTCGCAATTCGAGAACCGTGATGCCCCCTTCTGCTACGCCTGCGGGAACATCATGCAACGGGCGGGCTCCTGCTATGCCTGCCCAAGCTGCGGCGCGACGAGCGGCTGCTCCTGAGCGGAGTTTCGCAGCTCCGAATCCCCCCGTCTCAAGCAGGTTGACACACTCGGGAGCCGCCCATGCCAGTGCGAGTAGGCAACATCACCTTCGACTGCGACGACGTTCTCAAAGTCGGGGGCTTCTGGTCGGAAGCCCTCGGGCGGCCGTTGGACCCCGGAAGCGGCCCCGCCTTCGCCTCCATCGGGGGTGATGATCCTGAACGGGCCGAGCAGGCCTGGTACTTCGAGAAAGTCCCGGAGCCGAAGGTCGCGAAGAACCGCATGCACTTGGATTTGGTCGATCCGGACCCTTCGGCTCTCGAGAGATTGGTGGCCCTGGGGGCATCCATCGTGAGTGAGCATCAGATAGGAGGCGGGCGCCACCGCTGGACGGTCATGCAGGATCCGGAAGGCAACGAGTTCTGTGTCGCCGCAAAGAGCTTCACCGGCTGAGCCACGGGGAATGACAGCCCGCATGGTTACGCCCACCTAGAAGGGCAAGCTTCGCACGCGAGACCTGAGGGGAGAACAGGTGTCAGCCACTGCTACCCCGGCGCGAGCAGAGCTGCCTTCAGAGGATCAGCCCTTCCACATCGAGCGGCACGGAATCGACTACATTCCGCTCTCGGAGCGGTGGGCGAAGCCGCGGGATCTGGCGGCGATGTGGGCGGGCGCCAGCGTGCAGGTGGAGTATTTCGTCTACGGCGCCATCATGGTCGGAGCCTTCGGCTTCTCCTTCAGGGAGACGGTCGTGCTCATCGTGCTCGGCAACCTGTCGTACCTCCTGCTCGGCGTGAGCAGCCTGCAGGGACCCACGGCCGGCACGACGGTCTTCGCCATCAACCGGGCGTCCTACGGCCCGCAGGGCTCCCGCCTCATCTCGTTGTTCAATTGGCTCACGCTCATCGGCTTCGAAGTCGAGGGCCTCATCCTCATCGTCGGTGCAGGCCTCGTGCTCATGCTCAAGGCCGGGCTGAGTCCGGGGACGCCGGCCAAGGTCGTGCTGGCGGTCGTGGCCATCGTCATCCAGGCAGTGCTGCCGTTCCTCGGGCACGCCACGATCGTGAAGACACTGCGATGGCTCATCGTGCCGTGCATCGTGATCTTCGCCGCCCTGCTGGCTTTTGCCGACGGCCACATGCGTCTCGATGTCGCCTCGCAGCCCTTCGCACGAGGTTGGCAGTACTTCATGGTTGGGCTGGCGTTCACGATCGCTCTCAGCGGCCTCGGATGGACCGAGTGTGGCAACGACTACTCGCGCTATGTGGCGCCGGACGCCTCGAAGGCGGCCGTCGTCGGATGGGTGTTCCTCGGCACGGCGGCCCCACAGGTCCTCGTGATGACGCTCGGCGCCGCCATCGGGACCTTCCTCAGCTCCGTGGGCACGAACGCCAATGCCTTCCTGCCCTTCGCCACCCAGCGGGCCGTGCCCGGCTGGTTCGTCGTCGTCTTCCTCGTCTTCTGCATCATTCAGCTCTTCGGCGTCAACAGCCTGGATCTCTACTCCTCGGGCGTCACCTTGCAGGCGCTCGGCCTCAACGTGAAGCGTTATCAGGCGGTCCTCATCGACAGCGGCATCTGCGTCGCTGTCACGCTCTACGCCGTCTTCAACGCCTCGTTCAAGACCTACCTGAGCGACTTCGTCGCCTGCGTCATCTGTTGGATCGCGCCGTGGCTGGCGATCTTCCTCGTCGACTGGGCCATGCGTCGCTATCGCTACGTGGCCTCCGAGCTGCAACGCACGGATCGCCGGTCGATCTACTGGGCGACCGGTGGAGTCAACTGGGCCGCCATCGTGGCCCAGGCAGTCGGTACGACCCTTTCGGTGCTGTCGCTCGACCAGGTCTTCTACGTCGGCCCGATCGCCGCTGCCTTCGGCAACGGGGGAGCCGACGTGAGCATTTTCACGGGCCTCGCCGGCGGCGGGCTCGTGTATCTCCTTCTCGGGCTACCGACGGTTCGCCGCCAGACGGCCGCCGCCGACAGCCTCGCCCCCGCTGAGGCGGCGGGTTAGCGGTGCGGTACGCCTCAGGCGGACGGCCCCCAGTCCTCGAGGAGCCTGCCGTCCGGCTGGTGCCGAAACAGCGGGATCGACCCGAGGGAATGCACCTTGGCGGCGTCCTCACCGAGTGCCGAGCGCCAGAGGCCCCCCTCGGTGAGAAGGGCGCCGAAGACAACGGGCTCGCCCCCGATCTTGCGGATCAGGTTCAAGGCGGCCCGACTCGAGCCGCCTGTCGAGATGACGTCGTCGACGATGGCGACGCGTCGGCCCTCGATCACGTGGCGACGCGCACGGTCGAAGAGAAGACGCTGGTCACGGTCGGTCGTGATCGACCGAACGGGCTCGTCGATGGCATCCGCAAGGTGAATCTTCGGGGTCTTGTGCAAGATCGCATAGTCATCGAGCCCGAGGGCACGCGTCACCTCGATGGCGAGTGGAATGCCCATCGTGGCGACGGAGGCGACGATCTCGACATCGAAGGGCGCAAGTTGCTCGGCCAGCTCGCGACCTGCCACCTCGGCAAAGCCGATGCCATGATCAACGCAGATCAACAAGGCGATCGAGACGTCCGGAGCCACCTGCACGAGGGGCAGCTCGACGACTTGGGAGCCAACGGTGGCGGCGTACGTGCGCTCGGCGGTCACGCACCGACTCTGGCCGGTCTGCCGGCCTGGTGCAAGAAGGGCGCCTCAGTCTGGAGGACCGAAGAGCCGGTCGCCGGCGTCGCCCAATCCCGGCACGATGTAGGCCTGCTCGTTCAGCTCGAGGTCGACGGCGGCGCAGGCCACGCGCACACTCGGGTGAACGGAGTGGAAGAACTGCAGGCCCGGCACCGAGGCGATCAGGCAGAGTGCCGTGATGTCAGTTGCTCCGTGGTCAGCGACGAGCGTGCAGACCTGGGCGAGCGACCCACCGGTGGCGAGCATCGGGTCACAGACGACCACCCTTCGACCTTGCAAGTCGCTCGGCAGCCGGTTCAGGTAGACGTTCGACTGGTGGGTGATCTCGTCGCGACGAAGCCCGACGTGGGCCACCCGGGTGAGCGGCACGAGCTCCTGGATGGACTGCACCATGCCGAGGCCGGCTCGCAGCACCGGCACGAGCAGCACGGTTTCGTCGATGCGGGGAAAGCGCACGCCGCGCTCGACGGGCGTGTCGATCTCGATATCGGTCATCGAGAGATCCCGGAGGGCCTCGTAAGCGACGAAGGCCGAGACCTCGGAGACGAGCTGGCGGAATACGTTGCTTGGCGTCGTGACGTCTCGCAGGCGGCTCACCCGATCGGTGACGGCAGGATGATCCACGAGGAGGACACCTTCGTAGGCGGTGACGGTGGAATGGGGGTGGGGCAAATGGTCTTGAACCATGTCTGGGTTTCTAGCCGTTTCCGGCGATCTCGGCCGAGCTGCCGCCACAGGAGGGGCACCGGCTGCAAGATGTGGCCGGCGGCGAGCGTCTTGCAGCTGTGAAACGCCGCCAGTTCCTCAAGGTCGCCGGAGGTGTGGTCGCAACGGTGGCAACGGGGTCCACCGCCTCGGCTTGCTCGACCTCAAAGACCGGTGGCGGCCCGAAGCCGACCGCCACGAGCGGGGCGACCACGACCACCGGCACGAGGGCGACGACATCGCCCTCCAGCACGACGAGCGTGGTGGGACGCCAGCCCTCGCCGAGCGATTGGGCGTCGCTCGGTCGCTCCCTGCAGGGCGAACTCGTGCTCCCCGGCTCCTCGGCCTACCGCACGGCCGGACAGAGCTACAACCCGGTCTTCGACGACGCCCGCCCTCGCGCCATCGCCTACGTCTCCTCGGCGGCCGACGCCGCCCAGGCAATTGGCTTCGGGCGGCAGCACGGCGTGCCCCTCTCCATCCGCTCGGGAGGCCACTGCTACGGCGGCTGGTCGACCGGCTCCGGTCTCGTCATCGATGTCTCCCGGCTCAACGATGTCGTCTTCGACCCGGCGACTGCCACCGCCTCGGTGGGCGCCGGCTGCCACCTCGTGGATCTCTATGCAGCCCTGGCGCCTCATTCTGTGGCCGTTCCGGGAGGCTCCTGCCCGACCGTCGGCATCGCCGGACTGACACTCGGGGGCGGGCTCGGGGTGCTCGGGCGCCGCTTCGGACTGACGTGCGACAACCTCGTCGAAGCCGACGTCGTCCTCGCCTCGGGCGAGCTCGTGACGGCGAACGCCAACGAGCACGCCGACCTGTTCTGGGCACTGCGCGGAGCGGGGGGCGGCAACTTCGGGGTCGTGACGCAGTTCCGTTTCTCCACCCACCCGATCGGCGATCTCGGCTTGTTCACCCTCGTGTGGCCGTGGACGGCGGCCGCCCGCGTCATCGCCGCCTGGCAGCAGTGGGCTCCCCTCAGCCCCGATGAGCTGTGGTCGAATTGCCTGCTCATCGCCGGCCAGTCCACTCCGTCCGGCTACCTGCCCGTCGCCCGCGTCACCGGCGTCTACGTGGGAACGGAGACGGCGCTCGAGTCCGAGCTAGAGCCGTTCCTCGACGCCGTCGGCGTGGCGCCGTTCACGCGCTTTGTCGGCACGGCGCCCTATCTCGACACCATGATGATCGAGGCGGGATGCGAGAACGACACCGTTGCCGAGTGCCATCTGCCCAGCCAGGACCCGGCCGGTTTGCTGCAGCGAGCCCCCTTCGGCGCCAAGTCCGACATCCTGACGGGCACGGCGGGTCCAGCTGCCATCGCAGCAATGATGGCGGCGGTGGAGGCCCGCCAGTCGTCCCCCGTCCTCGCCGGCGGCGGGATCGCCCTCGACGCCATGGGGGGAGCCATCAGTCGACTGGCTACCGATGCCACCGCCTTCGTGCATCGCGACGCCCGTTGCACGCTGCAGTACAGCGCCGGCTGGCAGGTCGGCGCTCCCGCTGCCACCGTCGTCAGCAACCGACGCTGGCTGCGATCGTCCTGGCAGTCGATGCGGCCCTTTGTGAGCGGTCAGGCCTATCAGAACTACGCGGATCCGGAACTGGCGGGTTGGGCGGAGGCTTATTACGGCTCGAATCTGAGCCGCCTCGAGCAGGTGAAGGCCGCCTACAACCCGGACGATGTCTTTCAGTTCCCGCAAGCGGTGCCGGTGGCTGCTGGCCGCTGAGGCGTCGAGGCTCGCTTAGTCGAGGACGCGGACGCAGAGCACCGGGGGCAACCCGGAGGAGACGAGGCGCCAGCTCTGGCCCCGATCGAGGGAGGCGAACAACTGACCGGCTCGCGTTCCGAACACGAGGGGGTAGGGAGACGTGTGTCCGATCGCAAAGGCGTCCGAAACCACCGTGGTGTGGGCGTGCTCGGATGAGAGGCCGTCCCCGAGCATCACCCAGCGCCCTCCGCTATCGGTCGTTCGGTACACACGAGGGCGCCCTTCGGGACTGCAGGGGTACCACTCCGACTCGAGCGGGAACACATAGGCGGTGTTCGGCTCCACGACGTGGCACACGACGGCGAACCCGAAGTCCGTCGGGAGGCCGTCAGGTTCCCCCGCACCGCTCACGCGCCTCCAGCTGTCACCGCCGTTCTCCGAGTGGTACGTGCCGGTGTCGGTCTGGGCGAAGAGCGAGTCCGGCTCCGCCGCGTCCATGGCCAGCTTGTAGATCTGTCGCCGAGGCCCACGCCAGTCGTCTGCCGGGTGCATGGCGATGCCACCGTTCTTCGCCAGCCACGTCTCGCCGCCATCATCGGAGCGGTAGATGCCGCCACTGCCGATGGCCACGGTGATCCGTCCGGGCCGGTCAGCGTGGGTGAGAACGGTGTGGAGCCGATCGCCCGGCGGCTCCCAGCCGGCGCGGTCCGGCAGGTCCCAGAGACCGCGAACCAGCTCGAAGGTAATGCCGTCGCTGGAACGGAAGAGGGCTGCCGGGTCGACGCCGGCGAGAACGGGCTGCGCCCCCGGCGAGGGGGGGATGCTGAGGTCGAGCTGGAGCTGGCAGACACGGCCGAGGACGGCATCGACGTCGTCGGGGAACGTCAACGTGGTCGCCGTCGACACACCCCAGGTCTCGCCGTCGTCGTCACTCACGAAGAGGGCAGGTTCTCCGACCGGGTCGACGGTGGCGGCGTAGTAACGCAATCCGACCTGCAGGAAGGCAGGTACTCGGTGGCCCTTGAAGTACGGGCCGTCCAGAACGCCATCGCTGACGAAGAAGAGGCCGAGTGTCGTACCGACGGCGACCGGGAGGTGGTCGGTCATCCGTGCCCGGAAGCTCGAGCGCTCTAGATCCAATCCACCTGCTCCTTCACGGTGCCGACCTGTCTCCGATGCGGGGGAGACGCGCAGCTCATCCGCACCCTGCATCATGGAGGATAACCACCGATCGCTGGGATGTGGCGGATGCCAGGTGACGAGAACGGCGCCTCAGGGCCCGTCGGGCGCACCGGTCGCTTCTAGCCGCGTGCGTGGGCCGGCGGCGGAGACCTTGCTCGGCACGGGATGGCCGAGCAAGGTGGCGAGCGTGTCTGCCGCCGCGATGACACCGTCGATGTCGATGCCGCTCGGCAGACCGAGATCGTCCAAGAGGGCGACGAAGTCCTCCGTGGCGAGATTGCCGCCGGCTCCGGCGGCAAAGGGTGAGCCTCCGAGCCCACCCACGGCGGTATCGAAGCGCCTCACTCCCGCCTGCAGGGCGACGTAGGCGTTCAGCAGGCCGGTACCGCGCGTCTCGTGCAGGTGGAGGCCGACGTCCGTTCCGGTCAAGGACAACAGCTGGTCCATCAGGCGAGGCGTTGCCATCCCGGTCGTGTCGGCGAGCGTGAGGGCGTGGCAGCCTGCCTCCTCGAGGCGCCTGCAGAGCCCCTGCACCTCGTCCGGATCGATGTCACCCTCGTAGGGGGAGCCGAAGGCGCACGAGACGACGGCGTCCACCGGCACGCCGGCCGCGCCCGCCAGCTCACAGACCGCTGCCACCTCCAGCAGGGATGCCTCGATCGAGCGGTGGACATTGCGCTCGTTGTAGGTGGCCGAGGCCGAGATCGTGACCGTGAGCTCGTCAACGCCGGCTTCCAGAGCCGCCACCGCCCCACGGCGGTTGGGCACGAGTGCCGTCAGTCGGAAGCTCGCCCGTGCGCCCAGCAAGGCGATGACCTCGGCCGCTCCGGCCATGGCGGGAACGGCACGTTCTGAGACGAAGCTGACGGCTTCGATCCAGGAACACCCGGCGGCGGCGAGCTGGTCGACGAGGCCGGCTCGGTCGCGAGGTGGCAGGGGGTGTTCCGACTGCAGGCCGTCGCGAGGGCCGACCTCGCGGATGGCGACCCCCGCCGGGGGGCGTTCGGGCGATTGCTCGAGCGTCGCCGACCCGGTTCGAGGCACGGTCGGCACGCTAGCTGGCAAGCCGCAACGGTAGCCTCGAGTCCGTGGCGACAGACGGGGAGCTCGTGCTCGAAGGGGTGGTCGTGACGGGGGACCACCGGGGGAGGGAGCTCGGCTTCCCGACGGCCAATGTCGAGTTGCCGGCGGGAACCGTGCTGCCTCCCGACGGCGTGTACGGCGGCTGGTTCGAGCGAAGTGACGGGAGCTGTTTCGTAGCCGCCATCTCTGTCGGGACGCGGCCCACCTACTACCGCGAGGGCGGTGGGCGTCTCCTCGAGGCCTACCTGCTTGACTTCGACGGTGATCTCTACGGGGAGCGCGTGCGTGTCGGAGTCGGCCCCCTCGTGAGAGGTCAGGCCCGTTTCGAGGACAGCGAGGAGCTCACCGACCAGATGCGCCGCGACGTCGAAGCCGTTCGAGCGGCCACCGAACGGGGCTGAGGACGGCCGACGGCTTCCGCTCTGGCCGTCGCCTCGCTCCTCCCCGAGGGTCCTGCGCCTCCGAGCGGTGTGCCATGCTGGATAGAGTTGTAACCGTCGGGGGCAGGCGGAACCGACGTCCTTGGTGGTCGTAGCTCAGTTGGCAGAGCGCCAGGTTGTGGTCCTGGAAGTCGGGGGTTCAAGTCCCCTCGGCCACCCTTTTTGCACAGCGCTTCTTCGCGCTCGCAGCCGAGCCGCGAGGGGCCCGGCCTGTTTGTCGCGAAGTAGGGCACAGCGACTAGTCTGGCAATTCGCCAGGCGCCTCTAGCTCAATTTGGCAGAGCAACGGACTCTTAATCCGCAGGTTCTGGGTTCGAGTCCCAGGGGGCGCACCAGGAAGGTGTAAGACCACGCCTGATCTGTCACAGATCGATCACGCGTGATGTGGAACGCAGTAACGGTTGATCCGTGACACCGCCGGCCAGCGCATCAGGCAGGGTTCCCCTTCTTCTCGCCGCTAGCCGATGACGAACCAGGCGATTCGGAAGGGCACCGACAGGAGGGCTGTCAGATAGATCGTGAAGGAGCTCCGGCGCGCGTCGGCGACGACACCTGCGACGGCAGCTCCCTTCAGGTAATCCTGCATCGTCGCGAGGATCAGACTGGACTCACTGAGGGCGACTCCCGTGACGGTCACACTGTCCACAAACGTGAGGGCGGGTGGCTTCACCTTGACGAGCCCGCTGCGGGAGAACTCGGCGACGCCGTCCACGTGCACAGCAACGCCCTTCGGGTTTGAGGCGAGCACCGCCGGTCCTTTGCCATTCGTCGTGGCGGAAACAGCGGGAGCGGTGTTGTGGGAATTGTGATGCTGGCCTCGAGGGCACTCCCGTACCAACCGTCGTCGCCCAGAGGGCTGGAGACGGGTTGGCCGTGGCCGTCAGCATCGCGGCCACCCCAACGCTCAGGCTGTCTCCTCCGCCGTCAATTCCCTGCACGGCGACACCCCACCGATGCCTAAGACGCCCGCGGCCGAAATCCCCGCGCCGGCGACGCCCACTACGCCGGCGCCGCCCTGCTCGCCGTCGCCCCCCGTGCCTACGACGCCGGCACCGCCTAAACTCTCGCCCTTCGTACCTGCCGAACCTGGATTGCCAGTGCCTCTGACACCAATCGAGCCGGTTCCGGAGACGCCGATGCCGACCGGTGAGGAGCCCACGACTCCGTAGGCAGCGCCGACACCGACAACGCCCGTACTTGCGCCCCCGGGCGTGACGGTGGTGTCACGTCGGGCTGGAGAGGAGGGCATATTCGGTGCCTTGCGTGACGCTGTCACTCGTGCTCGTTCCGACGCCCGTCCGCGCCGTCGCACCCGTGTTGTCCTCTCCAAGAAGGACCGCACTGTCCTCGGTGGCACTCGCCGGTTGGGCGGAGATCAGCGAGTCGGCCGCAAGGCCCGCCAGCCCGGCGGCCCCTGCCAGCAGGACCGCTCTCCTGGACTTCGCACCTCGTGTCGCCGAGTCGGCTGTTGGCGCGTCCGTTCCCATCGGTCTCCCTTGGCTGCTCTCGAGGTCTTGAGCAACCGTACGCCGGAGCTGCCTCTCCACATCGGGGCATACCCCTAGTTTGGGATGCACCCCACCCTCATGTTTCCCTCGTCAGCAGCGCCGGCTGCGCGTGGCCTAGGTGTGGCGAGGGCCAGCAGCTTCTCTGCAACCAAGGCTGGCGTCTCCGTGCCGTCGAGACCGACCGCTCCGAGGAGAGCATCTGCGCCTCACACAGAGCCCTGAGATCCCCGGTCTCCTACCAGCCGGCTTCGCTTCGCCCAGGTGGGTTGAGCACGCCTGCGCAGCGAGTCGAACCTTCTGCGTCGGCCCGTCGATCTCGAGCAGGAATGTCTGCTCGAAAGGATTCAGGAGCTTGTCCTGGTTCACCGCGATGCCGCAGACGAACATGGCTACGTCGTGCCCGGCGAGGAGTTTCTTGCAGGCGAGATCGACCCCACACCCAACGATGCGATCGAAACCCCTCTGCGTCCGGGCTCGAGTGCCCGCCGGGAGGCGACAGCTCCGTTCGTGTAGCGCGAATGTGTCATTGGACCCTATTGGCTGCATGGGTGCGGCTTCATGCTGATTGCGCCCTTTGAGGCCCTCTTCGTTGGAGGTGGAACATGAGTAAGTTCCGCATGGTCGGCCTTTTCGCGCTGTTCTCGGCCGGAGCAGTCGTCCTCCCCCTCGTGGCGTGTGGCACGACTGCGGTTGCCGCCAATCCGCACTCCGCATCGCCGATCGGAAAGCAGCTGGCGGAGCTGAACGGCTCCGACACCGTCGCCGGCGACGAGTTTGGCTATTCGGTGGCCGTCTCGGGCACGACCGCCATAGTCGGGGCTGAGTATCATGCCTTTGCCGGCGGGGCGTACGTGTTCACGAAGACCCCAACTGGCTGGAAGCAGACGGCCGAGCTGAGTCCTTCCGACGGCGCCACTGCCGGTGACTTCGGCACCTCGGTGGCCATTTCGGGTGCCACCGCCGTCGTGGGTGCGTCGGGCGTGGCGCGAGCGTACATGTTCGCCAAAGGTGCAACCGGCTGGAAGCAGACAGCCGTGCTGAAGGGCTCCTTCTCCTTCGGCGCTTCGGTGGCCGTCTCGGGCAACACCGTCGTCGTGGGTGCCCCGAACGCCGCCAGCGGCGCCGGTCGCGCCTACATCTTCACCACATCCGCGACCGGGTGGAAGCAGGCAGCCGTGCTGAAGGGCTCCGACACCAAGGCCGGCGTCTACCCGGTTGGCGACCAATTCGGAACCTCGGTCGCTATCTCCGGAACCACCGCCGTGATCGGGGCAAACTGCCATGCAAAGAACGCCGGTCGAGCGTACGTTTTCACCAAGACCACAACGGGTTGGAAGCAAGCGGCCGAGCTGAAAGGCTCCGACACGGTGGCCTTCAATTACTTCGGCTGGTCAGTGGCCGTCGCAGGCACGACAGTCGTCGTGGGTGCTGATGATGCTGCTTACGGTGCCGGCCGGGCGTACGTGTTCACCAAGACCGCCAAGGGCTGGAAGCAAGCAGCCGAGCTGAAGGGCTCCGACACCGTCGCCGGCGACTCCTTCGGATACTCGGTGGCCGTCTCGGGCACGACTGCGGTCGTAGGTGCCAACTACCACGCGAACGGTGCCGGCCGGGCGTACGTGTTCACCTTGACCGCCAAGGGCTGGAAGCAAGCAGCCGAGCTGAAGGGCTCCGACACCGTCGCCGGCGACTCGTTCGGATACTCGGCGGCCGTCTCGGGTACGACCGCGGTCGTGGGTGGCAACTGCCACGCCAACTATGCCGGCAGGGCGTACGTCTTCGAGGCATGAGACGACGGGCGGTTCGGCCGGAAGTGAGGATCGCTAAGGCCAGCTTGTGATTGACGTTGCAGGGCGAATTGACCGGCCAGTAAACCCCCCGAGGAATTTGAAGCCCTAGCAAACCGCAGGCTGCAGGTTCATAATCGGAGGTGGTTGAGGTGTGCGGGCAAGGCCCGGTACCTCGGCTTGTGGGTAGACATGGAAGCGCCTCAGAAGAGGTGCCACGGTCCTCCGAACCCTAGGTCGCCCCCGACACCTCCTCCGAGCAACACGGGAAGGGGAGTCATCATGGGCGTGAGAATGTTGCATCGGATGCTTCTTCTGGCGGGAGCGCTTCTCGTGGTGCTCCTCGCCGCCACCATCGTCCTCGTGACCGCATCGCCGGCCCGTGCGGACCGACCTCTGGGTGGCTCCAGCACCGTGCCGACAACGACGACGGCGGCTCCCCGCCTTGTGCAACCGACTCTGACATTCTCCTGGGACGGCCTTCGGTTCACTGACGTCGTGCTCGTGGACATTCCCAAGGCGCCGCTCCCCGGGTTCTTCCTCCGCCTGTCGCCGTCCAGTCAGACGATCAAATGCGCAGCTACAGCGTTGGCGAGGTCTCCGAAGTACGACGGTGGTGTCAACAGCTTCAGCGTCGTCTGCGACGCAACCACACTGCCTTCGGCCTATACACCGACGCTCGAAGTGTTCGTGCCCGGCGCACCGTCGACGTTCGTGCCAGTCACGCTCATCAACATTTCACACAGGAACCGGGACCAATCGCTCCCCTTTGTGGTTGGTGCTGTTCTGGCTGTGGTTGCCTTGGCGTGGGTTGTCCTCTGGTTGCGACACAAGGACCGGATGCACTCGGTGATGGACCAAGTCGCCGCGGACGTGTCATGGAGCATCTCCGACAGCTGGGTAACCAATGTCGGGGTTGTTGGAGGCCTATTGACCACGGTGGCTGCAGCGACTTCTGGATCACTGAGCGGAGCGCTCCCTGGCGTGCCGAGTCCACGCATCGAAGTTCTCTCGGTGACGTTCGTGGCCATGTTGGCTCTGGGTCCCCTTATCTACGGCGTTTGTGCGAAGAAGGTGCCGGAGGTTACTGACGCAAGTCAGGTGACGGAGAAGATCAATATTACTATCGAGGATGATGGCACGACAACACCATACAGCACTGAGATTCGTCCGATTAGGGAGGCAATTGATATTACCGTCGGAGGTACGGGTACAACGTCACGGGACAATACCGACACAAGCCAGGCACCGGCAACCACCCGCGGTACCGTCGGGGGTGTCTTCTTGCTGAGTCTTGTGACGCTCATCGCGGTCTTCGGAGAACTGACCACTCTCTGGACTCTGGTCGATCTCTCGACGGCGGATAGTTCCATCCGTGACTTGCTTCAAAGCGGACTCTGGTTAGGTGGCCTCGTCGTTTTCATCTATTCGATCCGCTCGATCACACTCCTCGTCGAAGGGGCCGGGCCACCGAAAGCCGGCGCGGACAAGCCCCGTGGTCGGTCGCTCCTCTCGCACGGCGGTCCCGTAGCCGCGGCGCTCTAGCCAAGCTGCCAGAGCCCGACGGAGGACTCCACCAGACAGCCTGCGGCCTTCTTATGGCTGAGACACCCAGTACAGCTTCAGGAGCCTGCTCACGCGACCCGCGCCGCCGGCAGGCGCAGGTCCTACCGACCGCGAGGCGTGAAGCGGATCGTGAGCGACGCCTTGTAGGAGTGGATGTTCCCGGTGCGTGCCCAGATGCCACCTTCGCCGGGGTTGAACCCTTCGCAGCATGGGGTCGTGAAGTCGAGCTCGACGCTGCGACTGACCGTGAAGGCGCGCCCAGCCCGCATGGCGCTCACTTCCGCCGTCGTGGCTGCGCTCGTCTCCGCCTCGTCGTAGTTGATGCGGTAGCCGACGAGGTTGAGTGGCAGCACGGGCTTGCCGACACCGACGAGGACGAGCGCTCCCACGATCTGGCTCCCACAGCTGCCCGGTGGTAGCTGAGGCCCAGAGTTGGTGATCAGGAACGTGTTGGAGGTTGCCGTCGGGCTCCAGGAGAGGCTGAGGACGACGGGTTTGCCGGTAAAGGTGTGATGACAGTCCGCCGGTTGGGTCGCCTGCCGGAACGTGCCGCCGCCAGGGCACTCGACGATCGGCGAGTCCGGCCCACTGATGAGCGACTCGATCGACTCGGTCGTCTTGCCGAAGGCGCCCCGGACGTCGTCGGCGAACAAGCCCTCGATGCGAGGGCTCTGCAAGCGTGAGTAGGTCACGTTCGGGAAGCGGACGGTCAGGTGCTCGATGCGAACGCCAGAGCCGACCTGTGCGTCGCAGATGCCCGTTGTCGAGTCCCACTCGGAGTCGTAGTAGGTCCAGGCGTCGTCGACGACGAGCGACAGGGTGGCGCTGTAGTGGTACGTGGCGTTGCCGTGAGCTCGCGCTGGCCGCGTCGAGCCCCCGATGATGACAACCACGGTGCCGGTGCTGTCGGAGTGCAGGCCGTCGTGGTAGTTGTACTCGCCCGGTGTTGTGAACCGCCGCTGATAGCTCGCCCCGGGGGTGAGCGTCGTGGGCGAGTCAACCTGGCCGGCGAGGCTGTGCGGCTGGGTGCCGTTGTTCTTCCACCGCACCGTTGTCCCGACCACGACGACCACGACGGCCGGCGTGAAGCCCTCCTCGGTGATCGATACCTTGGCGACAGCTGGAGTGGCCGCCACCGCCGGCTCGGCCCTCGTCACGCCGGTGAGCAAGGACGACGCCGTCGCGAGCACGACGCTCACGCACAGCCAGCGGAGCACCGGCCGTTTCCTCGACGCCTTCGCCGTGGATGTCCAAGGGAGTCTCATCGTCGTTGCCGCGTGGGTGTCGCTGTCCACCCCTCAACTCTGGACGTCAAGGCTGGCGGATTGCACGGCCGTGATTGAGACGGTGTTGGCGAGAGTGTTGCCCGTGTTGCCCGCACCCACGCACTTCACCTCAGCGACTCCTGCGGCCGTGATCGTGCCGGCCACGGTCAGCGACATCGCCGCGAAGTTCTCCGGGCTGCTCGTGGACCCGAGCACTCCGACGTCGACGGCATCGGACGCCGTGCCGAGAATCAGCTGGCACTCGACCAGATCAGAGGCATGGCTGGCGCTGATGTCTTGGAGCGACAGATCCGCGTTCACGACGTAGGTGCCGGCGGCGAGCAGGAGGGCTCCGACGGATCCGAGCGTCGCCGGGATGTGCTCGCCAGTCTCGGAGAGGTAGAAGCTGTTGCTTGGGCCGGCGGGGCCGGGTCCTCCGGGCGTTCCCGGCGTTCCGGGCGTTCCCTGCTTGCCCCTCGGTCCCCTCGCCCCCTTCGGGCCGGTCTGGTTCCAGGACACCGCCGACGACCCAGAGCCGCATGCCCGCGCTGTCGTGCCGACCTTCGAGAGCGTGCCGTTCTTCAGGCAGGCGTGAAAGACGGCGCTCGACAGCGAGCCGGTAACGGCCGCCATCGCCGTGCCCACACCGAGGGCGAGCACGAGCACGACAACGGCGGTGGCCACGAGCGGGCGTCCCCGCCGCGATGTCAGGCCCCTCGTCGTCCCGATGAGGTCCCGATGCCCCAGGTCGCCTCGCCAGCTGTGTCGGCCCTTGACGCTCATCGGTGCCCCTTCCTGCTGCGCTTGAGATGCCCGGTCCCGAGGTCTCGCCTCCGCCAGAGTGGATGTCACGGTACGACGGGTGTCGCCGACTCGAAACGGGGATCTCCCTAGTTCTCGGTCGGCGCTCTCATGGCCGGGGCGGCGCAAAGCGGCGAGCGAGCTCGCTCCGAGACCGGAGACCGAGCTTGCGGTAGACGCTGCCGAGGTGGAACTCGATGGTCTTCGTGCTGAGAAACAATGCCGTCGCCGCCTCACGGTTGGAGGCCCCTTCGGCGACAGCGAGGGCGACGCGCAACTCCTGTGGCGTGAGCTGCTCGTCTGCAGATGAGTCACGGCGACGGACGGTCTGGCCAGTGGCGGCGAGCTCCCGCTCCGATCGCTCGATCCATGGGCGGGCGCCGAGAAGCTCAAAGGTCTCCAAGGCGGCTCGCAAGTGTTGTCGTGCCTCTGCCCGTTTCTTGGCGCGTCGAAGTCGCTCGCCGTAGCACAGCTCCGTACGGGCACGCTCGAACGGCAGCGAGACGTGATCGTGCCACCGAAGGGAGTCCTCGAAGGCGGCTTCGAAGCATTCCGCTGTCGCCATGAAACCTCGGCAGCGGGCGGCGGCAGCTTGGCCCCAACTGCTCTCGCTCCTCGTGGCGTGCCCGTCGAAGGTTGCGAGTGCGCTCTCGGCGTCCTCGTCCCGCCCCGATCTCGCCAGCGCCTCGATGCGCTCGGGGGCAGCCCCGAGCAGGCTCGGCTCGCCGACCTGCTCCTCTTCCAGCACCGGCGCAAGGCGGTCGAGATGGACGAGCGTCTCGTCGTAGCGCTGGTCGGCGAACTCGAGTAAGGCGAGGATTTCGTCGGCGGCGATCTCGGCGGCCCTGAGACCCCCGAGCTGGGCAGCCACCGCCAGGCTCTCGGCAATGTGTGCCCGACAGATCTCGGCCTGACCGCGTTGCGCCTCGATCCGGGCCACTCCCTCGAGCAGTCGCGGAAGGTGGACGGACTGACCGGTCTCGTGCGCCAGCTCGACGGCCTCGTGCAGGCCCGAGTAGGCGGCGTCCCAGGCCCCCGTGCGGAAGTCGAGCTCACCGAGCACCGAGAGGGGGAAGGGCAGCAGCCCCGGAGCACCGGCTGCTCGGGCCGCCTGCACGATGCGGTCGAGCAGCTTTCGCGCCGTGTCGAACTGCTCGACCCAGAGATAGGTGATGCTGATCGCCTGGGAGAACGCCAGGTGCGGCCCCCAAATCGGATCAGCCTCCATCAAGAGCGGAAGGCATCTGTCCAGGAGGGCGCGGGCGCGGGTGGAGTCGCCCCGGATGACGAGCGCCTGCGCCAGGATGGCGTCGGCGAAGAGGGCAAGCGGCCCACCCACGCGCTGCGCCGACGCGTGTGCCTGTTCCGCTGTCTGATAGGCGAGGCGGCCGTCGCCCACGAGGTAGCAGGGTGCGACGGCGGCCATCTGCAGGATCGACGCCCGTCCCGGCTCGCTCTGCTCGAACCTGGCAGCCTCGGCCGTCAGGAGCCGATGCGCCTCGCGTGGCTGGCCGACGAGGGTGAGGAAGGAGGAGTGGACGAGCTCGAGGTCGGCGTGCAGGGCTTCGCTCTGAGCATGGGTGAGCGCCTCGGCGGCGAGGGCAACGGCCTGCTCGGGCCGCCCGATCAGGTTCAGGTCGACGGATGCCTCGCCGAGACGTCGTGCTCTCGTGTCGGGATCGGCCGTCAGTCGGGCGGAGCGCTGAAGGGCGCGGGCAGCTCCCGCGTGTGCGCCGCGCCGCCTCGCTTCGACGCCGACGTCATCGAGGGCGTCGGCGATCGTGGCGTCCGGGCCGATCGCCGCCGCCGCCAGATGCCAGACGCGCCGTCGGTCGTTGTCCGCCAAGGCACCGGCCAGGGCCACGTGGGCCTTGCGGCGGTTGGACGTCAGGGCTCCGTGATAGGCGGCCGAGCGCAGCAACGGGTGCCTGAAGTCCACTCGGCTGCCCTCAAGGCTGATGATGCCGGCCTCTTCGGCCGGTTCCAGTGCGGTGGAGGAGAGGCCAAGGCCATGCAGGGCGGCAACGATCACATCGAGCTCACCCGTCCCACTGGCGGCGGCAATTAGCAGGGCGCTCCGAGTATCAGGTTGCAGCTCGGCGATGCGGCGGCGGAGCGCCCGCTCGATCGTCGGACCCGGTGGAAGCGGGTCCTGCAGAGGCTCCGACCCGTCCAGCTGACCGGCGCTCAACAGGAGGGGAAGCTCGACGAGGGCAAGGGGGTTGCCACCGGTCGAGGAGTGGAGCCATCGGGCCACCTCGGCGTTCACCGGTGCCTCCGTAGCGCTCTTCAGCAGCTCGGTGGCAGCGTCGGAGGACAGCCCGCCGAGTAGGAGTGTCTCGAGATCGTGGAACGGCGCCGCCACCTCGTCGTGCAGCCGCGTCGTGAAGACCATGGCGACGCCTTCGGCTTGTAGCCGCCGGGCGGCGAAGCTGAGTGCCTGCGCCGAGGAGGCGTCAACCCACTGCAGGTCGTCGACGGTGCACAGCACCGGCGTGCGGTCGGCGGCGGCGGAGAGAAGGCCGAGGGTGGCGACTCCGACGGCCAAGGGATCGACGCTGACGGCCGGGCCGAGGGCGAGCGCCCCCTCCATGGCGGCCCGCTGGCGATCGGGCAACGCGGTCACGAGGTCGAGGGTTGGGGCGAACAGCTCCGCAAGACCGGCGAAGGGGAGATCGGACTCGGCGGTCACGCCTCGAGCGCTCAGGACCTCGAGGTCACTCGCCATCTCGGTGACCGCCCGCAGCAATGCCGTCTTACCCATGCCCGTGTCACCGGTGATCACGAGGGCGCCGCTTCGACCGTGCCGGGCCTCGTCGAGGAGCTTCTCGAGACGAGCAACCTCGGTCTCCCGCCCTACGAGCACAGGTCATCGTAGGCAGCGGATCGGCCGGCGTGCTGAAGTACTAGGGGTTCTCCTGATCCGAGCCGGTGGCACGTTCTCTACTCTCGGCAATCGAACGGTGTCATCGGGCGGCGCCCTCGGGCTCGATGGCGACCGAGGAAGGAGCCCTCCGTGTTCGCCGTCACCATCGACCCCGAGGTCCTGGCTGGCTTGGCGGCGCGTCTCGAGGTCTGGGGCTTCGAGCTGACGAACGCCGAGTGGGAGCATCTTGTCGGCCTGCTCGGGCTCGGTTCAACCATCCTGGCGGAGGTGGTCGCCGGCGTCGAGGAGAACGTGGCGGGTGCGACCGAGGCGGAGGCGATGGGATCGCCTGGCTTTGCCGACGCCCTCAGCCCCGCCGCCGACGCCGTCTTGAGCCGAGCGGGAGCCGGACTGTCGGTGGTCATCAGCTTCGGCCCCGGGCCGAGCCAGTGGACGGTGACGTCGGCTCGACCGGAATCCGGCCCGGGGGCGCCTCAGTAGACGTTGGGGAGCAGCCGCATTGCCTCGGTGCTGAGACCCCACAGGATCGCGAAGATGAGGGGGGCGCCGACGAGCCAGGTCTGGGCGTGACCCCACCGAGTCCACAGCCAGGCGATGGCGAGCGAGGCGACGAGGAGTGCTTGTAGCCAGAAGATGATGAACGGCCATGCCGTCGGATCGCTGCGGCCCTGGTATTCCACCGGCGACACGGCCGTGGGCCGCCCCGGGGGCGAAGCGACCGCCCTGCCTTGCAGGAGGGCGTCGACGTACACGAGGTGGTTGCCGGCCCAGCGCCCGAGCCAGCCAGAGCCGGCTGAGGTGACGAGGGTCAACAGGGCGCCGCTCTTCGAAATCTCGGGCAGCGGCTGACCGGCGACGAGCTGCCCCTCGACGCTGAAGCGGAACGTCCCGTAACCGGTCGTCACTGTGATGACGTCTCCCTTGCGCAGCCGCGTGATGTCCCCGAACGGTGCGCCGGCCGTCGTGCTCCTTGCCATGAGGATGGACTGGCCGACCTGTCCGGGCAAGGGTGAGTTCGGGAGATGACCGGGCCCAGCGAGGAGATTGCTCGGCGACGTGCCCTCGACCACCACGACGTTGCGCAGCCCCGCCGCCGGCGAGTTGAGGAGGGCGATCGGTGTGCCAGAGGGAATGGAACCGCCGATGCTCGGCGCAGTCGGGCTCGCCGGGTCGAGGAGCCCGCGGAAGGCCGCATACAGCTGATGTTGACTTCGTTGCTCCTGCAAGCCGCTGAGCCCGTAGGCGAAGGCTCCGAAGAAGAGGACCACGACGCTGAAGGCCGTCAGGCTGGCGAGTGTGATGGCGAGGGCGGTGGGCATCGGACGCCGACCGTCGGGCGCCGTCGTGGTCACCTCTTCCACCGCCTCGGGTGCCGGTGCCGGCGCGACGGTGATCACCAGCGCCCTCGCCGGCGGCCGACGAGGTAGGTGAGAGAGACCGCCAGCAGGCACAGGAGCGCCAGTCCGAACGTCAACACGACCGAGACAGGACCCGTTCCGAGGTCGGCGCCGAGGGCGCGCCCAAGCGACAGGATTCCCACAGAGACCGGGCGCGGCGCCGGATGACCGGTGCGAGACGGGGGTTTCGTGCCCGACGTGTGCGCCGGCGGGGTCGTCGTGGACGTCGTGGTCGATGTCGGGATGGTCGTGGGTGGCGGCTTCGTCCCGCCCTGGCCGAGCGGCGACGTCATCGAAGGCAATTCCCCGTTCTGAGCCGCCACGTCCGCCACGGCGCCGAGCGTGTAGTCGGCCAAGCCAGCCAAGCCGTTTGCCTTCGTCATCGGGAGGTAGCCGGGAGGGAGCTGCCCGACGCCGAGCCCGGGTTGCTGGCCGGCAGTGGCGGCGTACTGCAGGAGGGACGCATAGTCCTTGGCGCTCTCGGCCGGCAGCCCAGAAGTCGGGACGGCGGCGTAGACGACCATGGTGCCCGGATAGGCAGCGGCACCCGCGTCGCTCGTGCTCATCTCGAGATAGGGGATCGGCCAGGTCCCAGAGAGCTTGTCGGGTTTCAGCAGTGCCACGGCCGCCCGCAGTGAGGCGTCGTCGGGAGCCACGAAGGTGTTCGCAGTGGTCTCGAGAGCGGCGGCCCTCAGCTGATAACGCGAATCATCGGCCAGCGGCGTGATCCCGATCATGAAGCGGTAACCGACGGTCTGGGGTCCGAGCGCTACGAGCTTCTCGCCGACGCTCGTCCCGTCGATCTGCGAGCAGACCGTCGTCGAGTTGGCGATCGCGAACTGCATCGCATAGCTGACGTCCTCGAGGGTCGGCATGGGGGCGGCGACGAGCGGCAGGTAGGGCACGGGGCTGTTGTGCAGGCAATCGTTGTTGTCTGAGGAGTAGTACGCCTTCGGCTCGAACGTCGACAGCAGCGGCCACTGGTCGACCGGCAGTTTGATGCCCTCGTAGGCGGGGTTGACGACCATGCCCCACGGATCCGGCTTGCCGTTCAGCCAAGCCCGTGCTTCCGGGTTGTCGTTGATGTAGGTCGTCAGCGCCTCCATGACGTCCGAATCGCTCGACAGGGCGATGATTTCGGACGCCGACTCGGTCGCCGCCACACCCTTTGTGATCCCCGGGTTGAGTTGGATGAACTCCGGGTCCAGCGTGATGTTGAGCGGGTTGTGCGACAGGGCCGGGTCCTCCTGCTGCACGGGCAGCTCCGCTGGGTAGGACTCCGTGAGCAGCTTGGCGAGGAGCAGGGGCGTGAGCCGCAGCTTCGTGTAGGGCTGCCCGTTGGCGCCGTCGATGATGTAGGAGATGGAGAAGCCCGTGACGGCCACCGGTGCGTTGACGACGGGTCTGCCGTAGCCGTTCGGTTGCGGATCACTCGTGAAGGCCGCCTCGGCGTTTCCAGTGGCCAGGAGGTTGCGTGCCTCCGGCTCGCCCGTTTGCACATGCGTGAAGGAGAACGACTGGGCGTTGAGGCAGAAGTGCGGCGCCCACTGACCGGTCGCCTGGATCATGAGCTCCGATCCGTAGATGAGGACGGAGTTCTTCGAGGTGACGACGTCGCAGGCGCTGGCCGGCACGGCGAAACTCAAGGGCACCGTGATTCGATTGCGCCAATTCGACGGGCTCCACCAGAGGCTTCCGCTCACGGTGAGGTCCTCGTCGCCCTGCGGGTTCACGAGCTGGCCCGGGGCGAAGGCGCCCTTCTCCTCGCATTGCGAGACGGCGGCGGCGCCGGCCATCGCCGACGACTCGCAGCTGATGCCCATGATCGGCACAGCGACAAGAGCGCAGGGCACCGTCTGCGAGCAGCCGAGCGAGTTGTTCTCCGAGGAGGTCCAGACGTCGAAGTCCGTACTCCCCTTGCCGTCGAGGCCCGTCACCCCGAACGTCTCGTTGCTCGGGAGAGCCGAGCCGCCGACGTTCTGCGATTCCGGGGGCTGCCCAGCGCAGCCCGCCGGGCCCTCGTAGTAGACCTCGCCGTCGGCGGCGATGAACGGCACCCAGTGCTGGGTGGGTGCGGGCAGGTACTTGCACGCCACCGGCAGCGGCGAGGGTGCACCTACGACCTGGGCTCGATCAGCTGCCGTGGCGTACTGGTCGAGGCGGTACGGAGGGAACTGCGTCTCGAAGGTGTCCTGGTAGCGCTCGCTCCAGCTCTGCGTCCAGCACGTTTCGGGGCTGAGCCGATCCGCCGCCGTCGCCTTTGACGAGTCGATGCCGCGGCACTCGAGCAGCACGAAGGGGTACTCCTCCTGCTGGGCCTCGATCGAGCTCTGATCGGCCACGATGCCGCCGGTCGGATGAGCGCCCGACCACGAAACGACGATCTCCTGGCGGCCGCGCAGGTTCGTGGTCTCGCTCACGCGAAGCGTGACCGTGCGACGGTCGACGACGTGCTCTGTGCCGTTCACGAGGAAGGCACGAGTGATGGTCTCGCTCTTGGAGAAGGCGCCGAGCTTGACGGTGGCATTGGAGACGCCGGCCGAGACGGCCACGACGGCGAAGGTCATGGCGACGCAGACGAGCACGAGGGCGATGCGCCTCGTCATGGCTCCGCCTGCCGTCGCTTTCGGTTGAGCCGACGAGCGAGCACGGCGGGGAGCACGAACGCGAGCAAGAGCAGCACGGCCGCCACCGGTGCCAGCTCAGCGGCGAGATCCGAGCCGCTGTAGCCCGGGAGCGCCGCCGAGATGATCTCCGGGTCGGCCGTGATGTTCGAGCCGCCGCCGGCGCCGTCCGCCGTGGATGCACCGTTGCCGGAGGAGGGGCCGGTCGCCACCTTGCCCTTCGAGGGTTTCCTTCCGGTGCTCGGCTTGCCCGATGACGGGCCCGTGGAGGCTGGCGTCGTCCCACCACCCGGTGTCGTGGTCGATCCCGGGCCGTTGGGCGCCACGGCGGCCGAGCAGGGGCCGGCGCCGACCTTGTCACAGGCGGGCGGCAGCGGAGCGATCGTCGCGAGGTAGTTCGTGTTCGGGTGACCGGCCACGAAGGTCGGGTTGTCGCACGTCCCGATGTCGAGCCCATTGAGGTCGATGCCGGGATCGGCCAGCTTGAGCTTTTGGATCTGGCCGAAGGCAGCCTCGACGAGGTTGACCGGCAGCGGTGAGTACCCGATCGGACCGATCTCGCGTTGCCCTTGACAGATGGCGTAGTAGGCGAAGTCGGCGAGCGACTGCCGTTTCGCCGTCGTGATCTTGGTCTCCGGGCTCGGGTAGCGGCCGGTCGGCTCGATCATGTAGACGTACGACGACAACGGATAGGTGCGCGGGTCAGGGTCGACGTAGACGTTGTCGAGGTTTTGCAGCAGGTAGTCGGGCGAGCTCTTGTCCATGTTGATCACCGCCTTCTCCAAGGCGACGGCGACGTTGTACTGCGTCGGCAGTGTGTAGTAGCCGGCTGCATTGCGCACGAGGGCCACCGGGTAGTTCTCGGCGAGGGGATAGGAGTACTCGACGTACCCGATCGATCCGTTCGCCACGCTCGACGAGACGTAGTTCATGGCGGCGTTCGAACCGTTCTGAGCGATCTGGTTCCCCTGCCGCGGGTAGTACTCGGTCATCGAGGGCGAACCCGAGTAGGCCTGCCAGATGCTGGGGAACTCGGTGGCGAAGTAGCGAGTCAGCTGCGCCGTGGCGCCAGAGCCTTCTGCCTGCACGACCGGTGTGATCGGAATCGACGGAAGGGCGTGGCCGTTGTTGTCCGCCGTGATCTCGGGATCGTCCCAGTTCGTGATCTGGTTCGTGAAGATCTTGACGATCGTTTCCCCAGAGAGGCGCAAATTGCGGACCTGATGACCGTCGTAGCGGATTTGGTAGGGGAAGGACGTGCCGCCGGCGGCAATCGGGAGATAGGCGTACGGCCGGCCCTGCGAGGTGTCCGAGACACCCGTGACCGGATCGACGCCCTGATAGCCGATCGAGGTGACGGCGAAGTCGGACGTACGGGTGGCGAAGTCCTGGCGGCCCTGAGCGTCACCGTCCGGCGTGTAGACGACCTGGATGCCTTCGGCGGCGACATCGGCCACCCATTGGTTGACGGCGTTGGCGGCCCAGCTCGAGCCGGAGCCCTCGATCAAGGCCGTGCTGCCCCCAGCCTTGGCGGCGGGCGCCGCCGTGGCGGCCGGTTCGCCACCGAGGGCGAGCACGAGCCCGCCCGTGGCGAGCGAGATGACGACAAGGTTCCTCAGCTGACGCAGCCTCATCGCGTCACCGCCTTGCTGCGGGCCAGGATGCGCGTCGTCACGAAGAGGACGAGGACCATGGCGAGCAGGACGCTGGCCGCACCGAAGGCGCGGGCGATGGCGGTGGGTTCCCCGGTGACATAGGCCGTGTAGATGAACAATGGCAGGGAGTTCATGGGGTTCTCCGTCGGATTGAAGGTCAAGAAGCTGCTGGCGCCGGACGTGATGAGGACGACGGCGGTCTCACCGATGCCGCGGGCGATGGCGAGGATGGCAGCGGTGGCGAGACCGGCCCGCGCCGTCGGCAGCACGACGGTGCGCACGGTCTTCCAGTGGGAGGCACCGAGTGCGTTGCTCGCCTCCCGGAGGCCGGCGGGCACGACCCGGAGGGCGACCTCGGAGGCTCGGGCGATGATCGGGACCATCGTGACCGCCATGGCGGCGGAGGCGGCGAGACCCGACTTCGGGAGCCCGAAGCCGACGATGAGCGTCACGTAGACGAACAGGCCGGCCAGGATCTCCGGCAAGGCGGTCATGGCCTCGACGACGGTCCGAACGGGACGGGCACCGCGTCCTCCCACCTCGGACATGTAGACAGCCGTGCCGACGCCGAGCGGCAGAGAGACGGCGACGGCGATGCCCACCTCGATGACCGTTCCGACGATGGCGTGCAGGATGCCGCCCTCGTTCAGTGGGGCGGTCGGGGCGACCGCCGACATGTCGTGGGTGAAGAAGTTGCTATGGACGAGCGCCGTCCACCCCTTGGCAAAGGTGTAGATCACGGTGCTCCCCAGCGCCACGATGACGACGGCAGCGGCGACATACAAGGTCGAGGTGACGAGTCGCTCGAGGACGACGTGGCGTGGGTTCGTCAACGAGATGATGCCGCCGTAGAGGACGAGGAACACGACGTACCAGCAGACGAGGAAGCCCAGGGTCCCGCTCCCGTCCAGCATGTGCTCGTAGCCGATCTCGACAAGGGCGAGCGACGAGACCACCGCGCCGATGACGGAGAACCAATCGTCGGCCGTGAAGAGGCGGAGCTTGCGCGGCGAGCGCCGGCGAGGCTGCGGAAGAGCCGGCCGGTTCTCGACGGAGTGCAGGGTCGTCATCAGATCTCCGTGGAGGCGCCGCTGCGGCTGCGCCGAACGAAGAGGGCGGCCGCCGTGTTCACGACAAGGGTGATCACGAAGAGCACGAAACCGGCGGTGAGCAACGCCGAGAGCTGGGACTTGGTGGCGTTGCCGAAGTTGCCGGCAATGAGCGCCGAGATGGTCTGGGTGCCGGCCTCGAGGATGCGGATCTTGATCAGGTAGGCCGGCGAGATGATGATGAGGACGGCGGCGGTCTCGCCGAGGGCGCGTCCGAGCGACAGCATGGTCCCACCGATGATCCCGCCCCTGGCGAACGGCAGCACGACGATCCTGGCGACGCCGAAGCGGGTGCCGCCGAGCGCCATGGCCGCCTCGCGCTCGCCGAGCGGCGCCTGGTCGAAGACCGCTCGCATGACGGCGCACGCCAGCGGGATCGCCATCATGGAGACCGCCAGGCCGGCAATGAAGGCAGAGCTCGTGTAGCGCGACTGCTGCCAGACGGCGGCGTTGGCGTCGGTGTCGACGTGGAAGAGGGGAAACCAGCCGAAATGTTGGCTCAGCCACCGAGCAAGGTCGATGGCGTGCGGCTGCAGCAGGAAGAAACCCCAGAGGCCGTAGATGATGCTCGGTACCGCCGCCATGAGGTCGACGGCCGACACGAGCCAGGACTTGATCCGCTTGGGTGCGTAGTCCGTGATGAACAAGGCGAACATGATGGCGAGCGGGAAACTCACCACCATGGCGATGAGCGCCACCTCCACGGTTCCCACGAGCACGGCCGCAATGCCGATCTTGTTGAGCTCGGGCTGCCAGTTGCTCTGCGTGAAGAAGCTCAATCCGTAGTGGTGCAGGGTGGGGATCGACTGATAGCCAAGGAAG
Source organism: Acidimicrobiales bacterium (assembly GCA_052143575.1). Lineage (GTDB taxonomy): Bacteria > Actinomycetota > Acidimicrobiia > Acidimicrobiales > Bog-793 > JAKACA01. Next base: position 30,984 of record JBKQSP010000054.1, read on the forward strand.
GCGCCGATCGCCCCCGTGATGGCGAGCACGGACATGCCGATGACGGTGGCCGTCCCGTGGAAGATGCGGTCGGAGGCCTGCAGGCCCGGTGACAATGGCCGCGGCACCCTCGATGGCCTCCCGAGTGCCTGAGGCGGTGTGCCGCCGGCGACGGTCATCCAAACCGCCCGCTCACGTAGTCGGCGGTGCGAGGATCCTGCGGGTTGTCGAACAGCTGCAGCGTCGGACCGCGCTCGACGACGCCGCCAGGGGCTCCTTGCTCGGCCATGAAGAAAGCCGCCTGCTGGGAGACCCGCAGAGCCTGTTGCATGTTGTGGGTGACGATGACCACGGTGAGCTCGGAACGGAGCTCGGCGATGGTCTCTTCGATCCAGCGCGTCGAAGTCGGGTCGAGGGCCGAGCAGGGCTCGTCCATGAGCAGCACCTCGGGCCCGACGGCGAGGGCACGAGCGATGCACAGCCGTTGCTGCTGGCCACCGGACAGTGCTCCGCCCGGCTTGCCGAGGCGGTCCTTCACCTCGTTCCACAGCCCGGCTCGCGAGAGGCAGCTCTCCACGAGGTCGTTGCGGTCGCTGCGGCTGATCCGCCTGTTCGTCAGTCGGAGCCCGGCGGTGACGTTGTCGGCGATCGACATGGCCGGGAAGGGATTGGGCTTCTGGAAGACCATCCCGATGCGGCGGCGCGCCTCGGTCAGGCGTTTCCCGGGCGCGTAGATGTCCTCGCCGTTGAGGTGCACCTCGCCGGCGAGCTGCGCACCGCGCACCGATTCGTGCATCCGGTTCAGGATTCGCAGGAAGGTCGACTTCCCGCATCCCGACGGCCCGATGAGGGCCGTCACCGTGCCCGGCGGCATCGAGAGGGAGACGTCATCGAGAACCTGCACGCCGCTGAACCAAGCCGAGACCTCGATGGCATCGACGCGGGCGCCGCTGCTCGGTGACTCCGTCCGGGCGGACGGCCTGCGACGGGCTGAGGTCGTTCCACGCGAGTGGGTGACGGCCGGCCGGATGACGGCTCCCTCGAGGGCGGCGCTCACTGATTGACTCTGATCTTCACGATCTTCGAGGTCGACGTGGCGTCGTTGGCGGTAACGGAGGGAGCAAAGACGGCTTTGATGGAGTGGCTTCCGACGGCGAGCTTCGTCGTCGAGAAGCTGGCCGTGCCTTTCGACACCTTCACGGTGGCGAGCTTCGTCTTGCCGTCGTAGAACGTCACAGAACCGGCTACCGCCGGTGACTCCACCGCCGTCAAGGTGACCCGCTGGCCCTTCGTGATGGTGGCTTTCGACGCCTTGAGCGACGTCGTCGTCGGGTGGGGGCTGATCGTGAGCTTGTGCACGGCCGAGGAGGAGCCGAGGTAGCTGTTCGTGTCGGTCGGGACGAACGTCGCCGAGAGGTGCTGCACGCCGTCGGCCAAGCTGGTGGTGGAGTAGTTGGCGTGGCCGGATTTCACGGCGACCGTCTTCAAGGTCTTGGAACCGTCACGGAACTCCACCGAACCGGCGGCGGCGCTCGGGGTCACCGTCGCTGTGAGCTTCACCGTTGAGCTGTGGTAGGCAGCCGTGGAGGGAGACACCGAGAGCGCCACGCTCGTCTTTGCCTGCGCGAAGGCGACGGACCAGTTGCTGCCTGTGATCTGAACGGTGGCCGAGTCGTAGGTGGTCGACTGGCTCTCGTCCTTCTTCGATGTGTACAGGCGGAGCTGGTAGAGGCCGTAGTACGGCGAGGTCGAGGGCGCAGTGTTGGGAAAGTCCACCTGGAGCGTCTCCAGGTTCTCGTCACTTGCGTGCCCCGTGACGAGGGGAAGGCTCGAGGAGGCAAGGGCCTTCGGGGCCGAGAGGTTTGGGTAGCCCGTCGCAGAGCTGAGCTGTTCGCCGCTCCACTGCCCGGGCACCTGTCCCTGTACCGGGAGGAAGCCCCACAGGGCCGCCTCCGTGTCACCGGAGCGGACCGTGTTGGTGCCTTGCACATAGGCCGCCAAGGGCGAGGCGCTGATGCTGCCCCCTGTGATCACCTGCCCGGTCGAGTTGTAAAAGATGAGGGAACCGACGGAGTTCGGATCCGTCCCCCACGGCGGACCTGCCGCCGAGGTTGCCGCCGAGGCGGTCGTCGGGGCCATGGTGATGCCGACGGTCAGCGCCGCGCCGCCGACGAGCATGGCGCTGACAGTGGCTGTCAGGGCGGCCCGGACGGTACGGCGGAGAGTGGGATGCATGGTCAGTGACCTTTCCGGTAGGAGCGGGTAGCGGGCTTGACGGTCGTGAGGAGCGCCGAGGTCGTCGATGCCTTCGGCAGCACGATCGTCTCGATTGACTCAGCGGTCCCGGAATGGCAGTTGACCGGTCCGCCGCCCACGGCATGCCAGGTGTTGCCGGTGACCTGGATGTCGAGAGCTGGATAGTGAAGGGAGTAGGCCTCGGCGTTCTGGGTTCCGAGATACATCCGCAGCTGCAGGAAACCGTTCCAGGTCGGGCGGTACTCCTCGATGAAGTCCTCCAACGAATCGTCGCGGTCGGTCGCCGCTGCCATCGGGTGTGCCGGGTTGGTGTAGCGGGCTGAGGCGGTGAGTGCATCGCCGGTCCACTCCCCGGCAGAAAGGCCCTGCTGAGGCTGGTAGGCCAAGAGGATGGCCGTTCGCCAGGCGTTGTTGTAGGGGGGGAGGGCGGCCTCCGACGACACAGCGCGCCAGGCGAACGGCGTCGTGTTGATGCTGCCGCTCGCGATCTGGTGGCCGGCCTTATTGCAGAGGCCGATGTAGCCCACGGCATTCAGATCCGAGAAGGGCGCTCGCGCACTGCCTCCTTGGCCGAGGCAGGCTGACGTCGTAAACGCCAAGGCGGCAACCGAGAGGAAGCGGACGGCGAATCTGCCGGCTTTCATACCGACACCATCTGTCGTTGGGCGACGGCCGGCGGCGCAGCCGGACGCCGGCGGGCTCGGTACAGGAGGCCGAGAGCCAACAGGACGAGGACGATGGCGCCGAGGAACGACCACGGGATCGCCCAGAGCGAGGTCCGTGCTGAAGCGGACACCAACGCCGGGAGGTCACCGCTCCCCACAGGGGCACTCGGGAGGGCCGACACAGTCGCTTGCAGGAGGAATTGCGGCCAGACGCCCGTCACGACGGCGCTCTCGCGAACGGAGGCGCCAGGGAGCAACAACGGCACGGCTCCGGGGGTCGCCCGCCTGTCGGCGAGCGGACCGGACACCGAGACCGACTGGGTGAGGGCGAGGTCGACGTTGCCGGTGTTGCTCACGACGTAGCTGACCGTCACGCGGCCCTGACCGATCGGGTTGAGGGTTCCGTCATACGAGGCGTGCAGATCCGTGAGCGAGATCCCCGGCGCGAGGGCGCCGGCGACGCGGATAAAGACCCGCGTGCCGACTCGCACGACGAGGATGACGTTCTGTCCCTTGTTCGTTCCAACCGTTCGCAGCGAGGCGACGATGCCACCGACGTGGTCCCCTGGCGTGGCCCGATCGGGAACGTGCACGAGCACGGGCACGACGATCTCTCCAGGGCCTTTGGCGGACCGCGCCGGAACGCGCACCGTCGAGAACTGGGGCGGAAGCGTGATCCAGGCGCCGGCGCCTGTTGGTGTCACGGAGGCGGGCAGGAGGCCGAAGCCGCCCGCTGACGTCTCGACGGCGTCGGTCGCGTACAGCTGGAGCGTGAGCGGTACGAGTGAGTAGTTGAGCACGGCGACGTGGTCGTACACGAGGGCACCGGGCGTGACGCCGAAGGAGAAGTAGGGCCGACCGTCGGCGCCGCGAGACGAGGCCGGTTCGACCCCGAAGGTCACCTTGGCGGGGGGCTTCGAGGCCGGAGCGGCGGAGGCGGAAGCAACGGGCCAGGCGAGAAAGGCCATGACGAAGGCGACGATGACGCTCAGCCGTAGCGATACTCCTCGGTTTCCACCGGGGCCGGATGTGGCACAAGGCCTCGTGGGAAGGGTCTCCATGGGGTAAGTCCGTCTGATCAAGAGAATCTACGGTATGGGGTCAATCTATCATTTCCATAGCATTAGCGCCGCGAAGAGGGGGCAGGCGGCAGCCGGTGGCCGTCGCCTGCCCCCTTTCGGCGGGAACGGAGCCTCAGATGATCGTGAAGGTCAGCTTCGCCGTGTAGAGGCCGGCCGGGGTCGACGTCGGGGCGGTCAGGGTGAGCACCCCGTCGATGTAGACCGAACCGTTCCCGGCCGCAGCGGTGGCGAACTGGTGTGGTCCGCCCTTGAGGCCGTCGGAGCCGGCCGCTGTCGGCCCGTAGATGGCGCTGTTGGTCACGTTGTTCGTCACGACGTCACCGCTCTGCAGGGCGTTCCCGGTGAGGAACACGGGCGTGACGCCCGTGAAGGTCAGATTCTGACCGTTGATGACGTCGCCGGAGCCGTCGCTGAAGTCGGTCACCGTCGCCGATGCCGTCCAGGGCAGATCGCCTGCCCGCGTGTCGGTGATCGTCACGCCGTCGTTGGGGTTGGCGGCGTTGCCGAAGGGGGCCGAAGCGCTGAAGCTGGTGCCGTTGGGGCTCAGGACCGCCGTGCCCAGCTGGAACGGGTTCGCCGGCGTGTAGGGCGTGCTGATGGTGAGCGTGCCTGCCGGGACGTTGACATCCACCGTCTGAGCATCCGGTGCCGTCGCCGGTGTCGTGGCCGTGAACAGGACGGCGGGCGAGTCCGAGGTGTTGTACACCGACGAATTGCTCGGGACGAACTCGGCGACGATGTTGTGGGCGCCTGTGGCGAACGAGCTGTAGTCCAGGCTGGCAATGCCTCCCGTACCCAGGCTCACGGTGCCGAGCAGGGCGCTGTTGCTCGTGATGTCCCCGCTCGCATCGGTCCCGTCGTCGTAGAACTTGACGCTGCCTGCACCGGAGGCGAGCGGGCTGCTGTTGCTCGTCTGCGACACCGTGGCCGTGATGGTCACGGCCGTGTCAGCCGGCGCCGTGTCCGGGTTCACCGACAGTGCGGTAGTCGTCCCGGCCGCCGGGGCTGGCGACACCGTGAACGACGCCGTCCCCGTTGAACCGGCGTACGGCGAGGAGGCTGACGGCGCGAAGACGGCAGACAGCGTGTCGGTACCGACGGGCAGCGTCGTCGTGGCGATGGACGCCGTCCCGCCGGTGACCGTCACGGGGCTCGCGATGTCGGTCGAGCCGACCTCGAACTGCACGGTGCCGGGGGCGGCCGGGCTCACGGTGGCGTTCAACGTCACCGAGGTCCCTGACACCTGCGGGCTCGCCGGAGTCGTCGAGAGCGTCGTCGTCGTGGCCGTGAGGGTCGGCGCCGGGTAGACGACGGACCACGTGCTCCCGGTGACCTCGATGTCGGCGGCGTCATAGCTCGTGGTGGCGGACTTGCCAGTGGCCGAGGTGTAGAGCCTCAGCGCGTACATGCCGGCGTAGCCGTCGCTCGAGGTGTCCGTGTTGGGGAAGTCCGCCTCGAGCGTCGCCACGCTCTCGTCGCCGGCGCTGCCGGTCACGAGGGGAAGGGGCGAGGAAGCAAGGGCGGAAGGAGCCGAGGCATTCGGATACGTCGTCGAGACGCTCAGCGCCTCGCCGCTCCACTCTCCCGGCGCCTGTCCGTTCACGGGGAGGAAGCCGAACAACGTCGCCGTCGTGTCGCCGGACCGTATCGTCGTCGACCCTTGCACGTAGGCAGCCAGCGGGGAGGAGTTGATGCTTCCACCGGTGATCTGCTGGCCGGCCGAGTTGTAGAAGATGAGAGAGCCGACGTCCGGCGGGTTCGACACCGGCTCCCACGGCGGGTTGTCGGCGGCGTAGGCGCTGCCGGCCCAGCCGACGGCGAGCGCTCCGCTCGCAACGGTGGCCACGGCGACGGCCGCGACAGATCTGAGTAACTTTTTCATGTGGTCTGTTCCAGTCCTTTTGTCGAGGTTTGCTGCGGGCACCCGTCGTGCGACACGACGGGACGGCCAGTTCTGGCCGGGGCCACTCCGGGCTGGGTGGGCGCTTGCTCCCACCCAGCCCGGCACTAGCCGCTGATCAGGAGGAGACGTCGCCGAGGTCTTGGTAGTCCGGTGTCACACCGGAGGCGGCGATCAAGGCCTGGCCTGACGCCTTGTCGACCAAGGCGCTGGCGGGGTTGCTCGGATTGGAGAAGAGCGTCTCGACCCAGTTGCGAGAGCCGCCTGGCTCCATCGGTGTCGTCGAGGTGGCATCGCTCTGGCGGAAGATGACGTAGTCCGTGATCGGGCTTGCGTAGACGGGATTGCCGTCCGTGGGCGATCCGGTGAGGAGCTTGACACCAGGGGTGAGCGGCGACGAGCTGCCCGGGAAGGGCGTGGCCGGGTTGTGGAAGTAGCCGGCGTTCCACAGCGCCAGTCGGCCGGCCGAGAACGGCACGATGGCATCGGCAGGGGTAGCCGCTCCGGTCACCGCCGTGGGGTCGTTCTGCTCCACCGTCTTGACGCTGGCCGAGAGGGTGGGGGCGACGTTGCCGTTGGCGGTCGTGAGGTCGGCGATGAACGTCTTGTAGATGGACGATCCCGACGGGGGAATGAGCGGAATGATCGTGTCCGTCGACCCGGACGAGTTCCCTGGCAGGGAGTTCCACGTCGTGTACTTGCCCGTGTAGATGCCGAGCAGCTCCGCTACCGAGAGGCCACCCGATGGGGCGTTCGTGGTGCTGTCCGCGGCGATCTGGACCGAGTCGGTTCCGATCTCGACGACGTGCAGGTAACCCCAACCGTTGTTACTGGCCGTCGTCTGCTGTGCGGGCGTGGGCAGGCTGGCGCTGAACACGAAGTTGATCACCTCGGTGGAACCGGTATCCGCCAAGAGGGCAGTGATGGCGTTGCCGCTGCTGCTGACCCGCTGCACCGGGTAGGTGCCGGCGCGAAGGACGTCCGTTGGGTTGAGCGCCACCGATGGCGCACCCGTGGTGACGCTGTTCGTGTAGGCCGAACGGCCATTGGCGTCGGCCGTGGCGTCGAACACGACGAGCCGGTTGTAGGCACCGGCGGCGTTGAAGCCGGCGGCACCGAGGTAGTCCCCGTCCGCCAGGAACGAGAGGGCGTACTGCGGCGTGTCGCCGCCGACGCCGACGATGTCGCCCGGTTGCGGGGCGTAGTCGGCTCGCGCCGTCGACGCTCCGACGAAGGTCAGGCCGATGGCGATGGACGCCACCAGACCGAACCTGAGTCCTGTTCTGGGTTTCACAGGTTTCCTTTCCCTGCTCGGTGGATTGCCTCGTGATGAGCACCCAGCGCGGAGGAGCCCGGCTGAGTTGAAACAGTGTTTATACTAATCCGATGGATTTTGTCAACATTATCCACGGCACGTAATTTATCGCGAATATCGTGATTAAGGCCAAGCCGGTCGTCGAAGTGGCGTCGCCAGCGATCTGGGAACCCCGTAGTCCGCTGTCGAACCAGGGGCCCGTCAGGCCGAGCGGTTGTCAGAGCTCGCTTAGGTTGGCCGATCGGTCGCGAGCGGTGACGTCCCAGACGTGGTGGACGGTGTCGTGAATCATGTAGCGAGCGATCGTGGCGACGGTGAACGACGCGCCGTCGCTCCGCCGGCCGGGGCGCTGCCAATCGGCCTCGGACAGCCCGCCGAGCCGACGCGCCAAGGTGGCGGCGTTGGCCTCCAGGTCTGCCACCGCAGTCACCGGGTCCTGCTCGCCGTAGCGCTCCTCGACGGCTGATGCATCTTGGTCCCAGTTCTGGAACAACGGGTCCTGCTCGGTGAGCATGCGGACGATTCGGTCGTCGTAGCGCCGGTACACGTCGCGAACATGACAGGCGTACTCGAGCGGTGACCAGGTGGCATCATCCGGCCGGCCGGGCGAGACGGCGCCCTGCAGCAGCAGGTCGTGCCAGGCGGCTGCGTTGGCGCGGACAAGGCCGGCAACCGAGTCCGCCGCACAGTGGCTGGCGTCGAACCCGCACTCAGGGCAGGCCCGACCAAGGACCCAGGTCCAGTCTTTCGTGTCCGGCGTGAGCATCATTTCAATGTAGGTCAGCTTGCGACGTCCGCACCGGAGCGATGGCCATGGATGCCACGACTCGGGTGCGCCCCTAGGAGGATCGCCTCCCGTCGAGACGGATGGTCCAGGGAAGGATTGCCTCGATCGTCAGGTGGGTTTCGCTCCAGGGATCGCCTGCAAGTGTGGCGCGCACCGTCTCTTCCGAGTCCGCCGCGATGGCGTGCACGACGCGGTGCTCGTCAGCGAGCGGCCCTCCGAGCACGAGGAAGCCGGAATCGACGAGTCCGTCCATGAAGGCGGCGTGCGCGAGCCACTCGGACTGCTCCTCCATCGGCCGCCCCGCAACCCACAGCGGGCCAGAACGACGGAGCTCCACGAGGAACATCGCCACCGGCGAGGTTCTAGCACGGCGCTGTCGCTGATCGAGGCGGAATCGGATGGCGGGGCCGGCCCCTCGTCCCCTCCGCTCGTTTAGGCTGCCGGCGTGGCTGACAAGAAGCCACCTCGGCTAGAGGGTGACGAGCAGGAGACGCTGCAGGCCCTCCTGCAATACCAGCGTGAGTCGCTGGTCCGAGAGGTCGTAGGCGTCGGCGAGGACGACGCCCGGCGCGCTCTCGTGCCAAGCGGCACGACACTTCTGTGGTTGATCAAGCACATGGCGCAGGCCGAGCTGCTCTGGATCGTGCATCGCTTCGCCGCGGAACCGGTGGAGCTTTCCGATGGTTCCCTCGCGATGGGCGACACGGTTGCTGGCTGCGTCGCGGCCTACCGGCAGGCCTGGGAACGCGTCGATGACGGCGTGGCCGGGGCCGCAGGCCTCGAGGCACCGTGCCGGCTCGTGGGCGACGAGGCGCCCGTCAATTCCCGTTGGGTCCTGATGCACTTGTTGGAGGAGACGGCGCGCCGTGCTGGCCACGCGGACATCCTCCGCGAGCTGGTGGACGGCGAGACAGGCCGTTAGCTGGATCCCCTGGCATTCTTCAAACGGCAACGGTCTCTCGAAAGCTCGGCGACGCTCCGGCCGACCCGGCTGGCACGTGCTCACGGCGTTGCTCCACCCGGCGACGGGTCCTCTCAAACCCTCGCGTCGTCGCCGGCCTCCGTGCCGTGCGTGCCGAATGCCTTCGCAGGTGCGGCTCGCGCTGGGGGCGGCTCCCGGCTGACTGCGTAGGCCTCCCGGCTGACCGCGTAGGCGTCGTGCGAGCCGACGCGCAGGATTGAGGCGCAGTCATGCGGTAGTGACGGCAGCGTCGTAGCCTTCGAAGAGGAGGTAGAGATGCGCTGCCCAGCCTGTGGAGGCGAGACCCCCGACGGGAAACGGTTCTGCAAGCACTGCGGCGGCTCGCTCGCTGCCGTCTGTCCAGCTTGTGGGGCGCCCCTCGAGGCCGACAACCGCTTCTGCGTCGACTGCGGAGCGGCGATCTCTCCAGCCGTCTCCTCGCTCGAGGCTGTCGAGGGCCCGGTGGCGGAGCGGCGTCTCTGCTCGGTGCTCTTCGTCGATCTCGTCGGCTTCACCTCACTGGCGGAAGGGCGCGACCCGGAGGAGGTTCGTGAGCTGCTCTCGGACTACTTCGAGCGCGCCGCCGGCGTCATCTCGCGCTACGGCGGAACGGTGGAGAAGTTCATCGGCGATGCCGTCATGGCCGTCTGGGGGGCGCCGGTGGCCAAGGAGGACGACGCCGAGCGGGCCGTGCGGACCGCCCTCGAGGTCATCGCTTCGGTGAACGAGCTCGGTGCCGAGAGAGCTCTGCCAGGGTTGTCGTCCCGGGCGGGGGTGGTCACCGGTGAGGTGGCCATCACCATCGGCAAGGTGGCCGAGGGCATGGTGCTCGGTGACACCGTCAACTCCGCCTCCCGCCTGCAAAGCGTCGCCCCGACGGGGGGCGTCCTCGTGGACGAAGCCACGTTGCGGGCCTCCACCCGGGCGATCGCCTTCGCCGAGGTGGGGGAGCTCTCGCTGAAGGGCAAGTCCCAGCGCGTCAAGGCCTGGCAGGCGCTTCGCGTCGTCGCCCAGCGCAGAGGTGTCGGGCGATCCGAGGGCCTCGAGGCGCCCTTCGTCGGCCGGCCGAGGAGCTGCGCCTCATGAAGGACCTGCTGGCGACGACCGAACGCGAGCACCGTGCACGGCTGCTCTCGGTCATGGGCGTCCCGGGCATCGGCAAGACCCGGCTCGTCTGGGAGTTGGCCAAGTACACCGACGGGCTCGCCGAGGAAGTGCACTGGCACGAAGGTCGCTCACCCGCCTACGGGGACGGCATCACCTTTTGGGCGCTCGGCGAGATGGTGCGCATGCGCGCCGGCATCGGCGAGTCGGAGGAGCCCGCCTCCTCAAGGGCCAAGCTCTCGGCCTGTGTGGCCGAGTTCGTCGCCGAGGAGAGCGAGCGCCGCTGGGTGGATGCGTCCCTCGCTCACCTCCTCGGCCTCGGTGAGGCACCGCCGGGGGACCGCAACGAGCTCTTCTCCACCTGGCGTGCCTTCTTCGAGGCAGTCGCCGACACGGCCCCGACCGTCATGGTCTTCGAGGACCTGCAGTGGGCAGACGTCGGCCTCATCGACTTCGTCGAGTCGATCCTCGAGTGGTCCTTCAACCACCCGATCCTGGTTGTCACCCTCGCCCGCCCCGAGCTGCTGGAGCGACGGCCCACCTGGGGAGCTGGGCAGCACAGTTTCACCTCCCTTCACCTCGAGCCGCTCCCCGACACCGAGATGGGCGAACTCCTCCACGGCCTCGTGCACGGCATGCCCGGCGACGTGGTCGAAGCCGTGCGGGCACGCGCAGAGGGCGTCCCCCTCTACGGCGTCGAGACCGTGCGCATGCTCCTCGACCGGGGCGTCCTCGTGCGCGACGACGGCAGCTACCGCCTCAGCGGGGAGCTCGGCTCCCTCGAGATTCCCGACACCCTGCACGCCCTTGTCGCCGCCCGCCTCGACGCCCTCTCTCCCGAGGAGCGCGCCGTCTTACAGGACGCCGCAATTGTCGGGCGGACCTTTCCCATCGAGGCCCTCGCCAGCCTCCACGCTGGAGAGACCGCCGCCCTAGCGGTCGAGCTGCGAAACCTCGTGCGAAAGGAGTTCCTCTTCGTAGAGACCGACCCCCGCTCACCGCAGCGGGGCCAGCACGGCTTTGTGCAGGGGATCATCGCCGAGGTGGCGGCCGCCACGCTCTCGAGGCACGACCGCAGCGCCAAGCACCTCGCCGTCGCCCGCCACCTCGAGTCCCTCGGCGACGAGGAGCTCACTGGGCTCGTGGCCGCCCACTACGTCGAGGCGCAGCGAGCCGCTCCTGTAGCCGAGGCTGCCGAGCTTGCCGCTCCTGCCCGTGGCTGGCTCTCGCGGGCGGGCAACCGTGCTCTTTCCCTCGGCTCTCCCGAGCAGGCGCTCGACCTCTTCGAGCAAGCCTTGGACCTGACGAGAACCGGGGCAGAGCGTGCTTGGCTGCTCGAGGCCGCCGGCGAGGCCGCCGAGCGCGCCGCCGCCTACGGCGAGGCGCTGTCGCATCTCGAAGAGGCCGTCGCTTACCACGAGACAGCCGGAGACGTGAACGCCATTGGCCGTGCCACCGCTGGAGTGGTTCGCGTTCTCGGAGGCCTCGGTCGCCACCACGAGGCCATCGAGCGGTGCGAGCGGGCCCTCGAGGGCGTCGGCGACGGTGGCGATGAGCGTGTACGGGCCGAGCTTGCTTGCGAGTTGGCCGGGTCATACGGTCTCGAGGGGTCGTGCGAGTCCGCCCTGCAGTGGTCCGAGACGGCCCTGAGCCTCGCCGAGAAGCTCGACGACATCGCCTTACTGGCTCGGTCGATCGGTACCAAGTCATATGCGCTCTTCAATCTCGGACGCCACCGGGAGGCCGTCATGCTCGCCCGGGGGCAAGTGGCCCTCGCCGATGCGGCCGGTTCCCTCGTGGAGCAGGCGTGGGCTCGGAGTTGGCTGGGGCTCTTCGCCTCTGGTGAGGACCCCAGAGAGTCCCTGTCTGCCTTCACCGAGTCAGCCGAACTGGCTAGACGGGCCGGGGACCGACGCCTGGAGCGGTTTAAGCTGAGCGATGTTGCCGAGCTCTCCATCTTCGTCGGAGCTTGGAGCGAAGCTCGGGCTGCCATGACCGAACTTCGAGAGCGAGAGATCCCGTTGTGGGAGGGGGAGGCGTTCCTCAACGTCCATGAGGCGATGTTGGCGGCACTCACGGGGGATCCTGTTGCGGCCTCAGGGCTCCTCGAAGAACAGAGAGCAGGCATGGCCGGTTCTGAGTTTCTCGCCGCACGAACCACGTACTTCAAGTGCCGCTCCCTCGTTTACCTCGCAGCTGGCGACCTCGAGGTGGCGCGGCGGTCGGCGGCCGAGGGTGTGTCTGCTGACCCGATGGGGGCTGACAGTCCGAGTGCTCTCTCGGTGCAGGCGCGCGCCTGCCTGTGGCAGCGCGATGCTGAGGGTGCTCGAGAGGCTCTCTCGATGATGACGGGATTTGGTGGCAGGTGGATGACGGCTCAGCGCTGCACGGTGGAGGCCGGTCTGGCCGCCCTCGAGGGCCGTGAGGAGGAAGCGGCCGAGGGCTATCGGAAAGCCGTCGAGGCCTTGCGGGCGCTCGACTGCACGCTCGACCTAGCGCTCTGCGAGCTCGACCTCGTGCTCCTGCTCGGCCCCGACCATGGGTCCGCAACCGTGGCGAAGGAGGCTCGGGACATCTTCACCGAGCTCGGAGCCAAACCATTCTTGGAGCGGCTAAACGACGCCGCCGGGCTCGAGCAAGTACAGGACTGAGGGTCAGGGCGCGCTCCTCGCAGCACCAAGCTGGCCTCGTTGACGGGTCTTCAGGGCGAGCAGGTTCTGCGCGAGCTGTGTACAAGCGTGACTCGGGCGCGAGGTAGCCTGAAACCTGCAGGTCACCAGCTGTATCAAGCCCCCGTAGCTCAGTTGGACAGAGCAGCTGCCTTCTAAGCACTCCGGGCTGAACGTTGTGCTTGGTAGCTTTTGACCAGGACACACGCGAGCGGCGGCCGCTCACTTATCTGCTGTTCGACATTGTGGTCGGTGAAGACGCCGTCATCCTCCAGTCGGACTGGCGGGGCTGGAGGTCAGGCGCGGACCGCAAACAGTCTCCACATACCCGGAACACCCTTGAGTTGATATTCGCCGCGGTCGACGAATCCAATGCCGGAACCAGCTACCAGGTCCCTTACGGTTCGGGAGACAAGCACCTCGCCTGGCTGAGCCTCCGCCTCCACGCGGGAGGCGATGTGGACGGCGATCCCACCGACGTCGTCGCCCCGAGCTTCGATTTCACCCGCGTGCAGTCCCGCTCGAATAGGGATGCCGGCGTCGCCCAAGGCGGCAACCAAGTCCATGGTGCAGCGGATGGCGCGAGCAGGACCGTCGAAAGTCGCGAGGAACCCGTCGCCGGTCGTCTTAACTTCCCTGCCGCGGTGGCGCTCGAGACGGACGCGCACGATGTCGTCGTGGAGATCGAGCAAGTCGCGCCAAGCTCGATCGCCCATCGAGCTAGCTCGCTGCGTCGAGTCGACAATGTCGGTAAACAGCACTGTCGCAAGCTGGCGGTCCGACTCGCTCGAGTGCCGTACCCCCGTAAGAAACTCCTCCACTTCGTCGAGCCCTGCGTCGGAGTCGCCGTACCAGGGCAGATGATCCAGGCCTGCCAGTTCAACGAATCGGGCGCCAGGAATCTGCTCGGCCAACCACTTGCCCGCCCGGCGATTAACCACACGGTCGCCCCGACGATGCAGCACCAGCGTCGGCACACGCACCGATTGAAGCACGGCGCGAACATCGACGTCGAGAAACATCATGTAGAGCTGCGCGAGCGACCCAGGGCTGACGCCCGAGCGCCGGTACCTGCCTAAGCGTTCTTTGGCTCTCTCGTCCTCGGCGAGTGACGGAGCCCAAATCTCCATGTCCTCGCCGGCGAAGAATCCAGGCTCGATCAAACCTGCCGCCTCGAGAATCGCTTCTGCCGGAGCAGCCCACGGATAGTCCGGTGCCCAGGTCGACCTTGCCATTCCACCGAAGAGAATCAACGCCTCCGTGCGCTGCGGATGGGTGGCTGCGAACAGGATCGATAACGGCGCGCCCTCGGACACGCCGAACAGCACCGCTCGGTCGGAACCGGCCCCATCCATGACTGCCCGCACATCGTCCATGCGCTGCTCGAGTGTCGGGACGGCGCTGACGCGGTCTGAGACGCCGACGCCGCGCTTGTCGAAGAGCAGCAACCGAGTGAAAGAAGCCAGCCGTCGACGGAAGCGCGCGATATGCGGGTCCTCCCACGCAATCTCGACGTGGGTGACAAAACCTGCCACCAGGACGACGTCGCGCGCGGCGTGCCCGAGCACCTGATATGCGACGTGAACGCCATCATCGGTCAGCGCGTAGCGCGTTTCCGGTATCTCCGACACCAGTTAAGTCTGCCCAATCGCCGCCACGCCCGCAGGCTTCGGCTGGGCGGCGACGCCGAGTATGCAATTGATCAACTAAGGCCCGCGCTGCTTGCACGCGGACTCAGCTTCGCATGCATCAGGGGCGCCACCCGAGTGATCCCGAAGTCGGGTGTCAGGGCGCGCGTCGCCTACGCTTTGTGCGGTGAAGAGTGGTCATGACCGGGACCCTCCGCGGCTCTCAGGCCGCTGTCAGGGCGCTTCCGGCGAGCGCTGCTGACCAAACACTCTCCGGCAGGAGGACCCAGTATAAGTGCAGGTCAACGGTAGTGTCATTGCCCCCGTAGCTCAGTTGGACAGAGCAGCTGCCTTCTAAGCAGACGGTCGCAGGTTCGAGTCCTGCCGGGGGCGCTGTTGCTGCCGTGGGCGCAGGCTGCCGGGGGCGCAGGTCAATCCGCCCGCTGCGGGAGGTCGGAGTGACTCTTTCCCCAGCTAGGGACTTGTGAGCTGTGTGATGATTGTCTCGACCAATGATCTGGGCACGACCGCACCCGCCGGCTTTTCTCGAGGCTGGATCGCGACCAAGGGGTCCCGCCCGTCCGGCGTGGCTCAATCTGAGGGCCGGCGTTGCGAAAAATGGGGGCGGTCACCGATGTAGGCGGCCCGGAGCCCGCGTACCGTGAGCATGCAGCGACGATGATCACCGCAACTGCAAACGCGATGCTCGGCACCCAGGCCCTGGGTTACCGACTTGAACAGGGAGCGACCATGGAACGCGAGAAGGCTGAGACGACAGAAGCCCGGGAGACACCCTCGACGACGCGAAGGGCGCTCCTGCTCGGGGGGACCGCTGGGCTCGCCGGGATCGCAGCCTGCACCTTTGCCGGCGCTACGCCGGCAGGGGCCGCATCGGGGGACGACATGGTCCTCGGTGCGAGCAACGACGCGGGTAGCTCTGAGACCGACATCACCAGCTCGGTTGATACCTGCACACTCGGCGCCGTAAACAGCGGGGCGGGCTACGCGATTCAGGCGAGCGACGGTGCGGCCAGCACTGGGGTCGGCGCCGGTGGCGCAACCGGCACGAATGCCGCGATCTTCGCGCAGCTCAACAACCCGGCCAACTACTCGGCCGCCGTCGACGCCACTACAGCGGGCACCGGAAATGCGCTCCTGGCCCAGATCAGCAACTCCGCCAGCGTCTCTGCCGCCATTGAGGCGTCCACAGTTGGACGCGGCAGCGCCCTTTCCGCGTTCACGACCGGCGTAGGCAACGCCATCTACGCCAGCATTGAGAATGCCGACAACACGAGTGCCGCCATATTCGCCGAAACCGACGGCACCGGAAGTGCGGTTCTGGCGATTTCGGAGGGATCGGGGCCAGCGATCACGGCGCAGGACAACTATACGTTGATCGGGAAGGCGGTGACGCCATCCCTCATCTATTACGGCACAGGGTCGGGCGTTGTTGCACAGCTCGGCAACCCGGCTAACGACTCCGCTGCAGTGTTGGCATCCACAGCAGGCACCGGGAATGCGGTCCTGGCAGAGATCACGAATACGAAAAACAAGAGCGCAGCCATCTCCGGAACAACTCAAAGCGACCGCGGAATAGGTGTCTCGGGTTACAGCAAATCGGGCATCGGCGTCCGGGCGGCGAGCACGTCCGGTGACGCCCTCGTCGTATCCGGCAAGGTCGTCTTCTCGACGAGCGGGCTTGCGACGGTGGCCACGCACAAGACGAGCGTCACCGTCGCCCTGGCAACTGTCACGTCCTCGTCCATTGTGCTCGCAACGCTGCAGACTGACGAGGGAGCCATCGCTGTGGCGAACGCCGTTCCAGGATCCGGCGAGTTCACCATCAACCTGACGGCGGCGCCGCACGCACACTCCGTGAAAGTCGCCTGGTTCGTCATCGGGTAGGCCTCGACGACGTAGCGTCGGGCCGAGGCGCACTCCCGGGGCGCGGTCTAGTCCAGGGAAAGTCCTGCTTCGAGATGAGCCATGGCCTCGTCGAGCAACGTGGGGAGATCCGTCGAGGGATTCTCGGTGATGGCGAACATCACGGACATGGCGACGCCGACAACAGCTCCTGCCAAGGTGCGAACGCTGGCATCGTTGACAGGCTTGCCGGCGCGCTCGGCCACCACTTCGCTCAGGAGCTGCATGGCGGAGGCGAACTGGTCGAGCATCGCCGCTCGCAGCTCCGGGACCGACATGACGAGAGCCATGCGGTCGCGCTGCTCCGACTCTTCCTCGAGGCTGAGCTGGGCAAAGGCCAGCCGAAACGCTGACCGGAGCGCTTGAATGGAGCTCAACTCGGGGGGCTGGGCTCGGAAGGCCTCGACGATGACCGGGTCGAAGTCGTCGGTGAGCGCCACCTCGGCCTTGGTGGGGAAGTAGCGGAAGAACGTGCTCTCCGAGACCTCGGCCTCCTCGATGATCTGCTGCACCGTGGTTGCGTCGTAGCCCTGCTCGCGAAACAGTCGCATGGCGTGGGCCCGGATGGCCGCCCGCGTCTTGGCCTTCTTGCGTTCCCGCAAACCTGTTGCCGCTACCTCAGGCGACGTCAATGCTGGCCTCCGCGTGCTGAGGAACGCCTTGCCCCGCGGTCCGGAAGCTGCCCTGGGGAAGGAAGACGAGGGCGAGGACCATGCCGGCGGCGGCGAGACCGGCCGAGACGACGAGGGCGAGATCCATGCCATGTACGAACGAGGCGCGCACGTCTTGCAGCAGCGCTGCCGAACCGATCTGGTGGGCGACCGCCAGCCCGCCGAAGACGCTCGTGCGGGCGGCGGCGGCGAGCGGCCCCGGGAGGCCGGTGAGATCGAGGCGGGCGAGATAGGCCGAGCTGAGCACGCTGCCGAGGAGGGCGCTTCCGAACGGGCCGCCCACTTTGTTGAGGGCCTGCAGGACGGCCGAGCCCACGCCTGCGCTCTCCTCGGAGAGCTCGGACAATGCTGCCGAGGACGCCGTCGCCATGGCGAGGCCGAGCCCGAGGCCGGCAACGGCCATCCACAAGGCGACGAAGCTCGTGCTCGAGCTGAGATGGGTGGCGCCACCGAGCAGCAGTCCAGCCGCCAGGATGCCGAAGCCGAGTGCCACGGCAACTTTCGCACCGGCGACGCGTGCCACCCGGTCAGCGGGAACCGCACCCAGCACGAGGCCGCCGATGAGCGGGAGGAGTCGAAGCCCCGAGCCCATGGCGTTGGTGCCGAGCACGCCCTGGAAGTACTGCGGCATCGAGAAGAGGACGCCGATCATCGCAAGGACTCCGACGGCGGCCAGCACGACTCCCCAGGTGTAGGAGGGCGATCGGAACAAGGCAAGGTCGAGGAGGGGCTCGCCGTCGGGCCGATGGTTCATGCGGCGCTCCCACGCAAAGAAACTCGCCAGGACGCCGACTCCGGCCACGATGAGAACCCAGGCGCTGGCGTCGCTCCATCCGTATTCGCCGGCGTCGATGAGACCGTAGGTCACCGTCACGAGGCCTGCCACGGACGCCAGCATGCCGACCGGGTCGAGGCCTGGGCGCCGCGAGGCACGGGACTCCGGCAAGAGGGCGATGGTGGCGATGAGCCCGATGACGGCGACGGGGACGTTGAGGAGGAACACCCATCCCCACCAGTAGTGGGAGAGAAGCCAGCCACCGAGAATGGGGCCGATGGGCGTGGCGAGGAAGTTGGCGGCCGCCCAGATTCCGACCGCCTTCGGGCGCTCTTCCTCGCTGAACAGCACCGTGAGACCGGAGAGCGCCATGACGATGATTCCTGCGCCCGCCAGGCCGAGCAGCACCCTGGCAGCGAGAAACTCGCTGACGGAGGTCGAGAAGGCGGACGCCGCCGAACCGAGTGCGAAGAGCGAGAGGGCCGCGATCATGACCTTTTTGCGGCCGTAGCGGTCCCCGAGGATGCCAGCCGGGATCATGGCCGCCGCCAGCACGAGGAAGTAGCCGGAGGAGAACCACTGCAGGTCAGACTCCGAGGCGCCGAAAGCTTTGGCGAGGGTCGGTATGGCCACGCTCAGGACCGTGCCATCGAGGCCGACGACGAGGACGGCAAGGCTGAGCGCTCCGAGCGCCCACCACCGGCGCCGCCCGCTCGTGTTCATGAAGGATACCGCCAGACGACAGTTACCATGTATTGAAGGTTACCATCAGAATCAGGCACCCTCCAGGGCCGGACGACCCTCATTCCAAGTAGAACGTGAGCGCCGGCAGGAGGAGGTCCATGATCTCCTCGTGGCTTGCGCTGGCGAGCGACTCGACTCGCACGACATGGCGGAGCACGGCAATTCCGACGAGCTGGGCGGCCAGCAGGGAGGCCCGCAAGGAGGCGTCCGGTCGATCGCTCAGGGCGGCGATCCGGTCCAGCAGCTCGGTCGTCACGAACTCCCGCAGCATCGTGGCGGCACGCTCGTTGGAGACCGCTGAGCGCACGAGGCCCAACATGGCGTTTCGGCTCTTGTCGCTGTCGATCGCGTGCAGGTAGGCGCCGGCGAGCGATGCCACGGCTTCGCCGAGGTCGTCAGGGGAAAGATCGCCGTACAGCTCGGACGGCGCGAAGGCGAAACCCATGGCGGCGACGAAGAGCCCCTCCTTCGACCCGAAGTAGTGGATGAGGAGTGCCGGGTCGACGCCTGCCTCGGTGGCGATGGCACGGAGCGATGTGGCGTCATAGCCGCGTGTGGCGAAGCGGCGTCGTGCGACGGCGAGAATTGCTGCCCGTGTCCCGGGAGTGCCGGGTCGGCGGCCGGTGCGGCTCACGAGACCGAGCCTGCTGTGACGACGGCGACGAAGGCCTCCTCCAGGTTGGCCGGAACGCTCCGGCTCCGCGAGGCGATCCCCTCGTGTGCCAGCAGCGCGGTGACGTCCTGCGACGAGGCGGCCACACGCAGCGTCCGGCCGTGTGCCTGCACGCTGAAGCCTGCGGCGTCGAGGGCGACAAAGGCCGCGTCCCAGTCGTCACACCGCACTTCGACGACGCTGCGACCGGCGATGACCTCTGCAACGGTGCCGGCGGACGCCACGACGCCGTCGACCATGATGAGCAAGCGATCGCACTCCTCGGCCTCTTCCATGTTGTGGGTGGTGACGAGGACACCGGCCCCCGCCTCGGCCGCCTGGCGGATGTCCTGCCAGAGCCGTGCGCGGCCGAGCGGTCCGACTCCCGAGGTCGGTTCGTCGAGGACGAGGAGCTCCGGTCGGTGGGCCAGCGCCACGGCGAAGGCGACCCGGCGCTGGGTGCCGAGCGGCAGGGCGCCGACGAGCTCGTCGGCGTGGGACTCGATGCCGGCGGGGAGCCCTTGGCGGGGGGAACCGAAGGCGGCCGAGGTGAAGTGCCAGTTTTCCGCCACGGTGAGATCGGTGTAGAGGCCGAGGCTCTGCGGGACGTAACCGACGCGCCGTCGAGTGCCGACGGTCGGAGGGGCTTCGAAGAGGCGTACCGTGCCACCGCTCGGCCTGAGGAGCCCGAGGAGGAGGCGGATGACCGTCGTCTTTCCGGCTCCGTTGGCGCCGAGGAGCCCGACGACCTCACCCTTGTCGACGGCGAGGCTCACGGAGTCAACGGCGGTGAAGCTCCCGAAGCGCATCGAGACGCCGAGGGTACGTGCCAGGCTCCCCGTCATGACGACACCGCCATCTCTGAGGCGAGAGCGGCAATGACCGCAGCGTCTTCGAGATCGGGATCGACCCGCGTGACGCCGGGCGGAAGGTCGCCCGTGGGCGCCCAGACGCGCCAGTCGGCACCCCGCCGCCATGACATCGCCGTCGGCTGAGAGACGCCTCGCACGCGACCGAGCGTTCCGGGAACCTCGCCCACGATGCCCTCGGGCGCACCGCTGATGAGCACGCGGCCTTCCTCCAGGAGCATGGCGGCGCTCCCGCGTGCCGCCTCGTTCACATACGTCGTGGCGACGACCACAGCCGTCCCCTCGGCGCCTGCCCGCGAGATGAGGCGCCACAGCTCCGCCCGGCTCACCGGGTCGACGCCGGTCGTCGGCTCGTCGAGCACCAAGAGCTCGGGCGAGTGCACGAGCGCCATCCCGACCGCCAACTTGCGCTGCATACCGCCCGACAGCTGCCCACCCAAGCGGTCGCGGACGCCGTCCAGTCCGACGAGACCGAGGATGCGGCCCGCCCGCCCTTTGAGCTCTGCTCCGGAGAGCCCGTATGCCGTGGCGGAGAACGCCACATTCTCGTCGACGGTGAGGTCGGCATAGAGGCCAGCGGTGGCCGGGACGTAGCCGATCTTGGATTTGGAGGGCCTCCGCACGCTCCCTTCCTCCACGCCCACGAGACCAACGAGCGCACGCAGGCACGTGGACTTGCCGGCGCCGTCACCTCCCACGACGACGGTGACGCTCGCCGGCTCCACGGGAAGCGTGACCCCGATGATGGCGACGCGGCCACCGAGTCTCACGGTCACGTCATCGAGGCCCCACCTCACGGGTTCGCACCCTCGAGCAGGCCTGCCCCTTGCTCCGCCGTACCTCGAAGGTTCGGCGCCAGGTCGCGGCGGAATCGAAGGATGGCGAGCCCGAGGACGCCGACGGCGAGGACGGCCAGTAAGCCGATGGGTTGCCAGAGGGCGGAGATCGGCGTCCCCTTCAGCATGACGCCCCGACTGATCCGGATGAAGTAGGTGAGGGGCAGCACGTAGGAGATCCAGCGCACCCCGGCCGCCATGGAGGCGACGGGGAAGATGAGGCCGGAGAGCAGCACCTGCGGCAGCAGGATCATGAAGGCGAGCTGGATCGCTTGGCCTTGGTTCTGGGACACCGTCGAGATGAGGACGCCCATGCCGAGCGTGACGAGGAGGAAGAGGGCGGCGCCGAGCAGGAAGGTGGCGACGTTGCCTACGAACGGGACGTGGAACACGGCCATGCCGACAACGATGATGACGGCGAGATCGAGGGCCGCCACCATGAGGTAGGGAACGATCTTGCCGATGATGACGTCCCAGGGCCGGAACGGCATGACGGCGAGTTGTTCCAGGGTTCCGCTCTGGCGTTCCCGCACGACGCCGAGGCTCGTGATGAGTGTGCCGATGAACACGAGAATGAGGCCGGCGAGGCCGGGCACCATGACCCAGGAGGTGGTGAGACTCGGGTTGTAGAGGATCTGCACTCGCACGGCCGCTGCCGTGAATCCGGCTTCCCCCGGCGTGCGGGCGTTGCGCGCCAAGGCCGACTCGGCCGTTTGCACGGAGAACACTTGCGTCCCGTCGAGCAGGACGAGGACTCCGCTGTCGCTCGTGACCACACCGACGACGGCTGCGCCGACGAGGAGCCGTTGCTTGGCTGTGGACTCCGTGCCATCGACGTCGACGGCGACCACCTGGAACGGCGCATGCAGCAGGGGGGCCACGAGCTCGGCGCGGGGACCGACGACGATGGTCGGGATCTCCTTCACGCTGAAGCTGGCGGCGTAGCCGAAGACGACGAGCAGCAGCACGGGCAGCACGATCATCATGGCGAGCGTCCGGCGATCGCGCCGCAGCTGGCGGAACTCCTTTGTCACCATCGCCCACATATGCTGCCTCCCCGAAGTCAACAGTCATTGAACTCTACGACCGTTGAGTTCATGCGTCAACGAGGACGGGGCCGCATCGATCATGCCTCCGGCGTGCCCCCGCCTCGGCGCTACCCGGAACCGGCGTCGCCTCCTGCCACCTCCCGCAGGCGCCGATGGAGGTAGCGGCGCTCCGCCTCGGTCGTGGTGAGCAGGATGGCCTCTCGATAGGCTGCCGCCGCCTCGTCGCCGCGGTCGAGTCGCCGGAGGAGATCTGCCCGCGTCGCCGGCATCAGGTGGTAGCCGGCGAGCGCCCCGGAAGTCTCCAGGGCCTCTACAAGCCTCAGACCGGCAGCTGGTCCGTCTGCCATGGCGACGGCGACGGCCCGGTTCAGCTGAACGACGGGGGAGGGCAGAAACGCCATGAGTCGGCCGTAGAGGGCGGCGATCTCGGCCCAATCGGTGTCGGCGGCCGAGTCGGCGGCGGCGTGGCAGGCGGCGATGGCGGCCTGTATCTGGTAGGGACCGGGCCGTCGCTGTCGCAGCGCCAGAGCAAGGACGTCGAGACCCTCGCCGATCGAGTCCCGGTCCCAACGACTGCGGTCTTGCTCCTCGAGGGGAACGAGATCGCCGTCGGCGTCCACACGGGAAGCCCTGCGCCCGTCGTGCAGCAGCATGAGGGCGAGCAAGCCGAGTGCCTCGGGCTCGTCGGGCATGAGGCCTGTGAGGAGGCGCCCGAGTCTGATCGCCTCACGCGACAGGTTGGTTCGCATCAGCTCGGCACCGGAGGTCGCCGCGTAGCCCTCGTTGAACAACAGGTAGAGGACACCCAGTACCGCCCCGGTGCGCTCTGGCAGCATGTGAGCGGGCGGCACCCGGTAGGGGATGGCGGCGTTTCGGATCTTCCGCTTCGCCCGCACGAGGCGTTGCGCCATGGTCACCTCGGGGACGAGAAACGCCCGGGCGATCTCGGCGGTGCTGAGGCCGGCGAGCGTCCGTAAGGTGAGCGCCACCTGGGCCTCGGTGGACAAGGCCGGGTGACAGCACGTGAAGATGAGGCGGAGGCGGTCGTCTGCCACGCCGCTCTCGTCGCCGTCGGATGGTTCGGTGGGAGTCGACAACACCGCCACCTCCTGCAGCTTGGCGGCGCCTGTGACGGCCCGGCGGAGGCGGTCGAGGGCGCGGTTGCGGGCGGCCGTCGTGAGCCAGGCGCCGGGGTTGCGCGGGACACCGTCGCGCTGCCAGCGTTCCAGAGCCAGCGCGAAGGCATCCTGCGCGCACTCCTCGGCGAGGTCCCAATCACCCGTCATGCGGATCAAGGTGGCGACGACTCGGCCCCACTCACCGCTGAAGGCATCGACGACCGCTGTGGCGACGTCGGGCCCTACATCTCCCAGATGGGCCTCACTTCGATCGAACCGTGCTTCGCCCCAGGGATCTTCGAAGCCACTTCGATGGCCTCGTCGAGGTCCTTGCAGTCGACGACGAAGTAACCGCCGATCTGCTCCTTGGTCTCGGCGAAGGGTCCATCGGAGGCCAGGGTCTCACCGTTGCGGACTCGCACGGTCGTAGCATCGCTCGCCGGCCGCAGGCGCTCACCGCCCCGCAGGACGCCGCGTTGTCCCATCTCGTTGCCGAAGGCGTCGTAGCCCGCCAACATGGCGGCGTCGTCCTCGGGCGTCCAGCCGGCCCTCACAGCTTCGTCGTCAGCGATCAACAGCAGGTAGCGCATCGGTCCTCCTCGTAGTGACTCGTCTTCCCCTACGACGAACGACCGTGGGCGAGATCGACGCCCACTCTCTCAGAATGTCGTCGCGCCCTGAGCAATCCTCCGGCGAGAGCCGGCTCTCAGTCGATCGTCCTGATCAAGGCGCCGGTGACGGCGTTCATCTCGGTGAGCGAGTCGCCGGGCAGGCCAGCAGATCCTTCGTTGACCACCCAGAGCGTGGCGTTTGCGACGACGAGCGCTTCAGGGTTGCTGAACTTGTAAGGCCCGTTCGTGTTGCACATCATCCACGGCATCGGGACGTTGGCGGTCGGCTTGATCTGCGTGATCATCGGCGAGGCACCCGGCGGGCTGGCTGCGAAGAAGAAGCCGTCGCCGAAGGTGATGGGCGCAGGACTCGGCAGGTTGCCCTCGTAGTTCCCGATCACCTTGTCGACCTTGCCCGTGCTGGCTGAGATCTCCGTCAGGGATGGCCCGGCGTAGTTGGTGACCCAGACGCCGCCACCGTGAGCAGCGATCCCCGTCGGCTCGTCAAAGCCGTACTGGCCTCCCTGCAGGACGTGCGGCTGCTTCATCGTCCCGGCGTTGATCTCTGTGACGGAGTCGCTGCCGCTGTTCGTCACGAACAGCTCCGTGCCGACGGCGACGATCGCCGTCGGTCTGTCGAACCCGTACTGGCTCCCGGAGGCGATCCCGCTCGGCTTCCCGCTGCTGGCGGAGATCTTCGTCACCGCACCCTTGGCGCTCAGCACGTACAGGTAGCCGTCGTCGGCTGCCAGAGCCCTCGGGTAGGAGAACCCGTAGCCGCTACCCCGCAGCGTCCGAACGAGGGCGCCGTTGCTGGTCGTGACCTCCGTCACCCCGGCCCGCCAGTTGGCGACGAAGAGGTCCGGGCCGATGACCTGCAGGGCTGTCGGCTCGCTGAAGTCGTAGCGGGTGCCGAAGATCGTCCTGACGTAGACGCCGCTCGAGGCGTTCAGCTCCGTGAGCGAGTTGCCGGCCCGATTGGCGACGAAGAGGTCGCCGCCGGCGACGGCGGCGGCGTCCGGCGACCGGAAGCCGTAGCTGTGCGCGTGCTTGGCCCCGCCTGCCCCCGTGGACTTGGCGGCGGCAACAGCGGGTCCGGCCGCCAACAGCGCACCCGCCAGCGTGCCGACGGCGACTGCTGCCACACCGATCGTTCGCCGGGAGCGCCGCCGGCGGTCGTCCGAGCGTCCCGTCCTTGGATCCGACATGTGCCGTGTCTCCTTTGCGTCCGATTCCCCGACCCCGTGGCCGCAGAGCCCGCCGCAGCAACGGTAGCTCAGCGTTCCCGGTGCCTCGCGCCATTCCGGCGGACACGCCCTCGGCAGGAGACGACCGCGCATTGACGGCGGCGTCGTGGCTTGCCAATCTCCAGTCACCGTCTGGATGCCAGGCGGACGCCGAGCCCGCAGAAGACGCACAGCATGAGAAGGAGCCTCCGATGAGCGTAAGCATCGAAGCGGCCTATGCCCCATTCATCGCCAGCCTCCGGGCCGGGTCGTTCAGCGCGCCAGACGAGGGGTGGCCGGCGGAGCTCATCGGCGCCCATGTCGCCATGAACAACGACCTCATCGCGGCGTTGGCCGAGAGCGTGGCGGCGGGGGAGGAGCCGAGCTACGACAACGAGGTCGGCGTGGACGACGACGAGCTGCGATCCTTCGTAGAGGCCGCCGGCGGGATCGCCGGCGTTGCGGACGCCGTCGAGCGCTCGGCCGTCCGTCTCGCCGCTGCCTACGACGCCCTCGGCGAGCGGTCGGGCACGCTCGTGCCGGTGGTGATCCGGGACGGCGGTTCCATCGTGGCCGACCGCCCGATGGCCGTCGGCGCCTTCTGCGAGGGGAACGCCAGCTTCCATCTGGACCTGCATCGTCAGCAGCTGGACGCCCTCGAGATCGTCCCGACAGGGCAGGCCCCGGAGGCCTTTGACCGCTATGAGCTCGTCCTGCTCGTGCGGCGATCCGATACTCCCGAGCCGTCCGAGGAGGAGACGGCCGCCGTGATGAGCCTGCACCTCGGCTTCTTCGCCAAGATGCAGGCGGCCGGCTACCTCCTGGCGCCGGGCCCGCTCAGGGGCGAGGAGGGCGAGCAGCTGGCGGGGCTCGGCCTCTATCGGACCGGTTCGCGCGAGAAAGCGCGCCGGCTCGCAGAGAGCGATCCGGCCGTGCGAGCCGGCTGGTTCTCCGTGGCGGTGCTCGACTGGTACACAGCCAAAGGCGCCCTATCCTTCGGAGCGTGATCATTCCGGCGGAGCCGCAGAGTCCGCCGTTTCGGGTGGCCATGAGAGGACCCCGGCCGGAAGCGCGGACACCCGCCCCGGCCAAAGTAGGCTTGGGGCCGTGGGCGAACCGACGCCCGAGAGCGAAGGCTCGGGCGGCACATCAGCGCAGATGGCCCGGTTGGACCTTTCGCGCCTTGACTCGGGTGGCAACGGTGGTGCTGGGCTCGTGAAAGAGGGCGTTGCCCTGCAGCCGCTGCTCGAGATCGGAGACCGCAGCGCCGTCGGCTACGAGGTGCTGAGGCGGCCGCCGAAGAGCCGGCGTGATCCTGTCGCCGACTTTGCGCGCACGCTCGAGATGGTCCCGCTCGTGAACCCCGCCGTCCTCCTCGTCCCGGCCGACGAGCAGCTCTTCAGCGAGGTCGGTGACACGCTGCTGGCCATGACGGCGGCTGCTGGCGTCATGCCCGCCGAGCTCGTCTGGCTGATGCCGGCGCAGGAGACGGCCGGCGAGACGGGCCGGGTGATCGAGCGCGCCCGCTGGCTCACCCAGAATGGCTTCGGGCTGGCGCTCGACGGTTTGGGGATCGCCTCTCTGGCTGACGCCAAGCTCGCCGACCTGAACCCGAACTTTGCCATGCTCTGGTCGGGCTTCGCAGAGCGCCTGCTCGCCGAGCCGCGGGCGCGAGCCGAGGTGGCGGCTCTCATGTCGTATTTCGGTCGGCTCGGCACGAGAGTCGTCGTGCGCCGAGTCGACGACGAGCGCGCCGCCCAACTCTGGCTCGAGCTCGGCCTGCAGGTCGGTATCGGGAACTGGCTGCATCCGCCGGTCGTGCTCGACCCCTGGATCGCCGAGCCGGGCGACGAGGTCGTCAACCGCTCATGGTTCCGCGAGCGGGCGGTGCGCGTGCTCGGCCGCCACGGCGGCGAGCGGATCCCGGTGTCCTTCGCGCCGCTGCCGACGGGTAACGCCGCGGCCGACGACCGTGAGTTCGCCCGCGCCCTGGCAGAGGCGGCCCGCAGCCTGCAGGGCGAGCATGACTCCGGCGCCATTCTCGACACCGTGGCCGACCTGCTGCCCCGCGTCGTCCCCGTCGACCGCCTGGCGATCTTTCAAGCGGACTGGGACAGCTACACCTTGCGCCCACTCGTGGTCGTCGGGGAGGGCCTCGAGGGTCTCGCCGACGTCGACGATCTCATGGGGGCGGGCATCACCGGTTGGGCGTTTCTCCGGGGCGAGCCGTACAACTGCGGCGACACCTTCGCCCACGCCGAGGCAGCACATGTTCCCGGCAGCGCCGGCGGCCGTTACGACGAGTCGCTCCTCGTCATCCCCTTGATCGCCGGCGATCAGCGCCTGGGCGCCCTCGATGTGTGGCGGGACGGCCTCGATCGCTTCAGCGAGGAGGAGGTCGAGCGCTGCGCCCTCATTGGCTTCCTGGCGGCCGCCGCTTGGCGCAACGCTCAGCTGTACTCAGAGCTCGAGCAGCGCGTTCTCACCGACAAGCTCACGGGGCTCCTCAATAAGCGGTGGTGGGACGAGCTCGCCCCCCGCGAGGCGGCGCAGGCGCTGCGCACCGGCTCGGAGCTGGCAATCCTCCTCGTCGATCTCGACCACTTCAAACGCGTCAACGACACGTGTGGCCATGCCGTCGGCGACGTCACGTTGAGAAACGCCGCCCGTGTGCTTGCCGGCGCCGTGCGTTCCGGTGATGCCGCTGTGCGTTTCGGGGGCGACGAGTTCCTGCTCGTGCTGCATGGAGCCGACGCCCGTGGGGCCGAGCGCGTCGCCGAGACGGTGCGCAAGACCCTGGCGGACCTACCAGCGACCTGTGAAGGGCTCGGTGCCGTGACGGCGTCCATCGGCGTGGCGCTCTTCCCGACGCACGGGCCTTCGTTGGACGAGGTCGTGCATGAAGCCGATCTCGCCATGTACCGGGCGAAGGCTCGTGGTCGCGACCAGGTCGTCGTCTTCCGACCGACCTGAGCGGGCGGCGGGGCCGCCTGCGTCGAGGGACGGTCGGTGGACCGTTAGCGAGACCGCCGTGCCCCATCTCGTCACGTCTGTGGCGACAGCAGCACCTCCGGCAGGGCAACATGGGGCGATGGACGTACTTGTGATCGCCGGCCGAGCGACGGTTCCCGACTTCCTCCTCGCCCGTAACTCCCGCGTCGTCGACCTCGCCGACGCCGAGGTGACGCCGGCTGTCATGGTGGATCTGCGCGCCCGACTTCCGCGGCGCGTCACCGTCGTCGGCCCGTTCGGCGCCGATGTCGCTGCCCGCTTGCACCGGGCCGGCCTCCCCGTCCGCCTCCACACCGATGAGGACGTCACGGGGCGTCCGAGCCTTGCCGGCGTCGAGGTCCTGCCGCTGACGGATCGGGGGGCGCCCATGGACGTCGTGGCTTCCCTGCTCGACCTTGTCGGTGACACGCCACTGGTACGCCTCGATCGCATCGGCCGGGATCTTCCCTGCCCCTTGCTCGCCAAGCTCGAGCTCCTCAACCCTGGCGGCAGCGTGAAGGACCGCCCGGCCGTGGCCATGATCGAGCAGGCGGAGCGAGACGGCCTCCTGAAGCCCGGTGGCACCATCGTCGAGGGGACGTCCGGCAATACCGGTGTCGGCCTCGCCATCGTGGCAGCGCGCCGCCGGTACCACTGCATCTTCGTGATGCCCGACAAGATGGCCCCGGAGAAGATCGCCCTCCTGCGTGCCTACGGGGCACAAGTGGTCGTGTGCCCGAGTGCGGTGGCGCCGGACCATCCCGACTCGTACTACTCGGTGACGGCACGCCTCGCCGAGGAGATCCCGGGCGCCTATCACCCTGACCAGTACCACAACCCGGAGAACCCGGAATCACACGTGCGTACGACAGGCCCGGAGATCTGGCGCCAGACGGCCGGTCGCGTGACGCACTTCGTCGCCGGCATCGGCACGGGCGGCACGATCAGCGGCATCGGCCGCTATCTCAAGTCCCAGAACCCCGACGTGCAGATCATCGGGGCGGATCCGGAGGGATCGGTCTACTCCGGCGGCTCGGGCCGCCCGTATCTCGTCGAGGGCATCGGCGAGGACTTCTGGCCGACGACCTACGACCCCGACGTCATCGACCGCGTCGTCATGGTGCGCGACACCGACTCGTTCATCACGGCGCGACGCGTCGGCGTCGAAGAGGGCATCCTCGTCGGCGGTTCGACCGGGACGGCGCTCTGGGCGGCGCTCCACCTCGGCCAGGAGCTCGGTGCCGACGACGTCGTCGTCACGCTCATCCCGGACTCGGGCCGCGGATACCTGTCGAAGCTGTACAACGACGAATGGATGGCAGACCACGGCTTCCTGCGCGAGACGGGTCAGACCGTGGCGGACCTCCTCGAGCGCAAGGGGGCGACGTTGCCCGAGCTGATACACGTCCATCCCGACGACACGGCGAGGGAGGCAATCGGCATCATGCAGGAGTTCGGCGTCTCCCAGCTCGCCGTCGTGCAGGCGGAGCCGCCCCTCGCAGAGGCCGAGGTGATCGGTGCCGTGCACGAGCGCGACCTCATGCAGCGGGCCTTCCAGGATGCGTCCCTTCTCGACCGGTCCGTGCGCGAGGTGATGAGCCCGCCCTTGCCGACGGTGGGCAGCGGAGAGAGCGTCGAGTTGGCCGTGCACCGGCTGGAGGCGGCGCCGGCTGTGCTCGTGATCGACCACGGTCACCCGGTCGGGGTGCTGACGAGGACGGACGCCCTCGGGTTTCTTGCCCAGGCCGGCAGGGCAGGCGAGACGGCACGATGACGGGCGAACTCGGCTTCGAAACGCGAGCCATCCACGCCGCCCAACCGCCGGATGCCTCCACGGGGGCCGTCATCCCCGCCGTGCACCTGGCGACTACCTACGCGCAGGAGGCCGTCGGAGCGCACAAGGGCTACGACTACAGCCGGACGCGCAACCCGACGCGGGCCACGCTGGAAGGCACGCTCGCCGCCCTCGAGGGCGCCACGCTCGGCTTCTGCTTCGCCAGCGGCATGGCAGCCGAGGACGCCGTGCTGCGGAGCCTGCGACCGGGAGACAACCTCCTCATCCCGAACGATGCCTACGGCGGAACCTGGCGGCTGATCGCCCGCGTCTACGGCGAGAGCGGCATCTCTCACACGCCCGTCGACCTCACCGACGCCGGTGCCGTGGACGCCGCCTGGCAGCCGTCGACCAAGCTCGTCTGGATCGAATCTCCGAGCAACCCGCTCTTGCGCATCGCAGACATCGAGGCGCTGGCGGAGGTCGCTCACTCCCACGGCGGCTGGTGCATCGTCGACAACACGTTCGCGACGCCCTACCTGCAGCAACCGCTCTCGCTCGGCGCCGACGCCGTCGTGCACTCCGCCACGAAGTACCTCGGCGGGCACTCCGATGTCGTGGGGGGAGCGGTGCTGACGAGCGACCCAGACCTCGCCGAGCACGTCGCCTTCATCCAGAACTCCGCCGGCGCCGTGCCAGGCCCCCTCGATTGCTACCTCGTGCAACGCGGGCTGAAGACGCTCGCCGTGCGCATGGACCGTCAGTGCGCCAATGCTGCCGTCATCGCCGACTTCCTCTCGGAGCACCCGGCCGTCGGGCGGGTGTGCTACCCCGGGCTCTCCTCCCATCCTGGCCACGACATCGCCAAGCGGCAGATGCGGGACTTCGGCGCCATGGTGTCGTTCGTGCTGAAAGAAGGCGAGGAGGTCGCTCTCGCCACGGCCGCTCGCACCGAGCTGTTCACCCTCGCCGAGTCGCTCGGCGCCGTGGAGTCCCTCATCGAGCACCCGGCTCGCATGACGCACGCCTCCGTCGTGAGCTCACCGCTGGCCGTCGATCCCGGGTTGCTTCGACTGTCTGTCGGGCTCGAGTCCGTAGGCGATCTCGTGGCCGATCTGGCGCAGGCACTCGGCTGAGCTTCCTGTCGTAGCCCCTCGCGTCACAAACGAGCGCCGGCGTTTCGGGCCGGCGGGCTCAGCTGCTCAGGGCTGCTCAGGAGTTCTCCGGTGCGCCGGCCGGCCCGGGAGCCCCAGCCTGCTTGGCGAGGAAGTCCTCGGTCACGAGCGTGGCGGTGTCCCGGTTGAGCGTCTCCCCGCCGAAGAAGGACGGGTTGATGGCCTTGTACACGAACATGAGGACGATCCCGACCACCGCTGTGAGGACGTCGATGACGAAGACGCCGCTGAGTTGCTCGTGCGGTGGGAACGGCAGCGTGAACGACGTGTAGCTGCCGCTCCGCGTGGCGCTCCAGTAGTACCAGAAGCTCCAGCCGAGGATGAACCAGAGGATGAGCCCCCCGATGAGCGGGACGATGCCACGCATCACGAGGTTGCGGGCGCTCTCGCGTAGTGTCGCCCGGTAGTACCAGGCGCAGGCGAAGCCAGTCAGCCCGTAGTAGAAGGCGATCCAGACACCGAGCGCCGACACGGCGTCACCGATGACCGCTCCACGCGAGAGGAAGTTCATGATGACGTAGAGGACGATCGAGACGAAGCCCATCGCCACCGTCGAGAACGTCGGGGTCAGGAAGCGCCGGTGGATGTCGCCGAACTTCGCCGGGATCGACTTGTACACCGCCATCGAGAGCGTCGTGCGAGCGGTCGGAAGGATGGTTGTCTGGGTCGACGCCGCCGCCGACGAGAGGATCATGAGGTACAGCAGGTGGACGGGGACGGAGGCGACGTGAGAATGGCCGAAGATTGCCGGCCCGAGCACCGAGAGGACATCGTTTACATTGCTCGGGTTGCCGAGGCCGACGCCGGTTGTGCCGAGCCCGGCGAACGATTGCACGGACAGCACAACGAGCGCATAGATGCCGAGAAGCACAAAGGTCGAGAGCACGGCGGCCTTGCCTGGCACCGTCTCGGCGTTGGCGGTCTCCTCGTTGCAGGCGACGGCCGTGTCCCAGCCCCAGTAGATGAACAGCATCAGGGAGAACCCGACAATGAGGTTGCTGAAGCTGTCGGCGAAGGGGTTGAACCACGTGAGCGTCGGATGCAAGTGCCCAAGCGGCGCGTGGCCGGTGGCGACCTTCACGAGGGCGAACACCGAGAGCAGCGTCAACATCGTGAGCTCGATGCCGAGCAGCGCCTTTTGGAAGTTGGCCGAGACCTCGATACCGACGTAGCAGATGGCCGTCATGGCGACGATCCAGAGGATCCCGACGAGCAGCACCCAGGGGCTGGCGGCGTCGTTGCCGATGCTCGTGGTGTTGAAGAGGTCGAAGACGTACTGGCCGGCGATCTGAGCGAGGCTGGCCATGACGACGAGGTCGGCGGCGATGATGCCCCACCCGCCGTACCATCCCGTCTTTGGCCCGAACGCCCGGGTGGCCCACGTGAAGGTCGTGCCGCAGTCGGGGTCGGCCTTGTTGAGCTCGTTGTAGCCGACCGAGATGCACCACATCGGGATGAAGGCCAGGATCGTCACGATGGGCGCCTGCAGACCGATGGCGGCTACCACGAAGCCGAGCGTGGCCGCCAGGCTGTAGGCCGGTGCCGTCGAGGCCACTCCGATAACGACGCTCGAGATGAGCCCGAGCGCCCCGCGCTTGAGACCCTTGTCCTGTGCCTGGCCTGCCGGCTCCACCGCGATCGTTGCCACGTCGCCCCTCCCTGCGATGCACGATCAGGTGTGGCGAAGCCCAACGACGCGGGTCTTTCCCCGGCCACCCCTGAGGATTTCCGGGCAACCATAGCTTGCTTGGCCCGGCTCGTCACCTGAAAAACGAAGGCAATTACGCGTCGCGCCTACGGAATCCGTGGAATCGGGCCTCGAGGACGACTGATTCGGTGCAATGGGGGGAGTACAGCCTCCGCTGGGCGATGGTGCCCGCTGCGGACGGGCGGGCTCAGGTCCTATCGTCGCGCTGTGACCGCGGCCACGAAACTCGTCAAGCTCTTGGGGCGCCGCCTCCACGGCGGCACCATCGTGGTCGATGAGGGGGGCGCTCATTGGAGCCTCGGCGACGGCGAGCCGGTCGTGCACGTCGTCGTGCACGATGAGCGGGCGTGGTCCAGCTTGCTCAGAGGAGGTTCGGTCGGGCTCGGCGCCGGGTACGTCGAAGGCTGGTGGGACGCCGACGACCTCACCGACCTCGTGCGAATCCTCCTCGTCAACACCGGGACGATCCGTTCGGCGCTCGACGGGCTCGGCCGCTTCGGGGCTCCCGTCTTCGACCAGGCCGCCCGCTTCGGCCGCCACACACCCGCGCAGGACCGCCAGAACGTGCAGGCTCATTACGACCTGCCAGGGGAGCTGTTCGAGGTCATGCTCGACGAGACGATGGCGTACTCGTGCGCCGTCTTCGAGCGGCCCGGCGTCACCCTGGCCGAGGCGCAGCGGGCGAAGTTCGACCGGCTCTGCCGCAAGCTGCGGCTCGCCCCGGGCGATGATCTCGTCGAGATCGGGAGCGGCTGGGGGGGCTTCGCCATCCACGCCGCCGAGCGCTACGGCTGTCGGGTCATCACCACCACGGTGTCAGATGCCCAGCGCGAGGTGGCATCCAAGCGCGTCGCCGAGGCGGGCCTCGCCGACCGCGTGAGCGTGCTCGGCCGCGATTACCGGGAGCTGGAGGGTCGCTACGACAAGCTCGTGTCCGTGGAGATGATCGAGGCCGTCGACTGGCGCTCCCATGACACGTTCTTCGCGTCCTGCTCGCGCCTGCTCCGCCCCAACGGCCTGATGGCCCTGCAGGCCATCACGATCGCAGAGCGCAGCTTCGAGCGAGCCAAGCTGCACGACGATTTCATCCGGAAGATGATCTTCCCGGGCGGCTGCATCCCCTCGGTGGAGGCCATCGCCCGTTCCGTCGCCCGAGCGACCGATCTCGCCATCATCGATCTCGAGGACATCGGTCGCCATTACGCCGAGACGCTCCGCCGGTGGGACGTCGCCCTGCGCGCCGGTCGAGCCCGCCTGGAGGCAGCGGGCCTCGATGAGCGCTTCCGTCGCCTCTGGGATCTCTACTTGTGCTACTGCGAGGCGGCATTTCTGGAACGCCACATCAGTGACGTCCAGATCCTGCTCGCCAAGCCGGCCTGGCGACCGGAGCGGGCTTTCGATCTTCGCCCGGTCTGAGAGCCGCCCGCGCAGCCGGCTTCAGCGAGGGTCCCAGGCGTCCGGCTGGGCGAGCATGTGGCGGATGTGGTCCGGCAGTTCACCGGTCACGACTTGCTCGAGGGTGACCTCGTCGAGAACGCTGCGCAGGCAGGCACGAACGGCGACCCAGACAGACTGCAGGTGCTCGGCAGCGTGCTCGTACGACGCGGCCTCGGGGCGCACGCCGCGCACCTCGGCGAGGGGGCCCTCCAGGCGGCGAAACACCTCGCCGATCGTGATCTCCGATGCCGGGCGGGCAAGCTGGTAACCGCCCTCGTTTCCTCGCTGGCTCGTGACGATGCCGACGCGACGCAGCTCGTTCAGGATGGCCCGCAGGAAACGAACCGGGAGTCCTTGGGCATTGGCGAGCTCCTCGGCCGTCAGCGGCTCACCGTTACGAGCCGCCAACGTGCAAAGAGCACGAAGGGCGTATTCGACCCTTGCGGAGATGTGCACCCACGCATTCAACCCGAATTACGGGCACTGATGCGAGCACTTCGAGAGAAATCGCCTCAGTCGTCGACCATGAGGTGGGAATCGACCATCTCGAGGTAGTTGCCCCAAGCCTGGCGGACGGCCTCGCGATGGGCGTCCAACTCGCCGTCAACCGCCGCCCGGTACGTGTTGCGGGCGTCGTTGACGTTACGCAGGTAGTCGTCCCGTGCGATGGCCATGTTCTCGTTGTAGGTCTTGCGAACCTGTGCTGCGGTTTCGTTGTAGGTCGCCCTCGCCTGGGCGACGATGTCGCGCCGCATGGTCGAGGGGGCGTTGGCGACAGCTTGCTTGTAGAGGGCCCAGGCCTCGTCGATCTGCTGGCCGTGCGTGCTCTCGGCAGCAGACTGCATCGTCTCGTAGGTGACTCGCGCAGGATCGAGGGCGGTCTCGAATGCGTCCCAGGCCCGCTCGACGGCTTCCCGGTAGATCTCCCAGGCATCATCAATGATTCCTAGGTACTGGTTGCGCGCCTCAAGGTCTGCCGCTCTCGTGTCAGCATTCGCCATCCAGCATCCTCCTCCCGGTCCCCCAACGCTAGCGCGCTGTCTGGAGGTCGACCATACGACTCAACTCTTCCTCCGAACGCTCCTTTTCACGGCGGTGTGTAGCCAAGCCGTCACTTCGCGTGACAGCCTACAACGGGCGAGCGCCCTCGTGGAGAGCACGGCTCGAAGGAGGCCAACGGCCGAGCCCGCCGCCCGTGCCGAATGGCGGGCGGCTCACGCCCCCTCGAGGAGGCGACGGCTCTCCGCCAGGGCCAGCCGGGCGGCGTCGGGCGCCGCCTTCTGGAGGCGCTGCAGGTCTCGATGAGCGGCTTCGATGGCGCTCAGCCACGGCGAAGGGGAACGCTCCATTGGACGGCTGTTGGGGAAGGAGCGCTCGTGCGCCCACGAGCAGTGCAGCTCCTCTTCGGCGCGAGTGCACGCCACGTAGAGGAGCCGGCGCTCCTCTGCAAGGGCATCCTGATCTCGCGCATGGGCGATGGGCACGTAACCGTCCTCGAGGCCGGCGACGAACACGACGGCCCACTCGAGGCCCTTGGCGCGGTGAAACGTCGTGAGCTCGACGGCATCCCGGCGCACGGGGTCGTGGTCGCGGCCGTGCACCGCCTCTAACCAACTCCGGAAACCCGCCCCGTTCGCCGCCACGTCCTCGGCCAGGTACTCGCCGGCGAGGCGTGCGAGCGCCGCCAGGTCGAGTCGCGTGGCATCGAACCCGGCTTCGTCCTCGGCGTCGGGGTCGTCTTCCTCCGGCGCCCGCGTGCTGACGAGGAGATCAGCCGCCCAGGCGGCCAGTGCGGGCGCATCGTTCGACCGAGCCGCCGCCCGGACCGCCTCCTGCACCCAGGGTTTGCCGAGCAGGCCGGCGGTGCTGGCGACGTGACACGGCACACCTTTTGCCTTGAACGCTTCTTCGAGGGCCCCGAGTTGGGCATTCGTGCGCGCCAGGACGGCAATCTGCGACCAGGAACGACCGGGGCGCCTGGCGCGTCGCGCCCCCTCGGCGATGGCGGCGGCTTCGGCCGCCTCGTCGGCGTAGGAGGCGACCGTCGGGATGGGGCCCTCCGGGCGGACCCCTCCCGCCGCAGCCGCCTTCGTCTCGCCGAGGACGGCGCCTGCAACGGTCAGGACCTCGTGTGTCGACCGGTAGTTGATCGTGAGTCGTACGACCTGGGCACCGGGAAAGTCGTTGGGGAAGTCGGCGATGGCCCGCGGGTTGGAGCCGTTCCAGGCGTAGATGGCCTGTTGAGGATCGCCGACGACGCAGAGGTCGTCGTTCGTCCCGAGCCAGGCGCGCAGGAGGCGCTGCTGGGCGTCGTTGACGTCCTGGTACTCGTCGACGAAGAGATGGCGGAACCGCCAGTGGGCCGATGCGGCGAACTCGTGATCGGCGAGCAGCTGCTCCGTACAGCGGGCAAGGAGGTCCTCGAAGTCGAGTACGCCCCGGCGCCGCTTGTGCAACTCATAGCGTTCCCAGATCTCGGCGACCTCCGTCGGATCCCACGTGGCACGCCGACCGGCGAAGGCGGCCGCCCGCACGAAGCCGTCCGGCCGCAGGCAGCGAGATTTCGCCCATTCGATCTCCGAGGCGAGATCGGCCACCGTGGCCTTGCCACCACGGACCTTGACGGCGGCGGGTCGTCGCCGGCCCGGCGAGGAGCGGGAGGCCATGCCAGAGTCGTCGAGCACGTCCATCAACATGCGCACCTTCGACCCGAGCACGACGGGGGGACGGCGGTTCTGCTCTGCGGCGAGCCTCTTGAGCTCCGCCAGGGCCACGGAGTGGAACGTGCCCGCCGTCACCGCCTCGGGCAGCCCGAGCGCCATCAGGCGGGAGCGCATCTCTGTGGCCGCCTTCCGAGTGAAGGTGAGGGCGAGGACGTGCACGGCAGTGGCCGAACCGTTCATCACCCGCCAGGCGATGCGCCTCGTGAGCACCCGGGTCTTGCCGGAGCCGGCGCCTGCCAGCACGCACAGCGGCGTCGCCGGCGTCGTGATCGCCTCGAGCTGCTCCTCATCGCAGCCGGCGAGCAAGTCACGCTCGCGGCGTGTCCAGTCCCGGGGGCTCCGTTCGCCTGCCACACCTGGACGGTACCGCAGGGCTGTGTCAGCCGGGATGGGCACGCCCTGCGCACCGGGCGCCACCGCCGTGCCCCACAGCAGCCCAGGGTCGAGGTGAGCCAGGTTCGAGACCCGGCTCAGGTATGTTCCAAGGGG
This sequence comes from Acidimicrobiales bacterium, assembly GCA_052143575.1. Taxonomy (GTDB): domain Bacteria; phylum Actinomycetota; class Acidimicrobiia; order Acidimicrobiales; family Bog-793; genus JAKACA01. The sequence goes on from JBKQSP010000054.1 coordinate 68,101, forward strand.
TGCTGACCTCCTTTGCCGGCGCACAGCTGTTTGGGGAGTCCTACGGGTCGGGCACCCCGGCCGTCCTCGCGCTGCACGGCTGGCGTCGCGACCACCAGGATTGGGCCGCCGCGCTCACACAGCCCGAGCCGGCGCTCGATGCGATCGCCATCGACCTGCCGGGTTTCGGCGGGACGCCCGTCCCTGGGGAAGCCTGGGGCTCCCGGCGCTATGCCGAGGCGCTGCAGCCGTTGCTCGAAGACATGCAGACTCGCGTCGTCGTGCTCGGTCACTCCTTCGGCGGACGGGTCGGCGTCCATCTGGCGGCCATGGCGCCGGATCGCGTCGCCGGTCTCGTGCTCACCGGAGCGCCGCTCTTTCGCGCCTCAGATGCCAAAGCCCGCTCACCCCTTCGCTTTCGCCTCGTGAAGAGGCTCGCAAGAGCCGGGCTCGTCTCCGAGGAGCGCTTGGAGGAGCAGCGCCGACGCTACGGGTCGGCCGACTACAACGCCGCCAGCGGCGTCATGCGCGACATCTTCGTAACGCTCGTGGCGGAGGACTACAGCGACGCCATCTCGCGCCTGAAGTGCCCCGTGGAGCTCGTGTGGGGCGACAACGACACCGAGGTGCCACTCGTCGTCGCCCACAAGATCCAGGCCGCCGTCCCGGGGGGCGCCCATCTCGTCATCTGCGAGGGCGCCGGCCACATGACGCCTCTGACGGTGCCCGCCGAGCTGCGTGCCGCCGTCGCCCGGCTTCTTCCGTGAGGGCGATCAGCGCTCTCGGCCTTGTCGTCGCTCTGGCCGGCGTCATCGCCGCCTCCCTCCGCTGGTTGCGCGTGGCCCAGCGGGAGCACTACCTGGCCGGCTCGGCCACGCGTTTTGCCGCCCGGTGGTGGAGGAGCACGCCAGCCGAGGCCGCCTGGCTCTCCGCCGGCCTCGCAGGCGCCGTCGCCTCCGTCTTCGCCGCCCCCGCCGGCGCCGTCGCCGGCGTCGTGGCGCTGGCGGCGCCGCGGCACCTCGGGCTGCGTGGGCGGACCTCGCGGCTCGTCTGGACGCGCCGCATGGTCGTGCTCGCCTCCGTCTTCGCTGCGCTGGAGGGGGCCATCATCGCCGTCGTGGCCGTCGTCTGGGGCCTGCACGCCGCTGACGTAGCCGCCGCCTTCCTGTGTCTGCTCAGCCCTCTCGCGCTGGACGCCGCCTTGGCGGCGACACGCCCCATCGAAACCCGCCTCGCCTCCTCCTTCGTCCGCCAAGCGACGGCCCGGCTGCAGCGCGTGCACCCGATCGTCGTCGCCGTCACCGGTTCCTACGGCAAGACGACCACGAAGGGTTACATCGCCCACCTCGTCGGGGCCGCCAAGGACACGCTGGCGAGCCCGCAGAGCTACAACAACCGGGCCGGGCTCTCCCGGACCGTCAACGAGCACCTCGGGCCCGCCACGGAGGTGCTCGTGGCCGAGATGGGGACCTACGGGCCGGGTGAGATCGCCGAGATGTGCTCGTGGGTGACGCCGGAGATCGCCGTCATCACGGCCATCGGACCTGCCCACCTCGAGCGCTTCAAGAGCCTCGACCGCACGCTGAAGGCGAAAGCCGAGATCACCGAGCGGGCCCGTGTCAGTGTCCTCAACGTCGACGACGAGCGGCTCGCCGGGCTTGCCAAGCTGCTCGACGGTGCTGGGCGAGCGGTGGTTCGGGCCTCCGGGTGCGATCCGGAGGCCGACGTCGCCGTCTTGTCGGTGCCCACGGGCATCGAGCTGCGCATCGGCGGTCGCCGCTTCGGAACCGCCATGACGGGACCTTCCGAGCGACCGACGGCATTGTCGAACGCCGCTTGCGCCGTCGGCGTGGCGCTTCAGCTCGGGATCGAGCCCGAGACGTTGCTGGCGCGGCTCGCCACCTTGCCGGTGCCGGCGAACCGACTGCAGCGCTACCTCGCCGAGGGCGGTTACGTCGTGCTCGATGACACCTTCAATTCCAATCCGACCGGCGCCCGCCTCGCGCTTGCCCGCCTGCGCCTCGAAGCACCAGACGGCCGCCGTGTCCTCGTGACGCCGGGCATGGTCGAACTCGGACGCACGCAGGCGGAGGAGAACGCCGCCTTCGCCGAAGCGGCGGCCGCCGTCGTCTCCGACGTGGTCGTCGTGGCGCGTACGAACCGCCGGGCGCTCTCGGATGGAGCCCGTCGCCAGACGGGGGGAGCGGCCGTCGTGCTGGTCGATCGCCTGGACCAAGCAGTTGCCTGGGTCCGAGGTCAGCTCGGGCCGGGAGACGCCGTTCTTTACGAGAACGATCTGCCCGATCACTTCCCGTGATCGGTGCCGAAGCGGCCTCCCACAAGCCGGCGGAGCAGCGGTACGGTCCGATAGCTTCCCCCTGCGCACCGCTAGAGTGAGCGCCGCAATGGGTGCGATCAAGAGCCGGCGGCTCAGCTTCGACGAGCGCGGCGCGCTCGGGATTACGGGGGCGGTCGGACTTCGCACCGGTGGCGCCCTCGCCCGCATCGCCGTCGTCTTCGGCGGACCTTCGCCGGAGCACGACGTCTCGATCCTGACCGGTCTCCAGGTGCTGCGGGGCTTCCACAAGGTCCCCAACATCGGTGAGCTGCATTGCTTCTACTGGTCCAAGGCCGGCGAGTGGTTTCAGATCCCGACGAACCTCGAGGCGTCCGCCTTCGTGCAGGGCGTGCCGGCGGGTGCGACGCCGTTGCGGTTCGTGGTGGGGGCCGGCGGGGGTTTCTTTGCCCAGCGTGGCGGGCGTTTCGGCGCCAAGGAGCAGCTCATCGAGGTCGACGCCGTCCTCATTTGCTGTCACGGTGGTCCCGGCGAGGACGGCTCGCTGCAGGGAGCCTTGGACCTGATCGGCGTGGCGTACACCGGTCCGAACATGGCGGGCGCCTTGATCGGCATGGACAAGCTTGTCTTCAGCGCCCTTGCGGCCTCGGCCTGGCTCCAGATGCTCCCGCGGGTTCCCCTCTCCGAGGGGTTGCCACCTCCGAGCTTTCCAGGCCCCTACATCGTGAAGCCCCGCTTCGGCGGCTCGTCGATCGGTGTCGAGGTCGTCGCCGACTACGAGACCGCCCGTGCCCGCCTGCGAGTCAATCCCCACCTGAAGCGCGGTGCCGTCCTCGAGCCGTACCAGCCGGAGCTGTTCGACCTGCAGATCGCTGTCCGTCTCTGGCCCGAGGTCCAGCTGTCGGCCATCGAGAGGCCGCTGCGCACCCGGGCCGGCGAGATTCTCGGCTACTCCGACAAGTACGTCGGACCGGAGGGCATGACGGGGGCGCCGAGGGAGCTCCCGGCGCGCATCAGCCCCGAGCTCGAGCGTGAGATCCGGACCGTGGCGCCGGAGGTGGCTCAGCTCGTGGGCGTCCGAGGCGTCGCCCGCATCGACTTCCTCTCGGACGGGGAAGCCGTCTACGTGAACGAGGTGAACACGATTCCCGGCTCGCTCGCTCGCTACTTGTGGATCGACCCGATGGTGCCCTTCGAGCGACTGCTCCTGGATCTCCTCGGGGAAGCCATCGCCAAGCCATCGGTCACGTTCTCGGTGGCAGGAGCCGACGGGTCGGTGCTACGAAGCGCCGGCTCCATCGGCGGCAAGCTCGGCTAGGCGTCGGTCGGGCCTGATGGCCTTTCCCCGCAAGCTCCTCGCGCCGGGGGAGGAGATCGTCCTCGAGACGCACCCGAACTGGTCGATCCTCGTTCCGAGGGCGTCGCTCTTCGTACTGGTCGTCGCCGGGTGCGTCGCCGTCGTCGTGGAGTGGAAGAGCGCTCCGCTCTGGGTGGGCTACGTCTTGCTGGGCGTCGCCGCCTTGTTCCTGTTGTGGGTACTCGGCAAGGTCGTGACGTGGCGCTCCACCTCGCTCGTTCTCACGAACATGCGCGTCGTCTACCGGACCGGCGTCGTCCGCCGTCTCGGCCGCGAGATCCCGCTCGACCGCGTACAGGACGTCACCTACACCCAGAGCATCGTGGAGCGGCTCGTGGGAGCTGGCAGCCTCACGATCCAGTCCGCCGGCGCCGGCGGCGACGAGCCCTTCCCCGACATCCGTCACCCTGCTCTCGTCCAGTCGCTCATCAACCGCCTGATCTCGCAACCGGGACCCGGCTACGCCCGTGGCTCGGGCGGCGTCGCCGGTCGACCTGCGTACGCCCCCCAAGCCGAGTACCAGCCGGAACAGCCGGCGGCGCAGCCCCCGTATCCGGCGCAGCCGCCGCCCCAGATGCCGCAACCGCAGTATCCGGCGCCGGCGCACTATCCGGCGCCGGCGCAACCCCCGTACCAGCCTCAGCCGCCGTACACGGCGCCACCGCAGCAGTACGCGGCGCAGCAGCCCTACCCCGGGCAGGCGCCGTACCCGACGCAGCCGCAGCCCCAGTACCCGCCCCGAGAGCCCTATCTGCCACAACCTCCCTATGAAACGGCCGTGCAGGCAACTCGGCCGCTCGGCTCGGCGCCGCCAGACGGGACGCCTGCGACGTCGTCGCCGTCGTCGCCGGGCCCTGCGGCCGATGAAAGGCGAGTCTCGTCCAGCGAGCAACTGCAGCACCTCGCCGAGCTCCTCCGCCTCGGGGTGATCACCGAGGCCGAGTACGACGCCAAGCGCCGTGAGGTGCTGGAGGGAGGCTGAGCCGGCCGCCCGGCAGGGTGGCTCCTCAGATGATCTCGGAACGGCAGTGAGCGGCTGCAGCCGGTACGGCACGCCAGGCCCGTATGCCCCGCAGCGGCAGCCGTACTGCGCCGCGCTCGGCCAGGGCCACGACACAGCCGCCGAAACCTGCTCCCGTCAGCCTCGCCCCGAAGACGCCCCTCGTGGCCCGCAGCCTGTCGGTCAGCTCGTCCAGCTCCGGGATGGAGACCTCGTAGTCCGTCGCCAGGCTGGCGTGGCTGGCATTCATGAGCTGGCCGGCCGTGCGAGCATCGTTCATCTTGAGAGCAGAGACGAACTGCAGGACGCGGGCGTTCTCGCTCACGACGTGACGGGCGCGGCGCCTGACCACCGGATCGGCCAGCCGGTCGACCTCCCAGGGCTTGGCCGAGCGAAGTGACCCGATCAGCCGCTCGGCGGCTTCGCACTCCGCTCGCCGCTCTGCATAGGCCGAGCCGACGAGGGTGCGATCCACGCCGCAGTGGGCGATGACGACCTCGAGACCTTCCGGGATGGCGATCGGGATCGCCTTGAGCGTTGCGCAATCGAGCAGGAGCGCATGACCGGCGTCGGCCATCGTGATGGCGAGCTGGTCGAGGATGCCGGTGCGCACCCCGGAAGCCGCCTGCTCGGCGAGCTGGCAAGCGCGTGCGAGCGAAACGGCATCGCCCTCGTAACCAAGTGCCAGGGCGAGGGCGATCTCGAGCGACGCGCTCGAAGAAAGGCCCGCACCGACCGGCAACGTGGTCGTGATCGTTCCCTTCCCGCCGTATCGCGGGTGCACGACCGAAGCGACGGCGCCGACGTGACGGCCCCATTCCGGCAGGATCATGCCGAGATCCCACGGGTTGGCGGCGAGTTTCATCGGGATCCGGCACGTCTCGGGCTCGATGGAGGACGAGAACTCGATCGTCACCGCCGTGGCGTCTGGATGGAAGACGACCTCGGTACCGAGGTCGATCGCCATCGGGAGGGCGAGGCCGCCGGTGTAGTCGGTATGGTCGCCGATGAGGTTGACGCGGCCCGGCGCGAAGGCCGTGACCGCCCCGAGGGGTCCAGCGTTCGGCTCGGCCGGCAGCCGCTCCGAGCTCCCTGACCCGGCCGCGCACATCTCAATCGGCCCCGGCACGGAGCACGGAGTCGTCACCGGCCCTCAAGCCTTCGACGAGTCGGCGGTACGCGCCGGCGGAGTCCTTGCCCATGGAATCACACTCGCTCCAACGGATCGACCGTTCGCGATCGACTCCGTACAGCCCGAACCGCGGCTCGTAGCTGCCCCATTCATAGTTATCGGCGAGGCACCAGTGCCAGTATCCCGTGATCGGTTGTCCGGCTGCGATCGACTTCACGACGGCTGCGAGGTTCTCGCGCAAGTAGCGGGGCCGGTCCCACCCGTCGCGGCGGGGAAAGGATCGCCCGCGGCGAACGCGGTTGCACAGGCCGTTCTCCACCACCCACAGCTCGAGCCCGTCTTCGGCGTTGGCCGCGCAGTAGGCCGAGAGACCGTCCGGGTTGGGGACGTCGTCCCAGAGAGGCCGTTGCGGCAGTGGCCAGAGCCCGCCTGCTGTAGGCATGAAAGGCGGCTGTAGATGGCTCGCCGTCTCGGGGTCGTAGTAGTCGAGCTGCACGACGTCGAGCGTTCGCTCGTGAACGCTCGCATAGACGGCGTCGATCGCGCGGCCGAACGCCTGAACCGGGTTGACGAGCTGGCTGGCGAGGCGGCGCAGGGCCTTCTCGGCGTTCGGCCAGCGGCGCGAGCTACCGCCCGGCCCGGGCACGCCCATGGCGGCGGCGCTCGCGTACCAGCCGTCACGGCACCTGGCCAGGTGGCGGCCCAGCTCGGTCCGATCAACACCTCGGGAGCGCCCCAGCAAGAGGTCGGACAGGAGGCGGTCGAGCTCGTAGATCGAGAAGTTGCAGTTGTTCGTGCTCACGACGCTGTCGGGCTGGATCTGTTTGATGCGGTCGTAGGCGAGAACGTGCCCCGACAGCAGGAGATCGGCCGCTTTGAGAGCCGTCGGCCCGTCGAAACGCCGTCCCGGCGGGAAGCCGCCGAGGAAGAAGGTCTCCATCGCAAGGATGTTGATCTCGTTGAGGGTCACCCAGTTGCTACACGCCGGGGACAGCCGCCGCACCGCTTCGGCCGCCCAGCCGGCGAAACGCTCGGCCGAGTCCGCCCGCGACCAGAAGTCGAACCCGAGCCATGCCGGGTGGGTGAAGTGCAGCAGCGTCACGAGCGGCTCCATGCCGCGCTCCCGGCAGGCCGCCAGAATGGCTCCGTAGCGCTCGAAGGCCTCGTCGTCGTAGCTGCCCTCCACCGGCTCACAGCGCGCCCACTCGAGCGAGAGCCGGAACGAGTCGATGCCGAGGGCTGCCGCCCTGTCGAGATGGTGCTCGTACTGGTTCCAGAAGTCGAGAGCCGTGCCGGACGGCTCCACGCGGCCTTCGGCCTCCCACTCGTACCAGTTGTTGCGGGGCTCCCCGGGTCCGTTGAAGCCGCCTTCGACTTGAAACCCTGCCGTGGCGACGCCGAATCGGAAGGCGTTGCCGAGCAGTGAGGCCATCGACACATGGTGCCACGACTGGCCGCTCGAACGATGCAGCTTGGGCGGTTCGTGCTCGGCTTGACCACCTCGCCTCCGCAGGCGAGCATTCCGTCATGCCGAGGACCCATGTGAACGGGATCGATCTGTACTACGAGACCGTCGGAGACGAGTCGGACCCACCCTTGCTCCTGATCTGCGGGCTCGGGATGCAGATGGTCAGCTGGGGCGCGGACTTCCTCGACGCCGTCGCCGCCAAGGGCTACCACGTCGTGGCGTTCGACAATCGCGACGCCGGCCTGTCCACCCACCTCGTCGACTTGGGGGTACCGGACCTCCTCGCCTTGCTGCACGGCACCGACCCCAACATCGCCTACCTGCTGAGCGACATGGCCGACGACACGGCCGGTCTGCTGGAGGCTCTCGGGCTCGAATCCGTTCACGTCGTCGGCATCTCGATGGGCGGGATGATCGCCCAGCAACTTGCCATCGACTACCCGTCCAAGGTCCGAAGCCTCACTTCCATCATGTCGACCACGGGCGATCCGCACGTCGGCCAGCCGTCGCAAGTCGCCGCCGACGCCCTCCTCACGCTCAACGCGACGTCGCGCGAAGAGGCGGTCGAACTCTCACTGACGGTCTTCTCGATCATCGGATCCCCCGGCTTCCCGCCCGACGAGGACCGGTTGCGCCGCCTTGCCGGTGAGGCCTTCGATCGCTCACAGGAGCCGACCGGCCTCTCGCGTCAGCTGGGCGCGATCCTCGGATCACCCGATCGCACGGCTCGCCTCGGTGGTGTGTCGGTACCCACGGTCGTCATTCACGGCACGGCCGATCCGCTTGTCAACCCGACGGGCGGAGAGGCCACGGCGCGGGCGGTTCCCGGCGCCAAGCTCGTGACGATCGAGGGGATGGGACACGACCTCCCGGAGCAGGTCTGGGAGGAGATTCTCGGTGAAGTTGACGCCGTCGCGCGGGCGGCGGAGGCAGCTCCGGCAGCCGACCCTGTCTCCCTGGCGTGAGGGGGCCACTCGCCGGGCTGCGCGTCATCGAACTGGGCGGGATCGGCCCCTGCCCCTTCGGGGCCATGGTCCTCGCCGACCTCGGCGCCGACGTCTTGCGAGTCGAGCGGTCGAGCGCCGTGCCCCCGAACCGCCCCGATGGGGCGTCGTGGGACCTGTTGCAGCGCGGGAAGCGCTCAGTCGGCGTCGATCTCAAGCACGGCGAGGGCGTGGAGCTCGTCCTGTCGCTCGTGGAGAGCGCCGACGCGCTCGTCGAAGGGTTTCGTCCCGGTGTCACAGAGCGTCTCGGGCTTGGGCCGGACGCCTGCCGGGCCCGCAACGGCCGACTCGTCTACGGCCGCATGACCGGCTGGGGCCAGGACGGTCCGCTCGCTGACCGGGCGGGTCACGACATCGACTACATCTCGGTCGGCGGCGCCCTCGAATCGATCGGGCGCGCCGGGGAACGTCCCGTACCACCCCTCAATCTCGTCGGTGATTTCGGGGGCGGCGGCATGCTGCTGGCGCTCGGCGTCATGGCGGCGCTCTGGTCGGCGCAGCGAAGCGGCGAAGGCGACGTCGTCGACGTCGCCATGGTCGACGGTTCGGCGTTGCTCATGACGATGACGTGGGCGTTTCGGGCCCTCGGGGTGTGGAAGGACGAGCGAGGGACGAACCTGCTGGACACCGGGGCACCCTTTTACGACACCTACGAGTGCGCCGACGGGAAGATGGTGGCTGTCGGCGCACTCGAGCCGCAGTTCTACGAACAGCTGCTGGCGGTCATGGACCTGCCGGCGGCCGCCGAGCCGCCTCAGATGGACCGCTCGCGCTGGCCCGAGACAAAGCGGCGCTATGCCGAGATCTTCCGCACGAGGACGCGTGACGAATGGGCCGCCTTGGCGGAGGGAACCGATGCTTGCCTCGCGCCCGTCCTCACCATGGGCGAGGCGGCCGCTTATTCGCACAACGTCGCCCGCGGGACCTTCCTCGAGATCGGCGGCGTCGTGCAACCGGCACCGGCGCCACGCTTTCAACGCCAGCCGGCGGCGATGCCTCCCATGCCGCCATGGCCGGGCGACGGGGGTGAGGCAGCCCTCATCGACTGGGGCATCCCGCCCGATACGGTGGCGGCACTGCGCCGGAGTGGTGTCGTCGCGACGCTCTGACCGGCCGCAGGCACCCTCGCCTCTGGTGGTCGGCATCGAGGCTTACCGTGCGGGGCGGGTAGCCTCAAGAGGTGGCCCGACGTTTCTTCATCGCGACCTTGGGCTGCCCGAAGAACGACGTCGACTCGGACAAGCTCGTCGGCCTCCTGCAGTCGTCCGGCTATCGCGAGACGAGCGAGCCGGGGGAAGCCGATCTCGTCGTCGTGAACACCTGCGCCTTCATCGAGCCGGCTCGTGAGGAGTCGATCAACACGATCCTCGAGCTGAGCGCGCTTCGACGCCCGGGCGCCCGGCTCGCCGTCACGGGCTGCCTCGCCGAGCGCAGCGGTCCCGAGCTGGCTGCGGCGCTCCCGGAAGTCGACGTCGTGGCCGGATTCGGGCTGGATTTCGTCACGGAGGCGACAGGGGCCACCGGCGGCGCCCAACCGGTGCGACTCCTCCGGCGCAGTGAGGTGCCTTCCTTCGATCTCCTCGAGCTGCCTCGCCCGCCGGCGAGCGCCCCGTGGGCCTATGTGAAGGTGGCGGAGGGATGCGACCGCAAGTGCGGCTTCTGCGCCATCCCGTCGTTTCGCGGCAAACAGCGTTCCCGCACGATGGCCTCGATCCTCGCCGAAGTCGAATCGCTGCGGGCCCGCGAGATCGTCCTCGTCGCCCAGGATCTCGCGTCGTTCGGCCGCGACCAGTCGCGGGACGGCCGCAGCACCGATGACGGCGACATCATCCGGCTCGTGCGGGCGGTGGCTGCGCGTGCCGAACGGGTGCGCCTCCTCTACCTCTACCCGTCCTCGCTCACCGACACCTTGATCGAAACGGTCGTCGGCACCGGCGTGCCATATTTCGATCTCTCGCTGCAGCACGTCTCGGTACCCTTGCTGCGCCGCATGCGGCGGTGGGGAAGCGGCAGGCGATTCCTCGACCGGATCGGGCGGATCCGGGCGCTGGCCCCCGAGGCGGCGCTGCGCTCCTCCTTCATCCTCGGCTACCCAGGTGAGACCGAGGATGACCACGACGAGCTGCTCGCCTTCATCGAGGAGGCGAGGTTGGATTGGGCGGGGTTCTTCACGTTCTCCAGCGAGGCGGGAACCTACGCAGCCCAGCTCGGCTCGCCCGTCCCCCCGGGGCTCGCCCTCGAACGCCTCCACGAGTGCTCCGAGCTGCAGGACGCCATCACGTCGGACCGCCGTCGCCAGCTCGTCGGTGAAACGGTCTCGGTGCTGGTGGACCGGCCCGGCGTCGGGCGCACGTTCCGGGAGGCACCGGAGATCGACGGCATCGTTCGCCTGCCGGGCGAGCTCGTCGCCGGCGGCTTCGCCGACGTCGTCGTCACCGGCGCCGAAGGGCCGGACGTCATCGCCGAGCCGGCGGCGTGCGGCACGAGACCCCTCAGTCCTGTCACGATGGTGACGTCGTGAGCACCGCCGAGAAACCCACGTCGACCTTCGGCCCGTCTGCCCTTGCCACCCCGGCCAACCTGCTGACGCTTGCGCGCCTGCTGGCAACACCGGTGCTCGTGGCCATGGTCGTGTTGACCGGTCCCGCCACCTGGACCTTGTTCGGCGTGTGGTTCGTCTGTGCCGGTTCGGACGGTCTCGATGGCTATGTGGCGAGGCGACAAGGCACGACGCGCTCGGGCGCCTTCCTCGACCCGCTGGCGGACAAGTTCCTCGTCCTCGGCGTGCTGGCAGCACTCGCCTCCATCGGCGAGGTCTCGTGGATTCCCGTCGTGCTCATCGGTGTCCGGGAGGTCGCCATGAGCGTGTTCCGGGCTTACGCCGCACGCCGCGGCGTCTCGATTCCGGCACGGCAGACGGCCAAGATCAAGACGCTCCTGCAGGACGTCGTCGTGGGCCTCGCCCTCATGCCGCCCGTGGGGGTGCATCACGCCGGCGTCGTCAGAGGGCTCTTGTGGGTAGCGGTGGCGATCACGCTCTACACCGGCCTCGAGTACCTGCACGACGGGCGACGCCTCCTCGCCGGGACCGCCGGGCCGGCCGGCGCCGCCTGATCGAGCGCCAACTCCCGAATCGTGCGCACCGAGATCCTCGCCGTCGGGACCGAGCTGCTGCTCGGCCAGATCGTTGACACGAATTCAGCGCACATCGGCGAGCAGCTGGCAGCTTCCGGCCTGGACTGCCATTTCCAGACTTCCGTGGGAGACAACATCGGCCGGATCGTTTTGGCGCTGCGCACGGCGCTCGCCCGCAGCGACGCCGTCATCGTCTGCGGGGGCCTCGGCCCCACGCAGGATGACATCACCCGCGAGGCAATCGCCGAGGTCATGAACGTCCCGCTCCGGCGCGATCCCGAGGTGCTCGAGCGCGTGAGGGAGATCTTCACCTCGCGGCGGCGCGAGATGCCGGCCAACAACGGGCGCCAGGCCGACGTGCCCGAGGGGGCGACGGTCATCCCCCAGACGATGGGAACGGCGCCGGGGCTCATCTGCCCGCTCGGCTCGAAGGTCATCTATGCCATGCCCGGCGTGCCCTACGAGATGCACGACATGCTGCAGCGCGCCGTGCTGCCCGACCTGCGCGCACGCGCCGGCGAAGTCGCCGTCATCGCCAGTCGCACGCTGCGGACCTGGGGTCTGTCAGAGTCCGGTCTGGCCGAGATCCTCGCCGCCCGTATCGAGCTGCTCGGCGACGGCACAACGGGCGTGCCCACGATCGCCTTTCTCGCCAGCGGCATCGAGGGGCTGAAGGTCCGCCTCACGGTGAAGGCGCCCGACGAGACGAGGGCCGCCGCCGCTCTCGACGCCGAAGCTGCCGAGATCCGGGCACTGCTCGGGCGGGCCGTCTTCGGGGTCGACACCGACACGATGGAGTCGGTGGTGGGCGAGCTGCTGGCCGAGCGAGAGTGGGCCATCGGGCTCGCCGAGTCGCTCACGGGCGGGCTCGTGGCGTCCCGCATCGTGTCGGTGCCCGGCGCCTCTGCATGGTTCCGCGGGTCGATCGTCTCGTATGCCACCGAGGTGAAGCGGTCGCTCCTCGGTGTGAGCGAGGGTCCCGTCGTGTCCGAGTCGGCCGCTCGTGAGATGGCCGCCGCGGCGGCCCGCGTGCTCGGAGCCGACGTCGGGCTCTCCATCACCGGCGTGGCGGGACCGACGACGCAGGACGATCAACCGCCTGGCACGGTGTTCGCCGGCGTCGCCCTCCCGGGCAAAGAGCCGGAGGCGGTGGAGCTGCGCGTGCCCGGTGATCGGGACCGCATCCGGCAGATGGCGACGATCTCGGCGCTGGACGTCGTGCGGCGACGCCTGCTCGACCTCGTGTGAGGTGAGGGAGGAGCCGCCCCGACCGCCGAGGGGCCGTCACTCGACGCCCGGCGCCCACCCCTCAGCTGGCCGGCCCGTCCCCGGGGGGTTCTGCCGGCTCCTCGCCGTAGGGCGCCACGAGCGGCACCTCGGGCAAGCCGGCACCCCGGTGGTGAAGGGGAAACACGAGTCGCCGGGCAGCCGGGACCGGATGCAGACCCCATCCGAGGTTGCTCGGTGTCTGCGGTGCCAGTTGCGCACCGAGAACGGGCTCATCACCGGTCTGCCCGTCCTCCTCGAGCGAGCTCGCCGCCGCCGTGAAGGCCGCAGCGTCGGGCGTTGCCATCGATCCAGCAGGAGCGAGATCCAGCTCTTCGATCAAGGCGAGCTGTTCGGCGACGCGGTGCGGCCGCTCCGGCGTACCGGGGACGCCGGTGCGGCGCAGCAGCTTGCGACCCTCCGGCGTGAGCCCGAGGGACTCGTCGCTCCCCTCCACGAGCCCCGCCTCGCACAGCAGGGCGCAGGAGGCGGCGTAGGCCTCCGGTTGCATACGGCGCTGGAACAGCCCCTCGAAGGCGACGAGGATCTGCTCCAGACCGGCCAGCTCGCCGCCGTTGGCGTTCTCGATCGCCAGCAGCATGGCTGCTTCCGGCCGGCCCAGGATGGGGGAGCTCACGACGCCGCCCCGCCCGGTTCCACCGGCTCCCGCCGCAGCGTCCACAGCGGTGGACCGTTCGTGACAGGCCTCAGCTCCTCGACGACGTCGTAGCCGAAGCGCCGGTAGTAGGGGAGGTTGTCCGGGTTCTGCGTTTCCAGGTAGCAGGCGAGGCCATCCTCGTCGGCACGTTGCAGCCCGGGCCTCTGCAAGAGGCCGCCAATGCCACGGCGCTGCTCGGAAGGGTCCACCACGAGGAGCTGCAGGTACCAGAGCCGCTCACGCGGGTGCGCCTTCTCGACGGCCAGCAAATACTTCGTGCCGTCCAGGAGTGCCCGTGGCCGGATGGCCAGCGCCCAGAACGCCTCGGCGGACTGCCGGAGCTGTGAGGACACCGAGAGGGGGTAGCGGCCAGGCCGCACCCAGGCCGCCACGCCGACGAGGCGACCGTCTGGGCGGCGGGCACCGAGCACATACCCGGCGTCACCGAGCGCGGAGACATACCCGCGGCAGAACAACGCCAGCCCGCGGGACCGCTGCAGCGGTCGTGGGGCGAGGAATTCGAAGAACGGGTCGTTGTGAAACGCCCGCGCCGCCACGACGGCGGCATCCCCGAAGTCCTTGCCGGTGCGGCCGAGGACGTCCACCTCGATGCCGACAGGTGTCACTCGAGCAGCCTTTCGTAGAGGGCGAGCGTCGTCACGTCGTATGCCACAAGTCGGGCAAGCCTGACGTCGGTCGGCGTCGCGCGCAAGGTGTCGACGGCGATGCGGGCCGCTTCGGCCGCCGGGAAGCCGTAGGCACCCGTCGAGATGGCCGGGAAGGCGATCGAGGCGGCGCCGACCTCGTCTGCCAGCTCGAGGCTCCGCCGGTAGCAACGCGCCAGCAGCTCAGCCTCACCGCTGCCGCCGCCTCGCCACACCGGACCGACGGCATGGGCGATCCATCTCGCCTGCAGGGCGAAACCCTCCGTCAACTTCACCTCACCGGTGGCGCACCCACCGAGCGCGGCGCAGGCAGAATGGAGGGCGGCGGCACCTGCTGCCCGGTGGATCGCACCGTCCACGCCGCCCCCGCCCATGAGGGCGGAATTGGCGGCGTTCACGATGACGTCGGTCGCCTCCGAGGTGATGTCCCCCTGGAGAGCCACGATGAGGAGCTGGTTGGCCGGCACTGCTGGACATTCTGCTCGCGGGCCCGCCTGACTGGGGCGGGCTGCTCCGTGCTGGGAGCAAAGCCCTGCTCAGCACGGGTGGGTGGGGCCGCGAGGGGAGTCCACCACCGAACAGGTGTTTGGAACTACACTCCTGTGAGCATCATTCATCGAGCTGCCAGAGAGCAATGACACACCCCATACGTATGGTTCCGGACAGCGGATCGCCCGGAGCCGAACAGCGGGACCGGACCGAGAACCACACGTAGAGCACAAGGGAGAACAACGGCGATGGAGCGTGACAAGGCACTCGACATGGCACTCGGCCAGATCGAGAAGCAGTTTGGCAAGGGGTCCATCATGCGGATGGGTGAGCATGCCGGTGTCGGCGTTGCGGCGATCTCGACAGGGGCGATGGCACTGGATCTCGCCCTCGGGATCGGTGGTCTGCCTCGTGGCCGCATCGTCGAGATCTTCGGGCCCGAGTCGTCGGGCAAGTCGACGCTCGCCCTCCATGTCGTCGCCGAGGCGCAGCGCAACGGCGGAGTCTGTGCCTACATCGATGCAGAGCACGCCATGGACCCGGTGTATGCCAAAGCGCTCGGGGTCGACATCGACGAGCTTCTGATCTCTCAGCCGGACACGGGCGAGCAAGGCCTCGAGATCACTGACATGCTCATCCGGTCAGGTGCGATCGACGTCGTCGTGATCGACTCGGTTGCCGCTCTGACACCCCGGGCCGAGATCGAGGGTGAGATGGGCGATACCCACGTCGGCCTGCAGGCGCGTCTCATGTCGCAAGCCTTGCGGAAGCTGACTGGGACGCTCTCGAAGTCGAACACGATCGCCATCTTCATCAACCAGCTGCGAGAGAAGATCGGCATCTCCTACGGCTCGCCGGAGGTGACGACCGGCGGTCGGGCGCTCAAGTTCTACTCGTCGATCCGCCTCGAGATTCGCCGGGTGGAGTCGATCAAGGACGGTGCCGAGATGACCGGCAACCGCACACGGGTGAAGGTCGTGAAGAACAAGTGCGCCCCGCCGTTCCGTTCCGCCGAGTTCGACATCATGTACGGCAAGGGCATCAGCCGGGAAGGGTCCATCCTCGACGTCTCCGTTGACTTCGGCATCGTGAAGAAGTCGGGTGCCTGGTACACCTACGAGGGCGAGCAGCTCGGTCAAGGCAGGGAGAACGCCAAGCAGTTCCTGCGCTCGACGCCCGAGATGATGATCGAGCTCGACCAGCGAGTCCGTGAGATGGTGATCGCCAAGGACGAGCCGCCGGTCACCTCGAGCGACGAGGAGTTCGAGGACGTGATCGACGAGGATGCGCCGATCTCGCTCGGGTAGTCGGCCGGCCTACCAATTGCGCGCCGGCGCGCCCATAATGTTACGAATGCATGACGATGAGCGACGGGAGCAGATCCGGTCGGCTCAGGGTGGCACCGGACGGCCGGGCTTGCCTCCGTCGCCGTCGTCACTGCAGAGGTAGCACCGGCGCGGGGATCGCTGCCCGTGTGGAGCCGGTTTCGGCGGGCCTCCGCTTGCCGGAGTCCCGCTGCGCCTCAGTCCCAGGCGGAGATGCTCAGCGCGGGATCGAGGTGTGTTTCAGCTCGTTCAGTTCGGGGAACTCGTCGAGCGTCTCCAAGATGCGGTCGACGATGCGCCGCGCAGCAGCAGCGTCACCGTTCGGCCTCGTCATGACTCGCACGAAGGCCGCCTCGTCGCCGACGATAAAGGTGGGCACGCCCCAGACGGCGTGCTCGCGCTCGGCGGCGTCGTGCTCCTTGCGGAACGTGTCGAGCGGCCATCCGCTGGCGATCTCCTGGAAGACGAAGTCGGGTTCAACACCCTGGCTCTCGAGCGTCGAGCGCAGCTCGGACTCGTCGCGCAAGTCGCGCCCCTCGTCGTGGCGCAGGGCGAACAGGGCGCGGTGCACTGATCGCCACCGCTCCGGGAGCCGGTCGCGGACAACGATCCCGACGAGCATGGCGAGGAGGTCGGGGTGCCTCTGCGGGTCGTCGAAGACCGGCGGCTCGCCCTCCTCGAGGTGCATCTGGTTGAGCGAGAAAGGCAGGAACGTCACGTCGTAGGGTGCCCCGTCCTCGAGGGCGGTGAGGAGATGCTCGTGAGCATTGCGAGCAAAGGGGCACCGGTAGTCCCAGGTGACGGCGAAGGAGATGGCAGCAGGCGGCGCGGTTTGGGTCACGCTGTGGTCAACGCCGTTCGGCGCTCCGGGATTCCGTCCCCGCGCCGGCGCGTGGAGCTGTGCCGTCCTCGGTTCTGAGGAGCCGGCTTCCAGAACAGCGGCCTTCCTGCGGCTCTCCTCGATCGACCGAGGCGGCGGGTCGGGTCGGAAGCACGGAGCCGCCCCGCAACGGCCAGCCCCGGGAATACCGTTTCGGGGCCGCCGACCACTACCATCCGGCGGTGCCCGAGCGCCCCGCCCCCGGTGTCGAGGTGCGCCCCGTGCAACTGGAGGACATCCCGACGCTGAGCGAATCGCTTGCGCGCGCCTTCTTCGACGATCCGGTCTCGTGCTACCTGTTCCCCGAGGATCACCGCCGCATCCGGCGCCTCGAGCGTTACTTCCGCTTCCTCATCCGCACGATGTTCCTCCCTCGGGGGGAGGCCTGGACGACGCCCGATCTCAAGGCAGCGTCGCTCTGGATACCCCCGAAGAACTGGCCGCCGTCTGTGGCCGAAGGCGTCTCGCAGCTCCCCGTGCTGGCCATCCTCGGTCGCCGCACACCGCGTGCTCTCCGCCTCATGCAGCTCCTCGAATCGCATCATCCGCGGGCGCCCCACTTCTACCTCGGGACCATCGGCACGGATCCGGCGGTGCAGCGCAAGGGCTACGGCTCGGCCCTGCTGCGCGTCGTCCTCTCCCGCTGCGACACGGAGGCGATTCCGAGCTATCTCGAATCTTCCAAGGCGACGAATCTCGCCTTCTACCACCAGCACGGTTACGAGGTAGTCGACGAAGTCCTTGTCCCACGCACCGAGACGAAGCTCTGGCTCATGTGGCGGGAGCCGGGCGGGGGCTGAGCGCTCCGGGCCGGACGCGATCGGGCGCCACCGCCCGCAGGCCCCAGGGCAGCACGTCGTTGTCGAAGACGATCTCGGTGAGCATGTCGAGGACGGCTCGCACCGGCGCCGACGGCACTGTCCGCGGCCGCTGGGCCACACCGACGATGCGGGGCGCGATCTCTCGGATGCGAACGGTCGCCCAGCGGTCCTGCAGGTAGAGCGGGACCGCCGTCGCCGGCAGGATGGCCGGCCCGTAGCCCTCGAAGGTGAGCGAGGCGATGAGGCGAGTGGAATCCACCTCTGCTTTCGGCAGGAGCGCGAACCCCAGCGGGGCGACCGCTTCGTCGAGCTCATGACGGAACGCCGTGCCGCGGACGGGGAGGAGGATCGGCATGCCTCTCAGCTGGTGGACGCTGACCTCCTCAGCGTTCGCGAGCGGATGGTCGAGATCGGTCACGAGCACGAGCTGCTCTTCGAACAGTGGTGTGAGGAGAAGGTCGTGCGAGGTGTGCGGCAGGTTGAGGACCGCCACGTCGACATGGCCGCTGTCCAGCTGCGTCTCGAGCGTCGTCGTCGTCGACTCGACGAACACGAGACGCAAGTCGGGGAACCGCTGCGGGGCGACGTTGAGCAGCTGTGGCACGAGCCAGCGTGCCGTCGTCCCGATGATTCCGACCCGGACCGTCCCGGTGACGTCGTGCTGGAGCGCCCGCACGTCGGACTCGAGCGCCTCGAGCTCGGTGAGGGCTCGTCTCGCCCGGCCGAGGGCGAGCTCCCCGGTGCTCGTGAGGGCGCCGCTGGAGCGGTCGATCAGGGTCGTGTTGAGCTCCTGCTCGAGCTTCTTGATGTGCGCCGATACGTTCGACTGCACCGTGAGCAGGGCATCGGCGGCAGCGGAGAACGATCCGTGGTCGGCGATGGCGACGAGCGCCCGCAGTTGTCGCACTTCCATCGGAAAAAACGATACTACATATCGCTACGATATCCTTGACGGATAGTGAACGGAAGCGCAAACTAGTGGACGTACAGACCACAGGATTCTGTCGGATCCCCCCTCCGACCCTGTTGAGTCTTGAGAAGGGGTCGGCATCCCCCCCGCCGACCCCTTCTTCGCGTCCGGGCAGCTACGAGTGGCCAGCCACGACTGCCCAGCTTCGACCGGCCAGCTACGACCGGCTAGCTACGACTGCGTGGTGTCGAGGACCTTTACGAGACGCTTCGGAGCCACCAGGCGGTAGCTTTCCTCGACCCAGTCGGCCAGCACGCCCGCCGGCGGTGCAGCCGGTGCGACGTACGGCACCGTCACCCAGCCGTGCTTGCCGAGGCCGTGGCCGCTCGGCTCGGCACCCTCGGCCGCCAGGGCTGCCTCGCGGGATTCGTCCAGCTTGATGCTCATGCCCGGCAGCTGCGGCGCCTCCGGAGAGCCGGGCTCGGCGCCGAGGAACACGAAAACCTTCTTGTTCACCTTGGCAACCACCTCACTCCAGGGGAAGTCCTCGTAGCTCTCCGGCAAGGTGGCGGCAAAGTCGCGGAGGTGCTGCCGGACGGATGCGGCGTCGGCGGGACGAGGCGAGCGGGGCGGCACCTCCTCATTGTGCCCCGGCGGCGGCCACTACTGTCGTGACCCATGGGGCGCACCGCGGCGATCTTCGACCTCGACCGCACCCTGTTGCGCGGCGCCAGTGGACCGTTCATCAACGAGGCGCTCAGCGAAGTCGGCCTTCGCAGCTCGAGTTTTCCTGGCGAGAGCCTTCTCTACAAGGCATACGACCTGTTCGGGGAGAACCCCGTCGGCATGGCGCTGGCGCGCGCGGCTGCCCTCGCCGTGCGCGGTTGGTCGGTCGAGCGGTTGCAGGCCGCCGGGCGCCGGGCAGCCGAGCTGCTCGTGACCCACATCGCCTCCTACGCGCCAGGGCTGCTCGACGAGCACCGTCGCGCGGGCCATCTGCTCGTGCTCGCCACGACGACCCCGGAGGATCTCGTCCGGCCCCTCGCCGAGCTGCTCGGCATGGACGACGTCATCGCCACCCGGTATGGGCGCTCCGACGGCGCCTACACGGGGAGGCTGGACGGAAGCTTCGTCTGGGGCTTCGGGAAACTGAAATCGTTGCGGGCCTGGGCGAATCGCCACGACGTCGACCTCTCGGAGAGCTTCGCCTATTCGGACAGCATCAACGACGTCCCGATGCTCTCGGCCGTCGGACACCCGGTTGCCGTCAACCCTGACCTGGCGCTCCATGCGATGGCGACGTTGCGCCGCTGGCCGGTCCTCCACCTCGACGTCCCGCCGGGCGTGCCGACCGTGGGCGGGATCGAGGTCTTCGACGCCGCCAAGCACGTCGTGCGGCCGGAGCTGTTCCCGTATGCCCGCTTCGACATCGCAGGGATCGAGCACATCCCCGACAGCGGGCCGTTCATTCTCGTCAGCAACCACCGGAGCTATTTCGACGTGGCCGCCGTCGGCCTCGTCGTGCAGAAGAAAGGGCGCCCGACACGTTTCCTCGGCAAACAGGAGGTCTTCGACGCGCCCATCGTCGGGCAGATCGCCCGGGCGCTCGGAGGCATCCCGGTGGAACGGGCGGGCAACGCCTCGGGCTCACTCGGCCCGGCGGAGCGGGTGCTGCGAGCAGGCGAAGGCATCGTCGTGTTGCCGCAAGGGACGATTCCGCGGGGGGCGGCGTTCTTCGAGCCCGAGCTGAAGGGGAAGACCGGAGCCGCCCGCCTGGCTGCCAGCACGGGCGCCCCCGTCATCCCCATCGGGCTCTGGAACACCGAGGCGGTCTGGCCGCGATCCTCCACGCTGCCTCGACTCACGAACGTGCTCTCCCCGCCGACGGTTCGCGTGCGTGTCGGGCCCACCGTGGCGGGACTCTCGCTCGGATCCGGTGACGCCGTTGCCGACACCGAGAAGATCATGGCTGCCATCGCGGCCCTCCTGCCCGAGGAAGCCCGTTCGGTCCGCCAGCCGACGGACGAAGAGCTCGCCCGCACCTACCCGAAGGGGAAGGTCGGCGAGGAGCGTGCCGTCGGGCTGGCGCCCAAGGCGTCGCCCAGGCGGGCGACCTCGACCAGCCGGCCGCCAAAGCCGGCCCCGGCGGCGAAGAAGACGTCGGGGAAGCAGGTGGCAGCGAAGAAGGCGCCGGCGAAGAAGGTGGCAGTAAAGAAGGCGCCGGCAAAGACGACGCCGGTAACGAAGGTGGCAGCAAAGACGACGCCGGAAACGAAGGTGGCAGCAACGAAGGCGCCGGCCCGGGCCGGCTCGACGCCGATGCGCCCAGCCGGCGGCGCAGCGGCAGCACGCCGGACTCGCTGAGCGCCCGTTTCCGTGTGTGGTATCGCCGGTTTCCTCGGCTCACCTGATCATGACCTGCTGGCGGCCATGTGCGAGCGGATCGAGCATCGCGGGCCCGATGACGAGGGGTACCTGGAACGGGACCACGCCAGCCTCGGCCATCGTCGCCTCGCCATCATCGACCTCGAGCACGGGCACGAGCCCATGTCGAACCCCGAGGGCACGGTGCACCTCGTCTACAACGGCGAGGTCTACAACTTCCGCGAGCTGCGCACCGAGCTCGAGGGGCACGGGCGGCGCTTCTCCACCGCGTGCGACGCCGAGGTCGTCCTGGCGGCCTACGAACACTGGGGGGTCGAGTGCTTTCCGAGGTTCAACGGCATGTGGGCGCTCGCCATCCTCGACGAGCGCGGCAGCGACGACATGCTGGTGCTCAGCCGCGACCATCTCGGTATCAAGCCGCTCTATGTGGCGGAGGTGGGCGGACGCCACGTGTTCGCCTCCGAGATCAAGGCGCTCCTGGCCGTGCCGGGTCTGGCGCCCGTCGTCGACGTGCAGCGGCTCGCCGAGTACTTGGCCCGTGGCCTCCACGATCACGATGACCGGACGTTCTTCGAAGGCATCCGTCAGGTGCTGCCCGCCACGGCCGTCACCATCCCTCTCGGCGGAGGTCCCGCTCACCGGCACACCTACTGGCACCCGACACTGCGCACGACGGCTCCCGCCGACCCTGCCGTGTTCCGGAAGGCCTTCGAGGTGGCCGTCGAGCGCCGTCTCGTGGCCGACGTCACGGTCGGGACCTGCCTGTCGGGCGGGCTCGACTCCTCCTCCATCGTGTGCGTCATGAGCCAGCTCCTGGCCGAGGGCGCCCCGGACGCCACCAGCATGGGCGAGCACCTGCGGACCTTCTCTGCGGTCTTCGACGGCGATCCGATCGACGAGCAGGAGTACATCGAGCCGGTCCTCGCCGTCTCGGGGGCAGAGAGCGACTTCGTGCGGCCGAAAGCGCACGATCTGTTCACGGATCTCCCTCTCCTCGTATGGCATCAAGACGAGCCCATGGTGTCCTCCGGCCCCTACGCCCAGTACCGAGTCATGGAGTTGGCGAAGGGCAAGGCGAAGGTGCTCCTCGACGGGCAGGGGGGCGACGAGCTGCTCGCCGGTTACGTCCCCTACCAGTACGTCTACCTCCGCGAGCTCGCCAAATCCCGCCGTCCCGCCGCCCTGCGCGCCCTTTCGAAAGAAGCCCTCCCCACCCGCGACCTCCTTGCCCCCATCGCCCGCCAGCGCCTGGCGGATCGACGCCACTCGGTGGATCCGGCCACCTACTGCCCGGCGCTGCTCGGTGACCCCGCCAGGGTCGCTTCCATCCAGGAGGCCGACGGACGCGTGCGCGACGACCTCAAGCAGCGCCTCCTGCAGGACCTCACCCAGTACAGCCTGCCCTCCCTTTTGCGCTACGAGGACCGCAACTCGATGGCGCACTCGATCGAGTCACGGCCGCCGTTCCTCGATCAGGATCTCGTGGAGCTCGTGCTGTCCCTCCCGTCGGACGCCATCGTGCGCGACGGCTGGAGCCGGTGGATCTTCCGAGAGGCGATGCGCGGCATCCTGCCGGAGAGGATCCGTTTGCGGCGGAAGAAGATCGGCTTCACGACGCCGGAGATGCGCTGGTTACGCGCCGAGCGAGCCACGGTGCAGGGGATATTCCGCTCTCCCTCGTTCTGCTCGCGGCCCTACTGGGATGCGCCAGCCGTCGCCCGCGGCTTCAAGGCGGCCTGTGAGGGTGAGCTGGAAGAGTCGCCCCTCTTTTGGCGGATTCTGAACATCGAGGCCTGGCTGCGAGTCTTCCACGGGGACGCCCCGATGGCTCCACTCGGACGACGCCCGGCCGCCGGCCGCTCCCTCGAGGGCGCCGGGGACGCCGAGTGCGTCGAGCTGCTCGGCGGTGAAGCCGCCCAGTGGGCGACGATCGCCGTCAACAATCGACGGCACGTGTTTTGCTGTGGCCCGGACGGCCGCAACGTCTACGGACGGGCTGCGGTCCGGACCCCTCGCATCGAAGCCGGCGACGACCTCGACCGCGTCGTCGTGGACTCGGTCCTCGCCGTCGAAGGCGGTCGCCTCGGGCTGGAGGAAGGCGACATCGTGGCCGTCTCGGAGAAGGCCGTGGCCGTCAGCCAGGGGAGGTCGTTCCCCGTGAGCTCGATCCGGCCGACGGTGCTCGCCCGCCTGCTGTGCCGTTTCGTCTCGAAGGGTCCCGCCGGCATCGGCCTCGGCATCCCGGCGACCATGCAGCTCGCTCTCGACGAGGCGGGGGCTGCTCGGATCCTTCTGGCGACCGCAGCTGCCGGTGCCACCCGTCTCGCCGGCCGGCACGGGACCTTCTATCGCGTCGCCGGTGCCCGCGTGTCTGCCATCGACGGTCCCACGGCGGGCACGTTGCCGCCGTTCGACACGCATGCCAAGCTGCCCCCGTCCGATCCGGACGGCGTCGCCGACCGCCTTGCCCGCCGCTTGGCGGAGGAAGCGGGCGGTCCCGTACACGTCGCCATCGTTGATGCGAACGACCGCGGCGTCGTCGTGCTCGGTGGCAGCCGAGGGCTCGATCGTCCGCTCGTCGCCTGGCTCTTCGGGGACAACCCACTCGGCCAGGGTGCCGAGCAGACGCCGGTTGCCCTCATCCGCTACATCGGCCGCGTGGCGCCGGCTCGACTCCGTCCGGCCTGAGCTCTACTGCCGGTAGAGGAAGGCGACGGCTCTCGACAGTCCGCCGAGGCTGCGGGCGCTGATGCCGCCCTGCAAGTATCTCGCCTTGCTGTCGGCGGAGGGAAGAGCGGCGCCCAAGGTGACCTCGGTGGCCGTGACGTTGTCGAAGGCGGAGTAGTTGTTGTTGGCGTCGAAGGGCTGACCGACGTTGATCCACTCGAGGGTGAGCACGTTGAAGCCGGAACCGGTGATCCTGATGGGTTCCGGTCCGGATTCGCTGTAGGGCTGCGGGCCGACCGAGGTGATCCGCGGAACCGGGGCATAGTCGTACTCGCTCGCCGCCGGGTCGATCTCGGTGCCGGCCCTCGGCACGACGATTCCCTCGTTGTTCGGCGACATGTTGCCGAAGTAGGGCGGCAGGATCCTCGCCGGCTCGCTGGCGCCGTGCCGCCCCGTGACGATGACCTCGACCTGGCAGGTGTTGGCGGGATCGAAGCCCCTCCCGGTCATGCAGCGCGTCGCCTTCGTCTCGGCCGGCACGGTGACCTGCAACTCGTAGTTGGCGAGGTAGGTCCACTTCCTTGCCCTGACGCCGCCGAAGCTGACCGAGGAAAGGGGCGAACCAGAACCGAAGCTCGACCCGTAGATGTCCACGACGTTGCCGCCCCGCACCGGTCCGGCGGAGGGGCCGAGGCCGCTCACCGACGGCTTGGGCGACGTCGTGGAGCCCGCCGTGTAGATGTAGCGACTCGCCGTGATGACGGGCGCCGTCGTGACGAGGCCCGCTGCCGTCTCGAGGGTCACGGTGACGTCGACGGGGCCGGGCGTGCCGCGTGCCTCGCCACCCGATCCGGCCACCGGTGCCGCCGCCGGCACGGTGACGGCGAGCGAGTCGTCGCCCCTCAAGGCGAACGACGTCGTACGGCGAGGGCCAAAGTTCACCGCCTTGACGCTGACGCCCGATCCAGTGAAGCCGCTTCCCTTGACGATCACGGTGTTGCCGCCCGACACGGCGCCGTGACCCGGGCTGAGCGCGGTGACGGCCGGGCGGGCGCGAGACGGCGTGAGGAGGGAGCACAAAGCAGCCGAGAGAGCGCTGTCGGTGCCGATCGCTTCCGGCTCGGCCGGAGCGCGCGGGCTCGTCACGATCGGCGAGCCGAGACCGGATGCGAGGTCGTAGCCGGCGGTGGCCGGGTAACCCTTGCCGAGGCCGAAGATGTCGTTGGAACCGCTCGTGATGTCGTTGAAATCGCCGCCGGGTGAGTCGGCGGCGGCCTCGTAGAGTGCAGGTGCCACGAACCCGAGGTCGCGCTCGTGGTTGCGAGCGTTGAGCGCCAGCCCCGAGCAGCTGTTGCTGGAGGCGATGTCTGTCGTGATCGCGGCCCACATGGGTGCCGCCGTCGAGGTCCCGCCGATCGTGCTCCAGCCGCCCTCGCTTGCCTGAAAGACCGATGTCCCGCTGTCCTCGTCGGCGTCGATGGCGACGTCGGGCACGTCTCGGCAGGGGGGAGCGGCGGCGGCCCGGTGGGCGGAGGCCTTCGTCGCCTCGGCTCTGCAGAAGTCGTAGGCGGCTGACTGCGAGTACGAGTTGGACACCCCCTCAACACCGGAGTCGGCCTGCCAACCCGGGCTCGTCCAGGTGTCCGAGATGCCGCCACCAGCGCCGCCGCCGAAGCTGCCGTCGTTCCACACCCGTTCGACCGGCGGCTGCGAGTCGGAGCGGAGCGAGGTGCCGCCGACGCCCACGACGAAGGGCTGGCTGGCGGGATCGTCCACTGAGACGGCCGGCGAGGTGGGCGTCGACCCGTAGGCGCAGTCGTTGGAGCCGGCATCGCCGGCGGCGGCAAAGACGGACTGTCCCTGGGCGGCGGCCTCCTCGAAGAGCTCGTTCTCGACCTCCTGGGCGCCGGGGGCCGCGACCTGCAGTGCCGGCTCGCAGAGGCCCCAACTCGTCGAGATGACGTTGGCGCTGTCGGCATTGACCATGGCGTTGTAGATGTCGTTCGTGGCGTACTCGGTGCCGATGCTCGCACTCGGTGCCTCGTAGACCTCGATGGCGGCGTGCGGCGCCAGGGCGGAGACGTCCTCGACGTCGAGGATGGCCTCCCCCGAGCCCGAGCCGGGGGAGATGCCGCCGTCGACGCGCACGACGTGCAACCGCCCCTGCATGGCCGCCGCCGCGCTGGCACCGAAGTAACACGTATCGAACGTCCGCACGTCGCTGGCGGAGAACGGCTCCAGCTCGAAGATGGCGACCGTCTCGCCCTCTCCGAGGGCTCCGTTGTCGTAGAGACGGTCGATCCCGTAGGCCTTCGCCAGCTCGTCGAAGGTCCAGCCGTTACCCGAGGAGGCGCCCGCCGCCGCCGCCGAGCACGCCAGGGGACCGCCGTTGGCCGCCACCGTGCGAGGCGCCTGCGTCATCTCGGCCCCCGCCTTCCCACGAGCGAGCGGGACTGCCGCCGGGCGAGGGCCCTCCTGCAGAAGGCTGTGGGGGCCGACGAGCTCGTCGAGGCCGAGGATTGCCGTGACGTCGCCGGCGATGGGCACCTGCAGCTTGGGAGCCGTCGTCGCGGCCCATCCCGTCGTGCCATCGCTCAGCCCGTAGGCCCGCATGTCGAGGTGAAGGGCTCGCTCGACGACCGAAACCGGAGCCGTCACCGGCATGATGAGACCGTTCTCCGAAGGCGACGAGACCGAGAAGCCTTCGGCCCGCAGCACCTCCTGCACGGCGGCGATCGCCGACGGTGTCGGCCCGAAGGCTGCCCTGAACTGGGCGGGGCTGATGAAATGACCGAAGCTGGGCGATCCCGGTGTGTTGACCGACGTGGCGTACGCCTCGAGGCTGGCGGCGTCACGGGGGGCGAGGGCGATGCCGAGCTGCATGACGTGCGAGGGCGCCAGGGGGCCGAGCCCTCTCGTGCCCGGCGGTGGCACCGCCGTGGCGCCCAGGGTGGCGAGCGGCGCCTCCAGCAGGCCGGCGAGCGCCAACTGGCCGCTGGCGGCACCGGCGACGCCCGTGGCTGCCGGCACGGCGACGAGGAAAGCGAGGGCGAGGGCTGCCACGCCGACCAGGGCGAGCCGTGCCCGCCTCATGGGTCCTCGCACGTGCTCGTCTCCTCCTTGAGGGCGCGTCGCGTCGGGGGTCCTGCCCACGAAGGCCCGGCCTCGCACCGGACGACCCGCATGCTACCGGCCGGAGACGAGCCGCTGTGAGCCGTCCCGGCTCGCTAGTCTGCCGGGCGTGCCTGCAGCTGGGGACCCGGTCACCGTGACGACTCGGGGCGGCATCGAGGTCCGCCTCGGCCCTCTCACGGCCGCCGAGGTCGAGCAGCTCTTCGTCCTGTTCGCCGATGTCGTCGCACGGGGCGACGGCTTCCCGCAGGCGGCTCCGCTGACACGCGACGTCTTCGACGCCACGTGGGTGCACCCGGTGACAGCTGTGATCGGGGCGCGTCCCAGCGGCGGTGGCGGACTCCTCGGCGCTTACTACCTGAAGCCGAATTTCGCCGCCCGTGCCGCCCACATCGCCAACGCCGGCTACGTGGTGGCAGCTGCCGCCCGCGGCGGCGGCGTCGGGCGGGCGCTCGTGGAGGACTCGGTCTGGCGGGCGCCACTGTTCGGCTTCGACGCCGTGCAGTTCAACCTCGTGTTCGCCTCCAACCCCGCCAGAGCGCTCTACGAAGAGCTCGGCTGGCGCGAGATAGGCCGCATCCCCGATGCCGTCGGGGGCGAGGAGGCAATCATCTACTGGCGGCACGTGGGGGAGTGACGCCCGACCTGTCCGGCGCCATCGCCCGGCTCTTGAGCGGAGAGCCCCGCCTCCAGCTTGCTCCGGCCGCACGCCGGCTCTCGGAGCGCTACCGCGCCGGCACGGCGCCGTCCGTGCGGACTCAAGAGGACGCCCTTGCCTACGTGGCCACCAGGCTTCCCGCCACCTACGCGGCGGCGCGGGCGGCCATGGTTCAGGTTGCCGAGCTCTCGCCGAGCTACCGGCCGCGTACCCAGATGGATCTCGGAGCCGGCCCGGGTGCCGCCGCCTGGGCGGCGGCCGCCGTCTGGCCAGGGCTGAACGGCGTCGTGCTGCGCGATCGCGATGCCGCCCTCGTCGAGCTCGGGCAGCAGCTGGCCGCCACCGACTTCGAGTCGTGGAGCTGGCAGCTCGGTGACATGAGAGACGCCGTCGCCGAGGCCGACCTCGTGACGGCCTGTTATGCCCTCGGCGAGCTCGAGGCCGCCG
Organism: Acidimicrobiales bacterium; assembly: GCA_052143575.1. GTDB lineage: Bacteria > Actinomycetota > Acidimicrobiia > Acidimicrobiales > Bog-793 > JAKACA01. Next base: position 95,775 of record JBKQSP010000054.1, read on the forward strand.
AGGCGCTCGAGGTCGCCACGGCGGCGTGGCGGGCGACGACCGGTTGCCTCCTGCTCGTCGAACCAGGCACGCCGACCGGATTCGCGCTCATCCGCCGGCTCCGCCGGCATCTCCTGGAGGAGGGCGCCCGTTTGGTGGCCCCCTGCCCCGAGGAGGGCGAGTGCCCCGTCAACGGGCAGGACTGGTGCCACTTCTCTGCCCGCCTCGGGCGCTCGGCCCTACACCGGGCCCTCAAGGGTGCGGAGCGCTCCTTCGAGGACGAGAAGTTCAGCTACGTGGCCTTTGCCCGCGGCGAGCCCACTCGGGCCGCCGGGCGCGTCGTGCGGCGACCGCTGCTGCGACGCCGCTTCGTCGAGCTGTCCCTGTGCGCCGACGGCATGATCCGGCCCGCAGGCATTGGCCAGTCGCTGGCGGCCTACCGGGCGGCGACATCGCTCGAGTGGGGAGACGCCGCACCCCTCGAGGTGCTCGCTCTCGCCCGCCCCTCATCGCCGCCTCCTCCGCAGTGCTGAGCCAGCTCGGAACGACTGACGGCGTCGCTCGGTCCTACTTCAACAACCGCGAGAGGCGGCGGTCGGCGAGGGGCTTGCCCCCCGTCTGGCAGGTGGGGCAGTACTGCAGCGACCGCGTCGCAAAGGAGACCTCCCGCACGGTGTCGCCGCAGACGGGACAGGGAAGCCCGGTGCGGGCATGCACCCGCATGCCGGCGCGTTTGCCATCCTTCAGCTCGTCCATCTCGAGCGGCTCCGCCCGGGCGATGGCATCGCGCAGGACGGAGATGAGGGCGTCGTAGAGCCGCCCCACCTCCTCGGGGGACAGCTTGGCGGCTGTCTTGAAGGGCGAGAGGCGGGCGGCATGCAGCGCCTCGTCGGAGTAGGCGTTGCCGATGCCGGCGATGACCGACTGCCGCGAGAGGCAATGCTTGAGATCGCCCTTCTCTGCCACCAGGATGGCGGCGAAGCGCTCCTCGGTGAAGTCCGCGTCGAGGGGCTCGGGCCCGAGAGTGGCCACGGCCTCGATGTCGTTGGGGGAGTGCGTCATCCAGACGGCCAGCCGCCGCTCGTGGCCCATCTCGGTGACGTCGAAGCCGGCCCCGCCCTCGAAGCCCACCCGCAGCACCATCGGGCCCCGCCCGATCCGCACGGGCGCTGTCGTGAGCTTGTCGCGCCACTTGATCCACCCGGCGCGTGCCAGGTTCACGACGAGCCATTCCGCCCCGGTCGCCTCGCCTGAGCCAAAGCGCATGCACACGTACTTCCCGCGCCGCGTGCACGAGTCGAAGGTACGGCCCACGAGGGAGACCAGGGGTGGGTCGAAGGTCTTGAGCGCCGAGATGGAGGCAAGGTCGAGGCGTGCCAGGGCGCGTCCCGCGCAACGCTCGTCGAGTCGCCTGCACAACACCTCGACCTCGGGCAGCTCTGGCACCGGAGCTGGAGGTTACCGAGCAGAGCTCAGGAGGGGCGCACCAAGGGGCCTTGGAGTTCCTCCCTCTGTCGCCGGATCTGCCTCGGCACGGGGCGCCCCCAGCCCCGTCAGTAGTTGTGCTGATGTACGGTTATCCGAACAACTCGTGTACACTGACAGCGTGCGCCAGGGCGAGCCCCGATGACCCCGTTGGAGCTCGCCGGCCTCCTGTTCGCCGCCTCTATGGCGGCCGGGTTGCTGGGTTCGCTGCTCGGCCTCGGCGGTGGCTTCGTCGTCATCCCGGTGCTCACGCTCCTGTTCGGCGTCGACATCCGCCTTGCCATCGGCGCGTCCGTCGTCGCCGTCGTGGCGACGTCGGTCGCAGCCGCCCCCGGCAACCTCGAAAGTGGCCTCTCCAACATCCGCGTGGCGATGTTCTTGGCAATGGCGACGACGATCGGCGCCCTCAGCGGAGCCTGGCTCTCCGGCCGGCTCGACCCCCGCGTCCTCTACGTCGTGTTCGCCGTCGTCCTCGTCTTTGCCGGCGTCCAGATGGTCCGCAAGCTGCGCCGGGCCAGAGCCGTCGCGGCCGGCTCGCAGGCTGCGCTGGCGGCACCCGAGGCAGGGGACCGCCTCGGCCTCAGCGGCAGCTACCCGGACGCCCGTACGGGCGCAGCCGTCGCCTACCGGGTCGTGCACCCCGTTCTCGGCCTTTCCCTCATGTATGTCGCCGGAACGGTGGGCGGTCTCCTCGGGATCGGATCGGGCGTGTTGAAGGTGCCCGCCATGGACGTGGCCATGCGGCTGCCCCTCAGGGTCTCGATGGCAACGAGCAACCTGCTCATCGGCGTGACGGCAGCGAGCGCCTCTCTCGTGTACCTGTTGCGCGGCGACGTCAATCCCTTTCTCGCCGGACCAGTTGCCGCCGGCGTCCTGCTTGGCGCCTGGGCCGGCGGCCGACTTCTTCCCCGCCTCAAGGTGGGCGTGTTGACGTGGGGCTTCTTGGCGGTCGTGGCCGTCGTCTCGGCAGAGATGCTCTGGAAGGGTCTGGCGTGAGGCGCTTGCCCGTCGAAGCCGTTGTCGCCCGCGTGCTCAAGATCGGTCTCGCCCTCAGCGCCGCCGTCATCGCCGTCGGGCTCGTCATGCAGGAGTTCGCCATCCGCCACGAATCGGCGCGGGGCGCCCGCTTCGTGGCCGGCCCGGGTAGCTACCCCCACGGCGTCTCCGGAGTGCTTGCCGGCCTCGGTCACGGTTCGGGCTCAGCCGTGCTCGAGGTCGGCCTCGCCCTGCTCGTGTTCACGCCGATCGCCGCCGTCGCCACCGCCGCCCTCGTCTACCGGCGCAACGGTGACGGGCGGTTTGCCCTCGTCGGAGCGGCCGTCCTCGGCGTTCTCGTTCTCTCGAGCCTCGTCGGTCTCGGCGTCATCTGAGCGTCTCGCCCTCAGCCGGCGGCAAAGACGTCGTTCGGGAGAAAAGCCGACACCACCCAGTTGGGAGCATCGACGATCTCGCTGATCCGCAGGTCGACGGCGACCGAGCACAAGGCATAGGCCTGCTCGGCGCTCAAGCCCCGCCGTGTCTCCAGGTGGCTGATCATGCGCTCGACGCTCTGACGGGCGGCTCCCATGAGGTCAGGCCCCACACCGGTGGTGGCGTGATAGCCGGCGGCGGCCGCCCCCGGGCGCTCCAGCGGTCGTCTCACCTCGAATTCCGGCGTTTTCACCTCGATGTCCGTTCGGACGCTGAGGCGTAAAGCGACGTTCATGGCCCCTTCGATGGCCGTGCCGCAGACCTCGCCGTCGCCCTGGGCACCGTGGGTGTCGCCGACGCCGAAGAGGGCGCCTTCCACCTCGACCGGCAGGTAGAGGGTGGCACCTTCACCGAGTTGACGGGTGTCGAGGTTGCCGCCGACGCGGCGCGGCGGCACGACGCTGTGCAGTCCCGGTTCGGCCGGAGCGACGCCGAGGACGCCGCAGAACGGCTGTAGGGGGACGCGGATCTCGTCGGTGAAGACGCCGCAGCCGTCGGCGAACTCCCAGAGATGGAGCCACGGATCGGGGAAGCGGTCGGCGAGAAGGCCAAAGCCCGGAATGATGCCCGTCCATCCGTAGGTGCCCGGTTCGACGGCGAGGATGTCGACCTGCAGGGTGTCGCCCGCTCGGGCGCCCTCCACGAAGATGGGTCCGCAGACCGGGTTGACGCGGGCGAAGTCGAGCTGGCGCACTGAGTCGTGCGTCGAGCCAGGACGGAGCTGGCCCCCGGAGGCGTCGGCCGTCTCGAAGGCGACCTCCGAACCGGAAGCGACCGTGAGGAGCGGCTCGTTGTCGCGGCTCCAGCCGTAGTGGACTTGCTCCCGCAGCACGTGCAGCGACGATGAGGGCATGGCTGGCTCCTTGTTCCGACGGCTGTGCCCCGAACTTGTCCGGAGCCAGATCATGCCCGACGAACGGCCGGCGCAGCGCCAACCCGTCGCCGCCAGGCTGCGGCGGTAGCGTTGCGAGGGTGGCGACGACGATTCTCGACCCCCGGCACCCGACGCCGCTGTGGGCGCAGCTGGCGGACGCCTTGCGGGAGCGCCTGACACGGGGAGAGTACGGGGAGCGGTTTCCGACCGAGTCCGAGCTCACGACCGAGTTCGACGTCAGCCGGGCGACCGTGCGGGAGGCCGTTCGCCGCCTCCGTGAGGAGGGACTGCTTGACGCCCGCCGCGGCAGCGGCACCTTCGTGGTCCGCCGCGAGCTCGACGAGCCGGTGCTCGGAACACCGGAGCTGGCACGGGCCATTGTCGGTGCCGGGCTCGAGGAGGAGAGCCGGGTGCGACACTTCGCCGAAGAGCCGGCCGGCCGCCAGGCGGCCGCCGCCCTCGGCATCGCGCCGGACGCCGTCGTCGTGTGGATCGAGCGCCTGCGAGTCGCCGGCGGCCATCCCCTGGCGCTCGACCGCTCGGCCATCTCACTGCCGCCCGCCTGTCGCCGCTCCCTGATGCGGGCCGACCTGGCAAGGGGGTCCCTCTACCGGGCGCTTGCGGAGGACTGCGGCATCCGCGTGACGGGCGGCCGGGAGCGGGTGCGAGCGGTGGAGTGCTCAGCGGAGGACCGCCGCCTCTTGCAGCTCGCCCGCGGGGAAGGTGTTCTCGAGGTCGAGCGGCTCGCTTATGCGGGCGACGAGCCGGTCGAGTGGCGACGCAGCCTCTTGCGAGGGACCGCCTACGAGATGACGGCCGGCTGGGGCACCGTGCCGGGCCGATAGCCCGGCAGAAGGACGGCTACTCGCCCGACTTGCGCGGCCAGGACTGCGCCGAGCGCTTGGCCCGCCACGGTGGCGGGACGGAAGACTCGTCTGGAGCCGACCCGGAGATCACTCGCCGCCGTGTCGGGTCAGCGGAGGCGGGCAGCTCCCAGGCACGCCGCCACGGTGACGCCTCTGGGCCGCGAAACGGCGGCGTCGTGCCGGCGGCCGCCCGCTGCCGGGCGGACCACCAATCCGTCTCGGCCTCGTCGGCCAGCAGGGCGACGGCGCGCTCGATGCGAGCGGCGAAGCGGCGGGCGTCTTCGGCCTCCTCCGGCCAGAGGGCGTCGCCGAAGCGCACCTGCGTCGGCCCGGGCCGCAGGCGTGACGAGCCCTTGGCGATGATGGCGCGCGTCCCACGGATGTGCACGGGCACGACCGGCACCGAGCACCGTTTGGCGAGGTAGGCGGCGCCTCCTTTGAACTCCTGCCCCCATCCGTCAGGGGAGCGCCCGCCCTCGGGGAAGATGACGAGGCTCCAACCTTCGTTGATGAGCGAGGCGGCGAGGTCGGCCGATCGCCGGTTCACCTTCGTGCGCTCCATCGGGATGGCTCCCAGCACGAACGCCCAGGCGGTCGCCTTCCAGCGGCGGTCGAAGAAGTAGTCGGCGGCGGCGGCCACGACGGCGTGGTGGCGGATGCGGGCCGGAAGGCACGAGACGAGCAGCGCCGTATCGAGATGGCTGGCGTGGTTGGCGGCCAGGATGATGGGCGGGTCGAGCGGGTCGAGGTGATCCGAGCCGAAGACCGTCGGGGCGCAGGCGGCGTGCAGCAACGGCCGCGTGATGTCGTCGAGGACCATGGCGCGGGCGAGCCGGACCGGGTATCGGCGCGCCCAGGCCGTGTCGTAGTCGGTGCCGAGGCTGCGCTCGACCGGCAGCGCCTCGGCGCCGCGCGGGCGCGTCGGGCGTCGCAGCAGGAAGCGCCCCGGCGCCACGGCCGACTCGGGGCGGGGGCGCTTGGGAAGCGCCGAGGTGCTCACTGCACGTCGGCGATCAAGAGCGGTGGCGTGTGGAGGTGCGTGATCGACGGGTCGCGACCGACGACGTCGGACGCCATCTCCAGAGCATCGGCCAGCGTGGACGCCGGCGAGAAGCCCAAGCGCCGCACGGCGGCGCGGTCCCCGCCGACGATGATGACCTTGCTCACGTGCTCGAGGGCGTGGGCGCACCAGTACCACATATAGAAGGGGTGGACGCCGTGATAGGCGTAGCTCGTGCGGTAGAGGTGGATGTACCACGGGTCGGTGGCAAAGGCCGTCTCGTACTTCGCCTCGATCTCGAGCAGGTCGGTCGTCTCGGCGAGGACCTGTTCGAAGAAGTCGATGTAACTCGGGTGGTGCACCGGGTTGAACGCCCACGGCGTCGGGTGCGACATGATGACGACACCGCCCTCGCGCACGAGCGGGCGACCTCGGTAGAGGTTGAAGAAGTAGCCGAGCCCGAGGCAGGCGACGAGGATCGGGTTCATGATGGAGTTGACGTTGTAGGGGCAGATGTAGGGGAGTCCCATCGTCAAGATGTCGGTCTGCCCCTCGACGGGGACGAGCTGCTGCCGGAAGACGTGCTCAAGCGTCTCGTCGTGCACGGCACCAACTTCGCCCGCCTGCACCGAAGTGAGGTCGTGGGGCGCCTTCACGGAGTGAAAGATGCGCCTCGCCAGCTCCGGCGGTGTGCGGTCGAGGGCCTTCGAGCTCGCGTAGAAGCTCGCCCGGTCGCGCGCCGTCCACTCCCACTCCCGCCGCTGCAGGAAGCGCATCTCGGGCGGGAACGTGTCGGTGTTGAGCGTCGTCTCGATCTGGAAGATCTTGACGCCGGCCTGTGCGATGAGCTTGCCCATCCGCCAGTTGGAGGTGTGCAGCTGCGAGTGGTGCCGGTCCATGAACGACTTGCTGGCGCGCATGGTACGGACGTTGTGGTGGTGCTTGAGGCTCTTGTAGGACGCCAAGCCGGTGGCGACGGACTTGTGGCCGCCGTCCATGGCCACGAGGTTGATGTTCACGTAGACGAGCAGGTCGCTCTCGACGGCGCGCTTGTTCAGCTCGACGTCTTCGCCTTCCTCGGTCTGGCCGAGGTGGACCAGCTCGGAGGGATCCTCGGCGTCGTGCTGGAGGAGGAGCCCGTGCGGGGCGAAGGCGTCGAAGACGCGGGTACCGAGGGCGTGGCGCAGCTCGTCGTCGGTCATGCGGCGGTGGAGGGCGAGGGCGGCGATGAGGACGACGTCGTCGACGCCGGCCTCCGCCGCCAGGTCGAGCACCGCCTCGATGACGCGCTGGCGCACGTCGGGCGACTTCATGGGCGGCAGCGGCAGCGAGATGTCGTCGAAGGCGATCGTGAGCTTCATGCCGCCGTGCAGGAGGCTGCGCAGCGGTGCGCTGTCGCCGAGGGGGTGGTCGAGGGCGTGACGGATGGCGGCGTCCGGGTCCTTCAGCGCCGGCAGCGGCTCCGGGCCGTAGATGACACGGCTCCCCACCGGGAGCCGCTCCAGGCCGAAGCCCTCCCCACGCCAGAACAACGTCTGCGGGGTCGACCGATCGACCTCGAGGACGAAACCGGGCCTCGGGCTCACTCTGCCTCCTCATTTGGCGTGCGCCCGCGCGACTTGCGACGCAGGTCGAAAACGATCTTCACCGATCCTCGGCGCCCGGCGGCGGCCGCATGGGCGACGGCCTCCTCGAAGCGCTCGATCGGGTAGGCGGCCGAGACGAGGCGCTCGAGGCGGCTCGCCCTCACGAGCTCGAAGGCGAGGTCGAACGTGGAGCGGGCGCCGTCGAGGCGCTCCTCGGCGCCGTAGGCGTAGGCGCCCCGCAAGCGCACCTCCCGTTGCCAGAGGGGGGCGAGATCCACCTTCGTCGTGCCGGGCATGCCGACGAGCACGATGTCGCCGCCCGGCCGGACCACGGCGAGCGACTGCTCGATGGACTGAGGGCTCCCGACGCAGTCATAGACGACGTCGACACCACCGGCGAGCCGCTCGATGCGCCCCGCCTGGCGGCCGAGGGCGAGCGTGCCGGCGAGTCGGCGGGCTGCCCGCACGACTTCGTCGGGCTCGACGACGTGATCGGCACCGAGCTCGCCGGCGAGGCGGCGCTGGTCGGGGTGTTTGGCAGCCACGACGAGCGTGCCCGGTAGGCAGAAATGGCGCAGCGCCGCCGTCGTGCACAGACCGAGGGTGCCGGCTCCGAGCACGACGACGCTGGCACCGCTCGGGGGCGCTGTCGAGCAGGCAGCGTGAACGGCACAGGCGGCGGGCTCCACCATGACGGCAGCCTCGTCGCTGAGATCCGCCGGAACCTCGTGCAGCTGGCTCTCATGGGCCACGAGGCCGGTCGACCAACCGCCGCCGGTGTCGGTGCAGTAGCCGGTCTGCAGTCCGGGCGCCAGGGCACCGAAGGCGATGCGCTCACACCCACCTTTGCGGCCGCTCGCACAGGCGGCACAGGGCGGGTTGATGCCACGCGCCTCGCAGCCGAGCACCGGCTCGAGCACGGCGCGGCGCCCGTCCAGGGTGCCACCCCTGACGTCGCCGACCACCTCGTGCCCCGGCACGAAGGGGAAGCTGACGAGATGCTCGAAGTAGCGGGAGGAGCGCCCGTCCAGAGTCGCCAGGTCGGAGCCGCAGATGCCGGCGAGCCTCGGCTCGAGGCGCACCCATCCGGAGCCGGGCAACGTCGGCGGGTCGACCTCGAGCAGCTCGAGCGGGCCCACAGCGACGCCGTGGCCGGAGCCGGCGAGCGCCGAGGCGATGCGGGAGGCGGCGAAGCGGGGGAGGTTCCGCTCGAACACGAGCGCCTTCATCGGAGCCGCCCGGTGCCGACGGTGCGAAAGCCGGGACGCATCGTCGCTGTCGCGAGGATGCGGTGCGGTCCTCCCGGCGTCTTGCTCCACTGCTCGATGGACCACCCGCGCCGCCTGGCGATGGCAGCCAGCTTGGCTTCGGGGTTGACGGCGACGGGGAGGCCGGCCGCTTCGAGCATCGGCAAGTCGCTCGTGGAGTCGGCGTAGGCCACGATCTGATCCCGCTCGAGACCGGCGAGGCGGGCGAGGTCCTCCATGAGGAGCGCCCGTGCCTCCCCCGTCGGCGGCGAGTCCACGAGCTCGCCGGTGAAGGCCCCGTCGCGCTCGCCGAGGCGGCCGCAGATGATCTCGTCGAAGAGCGGCCGGAGCGGCTCGACGACGAAGTCGAGCGCACCGGTGATGAGCACGGTGCGGTGTCCGAGCGCCCGATGCTGGCGGAGCCGCGCCAGGCCGTCGGGGAACGAGCGCAGGGCGAGCAAGTCGCTCCAGAGCTCGACGCCGTCGAGGCGGAGCCGCTCGACGGGAGCACCCTCGTAGCGCCGGTAGAACGAGCGCAGGAAGTCGCCCCGGTCGCGCCGGTCGAGTGCCAGGAGACGCGGACCTTCCGCCAGCAGTCCGGCGACGATCTTGGCGCGCTCGGCCCGGTCGAGGTGCCGTGTCGCCAACCAGGCGTAGCTCTCGACGACGTTGGAGGCGATGAGCGTGTTCTCGAGGTCGAACACGGCGATGCGCGGCTCGGCCGACAGGACGGCCGTGCGGGAACGCGATTCCCGCGTGGCGAGCACGCGCTTGCCCGGGGAGGTGCGCACGCGAGCGTGCTCGACGACGGAGGGAAGATGCACGTCCTCGATGTAGTGCCGCCAGTCGATGACGCCCGGATCGAAGCAGAAGGCCTCCTGGTCGGCCTCGCTCAGGCTGGCGAACAGCTCGAGCGTGCGGTCGATGCGAAAGCGCGCCTCGGTCTCGGTGTAGGCGCCGTAGAGCTCGACGTATTCGAGGGCGCGTTCCGCCTGCGAGCGACGCTCCTCGATACGGGCGACGACCTCTGCCCGCTCACCCCGCACCGGCAGCATGTTGACGGCCCGCTCGGCCGCCTTGAGCACGCTCGTCGCCCTTCTCAGCTCGCCCTGCACCTTGCCCCGTCCGGGGAAGGACCACTTCGGGACGATGATCGGCTGCCCACGGCTGTCGTAGATGGGACGAGCGGTGAACCACTGCTCCGTGAGGCGGACGAGGGTGCCGTAGAGGAGGGGGTTTCTCGTGCCCGATGCCACCTGGTAGACGGTGGGGCCCTGCGGGTCGGGCCCGTGTGCCGCCACGGCGATGATGGCGGCAACGACGAGATCGACCGGCACCACGTCGACGACGCCCTCCGGGACGCCCGGGAACTGCCGTAGCAGGCCGCGGGCGTAGGAGATGATGACGGGCTCGGCCATGCGAAAGCCGCGGATCCAACCGGGCCGCGGCTCGGCGAGAGCCGACTCCACGATGGAGGGACGCACGAAGGTGACGGCAAGGTCGCCCCGCGTCTCGAGGAGCGCCCGCTCCCCGAGCGACTTCGTGTAGGCGTAGGCGTCCGGCCAGCCGAGAGCCTGGGCACGGGCGCGTCCGGCGGCCACCATGCGGTCGGCCACCCAGTCCTGGCGCAGGCGCTCCGTCTTCTCGGCCAGGAGCGACGTACCGGCGGCACCGAGCTCGGCGCGGGCGCCTTTGTGGAAAGCGGCGAGACGGTCGGGCGTGCGGCTCTCGGCGTCGGCGTCGGCCCGCGTCCTGCGGGCGGCACTCACCTCGGCTCGCCAGCTCGTCTCGGTGAGCCAGCGGCTCGCGGTGATGAGCTCCTCGAAGGCGTCACCTTTGTGACCGCTGTTGACGTAAGCCGTCGAGACGGCGACGAGATGGGGGAGTGGGCGCTTGTGCTCCTGGCTGACGTCCCGGAGGGTCTCGGCCACCCGGCTCGGGCCGAGCAGGTTGACCTCGACGGCGCCGTCGAGGGGGGCATCGAAGCTCACCGTGGCAGCGGAGTGGATCACCATGTCGCAACCGGCGAGGATGCGCCGCCCGTCGGCGTCGAGGCCGAGCCCGTCGCGCCCGACGTCGCCGGCGATCGTCGTGAGGCGGCGCCCCACCTCGGCTTCGAAGCCGTCACCGAGCTCGGAACGCAAACGGTTGAAGCAATCGTTGCGGAGGATCTCCCGCCGAGTGCGGTCTGTGGCCGAGAGGCGCTGGCCCGGTCGCACGAGCACGACGATCTCGCAGCCGGGGACGCAGCGGAGCAACCGCTCCACGAGGGCGGTGCCCAAGAAGCCCGTTGCCCCCGTTACCGCAACTCGCTTCCCGGCGAGATCGTCTGTGATCACCGGCAGTGTTTACTTCTTCAACCAGGCACTGAGTCGGTTGGTCGGCTCCGGTTCGGGTTGCACGGATGGTGCCGCGTGCCGTACCGGCTTCGGAGGCGTATAGCGGCCGGAGGATGCCGAGCCGGATATCCGTCCGTTTCGACCGATGGTGCGCCCGGGAACGGACTTGGCCGGCGACGAGGCCGCCGACCGCGAGGACGCCGTGGAACGCGTGGACGTCGTGGCGGTCGTCGATCGCCCACTCGACCTCGTAGTCGCAGTCGAAGCTCCCCGGGCGGACCGGGCGCTGGATCCTCTGGCGCCCGAGGTGGCCAGGCGGGGCGACCGCCTCATGGAGCGGAAGACCATCCAGAGCCCGATGCCGAGGTAGAGGATGCCGATCAGAGGCTCGAAGCTGAAGAGGGCGACTCCGGAGAGCAGCAACGTGAAGCCGACGGCCGCCCGCCGCTTCGAGAGCGTCGCGAAGAGGACCATCGTGGCGAGGAGGACGGGGACGACGAGGATCCAGGCGGCATCGGCATGCACTCTGGCTGCGTACTTCGGGTTCGACTTGTCGACGTAGTGGCGGTAGACGAAGTAGAGGGTCACGCCGATGGCAAGCAACATGGCGTCGAGGAAGTAGGCCAGGATGCGCTCGCGCTTGTCGATGTAGTTGACCCGCTGGGCGTCCTCCGCCGTCCCTGTGGCCGGCTGCGCCTTCGGGCGCGCCGACATCCACGAGCGCTTTACCGCAGCGGCAGCCGTCGGGGGCGTGAACTCCTCGTCCTCGGTCTCTTCCGACTCGTCCTCGTACTCGTCGTCTTCGTCGTACTCGGCGTCTTCCTCGTACTCGGCGTCTTCGTCGTACTCGGCGTCTTCGTCGTACTCGGCCGTCTCGTCGTAGTCGGCGTCCTCGTCGTACTCGCCCTCCTCGGCATCTGCGTCAGCGTCGCCGTAGTCGTTGAGGCCGTAGGAGACACCGTTGGCGTGCTCGTCGGATTCGTCGGTGACCGTGGCGGCAGAGGAGGCGGTCTTACTCTTTTTGCGAAGCATCGGCTCCCAGGGTAGTAGCCGCGGGACATTCTCCGTAGTTGGGCCCGTCGGCGTTCTCCTGAGACGTCCGTCACACGTCGGCCGCCGTGGGGATCAACATTGGGCCGTTGGCGAAGTGCGGTCGGTATCGTGCCTTCGTGCGTGCCGTCGTATGCCGCGAGCTGGGGACGCCTGACGTGCTCGCCGTGGAGGAGAGAGCTGATCCTGCCCCGGGACCCGGCTGCGTGCTCGTGGCGGTCGAAGCGGCTGGCGTCAACTTCGTGGACGCTCTCTTCGTGGCCGGGAGATACCAGATCAGACCACCACTGCCCTTCACGCCAGGCAGTGAAGTGGCCGGAACCGTGGCCGCCGTCGGCGTCGGCGTGGAGGGCTACTCGCCGGGCGACCGAGTGCTTGCAAGCGTCGGGCTCGGCGGCTTCGCCTCCGCCGTGGTCGCCTCAGCTTCGCAACTCAGCCGCCTCCCCGAATCCCTCGGCGCCGCGACGGCCGCAACCTTCTCGCAGAGCTACGCGACGGCCCTGTTCGCCCTCCGCCAGCGCGCCCGAGTCCGCCCGGGAGACCGGATCCTCGTGCTGGGTGCGGGCAGTGGAGTCGGGCTCGCTTCCGTCGACGTGGGCCGCTGGCTCGGAGCCGAGGTCGTCGCAGCCGCCTCGAGCGAAGCCAAGAGATCGGCCGCTCTGGCCGCAGGGGCGCTTCTCGCTGTTGACGCCCCCTCGGAGGTCGCCAACCTTCGGGAGCTGACCGGCTGGGTGGACGTCGTCATCGACCCGGTCGGGGGCGACCGGTCGGCTCTGGCGCTCCGGACCCTGCGGGAGTGCGGGCGCCATCTCGTGATCGGCTTTGCTTCCGGCGAGATCCCGGCGCTGCCGGCAAACCAGATCCTGTTGCGCAACCGGGAGGTGATCGGAGTCGACTGGGGAGCCTGGGCCATGGCTCACCCGGTCGAGCAAGACGCCATGATCCGTGAGCTCTTGACCGCAGCCGGCGCCGGTGACCTCCGACCGGTGGCGCCGACGACCTACCCCCTCGAGTCCGTCGCAGCAGCTCTCGAAGACCTTCTGGGCCGGAGGGTGACCGGCAAGGCGGCGCTGCTGCCGTAGCTTCCGGGACCGGTGCGCTCGTCGGCGCCGAAGGCCGGCGGCGCCGAGGCGAGTGCACCCGTCGAGCGTCCACTACGCTGCGAGCAGCGGGCGCTTGGCTCAGTTGGTTAGAGCGCAGCCTTCACACGGCTGAGGTCACAGGTTCGAGTCCTGTAGCGCCCACGATCCGTAACGTGCGAAGGAGCTGGTCAAGGGGCCACTTTGTGCTCCTCTTCTGAACCCCTGATGACCTGCAAACCGCTGCGTGGTCGTCGATGGTGCACGGAAGGGGCACGCGGGGCACGCCGACCCGACCCATTGCCGCGGCCAAGGAACGCGCCAGGTCGGCCGGCTAGCCTCGATTATTCGCGCGATAGCGGCATGAGCCTGCCAGTATCCGCGTAAAAGGCCTCCTCAACTGGGAGAATGACTGAGTTCTAAGGCAGTCGAACCCACCAGGAGGAGGCCTCCTTGAAGGT
>JBKQSP010000055.1:0-69899 GCA_052143575.1 Acidimicrobiales bacterium
CGCGACGCGCACCGAGGGTGCGCGTCGCCAGGCTCGTCTGCAACAGATCGAGGCAACTTTCGATCCGCTGCCATTTGATACCGCTGCGGCCCGCAGTTATGGACAGGTGGTCGCCGCTGTTGTCGAGACGGGTCCTTCGCATCGCAGTCGTGTCGCCGACCTGCTCATCGCCGCCACTGCTCATGCGAACGGGCTCGCTCTGTACACGCGCAACCCTGACGATTTCAGCGGCCTCCACACACTGCTCCAGATCGTCGGAATTTGACTCATCCGCCATCAGGCGTGGTCTTACACGTGACGAGCTGGGGAGGGCTCGAACCTCAAACCTCCTGATCCAATGAACGAGCCAGGGGGCTGCACTCCGTTGCTCTGGTCGGCTGACCGTCGCATACTACGTGGTCAGACGAGTGGAATGTGGCAAACGACAGACACAATGCAACGGTCCGCAACCCCTTGCGAGGCAAGTATTGGGGAAAGTTGGGTTTGGTTGGGAGCACCCCGCTCTGTCCGACTCGCTGGGGACAGGCGCAAGGTTCGCCGTTCACTCTCCAGGCATCTCGCCTCCGCCCGAACCTTCGAGCCCAGCCATTTGTCGAATTCTCTCACCTTCGGGGACGCGGAGGTAGGGCCTATGGGTAGCCGCCGACCCACACGACTTTCGGCCGCGATGGTGCTGGTGTGCTCCGCTTTTCTTGGACTGCGGGCGTGCCGGGGCGCAGGTGTAGCTTGACGACGACCCGGTTCTCATCGGGCCGTACGAAGGGGGGAACCGTGAAAACAAGACCAGCGCGTCTAATGGTCGCCATCGGTGTCGGCGCCATGAGTGCCGTCGTCGCTCTCGGCGTGACCACGGCGATCGCGGCCGAGACCACCAGCCCAAGAACAAGCACCGTCTTCCATGCGTGCCTGAAGAACGGGACGCTGTCGAAGGTGGGCACCAAGGTCCCCGCTTGCTCGTCCGGAGCCAGGGCCATCTCCTGGGACCAGACGGGGCCGACGGGCCCGAAGGGAGCGAAGGGTGCCATAGGGCGGCCCGGCACTCATGGCACCAACGGAGCGGACGTGATCACCAGCGCGGCCGCTCCCACCGGTAAATGCACGAGCGGTGACACCGATATCGATCTCGCGAACGGCGAGGTTTTCACATGCACAGCGGCTGCCTGGAGCGATACAGGCTCCAGCATCGAAGGACCGATGGGACCCAGCAACAGCTTCTACGACTCTGGCACAGACCTGCACATCCCATCCACGTTGGGCCCGATCCTGTCCACAAGCGACCTGTCGGCTGGATCCTACGTCGTGAACGCAGACGTGTGGCTTGAAGACACGAGCCCGAGCAACACTTCTGACCTGGCGGTATGCGAGCTCACCCTCGGCACGGCGACCGATGAGGTCGAGGTCGGCCTCCTCGGGCCCTCGGGTGCACCCCAGAACGACGCAACGATGTCGATGACTGTCGCCGCCACGATCACATCGGCCGAGTCGGCCACAGTGAGCTGTGAGGGCGCCGGAGGCTCCGGAGAGACATACGCCGAAACTGTCAGCATGACCGCCATCCAGTCCGCAAGTCTTTCGAGTTAGTGACCTGCTAACCGGACCACAGCTTCGAGAAGGACCCAGACCTTGTAAATGACGGCGGCCCTTTCGTCCATCCCTGCGCCCTTTTCGCCAGCGGAGTGTCTCAGGAACCCAGATTCACACGACTACCTGGGACTTAACGAGCCGGCTGGGAGGGCTCGAACCTCCAACCTCCTGATCCAAAGAACGCGGCTCGGACGCGCCTGACTTCACGCCAGGCCGAACGATGCAAGGCTCACCTTGCAGAACGAGGTGGTTGGACAGACGCCTCACCGCATCGTGATATCATGATGTCATGGCAAAGCAGACGACCGTGCGGCTTCCCGACGAGCTGGCCGATGAAGCCGAAGCCGTGGCGCGGGTACGTGGCATGAGCGTGAACTCGCTCATCGTTGAGTCACTGAGCGCCGAGATTGAGCGGGTGCGCTCCGACAAGGACTTCACACGTCGAGCGCGACGGCTGCTCGAGCGGGATAAGGAGTTGCTCGAGCGACTCGCTCAGTGACGCGATACCTCTCGCTCGCCGAGTACTTCTGGCTGGCTGAGCAAGTGACCGGGACGCCTGCAAGCGTTTTGCTGAAAGCCTCACGGGTCGAGTTCGCCGACTCGGCGCTCCACGCACCGTCAGCCGGCTGGAGCGGCGAGGACTTCTATCCGAGTCTCATCGACAAGGCTGCTGTGTTGACGTGTCGCCTCGCCTGGAACCATCCCCTTCCTGACGGCAACAAGCGGGCCGCTTGGGCGGCCCTCGTGCTCTTCGTCGATCTCAACGGAGGCAGTTGGCAACCCGATCCACCTGACGTCGACGACGCGGAGTCGGCCATGTTGGCGGTAGCCGCCCATGAGATCGACGAGAACGGCTTCGCCGAGTGGCTGCAGCGGCGGGTTCGGTTCGACAAGGACAAGTGAATCGGTGCCCAGGAGGCCGGCGTTCGTCCACCGAGCGCGGCGTGAGCGAGTTGCGTCAGGTGAACAAATGGGCTTTCCCCGGACGAAAGTGGACCGCGGAAATGCCGGGTGGGTAGAGCCCTCGCACCGAGGAGATGCCCGGCGGGCTCGGGCCCGGCCACGGCTGCGCTTCCTAGCTTCAGCGCCGCCGTCTGCGACCCTCTCCACTCCAGATCGACGGTGCGGACGAGACACGATCGCGGCGAAGGTGTCTCACCTCATGCTGGCACGATGGCCGGCGCCGTCCGACTTCGCTCCGTGCCGGGCCTCCTCTTCCTGATCTTCGTTCGGGCTACACAGAGGGTCCGGATGATCAGGCCGTTGCACGCGACAACAAGACCCGCAATACAGGGCGAGCCTCGGTCTCTAGGTGCGTATCGGCAGGCCTTGCGCTCCGCTGCCGTCGAGGACAAGCTCGCCACGTGCGGCACGCGACACAGGGAGACCTTGATCAGGTCGAGGCGTTGCTGGCGGAGCTGCGCAAGGCTCCTGGCTTGCGGGAGCGCAAGCGCGGCTGTTTCTCGCGGGAGTCGCGGGCATTTCTTCACTTCCACGCCGATGACGCCGGCGACTCCTACGTCGACGTCCGGCTCGACGGCGCATTCCAACGCGTGAGGGTCACCAGTCTCGAGGAGCAGGCGGACTTCCTGGCACGGGTGCAGAAGGCGCTCCAACACACTGACCCGACGACGCGATCGGTTGGTTGACGGGCAATTTGAATTTTGCCATCGTCACTCGCATGACTTCCTGGCCCGATTTCAAGGAGCTGCAGCCCGATGTTGCGAAGCAGGGCGCCGACCTCCTCTATCACTTCGGGGTCGGCCTGGCCTTCCTCAGCACGGTCCGCCCAGACGGTGGACCTCGGGTACACGCCGTGTGCCCACTGCTGTCGGAGGATGGTCTCTACGCCTTCATCATTCCCTCCCCGAAGCAAAGCGACCTCCACCGGGACGGGCGGTACGCGATGCACTCTTTCCCGATGGAAGACAACGAGGATGCGTTCTATCTCACCGGCCATGCCCATGCCGTCTTGGATGTCGCCGCCAGAACGTCCCTGGCACACCAGTTCGTCGAGGAGAGGACGAGATTCGCCGCCCCGGAACCGGCTAGCGATCACCACCTGTTCGGATTCGACATCGGCGCAGTACTGCTCACACGTACGGCAAGCCACGGAGACGCGTCACCGCAGCACACCGTCTGGCGCGCACCGCAAGGTGATACCGCCTGATGCCCGGCTGGTCGCCAAGACCGTGGCGTGCAATGCCGTGCAGGCCAACTGTTGGGTTGGAAGTTGGTTTCGTGAGTCCGGCAGGTCGGCGAGCGCAACCTGGATGTCGGGCGGCCCGTTATCGGAAGCGCTCGGCGAGTGTGGCCTCGCCGGAAGATCCGACGGCGACGCACGCCGTAGCCGAGGTGCACGACAGGTCGTTGAGGGACGCTCCCTTCGGGCTGGGAGTGGGCTCGATCGCCCACCTGTTTTCGTTCCAGGCCTCCGCCAGCGGCCCGGCGCCGCTGCCGACGGCCGTACACGCCACGGCCGAGGTGCAGGAAACGGCCGACAGCAGCTCCCCTGCACACCGGGCCGATTTGGAGTGGGCTCGATCGCCCACCTGTTTTCGTTCCAGACCTCCGCCAGCGTCTGGTCCGGGGCGTTGCTCGCAGGGTTGACGGTGTACCACCCGACTGCGGTGCACGCCATGGCCGAGGCGCACGACACTCCGGTCAGAACGCTCTCCTGTCCGGGCAGGCCGGTCGGGCTGAGGGTGGGTTCGATCGCCCACTTCTTCCCGTTCCAGGCCTCCGCCAACATCTGAGGGTTGCCGAGGCCGCTCACGTAATCCCCTACGGCAACGCATGCCGTCGCCGAGGGGCACGACACGCCGTCCAGCTGGCTGACGCTTGCGCCGATGCCGTCGGGGGTGCGGTCGATCGTCCATGTCGTCCCGTTCCAGGTTTCCGCCAGCGTCCCGCCGTTGCTGGCGGTGTCGCTGCTCTTGAACCTTCCGACGGCTGGCACACCGTGGGCGACGTGCACGAAACACCGTAGAGAGAGCTCTCCCGCGAGCCTTTCGGGTTGGGGGTGGGCTCGATCTCTCACGTCGTCCCGTTCCAGGCCTCCGCCAGCGTCAGGTTGGTGTCGCCGTAGTTGAGCAAGCCACTCATCCCGACCGCTACACAGGCCGAGGCCGAGGTGCACGACACGCCATGAAGGTCGCCGTTTCCGTTCGGATTGGGGGTCGGCTCGATTGCCCACGCCGTCCCGTTCCAGGCCTCCCCCAGGGTCTGGTCGTTGCCGCCGCCGTTGAGGTACCCGACGGCGGCGCACGCTGTCGCCGACGTGCAGGACACCGCGGAGAGGTGGCTGTCCCGTACCCCGCTCGGGTTGGCCGTGGGCTCGATCCCCCACGTCGTGCCGTTCCATGCCTCCGCCAGCGTCACCTCTTCTCCGCCCCTTGTGGTGTAGCTCGCCACCGCGCTGCACGACGTTGCCAAGGTGCAGGACACCTCGGAGAGAGAACTGCCACGCGACGCCGTTGGGTTGAGACTGGGCTCGATCGTCCACGTCGTGCCGTTCCACGCCTCCACCAGCGTCACGTCAGCGCCGAAGGCGGTGCCCTCGCCGCCCACTGCCGTACATGCCGCGGCCGAGGTGCACGACACACCGAGGAGGGAGTCGTTGCCCGACCCGCTCGGGTTCGGGGTGTGCTCGATCGCGAATGTCGCCCCGCTCCAGGCTTCTGCCAGGGTCCCACTGGGGCCGGATCCTACGGCGGTGCATACCGTGGCCGAGGTGTACGACACTCCGGACAGCGCTGAGATGATCTTCTGCGCGCCAGTCGGGTTGGGGGTGTGCTCGATCGCCCACCTCGCCCCGTTCCAGGCTTCCACGAGCGTCCCACCGTGACCGCTGCCGACGGCGGTGCACGTGGTCGCCGAGGTGCACGACACCCCCGAGAAGAAGTTGTCAGCTCCGCTCGGGTTGGGGGTCGGCACGGTCGCCCACCTCCTCCCGTTCCAGGTTTCCACGAGCGTCCCGTGGATGTGTGCTTCGGTGTAGGCGCAGACACCGGCTGGCCCGTTGTAGTAGTCCCCCACGGCCGTGCACGCACTCTCCGAGGTGCATGACACCCCCGAGAGGGACGCCCCGCTCGGGCTGGGGTGGGCTCGATCGTCCACCTCGTTCGGTCCCAGGCCTCAGCCAACGCCCCGTTGCCGCGTCCGACAGCCACGCAGGCGGTGGCTGACGTGCACGACACCCCCGAGAGGGAGCTGTAGAGCGCCCCCCCGGGTTGGGGGACGGCTCGACCGCCCACGTCGTTCCGTTCCAGGCCTCCACCAACGTACGGCTGCGACCCGCTCCGTCGGTGGAACTCCCCACGGCAACGCACGCCGAGGCCGAGGTGCAGGACACCCCCGAGAGTGAGCTGTTCTCCGGCCCCGTGGCGTTGGGAGTGGGCTCGATCTCGTTCGGCACGATCACCGGTTTCTTCGGCATCGTAGACGTGGGGTGGTTCGCCGGATGATGCACCAAGTTGAGGTGCGGGAATGGGATCACGAATACGGCGACCAAGGCGACAACGACGATGGCGGACAGCACGATCCTTCGACGTCTGGCGAGTTGGGACGAGCGTCGGGTGAGCTCGTTGATCGGGAGCGGCGGACGGAGCGGCGGGGTGCTTGCGAGCTCTCTCAGCTGTTCCTCAACCCGCTTCATGGCAACCCCTCCAGGCCCCCCAGCGCGATGGGAGGAAGGCCGTCGCGACCGAGAGTGGCTGCCTTGGCATCGGCGAGCGTCGAAGCAACGGTGGACCGCGATATGTGCAGCATTCTCGCCACCTCGCCCTGAGGAAGATCGGCGACGTAGGTCAGTGCCAGCACGGTCCGCTGGCGAGCGGTCAGTGGCTTCATGGCGTCGAGTACCTGAAGCCAGAGGGAGAGATCGTGTTCACCAGCTGACTCCTCGTTGGCAGCGAACACGAGCTGGTCCTCCCGTCTCTGGCGACGGAGGCGTCTGCGCAGCTGGTTCAAAGCCACTCGGTAGGTCCAGCCCGTCGGCGAGCTCATCGCCCCCACCCGGTGCCCCCGAGCCAGGGCGCGTGCAAAGGCCTCGTCTGTGGCCTCGCTGGCGGCATCCGGGTTGCCCGACACGACGGTCAGCACGGCCAGCACGCGAGCGTGGTTCTCCGAGTACCAGCCCTCGAACCCGCTATAGCTATCGCTCATCGCCTGGCGCTCCCGGCCCCATGTCTAATAAGTCACGGGTACTTCATTTTGTTGGGCGCGGCGAAGGAATTCTTCCCTTGAGGCGGATCACTCCTTGGTAGGCGCGGCGATCGCGAGCGCGGGCAAACCCGGCGACGGGCTCACTACGAGGAGCGAGGCTCCACAGGACAAAGCCGTGTACGGCAAGGGTGTCTGTCGGTTTTAGACGTGTGAGCTGGCGTGTGAGCTGGCGGGGGAGGGCTCGAACCTCCAACCTCCTGATCCAAAGTCAGGCGTTCTGCCGATTGAACTACCCGCCAAGGGTGGGCGGCGCCGGAGCCGGAGCTGAGGCGGCCTGACAAGCCTCGCACACGGCGGGGGCGAGGCGGGCGGCTCGCCGACCGAGCCGGAAGAACCCGACCCGGAAGTCGTCAGCGAGATGCCGCCAACGTGTGGCCGCAGGCGCCACAGTAGATGAGGGTGACAGCCCCAAAGCCACGGCGGCGGCTCAAGGCACCTGGTGCTTCCGGTGACACGGTGGCGATCGCCAACACGTCGCTCAGTCGCTTCCCGCAGCCCGGGCACGCCGGAGGCACAACGGCTGGCGACGGGCCGCTCTTCTCGTCTCTCGGGCCTGCCGGGCTCGGTGCGACGACGGTGAGCTCCGCCGCCTCGTCGCTGGCACCGCCGTCCTGGTCGAACGGGCCCCCCACGACGGCAAGGTCCGTGACGATGCGCTCGACGGCCGCCCGCGCCTCGAGGACCTCCTCCCGCAGCTCGGCAAGGTCGACACCCATGTCGTGCAGCAGCAGGGCCGCCACGCCACTGGCTTGCCGGATGATCCCGAGGAGGAGATGCTCGGGTCGCACCTCATCGTCGTCGAGCGCCTCCGCCTCGCCGGTCGCGAGGGTCAGCACCTGCTTTGCTCGAGCCGTCAGGGGCTGCGCGTTGTCGGAGCCGTCGCGGCCGCTTCCGGGTCTGGCCACCTGCGCCCGCACCTCGACGGCGACGATCCCGTGCTTGGACAGCAGCGGTGCCGCGATGTCGTCGTCGCAAGCGAGCAGGCCGAGCAGGACGTGCTCGGTCCCGGTGAATTCCTGATGGAGACCGGCCGCCTCGTGGCGAGCGATGGCGAGCACCTTCTCACTCTCAGCGCTGAGGGTATCCATCGATCTCCGACGCTATCGGGCGCCGTCATGGCACTGGCGGCAGGCCACGCATCGGGCGCCGCACGGGAGCGGCGCGCCTCGCGGGCGGCAGAGACTGGCGACTTCGCCGGGCGCTACGACTGGCTGGCGCGGACCGTCCCCTCCCCCGGACCGGCTAACCTCGGCCACGCCATGGGTTCCCTCATCAAGAAGCGCCGTAAGCGCATGCGCAAGAAGAAGCACAAGAAGATGCTGAAGCGCACGCGCTGGCAGCGTCGAGCAGCCGGGAAGTAAGCCCGAACCGCACGGTCCTCCCGTCAGGACGCTGCGATCGTGCGAACCAGCTCGACGACAGCCGACCTACCCTCGGCGACAACGGTTGCGGAGATCTGCTCCTGAAGCGTCACCAGCACGTCGCGATCGCCGTCCAGCCACCACGTCCCACCGCTTCCGGCAAGCCGCGGCGGGCGGCCGGCCACGTCGCTCAGGAGACTCCGCCACCAGGCCAGTCGCGGTTCGACGATCAATGCTGCCGGCTCGAGATCGTTGCCGGAGCCGCCCACCGGTCCTCCGAGCGAGTCCCAGGCGGCGTAGACCTCCGGCGTGGACACCGTGAGGCGGGGGACGACCAACAGCACGTCGGCCTCCTCGTAGGCGAGCGGCTGCACGATCTCGCCGACACCGCCGACGAGCGCCCGTCCCCCCGCGAGGCAGAAGGGCACGTCTGCGCCGAGACGGGCGGCGACCTCGAGGTCGGAGCAACCCGCCCAGCGCAGCACGGCAGCGGCATCCGCCGAGCCGCCGCCGAGGCCGGCGCCGGCGGGAATGACCTTGCGCAGCCGGACCTGGGCGGATCGCCCGACGGCGTGCAACGCACGCTCAACGAGGTTCGGGGCGGGCCGCTGCCGGCTGTCCGGAGCCAGCAGCGACGGCGCCGGCGCGAGGACAGGCGGTCCCTCCTGCCCGACCCAGTCGACGGCGTCGATGACCTCGAGCCCGTCGCCGGCCGAGATCTCGAGCTCGTCGGCGAGGTCCAGGGTGACCATCTCGGCCTCGAGGAGGTGATAGCCGTCGGACCGCCGGCCCACGACCCGCAGTCGGCGGGTCAGCTTTGCGGGTGCCCTGACGACGGTCACCCCGTCCCGGCGATCTCGAACAGCCGCTTGCATTCGGCCAGCTTGCCCCACGACACGACACCCAGCTCCTCCGGCCGTCGAGTGGGTTCGATGCCGGCGGCGACGAACGCCTCCTCGCTCACGAGGCCGGCAAGGGAACGCCGCAGCATCTTGCGGCGCCCCGAGAAACCCGCCCGCACGAGCCGGTCGATCTCCTCGAAGCTCGCCACCTCCGGCGCAACGGCCGGTGCCGGACGCCGCACGATCTCCACGAGCACGGACTCGACGTTGGGTCGCGGGAGGAAGACGTCGGCGGGAACTCTCGCCACGACCTTCGCCTCGGCGAAGTAGGCGACCCGCACCGAGACGGCACCGTAGGCGCGAGAGCCCGGTCCGGCCGCCAGTCGCTCGCCCACCTCGCGTTGCACCATCACGAGCATGCGGCTGACGGCCGGCACGCCGACGAGGAGGTCGGCGACGAGCGGCGTGGCGATGTTGTAGGGGAGGTTGGCAACGAGCACCCACGGCCGATCGTCGGTGGCGCTGCCGAGCAGGGCGGCCCAGTCACAGGTCATGGCGTCATCGCGGACGACCGTGACGCCGAGCGGCTCGACGAGCTGGCGGAGCACCGGCTCGAGGTAGCGGTCGATCTCGACGGCGAGCACCTCGGCGCCCGTGGCGGCCAGTGCGATCGTGAGGGAGCCGAGCCCGGCCCCGATCTCGACGACTCGGTCGCCGGCGCCGACGGCGGCGAGGCGGGCAACCCGCTCGACGAGGTTTGGATCTGCCACGAAATTCTGGCCGAGGGCCCGCGACGGAGAGATGCCGTGGTCGGCCAAGAGGGCGGCGATCTCGGCCCGCCCGGGCGATCGCCGGCTCATCGTGGTGCCGCTGTCTCGACGACGGCGCCGCTGCCGCCCCCGCCGATGTCGCTCAACCGTGCAGGTCGAACACCACAGCGGCGTTGGACGTCGTCGCCTGGGCGATCGCCGCCTCCTCGAGACCTTTCAGACCGGCGATCTGAGCGCCGATGATGGGCACGTAGGAGGGCTCGTTGGACTTGCCACGATGTGGCACGGGCGTGAGGAAGGGGGCGTCGGTCTCCACGAGCATGCGGTCGACCGGGCACATCGCTGCCGCCTCACGGACGGCCGTGGCGCTCGGGAACGTCACGATCCCGCTGAAGGAGAGGTAGGCGCCGCGATCGAGGCAGGCTCGGGCTTCACCGGGTCCGCCCGTGAAGCAGTGGAACACGACGCGGGAAGGCGCTCCCTCGCGGTCGAGGATGGCAAGGGTGTCGTCCCAGGCTTCTCGCGTGTGAATCACGAGCGCCAGCCCGTACTGGTTGGCGAAGGCGATCTGGGCGGCAAAGGCGTCACGCTGCTCGTCGCGGGGCGAGTGGTCGTAGTGGTAGTCGAGGCCGCACTCCCCCACCGCCACGACCCGCGAGGACGACAGCCCGGCGGCGTACAGCTCGCGGAGGAAGCGCCCGACACCGCCGACGCCGCTGCTGGCATCGTGCGGGTGCAAACCGACCGTCGACCAGATCTGGACGGGCGGGGCCCCCGAGCCGCTGAGCGCAGCCGCCAGGCGGGCGGCGTCGCGCGACGTCGGCTCGTCCGTGCCCACGAAGACCATGCGGCGGGCACCCGACTCCCGGCTCCGCTCGAGCGCCGCCTCGAGGTCGTCGGAGGACTGCAGGTGACAGTGGCTGTCGGTCCAGAGGGGAAGGGCAGAGAGGCGCTCAACCGCCTCGGCGCTCCTCGGGCCGGCGGCGGCCTCGGAGCCCGCTTCGCCCGCCCCCTTCTCGCCACGGCGTCCCCCGCCGAAGATCCGTCCCAGCATGCTCATTCTGGCTCGACCTCCCGGCGGGGAAAGAGGGGGGCCCCTTTTTCGACGGGCAGGCCGCCCGGGTAGCCTCCCCAGGCGAGCACGCCGTGCTCGCCGGCATTACCGGCAAGACCGGGATCGCCCTCGAGCCCGATGCGCCGCCAGATCTCCTTTGCCGTGTCGCGCAACACCGGTGAGATCAGCACAGCAACGATTCGTAGCACCTCCAGTGCCTCACCAAGAACAGCGTCGAGGTCGGCGCCCGGCTCGAGCTTCCACGGCTGCACGACCTCCAGCTCGGCATTGGCCGCCCGGATGAGTCGCCAGGTCGTCTCGAGCCCTTCGTGGGGCGCGAAAGCCCGCCAGTGGGCGATGACGGCGGGCGTCAGCTCGGCGGCGGCCCGTGCGAGGCGTGACCCGTCAGCGGCGCTGCGCGGTGCCGGCCCGATTCCGTTGCACTTCGAGGCAACGACCGAGCTGACCCGCGAGAGCAGATTGCCGAGGTTGTTGGCCAGATCCGAGTTGTAGCGGGCGACGAGACCCTCGTAGCTGAACTCGCCGTCCGAGCCGAGACCGACCTCCCGCAGCAGGTAGTAGCGGACGGCGTCGTTCCCGATGTCGGCCGCCAGCTCGACGGGGTAGATCTGGTTGAAGGCGCTCTTCGCCATCTTCTTGCCGCCGACGAGGAGGAAGCCCGTCACGAGGTACGAAGCCGGCGGGTCGATGCCGGCCGCCATGCACATGGCCGGCCACCACACGCAGTGGAAACGGATGATGTCCTTGCCGATCAAGTGGCAGACGGCCGGCCACCAGCGCTCGAAGCGCTCCGGGTCGCTCGGGTAGCCGATGGCCGAGATGTAGTTGACGAGGGCGTCGTACCACACGTAGAAGACGTGACCTTCGTCCCAGGGAACCGTGATCCCCCAGTCGATGGACGTCCGCGTGATCGAGATGTCCAGCAGACCGCCGCGGATGATGCCGAGCGCCTCGTTGCGCCGGGTCTCCGGGAAGATGGCGTCGGGGTGCTCGCCGTACCACTCGAGGAGCCGGTCCGAGAAACGGCTCAGCTCGAAGAACCAGTTGTCCTCTCTGAACCACTCGACGGGCCGCTCGTGCACGGGGCAGCGCTGCCCGGAGAGCAGCTCCGCCTCGGTGTAGTAAGCCTCGCACGACACGCAGTACCAACCCTCGTAGGTGCCCTTGCGCAGGTAGCCGTTGTCGTAGATCGCCTGCATGAAGGCCTGCACGGTGCGGTGGTGGCGGGGCTCGGTCGTGCGGATGAAGTCGTCGTTGGCGATCCGCAGCTCGCTCCAGGCATCCCGGAAGCGCTGCGAGAGCTGGTCGGTCCATGCCTTCGGTTCCATGTTGTTCTGCTCGGCCGAGCGCAGGACCTTGAGGCCGTGCTCGTCCGTGCCGGTCAGGAAGAAGACGTCGTCGCCTTCGAGGCGGTGCCAGGCGGCGAGGGCGTCGGCCACGATCGTGGCGTAGCCGTTGCCGAGATGGGGGACGTCGTTGACGTAGAAGATCGGGGTGGTCACATAGAAGCGGCCGGCCATGGGGCGAGCCTACCGATCGCCCGCGGTCCCCCCTGGCGAGCGCCCGGCTCGGATGGCGGCTTCATAGACCGTACTGCGGGCGATCCCGAGCCGCACCGCCACCTCTCGCGCCGCGTCGCGGCGGGAGGAGCCCGCCAGCACGAGTGCCGCCACCGCCTCCGCAAGCTCATCGTTGCTCGTGAGGCGAGCGGGTCGGGCGCTCGGCTCGTCGCCGGCGATCACGAGCACGAACTCGCCGCGAGGCTGCGTGGTCGCCGCGTAGTCAGCCGCCTCGGCAAGGCTCGAGCGTCGCACCTCCTCGTGCAGCTTGGTCAGCTCCCTGCAGACGGCGACGCGGCGCTCCGGCCCACAGATTTGTGCTAGCTCGGACAGGGTCGCTCCCAGCCGACGGGGCGACTCGTAACAGACGCTCGGGCACGGTGAGGTGGCGACGTCCGCCAGTCGCTTGGCGCGCTCTGTGCCCTTCCTCGGCAGAAACCCCTCGAACCGCCACCTCGAGAGCCCCATGCCCGAAACGACGAGGGCCGCCAGCACGGCCGAAGGCCCCGGCACGACGCTCACGCGGCAGCCGCTCTCGACGGCCGCCGCCACGAGACGCTCGCCCGGGTCCGAGATGGCGGGCGTGCCCGCATCGCTCACGAGCGCCACGGTGCGCCCGGCGCCGAGCTCCTCGAGCAGCATCGGCACCCGCTCGCCTTCGTTGTGGGCGTGCAGCGAAAGGAGGCGTTTCGTGCCGATCCCGAGGCGCTTCAGCATCGTCCCCGTGTGGCGGGTGTCCTCGCAGCAGACGATGTCTGCCGCCGAGAGCGTGGCGGCCGCCCGCGGCGAGAGGTCCCCGAGGTTGCCGATCGGCGTCGACACGAGGACGAGCTCGCCGGCCGGGCCACCGCCCGCAGGCGGATCGCTCACGCTTTGATCTCCAGGCGGTCGCCCGCTTTGAGGCCCCACCGCTCGAAGGCACCCGCCTCCGCCTCCAGCACCGACCGAGCGCGTCGTCTCGGCAGCGCCATCGAATGCCGGCGCAGGATCACGGTGTCGACGACGACGAGGTCCTTGTCGAGGTATGCGACATCGATGGCAAAACGCATCCCGAGGGAGTGGACGCCCCGCGTGTGGGTGAGCAGCATGGCGCCGGTCGTGCCGGTGCGGCCGAGCAGACCCCGATTGCGGGCGATGAACGAGTCGGCGATCTCCAGACTCGCCAGCACCTGCCCGTCGCGTAGCAGCCACGCCATGAGGGGATTCTGACATGCCGGCTGCCCGCTACACTTCCCGGCACTGTGTCGAAGCGAACCACGAAGCGCAAGCTCCGCAAGAAGAAGAAGGCGAACCACGGCAAGAAGCCGAACTGCGGCAGAGGCTGAGCCCTCGCCCGCCTGAGGGCGGGCGCCGCCGTTAACGGCGCCAGGTCAGCCCTTTCTCCTGCAAGACAGTGGCGAGCAGGCTTGGCACATCGGAGATGACGCCGTCGGCCCCGACGCCGCAGAGCCGCTCCATCTCCCCGCGATCGTTGATCGTCCAGGCGTGCACGGCCAGGCCGGCAGCGTGGGCGGCCGTCACGAACGCCTCGTCGACGACGAGAAGGCCCTCGTAACGGGCGGGGACCTGCAAGGCGACGTGGGACCGCAAGGCTTCGGGAGGATCCTCGCCCGCCCGCATCGCCCGGAAGAAGGCCGCCGAGGCGAGGGTGCCGGCCGACGTGGCGATCTCCGGGGCGTAGGCCTTGAACCGGTCCGTGGCACCGTCGAGGAACGAGGCGACGATGACGTCGTCGGCGCGGCCCCGCCGCCGGATCACGTCAGCCAGCAGCTGCTCGTAGCCTGGCACCTCGGGGTCCGTGCGTTTGATGTCCAAATTGAGGGGGACGCCGGCGGTGATGTCGAAGACCTCGTCGAGGGTGGCGATCCCGAAGCGGTGGTCCGCCGGGGCGCGCCCTCGCAGCGGGTAGGCGCTCGGGTCGCGGTCGCGCTGCACGTCCTCGCCGGGAACGAACCAGTAGGCGTTGTCCAGCTCCGACAGCTCTGCCAGACTGTGGGAGGCGATCTCGCCGGTTGCATTCGTCGTCCGCTCGAGCGTGGCGTCGTGACAGACGACGAGCTGTCGGTCGGCGGTGGCGTGCACATCGAGCTCGATGGCGGTGGCGCCATGGGCGATCGCCTCGGTGATGGCATGCAGCGTGCTGGACGCGTTCTCGATGGCGCCGCCTTGATGGGCGAAGCAGATGACGCGCCGTTCCAGCCAGGGGTTCTCCCTCACCGTCGCGTGTTTACCAGGTCGTTGCGGCCCGTCGCTGAAACACCGCCTCCGGCGGGAAGTAACGTCGGCTCGCCATGATCGATCACATCCTCCTCGACGTCATCGGGGCGATCCGTGACGCCTTCGAGGGCGCCCTGCTCGAACAGCAAGCCGTCGAGGAGCGGTTCCAAATCGACGTCTTCCTCGGGGACCTCTCCTTCGAGACGTCCTACAGCCTGCCCGGCGAGGGCAACCCCGCCCGCGTGCGCGCCGATCTCACCCTCGACTGGCCGACGTGGAGCCAGAGCGCCTACCGATCCTGGTCGATCGGCGAGGCGCCGGCCGAGCCACCCGAGCTCATCATGGAGCTCGCCTTCCGCCTGCAGCACCTCGTCGGCGCCCCCGACGTGGGCAAGGTGCTTTCCGTCCTCGACGGCGAAGGGCCCGAGATGGGCGGCGAGCGTCTCGAGCGGGCGGCTCCCACCCTCGAGCAGTCCTTCGACGGGCTCCCGGAGCCGACGTGCGCCTTCGAAGTGGCCTACCAAGGGAGCCTCCGGCTCGACGACGCCATGCTCGAGGATCCGTCCAAGCTGGACGATCAGATCGCCGGGCTCGCTCGCTGGGTGGCGAGCGCCCTCGTGCGCCTCGCCGACCTGCAACTGGCCTTCCGCCCCCCCGAAGAGGACAGCCGCCCCGCCTGAGGCGGCCGCAGCGGCTCAGGCCGGGTGCAAGCGGTCGCCGGCGGCTTCGCGGAGGCTGACGGCGGGGCGCGCCCCGAGATGGCTGATGACCTCGGCGGCCGCGAAGCTGCCGAGTCGGAGGGACGCCTCCGGCCCGAGACCGTGCGTCAGCCCGTACATGCACCCGGCGGCGAAGAGGTCGCCGGCCCCCGTCGTGTCCTCGACGCACACGACGTGGTCGGCTTCGATGACGACCTCGTCATCGGGCGTGATCACCATGGCGCCGGCGGCGCCGAGGGTGACGACGGCGGCGAACCCCTCGCGGTGGAGGCGCCCGGCGGCTTCGTCTCGGCTCGCCGCCCCGGTGAGCATCATCGTCTCCTCCTCGTTGCCGAACAGGAGGTCGACGGTGCCCCCGAACACGAGCTGGCGGATGCGCTCGGCGTGGCGGTCGACGACGAGGGGATCCGACAGCGAGAGGGACACGAGCGTGGAAGCGGCCCGCGCCAGCTCGAGCGCCCTGGCGACGGCGGCCGAGGCGAGCGGGGGGTCGAGCAGGTAGCCCTCGAAGTACACGACCTTGGCCCGGTCGACGCCGACGTGCTCGATCGTCTCGATGGCAAGCTCGCCGGCCGCCCCGAGGCTCGTCGCCATGGAGCGCTCACCCCCGTCGGAGATGAGCACATGGCAGACGCCCGTCGGCCCGCCGCTCGTCACCGTCGCCACCGAGCAGTGGACACCTGCCTGCTCGAGATCCGTGGCGTACCAGGCTCCCGGGTCGTCGTCGCCGACCGCCCCGGCAAAGGCGGGCGAGCCGCCGAGGGAGGCGATCCCCGCCGCCGTGTTCGCCGAGCACCCGCCCGCCACCTGGCGCCACTCCGGAAACGCCCGCTCGATCTCGCCGGCACGCGCCGCATCCACGAGCGTCATGCCGCCGGCGTCGATGCGGGCGGCCCGCACGTCGTCGAGGTGGGCGTAGGCCAAGCGGTCGACGAGGGCGTGGCCGACGCAGAGGGCGTCGATCGGTCGCTGGGACAGGTCGTGGGCGGCATACGGCCAGCGGGCATCGAGCACGGGCCGAGACGGTAGCGGTTCCGGACGGCGCTCACACACTGGCAGTAGCCTTCCGGCATGACGAGCGAGAACGGCGGCGACGCCGACTACCGGCTACCGCGGACCGCTCTCCCAAGGCGCTACTCCCTCGAGCTGTCGCCGGACATCGCAACCGCCAGCTTCACCGGTCGGGTCGTCATCGAGCTCGATCTCGTTTCGCCCGTCTCCGAGATCGTCTGCAACGCCGCCGAGCTGTCGGTGTCCGACGCCACGTTGCGGGCCGCTGACGGAGCGGCCGCCGTCGCCCTCGGCGTCAGCCTGGACGAGCGGATCGATCGTGTGACGTTCTCCTCCGCGACGACGCTCGAGCCCGGCGCCTACGTGCTCGAGTGTGCGTTCGCCGGGACGCTGAACGACAAGTTGCGGGGTTTCTACCGGAGTCGCTTCACCGACCCGGAGGGGACCGAGCACTGGCTCGCCACGACGCACTTCGAGTCCACGGATGCCCGCCGGGCGTTCCCGTGCTTCGACGAGCCGGACTTCAAGGCGGTCTTCTCCATCACCCTCGATGTCGACGAGAGCCTCTTCGTCGTCTCGAACGGCGCCGAGGTGTCGGTCACCCCGGCCGGCGATGGGCGCAAGCGAGTCGCCTTCGAGGACACCATCGTGATGTCCACCTACCTCGTCTGCTTCGTCGTCGGCCCCCTCGAGGCAAGCCCGCCCCACGACTCCGTCGGCACGCCGATCCGGGTCGTGACGCCGCTCGGCAAGCAGCACCTCACGCCGTTCGCCCTCGAGGTCGCCGTGCACGCCCTCGCCTGGTTCACGGAGTACTTCGGGCTGCCCTACCCGGCCTCCAAGCTCGACCTCGTCGACGTCCCCGACTTCGCCCAGGGCGCCATGGAGAACCTCGGCTGCGTGACGTTCCGGGAGTCCGACCTCCTCTGCGATCCGGCGACGGCATCGGTGTCGGAGCTCTCGCGCATCGCCGAGGTCATCGAGCACGAGATCGCCCACATGTGGTTCGGGGACCTCGTGACGATGAAGTGGTGGAACGGGATCTGGCTGAACGAGGCCTTCGCCACCTTCATGAGCATCTGCTGCCTCGACGACTTCCGGCCGGAGTGGCGCCGTTGGGTGTCCTTCGGCCGCGAGAAGGACTACGCCCTCGCCATCGACGCCCTCCACTCGACGCGACCGATCGAGTTCGACGTGCGTGCCCCTGACGAGGCGGAGGCGATGTTCGACGCCTTGACGTATCTGAAGGGCGGCAACGTGCTCCGGATGCTCGAGCAGTACCTCGGGACCGAGCGGTTCCGCAAAGGCGTGCGCCGTTATCTCGCCACCCACCAGTTCTCCAACACCGAGACGACCGATCTCTGGGACGCCATCGAGTCGGAGGCCGACGGCGAGCCGGTGCGCGCCGTCATGGACAGCTGGATCCTGCAAGGGGGCATACCGCTCGTGACCGCCCGGCGGCAGGGCGACGAGCTCGAGCTCAGCCAAGAGCCCTTCTCGTGGCTCCCCTTGGCGGTGCACGAGCAGTCCGAGGGCGAACCATCGGCCATCGGCCACTCCTGGGTCATCCCCATCCGTCTCGCAGAACGAGAGCGCGGCACGACGCCGCTCACCGACGGCGGCCCGGGCGCCGTGCAGGCGGTGCTGCTCGGCCCCGCCCCCTATGCCACCGAGCCGCTCCGGGTGCGGCTCGGCGACGGCTTGGCCGTCGTCAACGCCGGCGGATCGGGCACCTACCGCGTGCGCTACCACGGTCCGCTCTTCGAGGACATCTGCTCCCACCTCGACACCCTCACCGCCCTCGAGCGCTTCAATCTCGTGTCCGACACGTGGGCGGCAACCTTGGCGAGGGTGTCGCCTCTCGACGACTTCCTGACGCTCGCTCGCAGCCTGAAGGGCGAGGACGACCCGAACGTGTGGGCCGTCGTGATCAGCGCCATCAGCTTGCTCGACCTCGCCGTTGCCGCTGACGACCGTCCGGCCCTCCAGCAACTCGTGCGAGCGTTGTTCGGTCCCGAGCTGGCACGCCTCGGGTTCGAGCCGGTGGCCGGCGAGAGCCAGGAGGTGGCGCGGGCGCGCGCCGCCTTCATCAGCGTCCTCGGCACGATCGGGGCCGACGAGGGCGTTCGCACCGCCGCCCACGAGGCCTTCGAGGCCTCCCGCCTGGGGGGAGAGCCCCTTCCGGGGGACACGGCCGAGGCCATCCTGCACGTCGTCGCCTACGCCGGCGGCCGCCCCGAGTTCGAGGCGATGCGGGAGCGCGTCCTTCATCCCATCGACCCCCTCGACCAGTCGAGACACCTCCTGACGATCGCCGCCACCCGCGTGCCCGAGCTGGCCGCTGAGCTGCGCGAGATGTGTCTCACCGACGTGCGGACCCAAGATGCCCCCTACGTGCTGCGCATGCTGCTTGCGAGCCGGGCAAACGGGCCTTCCACCTGGGATTTCGTCACACGGCACTGGGCCGAGCTGCGGGAGCGCTTCCCCACCCACGCCATGCCGGCGATACTGGGCGGCGTCTCCCGCCTGGCGGACATCGACGCCGACGGGCAGCCCATCCTCGCCCGCACCGTCGAGGCGTTCCTCGCCGAGCGCCCCCTCGGCGGTCATCAGCGCACGATCTCGCAGCACCTCGAGCGACTCGAGGTCAACGTCGGCTTCGTGCAGGAGCAGCGGCCGACGCTCGGCGAGCTGCTCGCCAAGTCCTGAGGCCCCGCCGTGCCCCCGCCCGGCGGGCCGGCGCGGCGGCCGGCCGCAACCGACTGGGCGGCCGCAGGACGGAGCCGGCGGCGGGGCTCGGTGGCCGGCTGAGGCCACCGTGAACCTCGCCATCGCCGCCACCACCATGGTGCTCGTCATCCCGGCCGAGCTGCCGGACAAGACGTTCATCTCCTGCGTCGTGCTGTCGTCGCGACACAAGGCGCTCCCCGTCTGGATCGGGGGCGCCCTCGCGCTGACCCTGCAGGCGCTCCTGGCCGTTGTGGCCGGCCGTCTGCTGGCGCTGCTGCCCCACACGACGGTGCGCATCGTCGTGGCCGTGCTCTTCATGGCGGGCGCCGTCTACCTCATCTTCGTGCCCGAGAAGGCACAGGAGGAAAAGGGCGAGCGTCTCGGTGAGCGGGCCGTCACCGTCGCCTCGAACTGGCGGGTGTTCTTCACGACCTTCAGCATCGTGGCCCTCGCCGAGTTCGGCGACATCACCCAGGTCCTCATCGCCAACCTGACGGCGCGCTACCGCGACCCTGTCGGGGTGTTCGTCGGGGCGACCGTGGGTTTCTGGATCGTGTCCGGGCTGGGCGTCCTCTCCGGCAAGACGATCACCCGCGTCGTCCCCTTGAGCCTGGTGCGCAAGCTCTCCGGCCTCGTCTTGCTCGGCTTCGGCATCTGGACCATCGTGAGCATCGTCAAATGAACGCGACCGAACAGCCGCCTCCGGCGGGCGTCCCGTCGCCCGCCCTCGCTTCGCGGGTGCTGGAGGCGGCGCGCGCCGCCACCGGCTTCATGCCCGACGACGAGGGCGTGGCGCTCGCCGCCGTCGCCCGGCTCGTCGCCGCGCTGCCCGCCGAGGGTGGTGGCGAGGTGATCATCGAGGTGGGCGCCTACTGCGGCCGCTCGACCCTCTACCTCGCCCACGGGGTGCTGAGCGCCCTCGCCGCCGGGACATCGAGCGCCGCGCCGGTCGTGTTCAGCGTCGACCATCATCACGGCTCCGAGGAGAACCAGGCCGGCTGGGAGCATCACGACTCCGCCCTCGTCGACCCGGAGACGAGACGGCTCGACACCCTCCCGCACTGGCGACGGGCGATCGAGCACGCAGGCGTCGAGGGCAACGTCGTGGCTCTCGTCGGCGACTCCCCCACGATCGCCGCCCGCTGGGCCGCAACGGCCGGCCTCGTCTTCATTGACGGCGGCCACGGAGCCGAGCCGGCCTGGGCCGACTACCGCGGCTGGGCGCCGAAGGTCGCCGTCGGTGGCTGGCTCGCCATCCACGACGTCTTCCCCGACCCCGCAGACGGCGGTCGCCCGCCCTACGAGCTGTACCTGCGGGCGCTCGCCTCCGGCGCCTTCGTGGAGGAGGCCGAGCTCGGTCGTGGCAGCTTGCGGGTGCTCCGCCGCCGGGCGCCCGGGATCTGAGGCGGCCGCCGGGCGCCGGCGACGCTCAGGCGGAGGCCCTCAGCCTCGCTCTTCCACCTCGACTGACTCGT
This sequence comes from Acidimicrobiales bacterium, assembly GCA_052143575.1. Lineage (GTDB taxonomy): Bacteria > Actinomycetota > Acidimicrobiia > Acidimicrobiales > Bog-793 > JAKACA01. Next base: position 20,570 of record JBKQSP010000055.1, read on the forward strand.
CGTCGAGGTCGAGGACCGTCCCGGCCGGCAGCGACCGCCCGAGGAAGAGCCCCGAGGCGGGACCCTTCGCCTCGAGGGCGTCGAGGGCGAGGATCATTGCGGCGGCCGTGTAGCTGCTCCGCTCGTCGGCCGGGAAGCTCGAGCGCTGCGGGTAGACGAGGCCGGTCATGTAGGAACCGTCCGGGCAGCGCTGGTCCTGCACCCACTCGAGGAGGCGGGCCGCCTGCTGGCGCCGCCCCAGGCTGAGGAGCGCCATGGCGCACTCGGCCGTCTCGGCGGCCGTCACCCAGGACCGGTCGGACACACAGCGAACGCCGCGGCCCTCGATGACGAGCTCCGACCAGCGCTCGTCCATGCGCTCGCCGCCCCGCGCCGGGTCGAGGGCGCCGGACAGGACCGGGTAGTACCAGTCCATGGCGAAGCGCTCCTTCGGCTCGAAGCGCTCCGGCCGATAGGCGATGGCGTGCCGCAGCCGGCCGGCGGCCAGCTCCCAGTCGGGTCGGTCGAGGCCGATGCGCTCGGCGCAGGCGACGGCGCACCGCAAGCTGAAGTAGGCGGACGAAGACCCCGTAAGGAGGGCGTAGTCGCCCGGCGTGCCGTCGTCGTCGACCGACCAGGTCAGCTCGCCACCTGGCTGCTGCCACGAGAGCACGAAGTCGATGGCCGCCTCGAGGACCGGCCAGAACGACTCGATCACGCCGGCATCGCCGGTCACGAGGTAGTGGTGCCAGATGCCCGTGGCGAGGTAGGCGCAGACGTTGGTGTCGCGCTTGGGATCCTCGACCGACCCGTCCGGCCAGTAGTAGTTGTGCCACGACCCGTCCGGCAGCTGCGTGCTGCGAAGCCACTCGTAGGCGCGCCGGGCAGCCTCCAGGCGTCCCGCCGTCGCCAGCGCCATGGCGGCTTCCACGTGGTTCCAGGGATCGGCGTGGCCGCCCTCGAACCACTGCACCATGCCGTTTCGCAGCTGGCACGCCTCGACGGACTCGGCCGTGGCACGGACCTCGTCGGGGCTGAGCAGGTATTTGGGGGCGCTGGTCACGATGCATGCTCCACGTACACGACGAAACTCTTACCGATCAACGGGTTCAACAGCTGCTCCGGCAGGCGCGTGGCGGCCGGCTTGCGCATGATGTCCCACACGAGCAGCCGGTGATAGGCACGCACGGCGGGGTGCTGGTCGTTGCTCGTGCCGACGAGGCACCTGAGCCACCAGTAGGGGCTGTGAAGGGCATGGGCGTGGTGCGTCCCGCGCACTCGCAGGCCGGCCGAGCCGAGCCGCTCCAGCAGCTGGCGGCGCCGGTAGATGCGGATGTGGCCGCCCGGGACAGTGTGGTACTCCTGCGAGAGCGCCCAGTTGATCATCTCGGGGCCGTAGCGGGGCACGGTCACCGCCATGCGCCCCCCCGGCTTGAGGACTCGGGCCAGCTCGGATATGGCCACGGCATCGTCCGGCAGGTGCTCGAGCACCTCGGCGGCGATCACGCGGTCGAAGCTGGCGTCGGGGAACGGCAACTGGAAGGCCGTCCCCTGCACCTGGAGGTTGGCGGCTTCCGTCGGTGCCTCGCCGGCCTCGGCCATGGCGGTCATGAGGCTCGTGACACCCTTCAGCTCGACGGGATCGGCGTCGAAGGCGACGACGAGAGCGCCCCGCCGGAAGCACTCGAAGGCGTGCCGCCCCCCGCCACATCCGAGGTCGAGGACACGCTCTCCGCTTCGCAGGCCGAGGCGCTCGAAGTCGACGGTCAGCACGAATACCCCGAGCCGAGGTCGGCACCGTCCGCCGCCGCGCTGGCGGTAGCGGGGACCGCCGGCGCCGCCAGCAAAGGCCGCCTCGCCGCATCGGCGTCGCGGCGCTCTCGGGCGCGCGCCTCCAGCAGGACGCGGTACTGCTCCGCCGTGAGGCGGGCGGTCACCGGCCAGGTGAAGCGTTCCAGCGTGCGCCTCCGGCCGGCGGCACCGATCCGTGCCCGCAGCTCCGGGTCTGCCAGCGCCCGCAGGAGGCCGGCGGCGAGTGCCCCGGGATCGTTCGGGGCGACGAGCAGTGCCGTCTCGCCGTCGCAACCGGCGACCTCGGGCAGGGCGCCGCCCGTCGTGGCCACGAGCGTCACGCCGCTCGCCATCGCCTCGATCGCCGGCAGCGAGAAACCCTCGTAGAGCGACGGCACGACGGCGACCTCGGCGGAGGCGTACAGCTCGGACAGCTCGTCGTCGGAGATGCCCGAAACGAAGCGAACGGCGCCCTCGAGACCGAGACGGTCGAGGACCCCTGGGACGAGGCTGCCGTCCCGCAGGCGGCCCACGACGACGAGGTGGGCGTCGGCTCGCTCCGTGCGCACCTTGGCGAGGGCTTCGAGCAGCGGGATGAGCCCCTTCATGGGCACGTCGGCACTGGCCGTCGAGACGAGCCTGCCCGCGACGCGGGCGATCTCGGGACGGGGCCTGAACACCTTCTCGTCGACGCCGACGGGCACGACGGCCATGCGGGAGGGCTCCACTCCGAGCTGCTCGGCGATGTCACGGCGGGACGACTCGGAGACCGTGACGACGCGGGGGATCTGGCGGGCCACCCGCCGTTGCATCTCGATGAAGCCGTACCAACGGCGCAGGGTGAGGCGGCGGCGGACCGTCGTGGCGTGCGAGAGGTCGAGTTCGCGATCGACCGTGATCGGGTGGTGGATCGTCCCGAGCAACGGCCAGCCGTCCCTCATGATGCCGACGAGGCCGCTCCCGAGGGACTGGTTGTCGTGCACGATGTCGAAATCGCCCCGCCGGGCGGCGAGCAGCTTGCGGGCTCGCAGCGTGAAGGTGCGCGGCTCGGGGAAGCCGGCGGTGCACATGATGGCGAACTCGAGGGCGTCGACGGAGGTCTTGAACTCGGAGAGCCGGGGGACACGGAAGGGATCCGGCTCGCGGTACAGGTCGAGGCTCGCCACCGGCACGAAGGCGACGCCCTCCTCCAATTCCGGGTACGGCTGCCCGGAGAACACCGTGACGTCGTGCCCGAGCTGGGTCAGCTCGTTCGTGAGGTGGCGGGTGTAGACACCTTGACCGCCACAACGTGGGTTACCCCGGTAGACGAGATACGCGACGCGAAGCCGCTCCGCATCAGCGTTCATTATCGGTCAAGCCTTGCCCGCTTCGGTCGTGTGGCGCAACTTGGGGCCTGCCGGCGGGTTTCGCTCACTTGAGACCGAAGGCCGACCCGAGCGTGACGGCCACGAGCAGGACCGCCATGGCGCTGACGACGACGGTGACGACGGCAGAGGCAACCTTCAGCACGGGCCCGTTCGCCCATTTCCCGAGCACGCTCTTGCGATTGGCGAGCACGACGATGAACGTGAGGGTGATGGGCGTCACGAGACCCTGCACGACCTGGGTGCCGATGAGCAGGCTGATGAGGTTGATGGGCGTCAAGGTGACGACGACGCCGATGACGATCTGGGCCGTGAAGAGCCCGAGGAAGAGCGGCGCCTCCCGGAAGCTGCGCGAGACGGAGCGCTCCACACCGATCGCCTCGGCGAGGGCGTAGGAGGTCGAGAGCGGCACGACGGCGGCCGCCAGGGCGGAGGCGCCGAGCAGGCCGAGCCCGAAGAGGACGACAGCGGCGGAGCCGGCGACGGGGCGCAAGGCATGAGCGGCCTCCCGAGCCGAGGTCAGCACGCCCGATCCGCCGATGGCGGCACCCGTTGCGATGATGATCGACCAGGAGATGAACGTGGCGAAGCCGGCGCCGGCGACGGCGTCGATGCGCTCGAAGCGGTACTCCTCCGGCCCGATGCCCCGGTCGACGACGGCGGAGGCGTTGTAGAGCTGCATGTAGGGGGAGATCGTCGTGCCGATGAGGGCGACGGCGAGGAGGATGAAGGCCTGGTCGCCCACGATATGGGGGATCACGACCGAGGTCGCCACGGTCGACCACCTGGGGTGGGCGAGGATCGCCGCCACCGGGTAGGCGAAAAAGGCGACCGTGAGGATCAGGAAGACGCGTTCGGCGTAGCGGTAGCTCCCGAGCAGCACGAGCAGCCAGATGGCGAGGGCAGAGAGCGGGACGGTGATGTAGCGCGAGACCCCGAACAGCTCGAAGGCCGTGGCGATGCCGGCGAACTCCGAGACGACGATGCCGACGTTGGCGATGATGAGGGCGCCGAGGGCGACGGAGGTGAGCCGGATCGAGAACTCCTCGCGGATGAGGGCGGCGAGGCCCTTGCCCGAGATGGCGCCGAGGCGGGCGGACATCTCCTGCACGAGCGCGAGGCCGATGCCGATGAGGAGCATGAGGAACAGGGTCCGGTACCGGTACTGCGATCCGGCCGAGGAGTAGGTGACGATGCCGCCGGCGTCATTGCCGGCCGCTGCCGCGATGAGGCCGGGGCCGGCGATCGCCGCCACGAAGAGGATCCGCCGCCGCAGGGGTCGGCGGCGCTGAACGTGCAGCTGGGGGCTCCCGCCCCGCAGCCGCCCGACGACGCCTACGTGTCCGTCCTCACCCGTGACCCTCGAGCGGCCCTGCGGGCCGGTAGGAGCGGCGCCAGAGCCCATAAGCCACCATCCGCCGTCATTGCAGGAACCTCGGGAAGTGCAGTCGTCCCCGTTCGGGCAGGAGGGCGTCCACGACGTCGTCCGCCAGGATGCGCCCGATCGGGCGGCCTTCCTCCACCACGAGGACCGACGACCGGCGCGCCTCGGTGAGCTGTGCCGCCACCTCGCGGATGGAAGCGCCCGGGCGGACCGTGAGCGGAGCCTCGTCGCCGACGAGGTCGGCAAGGCTGGAGTGGAGGTCGGCGATCACGAGGTCGAAGAGGGTGACGTCCGCCATGAGGACGCCGTCGGCGTCGACGACCGCCACGCCGTCGAGCTCGCCGCGGTGGTCTGCCAGCTGCCGGAGCCGCTCGCGGACGGCCTCCACGGTCTCCTCGAGATGTGCGACGGCGAGCGACGTGGTCATGATGCCGCCGGCGGAGTCCTCCTCGTAAGCGAGCATGCCGGCGAGCTCCCTCGCCCGCTCACGCGGCATGTGCTCGAGGAGCTCGTCGCGCTCGTCGCCGGCGAGGTCGCGCAGGGCCTCGACGGCCTCGTCCGTCTCCATGGAGGAGAGGAGGGCGGCCGCTTGCTCGGGGTCGACGCCGCGCAGGAGGGACTCGAGCTCCTCCGGGTCCATCTCCTCGAGGGCGTCAGCGGCGTCCTTCGGATCCAGCACCTGCAGCAGCTCCTGCTGCTCGACCCGGTCGAGGTCCTCCAGCAGGTCGGCGAGCTCGCCGGGGCGCAAGCGGGTGAGCCCCTCGTGGGAGGTGCGGAGGCGCACCGGGCGGCCGGGGGCGCCGAAGGGTTGGATTGCGGCCCAGTCGATCACCCGGCCGGGCGTCGGCTTGCTGCGCTGGCGAGCGGGGCCGAGGCGCCGGAGCAAAGTCTGGGTGCTGACGTCGACGCCGACGAGGCGGATGCGGTTCTGCACGGGCGCCAGGTAGAGGTCGGCGGCCCGGATGACCTGGACACCGTCGACGTCCACGAGCTGGTGGTCGAGCACGTCGCGGGCCAGCAGCAGCTCCCCGTCGCGGCGCTCGTAGTCGCGTAGGTCGACGCGGGCCGACCGCAGCGTCAGCACGGTGTGGCTGAGGTTGTCGACGAGGCTGGCGTCGAGAAACACCTTGCGCCTCCCCACGCGCACGACGAACCCCGTGATCGGCGGGTAGGCCTGGTCGCCGGCGAAACGGGCGACGGCGTCCACGACTCGCCCGATCTCCTCGCCGCCCTGGTGACGCACCGGCCGGTCGATGAGCCCGGCAAGCGAGACGATGGAGTCCCGCACGGCCCGCGTCGCCGTCAGCCGCCGGTGGCGTTGATCGAGCCGGGAACGCAACGTCTGGGGTGCCGGGAGGGGCGGGCGGTGGGCCATGGAAGCCTCCTTCGGTGCTTCGGCGCCGGAGCGGCGCGGGCGGGCGTGGGATGCACGTGAGTCGGCAGATCAGTCGCGGCAGCGACGGGTGTGCCGGAACGGTGAGACCCGGTCCCGCCCGGGCATCGGCGCCGAGCAGCCAGGGTGCGGCTCAGCAGTCCGCCGGCCCGCTCAGCGACTGAGGGGGCGGCGGGGCACGAGGGGACGGGGCACGACGGTACTCGGGGGTTGGTCGGTTGACATCGACCCCACCTCCTTTCGTGCTCGGCCAACTCGTCACGGTGCTCCGCCGACGACTCCCACCAGGCGAAACCCACCACACCCTACCCGCCCCGCCGCCTCCCAGCCGTCGGGATCGCCATGACCTCACCGCCACCGTGCCGCTGTCTCGGCTCGGCGCACCGGCCGGCCGCCGGCATCGCCGGACTGCCACCTCTGGCGGCCTGGCGATAGCCTGGGGCTCATGGATCTGACGTACCCACCAGAAGCCGAGGCGTTCCGCCGCGAGGTCCGCAGTTGGCTCGAGGAGAACCTGCCCGACGGGTGGGGCCAGCCGGGCTTCTCGATGGCCCCTGACCAGCGTGCCGCCTTCAACCACGAGTGGACGAAGAAGCTTGCCGAGGGCGGCTGGATCTGCGCCTCCTGGCCGAAGGAGTACGGCGGCCGCGGGCTCTCGCTCATGGAGAGCGTCGTGCTGAACGAGGAGTTCGCTCGCTTGAACGCCCCCATGCGTGCCGACTTCTTCGGTGACACCCTCGTCGGCCCGACGATCCTCAAGTGGGGCAGCGAGGAGCAGAAGCAGTACTTCCTGCCGAAGATCCTCTCCGGCGAGATCTCCTGGTGCCAGGGCTTCTCCGAGCCCGACTCGGGCAGCGATCTCGCCTCCTTGACGACGCGGGCCGAGCTCGACGGCGACGAATGGGTGATCAACGGGCAGAAGGTCTGGACGACGCAGGCGCAGTACGCCGATTATGTCTTCCTGCTCGCCCGCACGGACCCCGACGCCCCCAAGCACAAGGGGATCTCCTACCTGCTCGTCCCCATGCGCCAGGACGGCATCGACGTCCGTCCCATCGCCCAGATCGACGGCTCGGCCGAGTTCAACGAGGTCTTCTTCTCGAACGCACGCTGCCCCCGCGACAATGTCGTCGGCGGCGTCAACAATGGCTGGGCCGTCGCCATGGACACCTTGGGCTTCGAGCGGGGCACCTCGGCCACCACGGGGCACCGACGGTTCCAAAAGGAGCTGGACGCCGTCATCGCAATTGCCCGGCGCAACGGGAAGATCGACGACCCCCTTGTTCGCCAGGGTCTCGCCAAGGCGTGGTCGAAGGTGAAGATCATGCAGATCAACGGGCTGCGGACCCTGACCTCGGCCCTCAACGGCGACCATTCGACGATCGCTCTCGGCGCCACCAACAAGATGTACTGGTCCGAGTACCACCGCGACACGATGGAGCTGGCGATGGACGTCCTCGGCATGGAGGGCCAGATCCTGCCTGAAGGCGGCGGTGAGGACGGCGACGACGTCGAGTTCCTGCCGGGCATCGGGGCCCGCCACCGCCGGCCGGGCTACGCCGTGAGCCCGCTGCAGGCGAGCTTCTTCTTCTCCCGTTCCGAGACGATCTGGGGCGGCACGGCCCAGATCCAGCGCAACATCGTCGGGGAGCGGGTGCTCGGCCTTCCGAAGGAGCCCAAGGCCGGCGGCTGAGGCTCGGGCGACCGCAGCGGCTCCCTAAGGTGAGCCGCATGCGCTACAGAACCCTCGGCAGCACAGGAATCCAGGTCAGCCCGTACTGTCTCGGGGCCATGATGTTCGGGGGGTGGGCCAACGCCGATCACGACGACGGCGTGCGAATCATCCACCGTGCCCTCGACGCCGGCATCAACTTCGTCGACACGGCCGACGTCTACTCGCGAGGCGAGTCCGAGGAGATCGTCGGCAAAGCCCTGAAGGGACGGCGCGATGCCGTCGTGCTCGCCACGAAGGTGCACGGCCAGATGGGCGAGGGCCCGAACGAGCAGGGCAACTCCCGGCGCTGGATCATCCATGAGGTCGAGCAGTCGCTGCGGCGGCTCGGCACCGACTACATCGACCTCTCCCAGGTCCACCGGCCGGACCCCCGCACCGACATCGAGGAAACCCTCTCGGCCCTCTCCGATCTCATCCATGCCGGCAAGGTGCGCACGATCGGGTCCTCGACGTTTCCTGCCGAGCAGATCGTGGAGGCGCAGTGGGCCGCCCAGCGCGGCGGCTTCGAGCGATTTCGCTGCGAGCAGCCGCCGTACTCGCTCTTCACGCGAGGGATCGAGGCGGCCGTGCTGCCGACCTGCGAGCGCTACGGGATGGGCGTCATCGCCTGGAGCCCCCTCGGCGGCGGGTGGCTCACGGGCCGATACCGCCGCGACATGGAGATCGACATGACGACGGGGCGGGCCTCCCGCCTGCCCGCCCGTTTCGACCCCACCCTGCCGGAGAACCAGCGCAAGCTCGACCTCGTGGAGAAGCTGGAGGCAGTCGCCACCGATGCCGGCGTCTCCCTCACCCACCTGGCGATCGCCTTCGTCATCGCCCATCCCGCCGTCACCGCCGCCATCATCGGGCCACGCACGATGGAGCAGCTCGAGGATCTGCTGGCCGGCGCCGGCACCGTGCTCGACGACGCCACCCTCGACCGTCTCGACGAGCTCGTGAAGCCGGGCAGGAACACGAACGCCGCCGACGCAGGTTGGGAACCGCCCGCGGTCGCCCAGCCGTGGCGGCGGCGGCGCCCGCAAGGGCTGCGGTCCGCCGCGGGCTGACCGGCCGGCGAGTCGTCCCGACCGGCGTTTCGCCCTGGAGGCGCCAGAGCGCGAGAATCGGCGAGACCGAGGAGGCCGCATGCTCCCTGATTACGCCGAATACGAGCAGGCCATCGGCCTCGACTGGTACGCCGCCGACCCCAACCTGCGACTCCTGCTCGACCGCCTGCTGCCCGACAGCGACGACCGGCTGTTCGCGGAGGACGTCGTCTCGCGCTACGGCGTCCTCGTAGGGCAGAAGATCGCAGCGAACGCCGAGGCCACCGACAAGCACGGCCCGGTCCTCGCCCGCTATGACCGCTGGGGCAACGACGTCGGCCTCGTCGAGCACAGCGCCACCTGGATGGAGAACAAGGCGGAGCTGATCCGGGCGGGCTTCGCCGGGGGCCTGCAAGCGCACGCCGGTCGGCCCGTGCCGGCCGTCGTCACAGCCGCCATCTCCTACCTCGTGTCGCAGGCCGAGACGGCCGCCTACTGCGCCCTCGGGATGACGAGCGGAGCGGCCGACATCGTCGAGCGCTACGCACCGCTGTCGGTGCGCGGCGAGATCCTTGGCCGGCTGACGTCGCTCGACCCGGAGGAGTCCTGGGAAGGCGGCATGTTCCTCACCGAGCGCCAAGGCGGCAGCGACGTCGGCGCCAACACGACGAGCGCCGTGCAGGACGGCGACGAATGGCGCCTCTTCGGCGACAAGCACTTCTGCTCGAACGTCGACGCCGACGTCTTCATCGTGCTCGCCCGCCCGCACGGGGCGCCCGAGGGCAGCCGCGGGCTGGCTACGTTCATCATGCCCCGCTGCCTGCCCGACGGCGGCCAGAACGGCTTCTGGGTGAAGCGGTTGAAGCCGAAGCTCGGCACCGTGGGAGTCCCCACCGGTGAGGTCACCCTGGACGGGGCGCTCGCCTGGCTGGCCGGCCCGCAGCGAGAAGCCGACACCGGCCTCGGCAACGGTCACTCCGATGCCGCCCGCGACGGCCGAGGCCTCAACCGGATGATGGAGATGGTGAACGGGAGCCGGTTCGGTGTGGCGCTCATGAGCCTCGGCATCCACCGCCGTGCCTGGCTCGAGGCGGCCATCTACGCCGCCAACCGCCAGCAGTTCGGCAACCGGGTCGACTCGTACCCGCTCGTGCGGGAGACCCTCGTCGACCTGCTCACCGACCTCGAGGCCGGGCTCAGCCTCAGCTTCGAGTGCGCGGCGGCGAACCGCACAGCCCCCTCACCAGAGGAGGGTGCCATGCTGCGCCGCATCGCCATCCCGCTCGCCAAGCTGCGGGCTTGCCGCGTGGGCCTCGAGTCGACGATGCACGCCCTCGAGGTCTTCGGCGGCAACGGCTACATGGAGGACTGGCCGGTCGCCCGGCAGCTGCGCGACGCCCAGTGCCACACGATCTGGGAAGGCACGGAGAACATCTGCTGCATCGACGTGCGGCGAGCCATGCGCTCGGACAACGCCGACGAAGCCGTCCTGCGGCGGATCGACCGGGCGGTCGATGCCGGCTCTTCGGCGCCGCCCTCCGGGGGCGTGCTGCACGAGCCGCTGGCGGCGCTGCGGGGCGCCCGCGCCGAGCTCGCCGAGGCCGTGGCGTTTCTGCGCTCGGCACCGAGCGACCTCGCCCTCCTGCAGCTTCGCCGCTTCTCCTACCTCATGGCCGACACCTTGGAAGGCGCCCTCCTCTGCGAGGAGGCGGCCTGGTCGCTCGGGCGCGACGGCGACGCCCGCAAGGCCGTCATCGCACGCCGCTTCGCCGCACGCCGGCTCAGCAACCGGCCCCTGCGCGGCATCACGAGCCCGGACCGAACGGTCATCGACCTCTTCGAGCCCATCGTGCGCTACGGCAGGATCGATCCGTCAGACGCACTGGCGGCGGCCGGGGCGATGGCTGCCTCGTCCTGAGGCGACAGGGGGTTGCAGGGCTTGAACCTCGAGGCGCTCGGCCCGGGCTGCCGGAGCCGGCCGGCTCGGCCGTGCCGAGACGGCACCGATCCAGCCTGCCGTCAGATCCAGCCTTGGCCCCCGTCGAGCTGCCGACCGGTCCCGCTCGAGTGCGACAGGTGGTCCACCACGATGGGATGGACGGGCGGGGTGTGACGGACGGGGCCCGGTATCGGCCGAGTCGTCACGGCCGCCCCGAGGGCGGCGGACATCAGCAATCCCGCCACAACGAACAGCGGCTTCTTTGACGGCCGGACGGCTCGCCCCTGCGGGCGCTGTGCTCGGCTCATCGTCGCCTCCAGCGCATGGCGGCCGGTCCTGTCGCCGGCCCTCACCAACATCTGACGCACCAGGGTGCCGGTTGGTTGCAGGGAATCTCAATTCCGGCAGGAGACTGCCACCACGACGGCCCGGGCGGCGAGGTCAGTCGGTGCGCGCCACGTACCCGCCACGCCCGAGCGAAGCGCTCTCGAAGAAGTCCATCGACTCGTCGACGCTGCCGCGCACCTCGGTCACCCAGGGCAGGCGTTGACGCATCAGGCGCTCGACGCCGCCCTGCAAGGTGAGACCGGAGATGGCGCACGAGCCGCAGGCGCCCTGCAGCTGGACCTCGACGATGCCGGTGTCGAAGTCGACGTCCACGACGACGAGGTCACCACCGTCCTCCTGCACGGCGGGGCGCATCAGATCCATGAGCTGGTCGAGCGCAGCCTGACGGACGGCCCGCTCGGCGTCGTCGATCGGGGCGGCGACGGCTGCCGCCTCGGCAGGACCGCCTCGCGTCGATTCGCTCATCTCGCCCTCTGACACACCCTGAATGATACGAACGACGAGGCGTGCGCCGTACAGTTCTCGCGTGCAACTCGTCGTCATGGCAGCAGGACACGGTCGTCGATTCGGTGGGCTGAAGCAGCTCGCCCCTGTCGGTCCGAACGGTGAGGCCCTCATGGACTACACCGCCAGGGAGGCGCTGGCGGCCGGTTTCGATCACGCAGTGGTCATCGTGCGCGACGAAGTCCGTCAGGAGCTGCTCGACCACATCGCCACCTACTGGCCGCCGGAGCTGCGGGTGAGCGCCGTCACCCAAGGCCCCATCGCCGGCACCGCCCAGGCTGTTGCCTCCACCGAGGAGCTGATCGAGGGCTCCTTCGGTGTCGTCAACGCCGACGATCTCTACGGCGGGGCAGCCCTGCGGGCGCTCGCCGCCGAGACGGAGAGTCTCGGGCCGGACGAGCACGTCATCATCGGCTACCGGCTCGAGAACACCGTGCTGACCGATGCCCCGGTCACCCGCGGCATCTGCGTGTCGGGCCCCGACGGCTATCTCGAGGTCGTCGTGGAGCAGACCGTGCAGCGCACGGCGGCGGGCGGCTTCAGCGGGCGCCCCATCCGTGCCGCCGCCGCCGAAGCCGAGAGCCAGCTGAGCGGTGCCGAGCTCGTGTCGATGAACCTGTGGGGCTTCTCGGAGGGAATCTACGACGACCTCGACCGGGCGCTCGCCCTCTTCGACCCGGAGACGGCCCCCCACGTCGAAGGCAAACCGGCCGAGCTCCTCCTGCCCGACGTCGTCGCCCATCTCGTGGCAACGGACCTCGCTCGCGTGCGGGTCGTCGAGACGTCCGGCCGCTGCATCGGGCTCACGCACCCCGACGACGTTCCCCTCGTGCAGAGGATCCTGGCCGCCGCCGGCCTCGAGTCTTAGTCCTCGAGCAGCTTCGCCAACCGCTCGGCGGCGCTCGCGAAGCCCTCCACCATCTCGAAGACGACCTGGCGGGCCGGCTTGACCGTGTTCATGCGCGAGACGATCTGCCCGACGGGGATGCCCTGCAGCTCGGCCACCTCGGAGCGGGCGATGCGGCGCTGGGCGTCAGCCGTGAGCATGTACTGCAGCGGCATCGGCAGCGTGCCCGGCGACTCGGGCGCTTCCCAGGCCTCCGTCCAGGCCGTACGGAGCTGGCGGGCGGGCTTGCCGGTGAGGGCCCGCGAGCGGGCCGTGTCGCGGGAGCCGGCTGCCAGCAGCTTGGTGACGAGCTTCGGCGGCATGTCGCTCTCGGCGGTCGTCAGCCAGATCGAGCCGCACCAGACGCCCTCGGCACCGAGGGCGAGGGCGGCGGCGACTTGGCGGCCGTCGCCGATGCCGCCGGCCGCCAGAACCGGTCTCGGCGCCACGGCGTCGACGACGTCGGGCACGAGGACCATGGAGGTGATCTCCCCGGTATGCCCACCCGCTTCGTACCCGGAGGCGACGATGATGTCGACACCGTTGCGCACCTGGCTCTCGGCTTGCGAAACGGAGCCGACGAGGGCGGCGACAAGGACGTCGTGCTCGTGCGCCCGCTCGACGACATCGGGTGGGGGCGGTCCGAGCGCGTTCGCCAACAGCTTGATGGGGTGCTCGAGGGCGATGTCGACGAGTGGGCGGGCGCCTTCGTGCGTCCAGCCGAGCAGCCGGTGGACGTCCTCGTCGTCCGGCAGCTTCGCCACCCCGTAGCGGTCGAGGACGTCCTCGACGTAGGCGCGGTGCGCCGCCGGGATCAGCTCGTCGAGGATCGAGGCCATCTCGGCGTTGGAGGCGTCGGCGGGAAGATCGCCGGCGCCGGCGTAGGAGGCCGGCATGACGACGTCGACGCCGTATGGCTTGCCGGCGACGTGGGCGTCGATCCAGTCGAGCTCGATCGCCAGCTGCTCGGGCGTGAACGCAAGGGCCCCCAGCACGCCGAAGCCGCCGGCGTTCGTGACGGCGGCCACGACGTCTCGGCAGTGGGAGAAGGCGAAGATCGGGAACTCGATGCCGAGCGACGCCGAGAGCGGTGTCTTCATGGGACCTCCGGGGATTCGCCCTGGGCGGATACGGGTACGGGAGCCTCCCCGAGGGCGACTCGCAGCGCCCAGCGGTAGTCGGCCTTGCCGGCCGGGGAACGCACGAACTCCTCCACGACGTGCAGCTGGCGCGGGACCTTGTAGCCGGCGATGCGTGTGCGGCAATGCGCCTGCAGCGACTCGAGGTCCGGGTGGCAGCCCTCGCGGGCCTGCACGACGGCGGCCACGCGCTGGCCCCAGCGAGCGTCCGGCACCCCCACGACGGTGACGTCGTAGACGTCGGGGTGCGACTTGACGGCTGCCTCGACCTCCTCGGGGAAGACCTTCTCGCCCCCGGTGTTGATGGAGACCGACCCGCGTCCGAGGAGGCTGATGGCGCCGTCCTCCTCGAGCACGGCGAGGTCGCCCGTCATGACGTAGCGAGTGCCCTCGACGTCGATGAACACCTCGGCTGTCTTCACGGGATCCTTGTAGTAGCCGATGGGGATGTTGCCGGAGCGGGCGAGGCGGCCCACCTCGCCCGTGCCCGGTCTCATCACCCGCAGGTCGGCGTCGAGCACGACCGAGTCCCGCACCGCCGTCACGGTCGGGCCGCCGCGCATGGCGGTGGCGCCTGGCTTGACGACGGCGATCCCGTTCGCTCCGCTCTCCGACGAGCCGATGGCATCGGTCATGAGCAGGCTCGGGAAAGAGCGGAAGAACGCCTCCTTCACGTCCGGGGAGAACACGGCGGCCGTCGAGGAGAGCCCGAGGAGCGACGAGGTGTCATAGGGCTCGCCGGCGAGCGCCCTGTCCTCGAACTCCTCGATCAGCGGGCGCGCCATGGCGTCGCCCGTCAACATGACGAGGTTGACCCCGAGCTCGCCCACGAGCCGCCAGACGCCGGCCGGGTCGAACCGCTCCACGAGGACGACCCGGTTCCCCTTGAAGCTCTGCCCCATGACGCCCCATTGCGTGGCGCCGTGCATGAGCGGGGCGATCGGCAGGAACGTGACGGCGAAGTTGTCGGCGAGCGCCTTGCGGGCGAGGTCGTGCGGATCCTCGATGCGGATGTTGGTGAGGGGGTCGATGCCTCCGCCGAGGGCGAACAGCACGTCCTCGTGCCGCCACACGACACCTTTCGGAAGGCCCGTCGTACCACCCGTGAACAGGATGTAGCGGTCGTCGGCGGAGCGAGGCGCGAAATCGCGCTCCGGCGAGCAGGGCGCCAGCGCCGCCTCGAAATCGACGACGTCGATCTGCCCGGCACCCGGCAAGAGATCCCCCCCGCCAGCGGCCGGCCCCGTGCCGTCATCGACGACGAGAACGTGACGCAGTCGCGGGAGGGCGTCCCGGCAGGCGATGACGAGTGGTGCGAAGTGGCGGTCGACGACCATGGCCACGACGTCCGAGCTGGCGAAGAGGTAGCGGAGCTCGTCCTCGACGTAGCGGTAGTTGATGTTGATCCAAACGGCCCGCAGCTTGAAGACGGCCCAGAGGGTTTCGACCCACTCCACGCGGTTGTAGGCGTAGATGCCGACGTGATCGCCCGGCCCGACGCCGGCGGCGGCCAAGTGGTGGGCGAGCTGGTTGGCCCGCCCCTCCATCTCGTCATAGGTCCGGCGGACGCCGTTGGCGACGAGGTACTCGCGATCGCCGAAGACGTCGACGGCATACTCGAAGAGGTCGGCCAGGTTGAACTCCACCGGCGATAAGTAGAACATGTTCTCGTTTTGGCATCAAGCGTGGCCTGCAGGTCTGGCAGGATGCTGAGGGCGAAAGGGGGAGGCTCGACATGCCGGTTCCGCTCGACGAATACCCGGTTCACCAGGTGCCGTTGTCGATGGCGTATGTCGCCACGAGCGATCGCAACGCCTACGACCGCTGCTACGTCAATGCCCACAACCGGACAGGGGAGCTCTTCCTCGTCGCCGGGATGGGCGTCTACCCGAACCTCGGCGTCACCGACGCCTTCGTCACGGTGATGCGCAACGGTCGGCAATCGACGTTGCAGCTGTCCGACGGGCTCGGCTCGGACCGCACCTCACAGCGGGTCGGCCCCTTCGGGATCGAGGTCGTCGAGCCGCTGCGACAGCTACGCCTCGCCTGTGAACCCGGCGAGCTCGGGATCGGGCTCGACCTCCTCTGGACCGGGTCGTTCCCCGCCGTGGACGAGCCGCTCCACACGATGCGTTCCGGCCCTCGCATCATCCTCGAGGGCGCTCGCTTCGCCCAGGTCGGGACGTGCGAGGGCACCGTCCACCTCGACGGCGAGGAGTTCAGCTTCACGACGGCCTCGTCGGCGGGCACCCGGGACCGTTCCTGGGGCATCCGCCCCGTCGGCGAGAGCGAGCCGCCCGGCCGCCCGGCCGCTGAGCCGGCGGGCGGCTTCGGCTTTTGGTGGACCTATGTGCCGCTGCGTTTCGACGACTTCGCCATCGTCGTGATCGCCCAGGAGGACGGGGACGGCACCCGCACGACGGCCGAAGCGGTGCGCGTCTGGCCGTCGGAGACGGGTCGCCCAGCCGAGCAGCTCGGATGGGCGGACATCGTGGTTCACTACCGCACCGGGACGCGGGTGCCGAGCGGAGCCACCATCACGATGACAAAGCGAGGGACGCCAACGGTCGTCGAGATCGAGAGCCTCGGCTACGTCCTGCTCAACGCGGGTCCCGGCTATAACGGCGACCCCGGCTGGTCGCACGGGCGTTGGCGAGGCCCCGGCTCGGCCACCCGCGTCGACGCCGACCTCGACGACCCCGCCTTGCAGGGCCAGACGGCTTTCGGCGTCATCGACCACATCGCCCGCGCCAGCTGTGACGGGCAGCTCGGCTACGGGCTCTTCGAGCATGCCTGCTTCGGTCGGCACGCCCCGTCAAGCTTCGCCGGCTGGGAGAGCGTGGCGCCGTGACGGAGCGGGTTGAGACGAACGACGCCCTCGGCCTGCAGTCCTCCACACGGGACCGGGAGGAGCTGCGATCGGCCCTGGAGGCGTGGCTCTCGGCTGCGGGCCTCGGCAGGCGGGTGGCCTCGCTGGAGGTCCCGGAGCACACCGGCGTATCGAGCCTCTCCGTCATGCTCGACGTGGAGGACGAGGACGGCGGCGGGCGGCGCCGTCTCGTCGCCCGCCTGGCACCGGATGCATCGGCCGTCCCGGTCTTTCCGAGCTACGACCTCGAGAAGCAGTTCCTCGTCCTCGAGCACCTCGCCGGCTACCCGGACGTGCCCGTGCCGGCCGTGCGGCGCCTCGAGCTCGACCCGAAGCCGCTTGGTGTGCCCTTCTTCGTCATGGACCGCATCGAGGGGGAGATACCGCCGGACATCCTCCCCTACCCGTTCGGGTCCTGGCTGACGGCGGCCGGTCGGAGCGACCAGCGCCGCCTGCAGGATGGCGCCCTCGCCGCCCTCGCCGCCGTCCACCGAGTGGAGTTGCCGCCCGCCCTGGAGGGGCGGCTCGCCTTCGGCACCGACGGCGCCACCGCCCTGCACCGCCACGTCGCCCACGTCCGCCAGTACTACGACTGGTGCTCTGCGGACGGCGTCAGGTCGTCGGTTCTCGAGGAAGGCTTCGCCTGGCTCGAGCGTCACTGGCCTTCAGCGGTGGACGACCACGTGCTCAGCTGGGGCGATTCACGCATCGGCAACATGGTCTTTCGGGACTTCACGCCCGTGGCACTGCTCGACTGGGAGATGGTCGGCCTGGCGCCCCGCGAGGTCGACCTCGGCTGGATGATCTACCTGCACCGCTGGTTCGACGACATCGCCGCCCTGATGGAGATCGAGCCGATGCGCCACTTCATGCGAGTGCCGGAGGCGGTGGCGACCTACGAGGCCGAGAGCGGGACGATCGTGCGGGACCTGAGGTTCTTCCTGTTCTATGCCGCCTTGCACCACGGCGCCATCATGTTCCGGGTCACGCGTCGCCAGATCGCCTTCGGCCAGGCCGTCATGCCGGAGGATCCGAACGACTTGATCCTGCACCGCTCCACGCTGGAGGAGATGATGGCCGGCACCTACTGGGAGGGCTTCGAGACCTAGTGGTGCCGCGCGTTAGTTCGTCGGTGTATCCCGCAGCCATATGTCCAGGTCACCGAGGTAGAGGTCGCCGGCACAGTCGAGGGCTTCCTCGGGGCTGCCGCCCATCATGCCGCTCGGCAGGAACGAGTCCTCGTAGTCGTCGTGACTGGCCCGGTAGATGGCGAAGCCCCACATGCTCGCCGATCCGGCGTAGCGGAGGCGGCAGAGCTTGACGGTGGTGCCGTCTGGAAGCACGGCGTCGACATAAGCGAAGTGCGCTCGGAAGCGGACCGTGAGGTCGGTGAGCTCGGGCCAACGCTCGAGTGCGTGGCGTCGCAGGCGGTGGGCGAGACTGTCCTTTGTCGAACCAGGGGGAGCCTTCACCGTCCTATCTTGGCGGTGCTGGCGGCTCAGGCGGCGATCATCGCCGGCTCGCCCAGCCGGTGGGCGTCGATCCGCTCCAGCAGTCCGGCGAGGTCCTTGCTGGTGAAGCGCCAGTCGAAGGGGCTTGCCGTGGCGTTGTAGCGCTCCTCGAAGCGCTGCAGGCGGTCGGCCAGCGCGTCAAGATCGGCGAAGTCGGCCGGCTTGACGACCTTGCGCTGGACGACGGAGAAGACGACCTCGATCTGGTTCAGCCAGGAGGCGTGCACGGGTAGGTGGACGAGGCGGGCCTTCGGGAAAGCGGCGGCCATCCGCTCGACCGACCGCTGCCCGTTGTGCGAGGAGCCGTTGTCCACGATCCAGTAGACGTTGTCGGCGCTGGCGTAGGGCTCGACGGTCATCACCTTCTCGACGAGCTCCATGAACGGGACGATGCCGGTCTTCGGGGCGATCCAGCTGAACAGTCGGGCGGCGTGCACGTCGTAGGCGCCGAAGTAGCAGAGCGTGCCGTGCCGCTCGTACTCGAACTCCACCCGTCGGGGGCGCCCCACGCCGCACGGCAGCTCAGGGTGGCAGCGAGAGAGCGCCTGCAGCTGTGACTTCTCGTCGGCCGAGATCACGTAGTCGTGCGCCCCGAGCGGTACGCCGTCGAAGATCCGCTCGTACAGGTCGAGCACGCGGGCGGCCTTGTCGGCGAAGTCGGGATCGCGGGGGAAGATCCAGGATCGGTAGCGCCACGGCTTGATGGCAGCGGACGCCAGCCAGCGCCGAACCGTCGAGGACGAGATCGCCGGGACGAGCCCTTCGCTCACCGCCTGGGCGGAGAGCTCGAACGAGCTCCACCGTGACAGCGGCACCTGGCGCTGTTCGGGTGGTTCACAGGCCATCGCCTTGATGGCGACCACCACCTCGGCACCGAAGATGCGCGGGCGTCCCGAGCGCGGCCGGTCGCGCAGGCCGGCGAGGCCCTCCTCGCAGAAGCGCTTGCGCCACTTCGAGGCCACGTCGACGCAGACCCCGACTCGCCGGGCGATCTCCACGTTCTGCATGCCCGCTGCGGCGAGCAGCACGACGCGAGCCCGCACGACGGTCGCGTGGGGCGCGGTGCGCGACGAGGCGCGGACCTCAAGGATCGAGCGCTCCTCGAGCGAGAGCTGCACCTCGAACGGCGAGCGGCGAGACACCGAGCGACCTCCCAACTCTCGTTAGGACGCCTCAAAATTACACCGATGTACTTATCGGCAACGCCACTAGTCGTGGCGGTAGGTTCGTCACCGATGTGTGGTCGCTTCGTAGCCAGCCGGCCGGTCGAGGACATCGCCGCCCTCCTCGAGGTCGACGACCTCGAGGTCCCGGAGGAGCTGCTGGCGCCGCGCTGGAACGTGGCGCCGACCGACGGCGTCCTCGCCGTCGCCACGCGGGTCCGGAAGGACACCGAGGAGGAGCGCCGGCGCCTGACGGACTACCGCTGGGGTCTCGTGCCGTCCTGGGCGAAGGATCCGGCCGCAGGGGTGCGGGCCTTCAACGCCCGAGCAGAGACGTTGTTGGAGCGACCGGCCTTTCGCACGGCCCTGCTGAAGCGCCGCTGCCTCATCCCTGCCGACGCCTTCTACGAGTGGGAGAAGATCACCGCCTCACCAGGCGGGCGCGTGCTTCGACGTCAGCCGTGGTGCTTCACGGCGGCCGACGGTGGGCTGCTGGCCTTCGCCGGTCTGTGGGAAGCCTGGAAGGCGCCGGGGGAAGGCGATCCCGAGACGATGCTTGCGGGCGCCGGCTGGCACGACCGATGGCTGCTGTCCTGCACCGTCATCACGACGACGGCCAATGCGGCGGTCGAGCCGCTGCACGACCGCATGCCGGTCATCCTGCGGCGGGACGACTGGGCGACGTGGCTCGACCCGAGCCTGCACGAGGCCGGCGAGCTCACGTCCCTCCTGCAGCCGGCGCCGGCAGGGCTGCTCCGCTCCTACGCCGTGTCGCCGGCCGTCAACAATGCGCAGACGGACGGGCCCCAGCTGGTGGCGCCCCTCGCAGAGGCCGCCGACGACGAGCGGGGCGACGGCGAGGGCGGCGAGCCCCGGCTCGTGCCACTCTTCTGATCTGACGACTTCCCGTGGCGGCTCCGCCTTGAAGCCGGTTGCGCGGGAGGCGGCCGGGCCGAGCCGGGCCCCGCTCCTCAGGCCGAGGTGGCGGGGAAGCGCCGGGATGCCGTGAGGATTGACGAGGCGATGCCGGGGCCGTCGAGGCCGAGCCGGGACAGGATGGCGTCGGGCTTGCCGTGGGCGATGTAGGTCGTGGGCACCCCGAGGACGACGCAGTGCGGGCCTGGGAGGTCTCGGGAGGCGGCGAGCGACTCCGTCTCCGCGCACAGGTAGGAACCGGCGCCGCCGAGGGCCAGCCCGTCCTCGGCTGTCACGAGCAGATGGGCGGAGACCATCTGCTCGAGCATGGCCGGGTCGGCCGGCCGGATGACTCGAGGGTCGACGACGGTGACGTCGAGGCCATCGGCCTCCAGCAGGGAAGCGGCCTCGAGGCACGCTCGTGCCAGCTTGCCGATCCCGATGAGGACGACGTGCCCGGCGCCCTCCCGGAGCGTGCGCGACTCGAGGCCTGATCCCGGAGGTGCCAGCGGCCCGGGCGAAGGGGTCTTCGGGTAGCGGACGAGAGACGGGCCGCTGGCTGCCAACGCCGCTGTGAGCGCCGGCTCGAGCTCGGCGGGCTCGGAGGGGGCGAAGATGCAGAGGTTCGGCACCTGCAGCGCCTGCACCATGTCGTAGAGGCCGTGGTGAGACGGTCCGTCGTCACCGGTGATGCCAGCCCGGTCCGCTACGACGACGACAGGCATCCGGTGCAAACCGACATCGAGGTTCCACTGGTCGACGGCGCGGGCGAGGAACGTCGAGTAGATGGCCACGACGGGATGCAGTCCCGTCATCGCCATCCCGGCTGCGGCCGTGAGGGCGTGCTGCTCAGCGATGCCGACGTCGAAGAAACGCTCCGGGAAGTGGTCCTGGAAGCTGAGCAGGCCCGTCGGCCCCGGCATGGCGGCCGTGATGGCGACGATCCGCGGGTCGGCCTCGGCCGCATTGATGAGGGCTTTTGTGAAGGCGTCGGTGTAGCTCTCGCCGAGAGGCGTCGGAGGGGGCAGGGCGCCGGGATCGTCCGTCGGCGCTCCGACTCGAGGGACGGCGCCGCTCGTCTGCACGGCCCCCGTCCCGCTCACCGGGACGGGGGCGCTCGCCGACACGGCCCGGAAGTCGTGCAGCTTCTGGATCTCGTCGTTCTCGGCCGGCTCGTAGCCCTTGCCCTTCTGCGTCAGCACGTGCAGCACGATCGGTCCCTGCCAGGTGGCCGCTCTGCGCATCGCCTGTTCCATGGCGGCGATGTCGTGCCCGTCCAACGGTCCGGTGTAGCGGACGCCGAGGGACTCGAAGAAGACGTGCGGCTCCACGACCTCGCGCAGCGCCGAGGTGAGCCCGTGGATCGAGGTATAGGCGACCGAGCCGACGCCGGACGGGAGGTCGCGCAGGCCGTGGCGGATGCGCTCGCGCAGCTGCACGTAGCGGGGGTCGAGCCGGAGTTGCGTGAGGGAGCCGGACAGCTTGGAGATCGTGGGTGCGTAGCTGCGGCCGTTGTCGTTCAGCACGATGAGGACGCGGGCGCCCGAGTGCCCCAAGTTGTTGAGCGCTTCGTAGGCGAGGCCGCCCGTGAGCGCTCCGTCCCCCACGATGGCAACGACCCGCCGCCCGCCCACGGCCGGGTCGCTCTCCCCGGCGATCCGGAGCGCCGAGGCCATCCCGTAGGCGTAGGAAAGCGCCGTCGAGGCGTGCGAATTCTCCACGAGGTCGTGGATGGACTCGCTGCGGTTCGGGTAACCCGAGAGCCCCCCTTCCTGCTTCAAGTGCTCGAAGCCCGTCTTCCTGCCCGTGAGCAGCTTGTGCACATAGGCCTGGTGCCCGGTGTCGAACAGCAGGAGGTCTCGGGGAGAGTCGAAGACCCGGTGCAGAGCGATCGTCAGCTCGACGGCACCGAGGTTGGACCCGAGGTGACCACCGGTCTTCGAAACCGACTCCACGAGGAATTGCCGTATCTCCGCGGAGAGGGTTTCGCACTCGGCGTGCGAGAGCGCCTTCACGTCGCTCGGAGTGTGGATGCGGTCGAGGATCATCGTGTCGAGAGGGCGCTCGACTGCAGGTCAGTTCGATGCGCAGCTAGAGGCTACCCGGACGTGAGCAGCATGGGGGGTAGGCCGCGTTGGGGCCGTCCCGATCATCGGATGCCGGCGGGGCTCCAGACCTGTTCTTCAGTCGCCCGCCGACAGGCGGTAGCCGACCGACGGGTCGCTCTGCAGGAAGCGCCCGCTCTCGTCACCGAGCTTGCGGCGGATCCGGTAGGCGTAGACCTTGAGGTAGTGCAGCTCCCTCACATAAGCGGGGCCCCAGACGTTCTCGAGGATCATCCTGCGGGTGCAGACCCGCCCGGCGTTTCGAGCAAGGAAGGTGAGAAAGTCGAACTCCTTCGGTGTGAGATCGATGGCGGCTCCGTCGAAGCTCGCCTCGCGGTGAACGAGGTCGAGATGCAGCCGTCCGGCGTCGAGCTCGGTGACCGAGCCGTCGACCGTGCCGCGGTGGCGGAGCGCCACTCGCAGTCGAGCGTCGAGCTCTCGCATGCTGAACGGCTTGGTCATGTAGTCGTCAGCACCGTCGTCCAAGGCCTCTACCTTGCGATCCTCGGATCCGTCGGCGGACAGGACGACGATGGGTACGTCGCTCCAGCTCCTGATCTGCTTGCAGACCTCCAGCCCGTCGACGTCCGGCAAGCCGAGGTCGAGCACCACGACCTCCGGCACCCGGATGGCGACGTCGCTGAGCCCTTCCCGCCCCGTGTCGGCCGTCAGGACCGTGTGCCCGAGCGCCTGCAGGCCGACCGTGCAGACGCCGAGCAGATCGGGGTCGTCGTCAATGATCAGAATGTTCGGCAATCCGCGCCTCCTCGAGTATTGGCGCCGCCACCGGCAGCGTGAGGCAGAACCGGGCGCCCCCGGCGGGAGCGTCCTCGACCCAGATGCGCTCTCCGTGAGCCTCCACGAAGGTCTTGGCGATGGCGAGACCGAGCCCGGCGCCGGCGTCACCGTCGCGGCGCATGAACAGACCGAAGATCTCATTTCGGCGGTCGGGGCTGACTCCCGGCCCGGCGTCCTCGACCGAAAGCTCGATGGTCTCCTCGTCGAGGCGAGCGGCCCGGATCGTGACGACGGTGTTCTTCGGACCATGGCGAAACGCATTCTCGAGAAGATTGGCGAGGACTCGTGTGATGAGCACCAGATCCACATCGATCGGGGGGAGGTCGTCGGCCAGCAGAACGTCCACCGAGTGCCCCCGGGCAGCCGGCGTGAGGTCATTCACGACGCTCGTCACGAGCTCTTCGAGCGGGAGGACGCTGCGGCGGGGTTCCAGCACGCCTGCCTGGATGCGGCTCATGTCGAGCAGACTCTGCACGAGATTGGCGAGCCGTCCCGCCTGCGCGTCGATGAGGGAGGTCAGCTTCTGGCGATCCTCAGGGCTGAGGTCGAGGTCCGTGTCCGACAACGTGGAGGAGGAAGCTCTGATGGAGGCCAGGGGCGCCCGCAGATCGTGGGACACTGCGGCGACGAGCGTCCTCGACAGGCGCGCAACTTCCTCGGTCAGCTGCGCTCGCAGCGCCTCCTCGCGCAGCTGGGCGCGCTCGACGGCGAGGGCGATCTGGTTGGCGAACAGCAGCAACGGCTCGCGCTCATGCTGAGCTGCCGTCTCGCTCGAGAGCACGAGAAGGCCGACGGGCCGGCCGGCCGCGCTGAGGGCGAGCACGAGGAGGCCGCCGCGCTCGAAGGACTCGGCGTCGGCGACCGTCGGCGAGCCGCGTGACGGCAGAACGAGGCTGAGCTGTTCGTCGCTGAGAGGGTCGCCGGCAGATGCCACGATCTGCGGTCGGCCGTTCTGCGGCAGCAGGAGCGCCACCTGTCGCGAGCCGAAGACGTCGGCCAGTGTTGTCACGATGACCGACAGGAGCACGTCGAGGGGCTTGTCCCCGACGAGGAGATCCGACAGCTCGAAGAGCTGGCGGATCTCCTTGCTGTGGCGCCGTTCGTTCGCCCGTGCTTCGTTCATGCCGGCAACGACTTTGGCTACCGGCAGCATGACGATGACATAGACGCCAAGCGCCACCCAGTTCTGCGGAGCTCCGACCCACAAGGTCAGGTAGGGCGGGATGAAGAAGAAGTCGTAGACGAGGAAGCCGACCGCCACACTGACGACTCCGGCGACGAAGCCACCCGTGACCACGCCGATCACCACGGGGACGACGAGGATCAAGGCCGTCGTCGCGATGCTCAGGTGGGCTCGCAAGGGCAGCATTGCGCTCGTGAGAGCGCCCATGCTGGCCAGTGCAGCCACGGTGCCGATCAGACGCTTCATCGGGCTTCCTTGTGCACCCACTCCTCGTGTCCGAGAGGGAGCTTAGAGATCGGCTGGCGCCCGGATGCCGATGCTGCCGCCCACAGCGGCGGGTGCCCTGGGGAGAGGAGCGTCACTCGACGGGAAGCTCTCGCCTCGCGATGATGTGAACGTCGAGGTCTGTGCTGTTGGCGAGGATCGTGACGCGCCTCACCGTCGAGCCGCCACCGGTAATCTCCTGCCAGCGGCCCCGCTGGCTGGAGCCGAGCATGATCTGGGTGATCTCCTGCTGCCGGGCGAAGCCGACGAGGGCGCTGGCGATGTCGTCGCTCCGCACCTCGTGCCAGCTTGCCCCGACTGCTGACACGAGTCCGCGAAGCTGTGCCAGATCCTCCCGCCGGGATCTGCCGACGGCGCTCGGGTTCACGACGTGGACGGCATGGAGCTCCGCCTTGACGGCTGCTGCCAACCGCCACGCCCTCCGCACGATGGCCTCCGTGCCGGGGCCACCGACGCCGACCATGACCTGTTCGCCCGTCTCGCCCGAGCGAGCGCCAACCTGCCGTTGCAGGAATCCGAGCAGCTCTTCCTCTGGGGCCCTCGAAAGAAAGCGCTGCGCCAGCTCGCGCAGCGCCGTCAGGTTGCCGACCCGGAAGAAGGCGGAGAGCGCCTGAGGAGCCTCCTCGGGAGGATAGACACCGCCGTTGAGCATCCGGTGGCGCAACTGCTCGGGCGAGGTGTCGACGAGCTCGATCCGGTCGGCCCGTCGCACCACCCAGTCCGGTACCCGCTCGCTCACTCGCACGCCGGTGAGGAGCTCGATGCCGTCGGCCAGGCTCTCGAGATGCTGGATGTTGACGGTCGAAACGACGTCGATACCGGCTTCGAGGAGGTCGAGAACGTCCTGCCAGCGTTTCTCGTGCCGTCCCTGCTCGGGCACGTTGGTGTGCGCCAGCTCGTCGACGAGCGCGACAACGGGCCGGCGCGCGATGATCGCCTCGAGATCCAGCTCCTCGAAGCCTGCTCCACGCCGCTCGACGAGCCGCCGGGGGACAACCTCGAGATTCGCCATCCGGGCTGCCGTCTCCGCTCGACCGTGGCTTTCGACGCAGCCGACGACGACATCGGTGCCGAGCTCGCGGAGGCGCCGCGCCTCCTCGAGCATGGCGATGGTCTTTCCGACACCGGCAGCGGCGCCGAGATAGAGGCGAAGACGACCGTGATTCGTACCCCTGTCGGTGGCGGCGGGAGCGGCCGATCGCCCGCCGCCGGCGCATGAGGCGGTTCGGGACGAAGAGACCTCGTCGAGGTTGACGTCATCGTCTTCGCTCGGCAGCCGATCCCGCCGACACCCTTCCGATGTCACCCGGCCTTCGGGTGGCATCAGCCGGTACAGAGGGTTCCAGACGACAAAGCGCCCGCCGTCGCATCGTGCCGTGCCGGCGATCTCGCACCGTGCGCCCACCTCCAGACCGGCGACCCGGGAGCGACCGAGGAAGAGGAGGTCGATCTCACCCGTAGCGTCGCAAAGGACACAGCGGTAAGCGCATCCGCTGCCGAGGGCGGTCATGTCGGTGGCGGAGATCTGTCCGGTGAGGAGCACCCGCCGGCGGGGCTGGGCGTCGGCGACCTGCCGGGCAACAGCCGCATCACTCGAACCCGCCGTCTCGACACGAGAGTGGCCGGTCATCGCAGTGCGGCGAGCGCCTCGTTCAGCTCGAGAACGTCGATGTAGGGAGCCCCGAGGAAGCCCCACTCGGCACCAACGACGTGCAGGGTGACCAGGTGGTCGAGAACAGCCACCGAAAGGTGGTCGGCTTTCGCCACCGCCGGTACCTGGTCATAGGCATCCGAGGGGCTGATGTCAGGATCGATGCCACTTCCTGAGCCGGTAACGAGATCGTTCGTGGGGGTGATGCCCTCGCCCTTCAGCACGGCGACCTGTTGTTGTGCGAAATGCAGCAGTAGTTTCGACTTCGGGCCGTAGTTCTGCGACCCGGTCGCCATGGGGTTGTCCGGATCCGGTCGGCCTTGGAACCATTCCGGTCCCTTCCATTGCTGGCCCGCCAGGCTCGATCCGATGACGAGGTGGTGGTCACTGACGAGCGACCCGTTCGCCTGCTTGGGGAAGAACAGCTGTGCCAGACCGGTCTCGAGAGCCGGGTAGGCGAGCCCGCACACGAGGAAGAACACCACCGAGACGACGACGGCGCGTCGCAGATGCACGAGCATCAGTACCACCCCACAGCAGTCAGGAAGAGATCGATGAGCTTGATGAAGATGAACGGGACGATGATGCCGCCGACGCCGTAGATCCAGATGTTGCGGCGCAGCAGCTGAGCAGCTCCCACCGGCCGGAACTTGACGCCCCGGAGGGCGAGCGGGATGAGGGCGACGATCACGAGGGCGTTGAAGATGACGGCGGAGAGGACGGCGCTCGTGGCCGAGTGAAGCTTCATGATGTTGAGCGCCTCGAGCTGTGGGTAGGTCGTCACGAACAACGCCGGGATGATGGCGAAGTACTTGGCGACGTCGTTGGCAATCGAGAAGGTCGTGAGCGCACCACGGGTGATGAGCAACTGCTTTCCGATCTCGACGATGTCGAGCAGCTTGGTCGGGTTCGAGTCGAGGTCGACCATGTTGCCGGCTTCCTTGGCCGCCGTCGTGCCCGTGTTCATGGCGACGCCGACGTCGGCCTGGGCGAGGGCGGGGGCGTCGTTCGTGCCGTCTCCGGTCATGGCGACGAGCTTGCCGCCCTCCTGCTCGGCCTTGATGAGCGCCAGCTTGTTCTCCGGCGTCGCCTCGGCGAGGTAGTCGTCGACGCCGGCCTCCTGGGCGATGGCGGCGGCCGTGAGGGGGTTGTCGCCCGTGATCATGACGGTGCGGATCCCCATGGCACGCATCTCGACGAAGCGCTCACGGATGCCCTGCTTCACGACGTCCTTCAGCTCGATGACGCCGAGCACCTTCGGCCCGTCGGCGACGACGAGGGGGGTCGAGCCGGCCCGCGAGATGCGCTCGACGATGGGGTCGAGGTCGCTCGGAATGCTGCCGCCGAGCTCGCTCACCCAGCGCTTGACGGCGTCGGCGGCGCCCTTTCGCACCTGACGGTGATCCATGTCGAGCCCGGACATGCGGGTGACGGCCGAGAAGGGGATGAAGGTGTGCTCGCTCCCCATGTCGCGCTGGCGGATCTGGAAGCGCTCCTTTGCCAGCACGACGATCGAGCGCCCTTCCGGCGTCTCGTCGGCGAGAGAGGCGAGCTGGGCAGCATCGGCCACGGCTTCTTCCTGCTGTCCCCCGACGGGAAAGAAGTCGGACGCCATGCGGTTGCCGAGGGTGATGGTGCCGGTCTTGTCGAGCAGCAGCGTCTGGGTGTCGCCGGCCGCCTCGACGGCGCGGCCGGACATCGCCAGCACGTTGCGCTGCACGAGGCGGTCCATGCCGGCGATGCCGATCGCCGACAGCAGCGCACCGATCGTGGTCGGGATGAGGCAGACGAGGAGGGCGACGAGGACGACGACCGACACCGTGGCGCCGGCGTAGTGCCCGAAGGGCTGGAGCGCCACCACGACCGGAAGGAAGATGATGGTGAGGGCAGCCAGCAGGATCGTCAGGGCGATCTCGTTCGGCGTCCTCTGCCGGTTGGCGCCTTCGACGAGGGTGATCATGCGGTCGAGGAACGTTTCACCTGGATCGGCCGAGATGCGCACGACGATGCGGTCGGAGAGCACCTTCGTACCTCCGGTCACCGCCGAGCGGTCGCCGCCCGACTCCCGGATGACCGGCGCCGACTCGCCCGTGATGGCGGACTCGTCGACCGAGGCGATGCCCTCGATGATCTCGCCGTCGGAGGGGATGAGGTCCAGGGCCTCGCAGACGACGACGTCGCCCTTGCGGAGCGAAGCCGCCGGCACCCGCTCCTCGACGCCGTCGGCGCTCAGGAGGCGTGCCTCGGTGTCCGAGCGCATTCTGCGCAACGTGTCGGCCTGGGCCTTGCCCCGGCCCTCGGCGATGGCCTCGGCGAAGTTGGCGAAGATCACCGTCAGGAACAGCCAGATCGTGATGCTCCAGTCGAAGAGCCCTGGGTGGGCGAGCGACTCGGCAAGAGTGACGATGGTGCCGATGAGCACCACGAACATGACCGGGTTCCTTACCTGTACCCGGGGGTGCAGCTTCTTGAAGGAGTCGACGAGAGCCGGCCGGAGGACCTCGCCCTCGAACAAACCTCGAGCGCGCGTGACGCCTCTTGGCTGTGGAGTGCTCGGCCTCGGTCCGGGCTCGCTCATTCGCGTCTCCGTCACCGGGGCGCCCGCCACTAGAAGAACCTCCCGTGGATGAGCTGCTCGACCACAGGACCGAGCGCGACGGCCGGGAAGAAGGTCAGCGCCCCGATGATGATGATGACGCCGACGACGAGCCCGCTGAAGAGCGGCTTGTCGGTGCGGAAAGTGCCGGCGGAGGCGGGGACGGCCTGTTTGGCAGCCAATCCTCCGGCAAGAGCCAGCGCCGGGACCATGATGGCGAAGCGACCGAGGAGCATGTCGATGCCGCCGAGCACGTTGTAGAAGGCGGTGTTGCCGGTGAGGCCGGCAAAGGCGGAGCCGTTGTTGTTGGCTTGTGACGTGACGGCGTACAGGATCTCGCTGAAGGCGTGTGGTCCGGCATTGAGCGGTCCGGCGCGCCCGGCATGCAGCGAGACGGCGATGGCCGTCAGGATGAGCACGACCATCGGCATGACGAGCGAGGCAAGGCCGGCGAGTTTGATCTCGCGGGCTTGGATCTTCTTGCCGAGGTATTCGGGTGTTCGGCCCACCATGAGCCCCCCGAGGAAGACGGCGATGATCGCGTACACGAGGATCGTGTACAGCCCGCTGCCGACCCCTCCGGGCGTCACCTCACCGAGCATCATCCCGGTCAGCAAGCCCAAGCCGCCGACCGGCGTGTAGGAGTCATTCGACCCGTCGACGCTGCCGGTGGAGGTCTGGGTGGAGACCACGTCGTAGAGCGACGACTGGGCGACCCCGAAGCGAGTCTCCTTTCCTTCCATGTTGCCGCCCGGCTGATGCGTCACGCCGGCAGTTGCCACCGCCGCGTTGCCGTGGGACTCGGCCGCGGTCGTGAAGCCGACCCACACACCGAAGAGGAGAAACATGGCAGCGAGAAGCGCGACACCTTGCCGGATGCTGCCGACCATCTTCCCGAAGGTGTAGGTGAGGGCGACCGGGACGATGAGGATGAGGTAGAAGGAGAGGAAGTTCGTGAGGCCGGTCGGGTTCTCGAACGGGCTCGCCCCGTTGGCGTTCGTATAGCCGCCCCCGTTCGTCCCCAACTGCTTGATGACCTCTTGGGAGCCCATCGGGCCCCGAGGGATGCACTGCCGGGCGCTGTTCATGACGTCGTGGACGCACACGGGGCCGGCGAAGGTTTGGATCGCCCCTTGCGCCACGAAGATGACGGCAAAGACGATGGAGATCGGAAGCAGGATGTAGTACACGCCTCGAATAAGGTCGACCCAGAAGTTGCCGATCGTGCTCGACCCCTTGCGGGCGAACCCGCGCACGAGGGCGACGGCGACGGCGATGCCGACGGAGGCGCTCACGAAGTTCTGCACGGCGAGCGCCCCCATCTGGGAGAGGTAGGACATGGTCGACTCGCCGGAGTAGTTCTGCCAGTTCGTGTTCGTGATGAACGACACCGCCGTGTTCCATGACAGCGCCGGTGTCACGGCACCCATGTGCTGGGGGTTGAGCGGGAGGCTCCCCTGCAGGCGGATCATCCCGTACACGACGAGAATCGCGACACCCGAGTACACGATCATGGCGCCGGCGTACCGCTGCCACGACTGCTCCCGGTCGGGGTCGACGCCGAGCAGACGGTAGGTGGGCCGTTCCATCCATGCGAGGAAGTGGATGCGGTCCTCGTAGACGGCAGCCATGTAGGAGCCGAGGAAGCGCCAGGCGACAGCGAGGCCGACGACGAGGGCGATGACGGCCCAGAGAAAGTCCATCAGAACCACTCAGCCCGGAACATCGCCACCCCGAGGTAGACGAAGACGAGGAACGAGAGGGCGAGGAGCACGCCCTGGACGGGACTCATACGTGCTCCATCGCTTTGACGAGGCCCATCATGAGGACGACGAAGATCACCGTCCCAAGTACTGCAAGGAAGTCAGCCATAAAGACGAGTATGAGGACCGGGCCGGTAACTGCGCGGTGAACAGCCCTCCGGGGCGGTGAAGGAACGGTGAACGCCGTCCGGCACCCTGGAGCGGCGGACGGTCGGATGGGTGCGCCTTGATCGCCGCGGCTCGGGCCAGTCGAGCCCGGTCGTTGCTCGCAGCCACCCGTAGTGGCCCGAGACGGGTAGCGTGTCGGGGCCGAGGCCAACACGGAGGTACTGCAGTGTCGCAGGGACTCACCGAGAGGGCGAAGGAAGCACTTCGCGAGCCAATGTTGGCCCACATCGCGTCCCTCGACGCAAAGAGTCGATCCGACATGACTCCCGGCCGGGTCGACGTCGACGATGACGACGTCCTGTTCAACTTTCGCGCTCGCAAGCACCTCGGGACCGTTCACCCCAACCGTCGGGACGGCGAGCAGCGCGTCAAAGTCCGGATCCGCCCCGAGCGGATCGCGATGCAGCCCCAATAGGAGGAGCGCGGAGATGATCATCGGTATCCCAACCGAGGTGAAGACGGCGGAGAACCGCGTCGCCATGACTCCTGACGGCGTGCGAGGACTGACCGCCCTCGGCCACACGGTCCGTGTGCAGACAGGAGCGGGTGTTGGGTCGTCCTTCTCCGATCCCGATTTCGTCGCCGCCGGCGGCACCATGGTGAGCGCCGAGGACGCCTGGGCGTCCGAGCTCGTCTGCAAGGTGAAGGAGCCACAGGAGTCCGAGTTCGGGTACCTGCGTGACGACCTCGTGTTGTTCACCTATCTCCACCTCGCCGCCTACCCTGAGGTCGCCGAGGCGCTCTTCGAGGCGAAGACGACCGGCATCGCTTATGAGACGGTGCAGACGGCTAACGGTGATCTGCCGTTGCTCGCACCCATGAGCGAAGTCGCCGGGCGGATCGCCACGCAGGTCGGCGCCTCACTGCTCGAGAAGCGCAACGGGACGCGGGGGATCCTGCTCGGAGGCGTGCCCGGTGTCCGCGCCGCCCGGGTGGTGGTCATAGGGGCCGGCCACGTCGGCTGGAACGCCGCCTGGATCGCCCAGGGCATGGAGGCCGAGGTCCTTCTGCTCGACCGCAACGTCGATCGGCTCCGCTGGGTCGACCAGATCCACAAGGGCCGCATCATGACCCTTGCTTCGAATCGAGGTTCGATCGAGCGCGCCCTGCTCGAAGCCGACCTCCTCATCGGGGCCGTACTCGTCGCCGGCGGGCGTGCCCCTGTCGTCGTGAGCGACGACATGGTGGCGATGATGCGGCCGGGATCCGTCATCGTCGACGTCGCCGTCGACCAGGGCGGCTGCATCGAGACGACGCACGAGACGACACACGAGGATCCGACCTACTTCGTGCACGGCGTCCTCCACTACGCCGTCGGCAACATGCCGGCAGCCGTGCCGCACACCTCGACCTATGCCCTCACGAACGCCACGTTGCCCTACGTGCTGGCGCTGGCGGAGCACGGGGTGCCGGGCGCCGTCGCGGGCGATCCCGCCCTCCGGGGTGGCGTCAACACGGTGAACGGAGTCTGCGCCAACGCGGCGGTGGCGGAGGCGTTGGGCGTCGAGGCGGGCGACCCGGTGGAGCTGCTCGGCGGCTGAGACGCCGGCAGCCCTCGTCGGTCACGCCCGGATCCAGGCGGCGCCGTCACCGCGAATGAGCCCGAGCTCCTCGAGGCGGTCAATGGCGAGTGCCACGACCCCGAGGTCGAGCTTCGTCCGCACGCACACGAGGTCGACAAGCGTGGCGGTGTAGTCGACGGCTTCCAGCACGGCGCGCTCGGTCGGGTTGCAGAGTGCGATCGAGCGGTCGAGGACGGCGCTGCGCTCCGGCGCCCCGCCGGACGCAGCGGCCGTGAGCCGAGCCGCTCGGTGTCCCGGCGCGCCCAGCTCGGCCTGGGGGGGAGGCGGCGGGCGGCGGTCCCGCCCGTGCCTCCAGGAACGGCTCACGGGCCGTCGCGGGTCTGTTGCGGTGCGCGCCGGCGAGAATGAGGTGAGCGTGCCATCGTGCTCACAGACCATCGAGAGCTCCGCCAGGACGTCGTAGACGTCGAGGACAACGCCGGCGCCACCTTCTTGGATGATGGCGTTGGTGCCTTCCGACTGCGGACTGCGCACGGAGCCCGGCACGGCGAGAACAGGAACGCCGCAGGTGTCGGCCGCCAGCACCGTGTGAATGGCGCCTCCCTGCCGGGAGGACTCGACAACGACGAGCACCTGGCTGAGGGCAGCGATGATGCGATTGCGCAAGGGAAAGCGCCAGCTCTCCGGAGGGGCCCCCGGCGGCGCCTCCGAGACGACCCCGCCGCGGGCGACGACCTCGTCCCAGAGTCGCAGGTTCTCGCGCGGGTAGACGACGTCGACGCCTCCCCCGACGACGGCAAGGGGGAGGCTCGGCCGGCTCGTGGCGGCGAGCGCCCCGCGGTGGGCGGCGGCGTCGATGCCGCGGGCGAGGCCCGAGATGACCGCCACACCGCGCTCGGACAGCTCACGCCCGAGCTCGGCGGCCACCTCGAGGCCGTAGTGGGTGGCGCGCCTCGTCCCTACGATGCCGACGCAGGGCCCCGCCAGCTGATCGAGGCGTCCACGCACGTAGAGCAGCTCGGGCGTCTGCTGGGCCCTCCCGAGGCGGCATGGGTACGCCGCCTCACCGCGACGCACGACACCGATGCCGCCGGCCGATAGCGCCGCCCACCGCGGCGCCACCGAGGAGCGGCTCACCTCGAGGCGCCAGGCGCGCAGCCACTCCTTGGCGCGCGCCCGTGCTCGCTCCATGGCGCCGAGTGAACCGGACACACCCCAGCCCACCTCCATGTCGAGCGGTTCGTCGCTCGGCGCCGCCGGCAGCGGGCCGCCCAGCCGGGCAAGACGCTCCACAAGGGCCGCACTACCCCCTACGAGCTGCTCGTGAACTTCTCGAGCGCTGCAGCCGTCGAGCAGCACCCGCAGGCGAGCGGGCGTCATGTCGCGCAGTGCCGCCAGCGCCACGGCGTAGGCGACATCCGGCAGCTCCGCCCGAGTCGGATCGGCGTCGCTCATGCCACCCACCGCCCGACGAGCGCTCGCCGGCCCGCCCGCAACTCGAGCGCCGTGGCTGCCGACTCGGCCGACACCGGTCCTTCCATCTGTTGCAGGTCTGCCAGCGTCCTGGCAACCCTGCGGACACGGTCGAGTCCGCGGGCACTGAGCGTGCTCTGGTTCACGCGGCGCCGCAAGAGCGCCGTCGCCCTCGGGTCGAGTCGTGCGAGCTCGTCGAGCCGGTGTGCAGGAATGGCGGCGTTGCACGTGACGCCGCGGGCATGTGCCATCGCGCGGGCGGCCGCCACCCGAGCGGCCACGACGGCAGACGACTCCGCTGCTTCGTGCCCGAAGAGGTCGTTCGTGCCGAGGCGCTCGACGGCGATGTGCAGATCGAAGCGGTCCAACAAAGGCCCCGACAGCCTCCGGGCGTAGCGGTCGAGCTGAGCTTGCGAGCAGCCACACGATTGGCAGGCGCCGCCTTGGCCGCACGGGCAGGGGTTCATGGCACCGACGAGCAGGAAGCGTGCCGGCAGCGTCACGGTCGCTCGCGCCCGGGCGATGCGGACGACGCCCTCCTCGAGCGGTTGGCGGAGGGCGTCGAGGACCGCCGTCGGGAACTCGGCCATCTCGTCGAGGAAGAGCACGCCGTTGCTGGCCAAGCTGATCTCGCCGGGGCGAAGGTACGCCGTGCCTCCACCGAGAAGCGCCACGGCCGAGACGGAGTGGTGAGGCGCCCGAAACGGCGCCTCGCCTCCGAGCGTGCGCTCCGGCAGCGGCAGCCCGGCTGAGGAATGAACCCGGCACGTCTCGAGAACGGCCGCCCGATCGAGGGGCGGCAAGATGCCGGGAAGGCGGTGAGCCAGCATCGTCTTGCCGGAGCCGGGCGGACCTGACATGAGGAGGTGGTGGCCTCCGGCGGCTGCCACCTCGACGGCGCGCCGACCGACAACCTGGCCGCGCACCTCCGCCAGGTCGGGCGCCCGCTCGCCCGTGAGGTCGGCGGCGGTCTCCGAGCCGAGCGGATCAGCACCCGGGCGCAGCAGCCGGCGGCCACGCCCGCTCGCCTCTGGCGGCTGCGGCCAGGGCGCCCGCCCGCGGATCGCCTCGACGAGCTCACGGAGAGATCGGGCCGTGCGCACGACAGGGCCGCCGACGAGGCGGGCTTCGTGCACGCCGCTCCAGGGCACGACGACGGCTTCGGTGGCGACGGCTGCCACGACAGGCAGCACGCCCGGCACGGATCGCAACGTGCCGTCCAGCCCGAGCTCGCCCACGAAGGCACACCCGGCAACGGCCGCCGCCTCGATCTCTCCGCTCGCCACGAGCAGACCGACGGCGATCGCCAGGTCGAGGCCGGCGCCCGCCTTCCGGACGCCGGAGGGAGCGAGGTTCACGGTCACGCGACGCGTCGGCCACGGCAGGCCGCTCGACAAGAGGGCGGCGCGCACGCGGTCACGCGCCTCGCGGCAGGCGGCGTCGGGCAGCCCGACGATCGTGAAGCCGGGCAAGCCGTTGGACACGTGCACCTCGACGAGGATCTTGCGACCCTCTACTCCGAGCAAGGTTGCGGATGGGACAGCGGCGATCACGTGAAGGCTCCCTCCAGGGCGTGACGGTGCTCTCGGGAGGGTCTATATGGCCCGGCGAGCCGGATCAGTGACCGCTCGATCTCCGAGCACCATACGCGGAGGCTGTGTCACCGCCGCCACGAGATGAGCCATCGACGGACCGAACGGCCGCCGTGACGGCTCGCGCCGGCGCCAGGTGGACGGCGACGCGCCGCAACGGCCCAGGGAGACCGCTCTCTGGGAGGGCCGCCCTTAGGCCGTCAACACCGCAGAGGCGGCGGGCTCAGCTCGTCACGGTCAGTGTGCGCGCCGGGGAGTACCCGTACTGCACATATCCGGCAAGGTCCGAAGCAACGGCACGGTAGTGCGCGGTACCGACGGTCGAGCCTTTGATCGTGAAGGAGAACGCTCCAGAGCTCGACTCGTGCGTCGACGCGACGTTGTACCACAGGCTGCCCTTGGCTATCTGCAGCTCGATCGTGCGCCCGGCCGCCGCCTTGCTGCCCTTGCCCCTGCCGATCGTGCTGTGCCCACGCTTGATGCTCGTCTGTGACAGCGCGAATGTCACGCTCTGCGGAGCGAGCACGGGATAGCCGATCGCCTTGGAACCTCCGTCCCCCAGCACAAGACCGCTTCCAATGGAGTCCAGTCCCGCGTAGAAGTACGTGCTGGAAATCGCGTTGCCGAGGTCGGTCCACCCCGTCCAGTCCGAGCCGTTCGCCGTCGAGGCTTCCTCGAGGGTGTAGATCGGGCTGGTCCAGTTGGTCTCGACGAACA
Organism: Acidimicrobiales bacterium; assembly: GCA_052143575.1. GTDB lineage: Bacteria > Actinomycetota > Acidimicrobiia > Acidimicrobiales > Bog-793 > JAKACA01. The sequence goes on from JBKQSP010000055.1 coordinate 56,375, forward strand.
CGTGGGTGACGCCGGCGGGATCCTGGTCGATGGTCTCCCATGCGCCCAGGGTGTGCTCCTTGAGGCCCGGCACCGCGTGGGCCGCACCGAAGCTCGTGCCGTTGAAGAACCGCACCTCGAACAGATTCTTGCCCGTCGTCTGGATGGTGAGCAGCGCGTCACCCGACATCGCGAGCAGATCTTCGTGGTTGAACGTCGCCACCTTCTTGTATGAGGAAGCGACCCCGAAGTTGGAGCTGTCGGCTGCGGGAGCGTACTCAACCGAGGTCGAGTAGTCCGAGAACAGAGAAGCACTTGCGACGAGCACACCACCGCGGTAGTGACCGAGAGCGACGGTGGTCACCTCGGTTTGAGGGAGCGTTGCGGTCGGCGACGGTCCGCTCGCGCCGACCGGGAGGCTCTCGACGTTCGGGCGGTTGCCATCAGTGCCGGCGAACACGATGTGGCTCCCGAGCAGCATTGCGGAGGCCACACCGATCGAGCCGACCCGTACCGGCGCCCCGAACGACACGCCGCCGTTCGTCGAGGAGTACATCACATCGCCACCGAGCGGGTTGGCGTCGCAACAGGCACCCTGCAGGACCTCGACGTGGTTGCTGGAGGGAATGAACACCTGCGGCGCCCCGAACGTGTCGTCATTGCTGAGCGGCGTCAACGTCGTCGTGTGGGAGCAGGCGGCCTTTCCGCGAGCCAGTACGCACACTCTGGTCTTGCCGTTTCCGCCCGATACCCCGTACACCACCACCAAGCTGCCGTCCGGTTCGATCGCGACCGCACCACCGGAAGAATTCGATGTCCCGATCAGGAACGGCTTCAACTCCGGCTGCGGTGAGCCCTTGACTCCCGCCGCAAACGAGGCGGAGGCGACCCCGCTCGCCGTCATGACCAACAGCAAACTGGCTGCTACAACGAGTACGCCAGCGGCGGAGCTACGTACGCGGGTGCGAAACGGCTTCCACGACGAGGCGGCGCTACCGGCGCCGCGTCCGGGCGACAGCGTCGCAGTTGGCAGTGACGTTGATCCAATCGGCGTGGGTAACAGGGTGTCCTCGGTTCAGGTCGACGACAAGGCTCGGCGGCAGGGAGCGTAACCTGCCGTTCGATTGGCCGCTCGCCTCGAGGGGAGCGTCTCTGTCCGTGAGCCAACGAGCTTCGCCTCCGCAGCAGTTGTCCGTCGTTGCAGAGGCGGCTCTTCGCGGTGCGACGGCTCCCGCTTTACTCGGCGGAGGCGTCGAGGCCGATCGGGTTCACGGAGGGGAACGTGCCCGACCTCACGACGTCTCGCGCCAGTGACCGCAGCAGCTCGGTGAGCCGCTCGGTCTCCGTAGCGCCGATCTCGGCATACGGCTGGGCGGCGAGACGGTTCGTATCGGCCTCTATGCCGGAGCGCAGATCGAGGCCGGCCGCCGTAGCCGTCCCGCCGGCGAGGTAGCCGCGCTCGACAAGGCGCCCTTCGGCGGCGGCCCACTCTGCCTCGGACCAGTTTCGGCTGAGACGGAGCACGTCAGCCGGCACGGCTCCGGAGGCAGCATGCACGACGAGCGCCTCGCATCCGTCGAGACCCGCCTGGGTCAGACAGGCGACGTGGCCGTCCCCGCGGTGTTCCCGCAGCACCGTCAGGAGCTGCCACAACGCCGCCACCGGATCAGCCGGGAAGTCGAGGGCCTGGTTGGCGGCTGCCAGCGGGCGACCGACGCACTCGCAGGCCAAGGCCGCCGACTGGGCGATCGGCAAGGCGTCGGCTACAACTCCGGGCAGCTCGTCTCCGACGATGCGGCGCAGAGCCGCCGAGACCGCGTCGGCACGCGCTGCAAGCAAGGTGCCGATCGACGCAAGCTCCCAGGCATCCGGAATGGCCCGCTCCACCCGGGAGCGGTGGAAGTTGTAGAACGTCGCCCGCACGACGCTGGCCGGCACGGGACCAAGGGGCGCTGCCCGGAAAGCGAAGTAGCCCATCCACCAGCCCTTGAGGCCGGCGGCATCAGCGGCCGCCCGCGACTCCTCGGCGAAGTAGGTCAAGGCGTGGACGGGCTCGAGCACCCGCCAACAACGGTCGGCGAGTCGGGCGAAGTCAGCATCGGCCATGGTCGTCACCTTCCTGGAGTTCTTGCCCGACCGCACACTCGAGACGGCTGCCCCGATCCCGGTCCCTCGGCCCGACCAGTATGTCAAAGGGACCCTGGACAGCCGATGCGAAGCGGCGTCTCGTTCTTCCTCGGACCCTGCGGCGACCGGCCGGCTCCGGCAGCGGCCTCGAGCTCAACTCGACCTCGCCCGGCATCTGGCAGCTGCCGCCCGGGCGGTTCCCAGAACGGATCGGGCTGACGCACAGGCGCCCTGGGCGCCCGCGTGCAGTCCCCACTGCGGCTCGAGCGGCCGAATGGGCGGTTCGTCGGAAAAGGCCATAATCGGGCCTCGTGGTACCGCCCCGTCGCCGCCGGCGCCGCTCCGCACGGCCTCCCGGCTCCCGTTCCCGACAGGAGCCGGGACGGGCGCGGCAGCGGCACCCGGGCGCGCCGTTGGACGGCGAGCCTTCTGCGTCGGGCACTACGCCGGGACCGTCGGACGCCCGGCCCATGCCCTTCATCGAGGACCCGATCACGGGTTCTCAGGCCGAGCTGCGTCGCATCCAGCCGTTCGACGCACGCAAGGACTACGTGTGTCCCGGATGCAATCAGGAGATCCGGAGCGGAACCGGCCATGTCGTGGTCGTCCCGCTCAACGCCCCCGACCTGCGACGGCACTGGCACATCCCCTGCCTGGGGCGAGCACGGCGACACGGGCTGCCCTGAGCCCGAATCCGTGGTGGGAAGGCGAGCACCTGGCTGAGCGTTACCCTTGTACGGAGGTGATCACCATGTGGGGCGCTGCTCCGATCCTTGCTGCAGGCACGACTACCCTGACGTCGGGTCAGATGGACGAGGTCTGGGTAGTGGCCGTCCTGTCCGGGGTGCTCGCCTACGCTTTCGCCGTCTACAGCCGCCGGGCGACGGGAACCTACCCGTGGCGGGTGCCCGCGGTGGTCTGGGGCATCTTCGGCGTCCTCGTGCCGGTGCTCAGCTTGCTGCTCGAAGCCGTCGCCCGCCTGACGACGCGACCGGTGCGCCCGCCGGCAGCGGGCCCCTACGGGCCGGGAGGATACGTCGGCGCCAACTCCGCCCACGCCGCTCCCGGGTCGCCCGGCCAGGACGCCGGCGTGAACCCCGGCTGGCCGCCCCCTGCCGAGCCCGGGGCTCGCTGGGAGCCGCCGTCGAGCCCGGATCAGGTGCCCGCAGGGGCAAGTCCGTGGCAGCAGCCGTCGCAGCCGCAGGGTGCCACTTCTCCGGCAGCGCCGCCGTGGCCGCCGCCTCTTGGGCCCGAAGCCTTCCAGCCACCGCCCGGCCAGCCCTACGCCCCGCAGCCCGGCCAGCCCTACACCCCGCAACCACCGCACGCCGGCCCGGGGCCAACGCCACCCTGGCAGGTCCCTTCAGGCACCCCGCCCGCAGGGGGAGCCCAGCCCGGCTTGGCAGGTCCGCAAGGATGGACGCAGCCTCTCCCCTATGTGCCGGCCGTGACGCCTCCCCCGCTCTTCGGCTGGTACCCGGATCCGACGGGGCGCCACGAGGAGCGGTACTGGGACGGGCGCCACTGGTCGCACCGCGTCTCCGACAACTCCGTGCGCAGCGACGACCCGCTCCACCCGACGCCGGACGCCGGCGATCCTGTCGCAGCGGAGGCACCGAGGCAGCCACCGGTCGCCGCACCGCCCGTCGAGCCGGACGACGCCACCGCCTGAGCGCTCAAAACGCTTGCTCGATCACCTCGACCTCACGGCCCCTCACGCAGGCGACGTCGAATCGGATGACGCTCGGGCGCGGCGGACCGAGGTTGGCGAGATAAACGGTCGCAAGACGACGGATGCGGCGCTGTTTCGCCGGCGTGACGGCCTCCGCGGCGCTCCCGAAGCGATCCGATAACCGCGTCTTCACTTCGCAGAACACGAGCTCGCGCCCGCGCCGCAGGACGAGATCGATCTCCCCGCCCGCCACGCGCCAGTTGCGATCCACGATCTCGTAGTTCCGCTCGGCGTACCACGCTGCGGCGCGGGACTCCCCGTAACCGCCGAGCGCCTGCCGCCCGCTCGGCACGGAGTCAGGCGTCCGTCTCGGGCAGCGCCTCCACGTTGACGTCCCTGTAGGTGACCACTCGGACCGACGACACGAAACGAGCGGGACGGTACATGTCCCACACCCAGGCGTCCCCGATCTCGACCTCGAAATAGGTGGTGCCGGCGCCGGCGTGCGGAACGACCTTCACGTCGTTGGCAAGATAGAAGCGGCGCTCGGTCTCCACGACGTACTTGAACATCGGGAGCACGGCCCGGTACTCCTGGTACAGGGCAAGCTCGACTTCCGCCTCGAATTGATCGAGGTCCTCTTCAGCACTCATCGCGCTCCTCGGGACTGTGATGCGCTCTGCCGTGAGTTCACGACGGGCGGATCAGCGGGCGACCCGCTTCTCCTTGATCTTGGCGGCCTTGCCGATCCGGTCGCGGAGGTAGTACAGCTTCGCCCGCCGGACATCGCCCTCGGTGACCCGCTCGATCCTCGAGTACAGGGGAGAGTGGATCGGGAAGGTCCTCTCCACGCCGACACCGAAGCTCACCTTGCGAACCGTGAAGGTCTCGCGCACCCCGGAGCCCTGCCGGCGGATGACGGCACCCTGGAAGACCTGGATGCGCTCACGGTTGCCCTCCACGACCCGCACGTGCACCTTGACCGTGTCCCCCGGCGAGAAGTCGGGGATGTCGTCACGCAGGTTCGCGCGGTCGACGAGATCGGTTGGGTTCATGACAACGCTCCTCAAGGCGGTCAGCGGATGCAGTAGCGAGAGTCGGTCGACGGCGAGTGCTGGGACAGCAGCACGAGGGCAAGCGATCCGAGCCTGGAGCCGGCGTCTCGACCTGAACTCCTGGTAGGGACAGGATAGCCGGGCTTCGGGGTCCCCCGCACCCGCCAGGGCCCTACTCGAGCTCTGACGGCGAGCCGCCCCCGCCCATCTCGGCTCCCTCATCGTGTGCCGGCTCGAGACCGAACTCCCGCATGAGGTGCGCTTCTGCCTCCGAGAAGCCCCCTCGGGCCTCGATGAGATCCGGGCGGCGCTCCGCAGTCCGTCGCAGGGACTGCGCCAGCCTCCAACGAGCCACCTTGGCGTGATCGCCGCTGCGCAGGACTTCCGGCACCTCCCAGCCCCGGAACGAGGCCGGCCGCGTGTACTGCGGGTACTCGAGCAGGCCGGCGGTGAAGCTCTCCTCGCCGCTGGACTCGTCGTTACCGAGCACGCCCGGCACGAGCCGAGACACCGCCTCGACGATGCTGAGCGCTGCCAGCTCCCCGCCGGCGAGGACGAAGTCGCCCACGGACACCTCGCCGTCGACGAGGTGATCCGCAATCCTCTGGTCGACTCCCTCGTAACGGCCGCACAGGAGGCTGAAGCGGCCGTGGGCGGCGAACTCGACGGCCATGGGCTGATCGAAGCGGCGACCGCCTGGTGACATCAGGAGGAGGGGCCGGGGAGGATCGAGTAGCTCGACGGCGGCAAAGACGGGCTCGGGCGCCAGCACCATGCCGGCGCCGCCGCCGAACGGGGCGTCGTCGACCGAGCGGTGAGGATCGCTGGCAGCCGATCGCAGGTCGTGCACCTGCACGTCGATGCTTCCAGCCCTGCGGGCGCGGCCGAGGATGCTCGCCTCGCAGTAGGCCCTCACGACGTCGGGAAAGATCGTGAGGATGTCGACGCGCAGCGGGGCGGCGTCGCTCACTCGAAGAGACCCTCCGGCGCGTCGACGACGAGCTGCCGGCCGCGTCGCTCCACGAGGAAGCGAAGGGGGACGAGCCAGCCCGTCTCCCCGACGAGCAGGTCGCTCGCCGGGTTCGCCTCCACGGCGACCACGACGCCGTGGGAGGCGCCTGCGATGTCGATGACCTCGCTGCCGATCAGGTCGTGGACGAAGAGCGCCCCCGGGTCCTGCAAGGGTGGTGCGAGCAATTGAGCGCCTCGGAGCGCTTCTGCCGACTCGCGCGTCGATACGCCCTCGAAACACACGAGGTGACGGTGCTGGAACGGCCGCGACGAGAGGACGGTCAGGTACGTCGCCTCAGAGCGGGGCGTGCCTGCCGGGCGCACGGCGAGGCGCTGCCCCGCGTCGATCCGCTCGACGCGGTTCGTGACGAGGTTCACCACGACCTCGCCACGCAAGCCATGGGCCTTCGTCACGTGCCCGACCTCGAGGAGGTCGTCGCAACCTATGGCCTCAGGCACAGCCGACGCGTCGTCAGTCGACGATGTCGACGGACGCCTCCGTTCCGTCGCCGGCGGCCGCGGCACGCACGAGCGTGCGGATCGCTTGCGCCGTCCGTCCCTTGCGCCCGATGAGGCGGCCCATGTCTCCCTGCGCCACGTGTACCGAGAAGCGCAACCCGCCCCGCCCCTCGCTCACTTCCACCACGACGGAGTCCGGGTCGTCGACGAGGGCACGCGTGACGTGCTCGAGAACGGCCCTGGCGGCCGCACCGTGCACGCGGTTGACGGTGAGGTCGTCGTCGCCGTCCTCTCGATCGGCGGCCTCGCCTTCGTCCTCGTCGTCCTCTTCCTCTTCGTCGTCCTCGCCATCGTCCTCGACGTCGCCTGCTTCGTCCTCGACGTCGTCGGCCTCATCGTCGACGTCGGCCTCATCGTCGAGAGCGTCCTCGGCATCCTCGTCGTCGTCCTCGTAGCCGTCGTCGGCGACGGAGCCTGCCGGCTGTGCACGGCTGAAATCCGGCTCCTCGAACATCGACCCTTCGTCCATGGCTCTCAACCTTCCTCGGCGTCAGTTGCGGCAGGCGCCGCCTTTGCTGCCGCAGGCTTCTTCTTCGGGGTCGCTTTGCCGGCAGGGCCCTTGCGGGAGGGGCGGGTGCGATCCTTCGCCGGCTTGGCCGAGCGGGTCGCCTGGTACTCGCTCCAGACGCCGGAGATCTCGAGGAGCTTGCGCACGGTCTCGGTCGGCTGTGCCCCCTTCGCCAACCATTCGAGGGCCTTGTCGCTCTTGACGGTGATCTCGGAAGGGTCCGAGCGCGGCGCGTAGGTGCCGACGATCTCGATGAATCGACCGTCGCGGGGCGAGCGGCTGTCTGCGGCGACGATTCGGTACGTCGGTTGCTTCTTCTTGCCTACGCGCATGAGGCGGAGCTTGACGGACAAGGGTTTCTCTTTCTGTTGATTCGAATCGATCAGTTGCCGGACCGGCGCACGCCTAGCGCGTGCCCCGGCTCGATGGAGTGAATCGGCCGCCCTTTTGCTTGCTCTTGCCGGGTTTCTTGGCGGTGCCGTTCACCATGCGGCTCATCGGCCCGAGGGACCGAACCATCTTCTGCATCTCCTTGAACTGCTTGAGCAGATTGTTGACCTCCGTCGTGGAGGTGCCGCTGCCGTTGGCGATGCGAAGACGTCTCGTACCGTCGATGACCGTCAGGCCGCGGCGCTCGTCCGGCGTCATCGACTTGATGATCGCCTCGACCCGACCGACGTCCTTGTCGTCGATCTTGGCATCTCGGAAATCTTTCGGCACGCCGGGCAGCATGCCGAGCATGCCCTGCAGGGGCCCGATCCGCTTGATCTGCTGCAGTTGCTCGAGAAAGTCCTCGAAGGAGAACTGCCCGGCCATGAGCCGCTCGGTGGCCTTCTCGGCCACCTTGGAGTCGTATTCGCGCTCCGCCTTCTCGATGAGGCTGAGCACGTCGCCCATCCCGAGGATGCGGCTGGCGAGGCGATCCGGGTGGAAGATCTCGAATTCGGACGTCCGCTCGCCCTCGGAGACAAAGGCGATCGGCTTGCCGACGACCTGCTTGACCGAAAGCGCTGCGCCCCCGCGGGCATCGCCGTCGACCTTGGTGAGGATGACGCCGTCGAGGGCGAGGGCGTCGTTGAAGGCTTCCGCCGTCCGCACGGCGTCCTGGCCGGTCATGGCGTCGACGACGAAGAACGTGTAGTCCGGATCGATGGCCTGCGAGATCGCCTTCACCTCGGCCATGAGGGCGTCGTCGATGGCAAGGCGGCCGGCGGTGTCCACGATCACGACGTCACGACCGAGCCGCAGTGCTTCGGCCACACCCTTGCGGGCGACGCTGACGGGATCGCTCGGCTCGGAGAAGACGGGAACGCCGACGTCGGGATCCTCTCCGAGGATGCGCAGCTGCTCGACGGCGGCCGGGCGCTGCAGGTCAGCGGCGATGAGAAGGGGCCGGCGGCCCTGCCTCTTGAACCAGCGAGCCAGCTTGGCGGCCGCCGTCGTCTTGCCGGAGCCCTGCAGGCCGGCCAGTAGCACGACGGTCGGCGGCTTGGAGGCGTAATGGATCTTGAGCGGCTCGCCGCCGAGGGTGCTCGTGAGCTCCTCGTTGACGACCTTGATGACTTGCTGAGCAGGCGTGAGGCTCTTCGAGAGCTCCGCACCGCTGCAGCGCGCCCGAATGCGCTCGATGAGGTCCCTGACGACGTTCAGGTTGACGTCGGCCTCGAGGAGGGCCACCCGGATCTCCCGGAGGACCTCGTTGACCTCGGCGTCGCCAAGACGCCCGCGGCTACGCAGGCTCTTGAGGATCCCCTCGAAGCGGTCGGTCAGCGTCTCGAACATGAGCCTTGCCAGGTTAGTCGGGGCGGAGGCCTGCCCCGGGACCGTCAGCCGAAGAGAGCTGCCACGAACTCGGCCGCATCGAAGTGGACGAGGTCGGCGGCCGTCTCTCCGACTCCTACCAGCTTGATCGGCAGACCGAGCTCGCTGCGGATGGCGAGGACGACACCACCCTTGGCCGTCCCGTCCAGCTTCGTGAGGACAACCCCGGTGACGGCGACGGCTTCGGTGAACTGTTTGGCCTGCACGAGACCGTTCTGGCCGGTCGTGGCGTCGAGGACGAGGAGGACCTCGGTGAGCTGCCCGGGCGGCCGTTCCGCCACGCGGCGGACCTTGCGCAGCTCCTCCATGAGGTTGATCTTCGTGTGGAGCCGTCCGGCCGTGTCGGCCAGCACGAGATCGGCGCCGCGGGCGGCGGCGTGGGCGACGGCGTCGAAGATGACCGACGACGGGTCGGCGCCGTCGGCGCCCCGGATGAGCGTGGCGTCGGCTCGCTCCGCCCACGTCTCGAGCTGCTCGCCGGCCGCCGCCCGGAAGGTGTCGCCCGCTGCCAGCACGACCGTGCGGCCCTCGGCACGCTCGCGGGCGGCCACCTTGCCGATCGTTGTCGTCTTGCCGACGCCGTTCACGCCGACGAACAGCCACACGGTGGGGCCCTCACCGTCCCCGTAGGAAAGGGCCGGCTCGTCGCCCGCAAAGATCGCCTCGAGGTCCGCCCGCAACGCCGCCAGCAGGGCTTCCGGCGTCTTTTCGACCTCTCCCGACCGCACGCTCGCCTTCAGCTCGTCGAGTACCCTCGTCGTGGTGGCGATGCCGGCGTCCGCTAGCAGGAGGGCTTCTTCGAGCTCCTCGAAGGTGGTGTCGTCGACGGCCCTGCCCCGGATGCCGTCCAAATAGCCGCCGAGCAGCTGGCGGGCTTTGCCGAGCCGGTCGCGCAGCGCCGGGCGCCCCGCCAGGACAGCCTCGGCGGCGGGCACTTCTTCGACCTCGGCCGCCTCGCCCGGTGGGGCGATGACCTGCGTCGCCGAGGATCCCGGACCCGCCACGGGAGGGAGGGCCACGCGAGGTCGCGCCCGCAGGCGGCGAGAACGGCTCGACACGCCGATGCCGACGCCGAGCAGGACGACGACGAAAACGGCAACGAGGACGATGACGAGGACCATGGCCGGGCGAGCCTACCGGTGCTGGCCGAAGAGCACTTTCGCCCTCGCCGGCGGCCTCGTCGGCAATTCTGGCCACGGTCGAGCGGCGCCGGCGCCGGCCGTGCGAGCCCCGGTCGAGCGTCCCTCCGGCGCGCCGCCAGCCAGCCGCGCTCAGCCCGTTCGGGTAGTCCTCGACGCAGCGAGCCGCTCGCTCACGACCTTGGAGGCGCCGCCCGGTTGCAAGGTGACGCCGTAGAGAACGTCGGCGGACTCCATCGTGCGCTTCTGGTGGGAGACGACGAGGAGCTGCGCCTCGCTCCGGAATTCGTCCATGAGGTCGAGGAAGCGGTGGAGGTTGATGTCGTCGAGGGCGGCCTCGACTTCGTCCATCAGGTAGAAGGGCGACGGCCGGCTGCGGAACACGGCGAACAGGAAGGCGAGGGCGACGAGGGAGCGCTCCCCGCCGGAGAGCAGCGAGAGGCGGCGCACGTTGCGGCCCGCCGGGCGTGCCTCGATCTCGACACCCGTGGCGAGCAGGTCGTTCGGGTCGATGAGGCTGAGACGCCCCGTGCCACCGGGGAACAGGGTGGAGAAGAGCGCCTCGAAGTGGCGCGCCACGTCCGCAAAAGCCTCCGTGAACCCGTTGACGATCTCCTCGTCGACCGCACGTACGACTCGCGACAGCTCGCGGCGGGCGGCCCGTACGTCGTCGAGCTGCCCGGCGAGGAAGCGGTCACGTTCCTCGAGGGCGGCCAGCTCCTCGAGGGCAAGCGGGTTGACGGGGCCGAGCAGGCGCAGCTCGCGGTCGAGCTCGCGCAGACGTGCCGCCGCCGGCGTCCCCGGTGGGAGCTCGGGGCACGGCGCCGCCATGGCCTCTGCCGGCTCGGTCTCGAGATCGTTGCGGAGCGTCTGGACGGCTGCCTCCAGGCGCACGCGCAGCTCGGCCAGCTCGAGCTCCACGCGCTGCAACCGCTCACGAACGCCGGCGAGCTCACGCTCGGCGCCCGTGCGGGCCGCCCGCGCCTCGGACAAGCGGCTCGTGATGGAAGCGACGGCGGCGTCGTGCACGGAGCGGCGTTCCCGCAGCACGGCGAGCACGGCGGCCAGCTCGCTGCGCAGGTCGTCCACGGCCGCCGCCAGGCGCTCGAGCGCCCGCGTCGAGGTCTCGAGGGCCTGACGCCGGCCGGTCGCCTCGGCGCGGGCCGTCTCGTACCCGCTGAGCCTGGCCTCGACCTGGCGATGGCGATCGCCCAGCATGCTCTGGCGTTCGTCGAGGCCGGCGGCCCGGATCTCCCAGTCGGCACGGCTGGAGGCGAGCGATCGCGCCCACTCGTCGAGGCGGCGGCGCTCAGCGGCGGCCACCTCGGCGACGTCCGCAATGTCCCGCTCGAATTGCTCGGCAAGGGCCAGCTCGGCCTCGCCCGCCTCGAGGGCGGCCCCCAGCACCGACACCTGGCGCCGGAGCTCCCCGAGGCCGGCCGAAGCGAGCGGCACCTGCTCGCGCAGCAGCTGCAGGCGCCGAGCCAGCTCCTGTTGCTGCGCCTTGCACTGCCGCTCCTCGGCCGAGGCTGTGGCGAATCGACGCCCCGACTCGGAGGCGTCCTCCCGCTCCAGCGCGTAGGCCTGGCGGGCCGCTTCGGCGAGCGCCCGAGCCTCCGCCGCCTCCCCCTCGGCCAAGACGGCGTCGAGGCGAACGACCTCGAGGGCGGCCTTCGTGGCGCCTGCCCGCCCGGCCCCGAGGCGCCACTCGTCTGCAGAGAAGCGGTCCCCCTCCAAGGTGACGACGACAATGCCGGCGGGGAGGGTCTCGACGAGATCGAGAGCCGTGGCGAGATCGCGGCGGCACAGCACGACGCCGGCGAGCAAGCGGTCGAGGAGGGGGTCGACGGCGGCGTGGGTCGCCCGCACGCACGAGCGCAGCAGCTCGGTTCCGGCCGGCGCGCTCGGGAGCCCGGCGGGCGGGACCCCGGGCTCGGCTCGCACGACCGATCCGTCGATCCCGCAGCTGCGGAGGTGCTCGATGGCGCTGCGGGCCTCGCCGGAGCCCTCGACGACGACGGCCCTGAGCGCCTCGGAGACGCCCGCCTCAAAAGCCAGCTCGCAACCTTCGTCGAGCTCGACGACGTCGAGGAGGGTGCCGAGGACGCCCGGGCGGCCGGCGAGGTGTTCGACGCCGGCCCGCGCATGGGCCTCGTCGAGCGCCATCTGGAGCGCATGGGCGCGGGCGGCGAGGCCCTGCGAGCGCTCGACAGCCTCACGAGCGGTCGCCTCCGTCGTCATCACGGCGGCCGCTGCCGCCCGTTCGGCGTCCTCGGCGGCGATGAGGAGCCCTCGGGCGGCATCGGTCTCGCCGCGACGGCGATCGGCGTCGAGATCCGCCTGAGCGACGGCGACCTCCAGCTCGGCGACCTGATGAGCGAGCGCAGACTCGCGCTCGGCGGCAGCGGCGAGCGCCTCGCGGGCCGCGGCCAGCTCGTCGCGCACGCCGTCGCGCAGCCGTCGCAGGCGGGCGGCCTCACCGGCAGCCTCCACGGGCGATGCACCTCCGGCCGGGTACTGGCGGCCCGCCCACACCTCCTCGGCGGCGGCGAGGTCATCGGCTTCGGTCTGCAGCGCCAGCCGCTCCGGCCGTAGGCCGTCGGCCAGGGCCGAGGTCTCGGCCAGCTCGGCCTCGATGCGGGCGGCCTCCGCCTCGAGGGAGGCGACGACGTCGGTCTCCATGCTCTGCGCCAACGCCTGTGCGACGCTCCGGCGCCGCTCGGCGATGACGTTGCCGATACCGCGAGCGCGCTCGGACAGGCGCTCGGCGACACCGAGCCCCGAGACGACGTCGTCGGCCTGCTCGGTCCTGAGGGCGCCCTCGGTGACGGCGACGAACTCGTCGAGGCGGGCGAGCTCCGCTTTGAGCCGGCCGTCGGCGGTCTGGAGGGACTGGCGGGACGCCTCCGCTTCGGCGAGGCGCTGCTTCAGCGACGTGAGCTCCGTGCCGGCCAGGAAGAGGCGGAGCGCCCGCAGCTCGGAGGCGAGGGCGTCGTGGCGGCGGGCCGCTTCGGCTTGGCGCTCGAGCGGGCGCAACTGGCGACGCACCTCCCGGTGCAGATCCTGCAGCCGCAGGAGGTTGGCCTCTGTCGACTCGATCCGCCGCTCCGCCCGCTCGCGGCGGCGCCGGAACTTGAGGATGCCGGCGGCTTCCTCGATGACCGCCCTCCGGTCCTCCGGACGCGCCTGCAAGATGGCGTCGAGCTGGCCCTGGCCCATGATGACGTGCTGCTGGCGCCCGACGCCGGCGTCCGACAGCAGCTCTTGGACGTCGAGCAGCCGGCAGGCGGCCCCGTTCATCGAGTACTCACTCTCGCCGGTGCGAAACAGCGTCCGGGTGATCGTCACCTCGGCGAGATCGACCGGCAGCCGGCGGGAGGAATTGTCGATCGTGAGCGACACCTCTGCCCGCCCGAGGGCCGGCCGCTTCGAGGTGCCGGCGAAGATGACGTCGTCCATCTTCGTGGACCGGACCACCTTCGGGCCCTGGGCGCCTAGCACCCAGGCGACGGCGTCGACGACGTTCGACTTGCCGGACCCGTTCGGCCCGACCACCACGGTGATGCCCGGCTCGAGCTCGATCGTCGTCGGATCGGCGAACGACTTGAAACCCTTGAGAGAGAGCGTCTTCAGGAACACGTTGCGATCACGATAGACGGGGCGGCAGACCCTCCCGGGGATTCGCCGGCTTCTC
>JBKQSP010000056.1:0-7037 GCA_052143575.1 Acidimicrobiales bacterium
CCACTGAGACCGTCGGCCATGGCGAGGCGACGGTGACCGTCACGGGCGCCGCCGGGGCGACGACGGGGCCCGTCTCCTACTCGGTGACGGCGAGCGGTGCCGGCGACGTCCCCACCGGCAAGGTCACCGTCTCCGACGACTCGGCCGGTACCTGCACGATCACGACACTCAACGCCTCTGGCAAGGGCAACTGCTCCATCGTGGAGAACGCCACCGACAGTCCCTTCACCGTGACGGCCAGCTACGCCGGGGACGGCAACTACACCACGGCGACCGGGACCACGACCGAGACGGTCGGCCTGGGGATTCCGACGGTGACGTTGACTAGTCCAGCCGGCCAGGCAACCGGCCCCGTCACGCTCACGACCACTGTGGCTGGAAAAGGGGTCGTGCCGACGGGCACGGTGGCAGTCGCGGACGCCTTCGGCGGCACCTGCACGATCGTCTTGTCCGCCGGTGCCGGCTCGTGCACCGACTTCCTCGAGGGAGCTGTCCATAACCCGGACACCATCACGGCGACGTATCAGGGGGACAAGAACTACGCGACGGCGATCGGGACGGCGAACGGCTCCGTGGCCGAGGCCGTCCCGAGTCTGTCCGTAAGTGCACCGCCTCCGTTGCTGGTGTTCGCCGGCACCATCGATTTCAATGTGACGGCCACCGGTACGGGACCAACCCCCGCGGGCATCCTCACGATCTCTGACAGTCCCAACCTGCCCGGGAGCTGCACGACGCTCGCGGCCTCGCCGGCCGACGCCGCCGTCGGGCAGGCGATTTGCACCATCTCTGTGACGTCACCGTCCGTGGTGGACGTCACGACGACGCTTGCGACGGACGGCAACTACACCGCCGCCACGGCCGAGACGAAGGTGAGCGTCAACGCCACGGCGATCTCCCTGACGATGACGAGCCCAGTAGTCACCTTCGGACAGGAGGCGGTTGAGCAGTTCAGCGCCACGTTGGTCTCACCGGCGGGCAAACCGACGGCGCCGATCTCGATCCGGGTCGGGTCGACAGAGCTGTGCTCGATCCCGACACTCGTCGAGGATCTGCCGAACTCACCGAACAGCTACAGCGGGCAGTGTGCACCTGCGTCGACGAAACTCGCCGGGGGCACTTTCAGCGTCGTCGCCGTCTATCCGGAAACGAGCATGCTCCTCGGGTCCGCATCGACACCGCAGGTCCTGCGCGTGAAGGCGGCCGCCACCTCGACCTCGCTCAGCCTGACGACCCAGACGCTGACCTATGGCAACGAGCAGGTTGAGACGGTGAACGTCTCGGTCGTCGTGCCCCCCGCCCTGCCCAACGCGGGCGGTGTCGTGACCGCCAAGGCGGGCTCGGTCACGCTGTGCGCGATGCATCTCAAAGGTGGCAGCGGATCGTGCACGCTCACTCGGGCCGGCCTCGCCGGCGGCACTCGCGCGATCGCGGCCACATTCGGCGGTTCTGCCGACTACGCCAGCTCGACATCGGGCGTGGTCGTCGTCAAAGTGCTTCCGGGGGTGAGCATGACGACAATGTCGCTCTCGCGCGGGGTCGTCAGCTTCGGGCAGCAGAGCAACGAGAGCATCACGGCCGTGGTGTCGGGACCGCCTGGCGGTGTACCCGCCACGGGCACCGTAACGGTCATGAGCGGGAAGAAGCTGCTGTGCACCATCCGGCTGAGCCGAGGAACAGGAAGTTGCGCCCTCGGCCTCAAGTTGGCGCCGGGGACCTACTCGATCATCGCTCGGTACGGCGGCTCGTCTGACCTCCGGCCGTCGGTCTCTCCGAAGAAGACCCTCGTCGTCACTCGATAGCGAGAGAGGTCATCTCGTAGCCGATTCGAGCACCAGCTGCCACGGTCGACGTCGTGCGAAGAGGCATCCCGCACGCCTCATCCGATTTCGACGTCTGTCAGGAGGGAGAGGCGCACCACGAAGCGGGCTCCGCCTCCGGGCGGGCTCTCCAGGCGGATCTCTCCGTCGTGCGCCTCCACCAGTTCCTTCACGACAGCCAGGCCGATGCCCGTTCCGGCG
Source organism: Acidimicrobiales bacterium (assembly GCA_052143575.1). GTDB lineage: Bacteria > Actinomycetota > Acidimicrobiia > Acidimicrobiales > Bog-793 > JAKACA01. The sequence continues at coordinate 2,019 of JBKQSP010000056.1, forward strand.
ACGTCGCGACCGGCGCCGCCCCGGAAGAACCGCTCGAAGATCTGCGCCTGCTCCGCGGGTGCTACGCCCGGGCCGGTGTCAGCCACCTCGAGGAAGGCGTTGCGCTCGTCGGCGCGAACGACAAGTAGGACGCTGCCGCCGGCCGGCGTGAACTTAACGGCGTTGCTGAGAAGGTTGTCCACGACCTGGCGCATCCGATCGGGGTCGGCGCACACCGGCGCCGGCGTTATCTCCCGCTTCAGCTCGACCCCGATGGTCCGAAAGCCCGCTTCCAGCGCGTCAGCGGAGCTGGCAGCGATACCGGCCAAGTCGATCGGATGACGTTTGAGGCTCAGGGCGGCCGCTTGTGCCGAGGCCAACGTCTGGAGATCCGTGATCATGCGCCCGAGACGAAGGGACTCGTCGTGAAGGGATGCCAGGGCCTCCGGGGTTGGGTCACTCACGCCATCGACCAGAGCCTCGGTCTCGGCCTGCAGGATGGCGAGGGGCGTCCTCAGCTCGTGCGCTACGTCGGTCACGAGCGTGCGCCGCAGCTGCTCGTTGTGCTCGAGAGCAGCAGCCATGGAATCAAAAGCAGACCCGAGCTCGCCCAGCTCGCCAGGACCGGCTCGCTCGCCGAGCGGTCGAGGGCTGTAGCCGGCCTCCAGCGCCCGGACCGCGGCCGTGAGCCGGCTCATGGGCCGCACGAGCACGGCCGTACCAACCCTGGCGACAACGAGCGCTCCGAGCACTGCCACGGCGGCGCTCACGCCCAAGGCTTGGGCCAGTTCCGTCCGCAGCCGTTGGTCGGCGGGGCTGAGCCCACCGGCGGGGAAGGCTAGGTGCAGAACGCCAACTTGGCGTCCGAGAATGAAGAGCGGCCGGCGGACCTGGGCGGCGGCATGGGCGCCCAGCAGCGCCTGCGGCCCGCTTCTCAAGACGACGGTGCCATCTGGCGCTTGAACGACAAGCGCAGCGCCGGCCGTGTCGGCCAATACGACGGCGGCCGAGAGGTCGGCGCCGGTCCAGGCCCCTGTGGCCCGGTAGGCGTTGTCGAGGGCGGAGGTCACCGCTGCGGCGGTGTGGGTATGTTGCGCAGCCGCCAATCGGTTGACGTCGTTCCTTTGGATGATGAGCGTCACCGAGGCGAGCACGGCGATGGCGGCGAGGGCCATGCACAGCAAGGCGGCCGCCAGGCGGAACCCGAGCGGCCCCAGCCTCCAGGCGGTCATGAAGGCCTACCCGTCGCGACGTAGGCCAAGGCGATAACCGGCGCCCAGGACCGTCTCGATGATCTGGGGCGCCGTCGGATCCGTCTCCACCTTGTGGCGCAGGTTCTTCACGTGCGAGTCCACCGTGCGCGCGTAGCCCTCGATCTCGTAGCCGCGAACCCGGTTGATGAGCTCGTAGCGGGAATACACGCGCCCGGGCGCACCGGCGAGCGCGACCAGGATGCCCCATTCGGTCGGGGTGAGCTCGACGAACTCGCCGCGCACCTGAACTCGCCGGCTGTCCTCGTCGATGACGAGTTCGCCCGCACCATAGGACGCCAGCCCAGTGGCGGCCGGGCGGCGTCCGCGGCGCAGTACCGCTTGAACCCGCAGCACGAGCTCACGAGGGCTGAAGGGCTTGGTGAGGTAGTCATCGGCCCCGCTCTCGAATCCGGCGATGCGGTCTTGCTCCTTGGTCTTGGCCGTGAGTATCACGATGGGGACGTCCGACATCGCCCGCAGCTCGCGAGTGACGTCCTCACCCGGGATGTCAGGCAACCCAAGATCCAGTACGACCAAGTCGACCGTGCTACCTCGGGCAAAGCTGAGGGCTTCGGCCCCCGAGCCGGTCGAGAAAACAACGAGGCCCGCTCTCTCGAGATAGGAGCGGACCAGTTCCCGGAGCTTGTACTCGTCCTCGACAACCATCACCGTGGACATGGCGTACCACCTCCGTCGTCCAGTATCGACCCTTCTCGCCCTGGGGGCACGTTGAGCGTCGTCCGGGTTCACTACCAGGTCGTTCGCGGCGGCCTACAAGCCATGTCCACACCGCCGCGATGCCCTCTTCACGACGCAGTACTCGAACCGCCCGACGGCGCCTGGATCACTGTGCGACGACGCGGTGACGACGCCCGGGAGCCATTTCCACGCCACCTCCACGCGACCCGCACCTACCTACCACGACCGTGGACGAACCTCCTCCTAACGTCGCAAGCAAGAGGAAAGCAGGAGGGCAATCTGCACGGCAGTGTCAGCTCGTATAGGGGCTGTGGCGTGGGCGGCGTCGAGAACATGTGTTGAATACCTGGACTACGAGAATCATTTGAAAAGAGCGACCCTCTGAAGGAGTGCTCTGTCGGGGAGATCGCTCAAGCTTGCAGAAGAGTGTCATACGCGGGGTGTAACAGGCAACGGCGAGCAACAGGAGGTGGGTGTGCATTGAGGACCAGGTCGCCCGGTCCGAATCGGGAACCACGATCCGAACTTCACGGAGAGTAAGTACTCCGAGGATTGTCGCGTAGGCATTGCCGCTCTTAGGGCCGGGTCGAGATGAGTTGGTTTCGTGCCACGGTCAGAGAAGAAGGGAAGGCAAATATGCGAAAGCTATCTGCGGCGGTAGCGCCGCTCTTATTGGCGGGGTTTGTGATGGCGCTGGCGCCGCAACCCGCGACCGCCTCCAGCAGGACGGCCGCAGCCCCGCACCTGATGGTCTGCAGCGCCAACAAGGGGGTGGGTAGCTTCCGGTTCGCCGTAAACGGCGGGAAGAGCTTCGCCCTCGCTGGTGGTTGCAAAACCGTCGTCGGCAAGGCCGGTGTCAACAAGGTGTCAGAGACTTCGGCACCTGCCAACTACCGGCAGGTCCGTTCGATCAGCGTCTCGCCGAGCAAGCTCGTCGTCTCGTCGTCGGTGAAGACGGCGTCCGTGAGCTTGCGGATCAAGACCGGCTCGGCCCGTATCAGCTTCGCGAACTCGAAGATCGCCACCGGCGGCACGGGTTACGTGGAGCTGTGCAAGTACGGAACCCTGAACGACCCCTTCACCCAAGGTGACTTCGCCTTCACGGTGACGAGCGGATCGACGGCGACGAGCATGACGGTGCTGACCGGCACCTGCTCGGCTCCGATCCCCGTGACGGCCGGCACTGTGTCGGTCGTGGAGAATGAGCCGGCTCCGTACCAGCTCACGAGTGTCGCGACGCTCCCGGCGATTTCGCTTGGAAGCTTCAGTCAAGCGGCTTCCTCGGCGACAATCACGGTCCCGAACAACACGATCGTGATGGCTTCGTTCTTCAACGACCCACAGCTCGGAGTCGTCAAGGCCTGCAAGACGCTGGCTTCGAATGCCGCCGCCCTCGAGGGCGACACGTTCGTCTTCGACGTTTCGTGGACCTTCCAGCCTCCGGCACCGGCGGCTGCGATCACCGGCTCGGGCACCGTCTCGGTCACCGCTCCCTTGGCAGTTGACACGACGGTCTGTATGCCGTACGGGCAGTTGCTGCCGGTTGGGACGGCGGTGTCGATCACCGAGGACGCTGCACTCTCGCCACCGGATGTCTCGTCCACGCTGACGCAGATCATCCCTTCGTCGGCGAACGCCGGCAGCACCTCGACGATGGCCAACGTCATCGTGCAGCCCGGAGCCACTGACGCCCTGTTCACCAACGGGGCCCTTGGTTGGATCGAGGTCTGCAAGAACCCGGTCGTGACGTACGACAAATGGAACTACGTCGGCTCGCCCGTCTTCGCCTTCAGCGTGAACGGCGGACCGAGCTTCCCCGTCGCGACCGGCTCCTGCTCGGCCGCCATCGAGGTACCTGCAGGGACGGCGACGGTCACCGAAGCCCCGTCGAGCGATTTCTACTTTGACGGAGTCTCGACTCTCGCTGCCGACGACCCGACAGGGGCGCGGCTTCTCACGAGTCCCATGACGAATCCGGCAACGGTTGTCGTCCCCTACGGGGGTGTCGGCAACGAGACGGTCGTCACCTTCACGAACCACACTGACGGTGCGCAGCTGAAGGTGTGCGTCCAGGAGACCTCTCCTGACGCCAACCTCGGTGGCGCGACGCTCAACTTCTGGGTGAATGACGGACACGACCCGGCGTTCTTCGCACAGTTGACGATCAGCCCGACGGACACGAACCCCAATGGCGAAGTCTGCGGAATGATCAGCCACATCTTCGACGCTGTGACGGGCCCGAAGCTGGTGCCGGTGTCATTGAGCCTGACGGAAACCCCGACTACGTCGGTTCCGGCCGGGACGGACATCGAGAACGTCACCTACGCAGGGTATGGCTCGGGCGTGTCGCCTGACGCTTTCCCCTACGCCCTGACGTCGAGCGGCATCCCGTTCTCCTTCACCATCGGCGCAGGCGAGAACGTCGTGACGTTCGTGAACGGACGCACTGCGGCCAGCTGAGGCGTTAGCGAGATTCAAGGCGTTTCGTAGCAAGAGGGGCTCCCGCTTCGGCGGGGGCCCCTCCTTTTTCGTTGACGGATCGGCTGCGAGAGCTTCGAAGTGTCGCCCGCCGACGATGCCGTGGCCTGATCCCGTCCCGGGCACGCTGGCAGTCGTCACGGCGTGTTCGAGCCCGCTGGATCGTGAGCAAACGATCAGGCGGAACTGGGCCGCCAAGTGCTCAGGCCGTGCGGGCGCCCGCTGCGGTGCGAGCCACGGTCCCCTCGGGCGCCCCGAGCACGAGGCGGATCACCTCGGCCACGAAGGCTTCCGTATCACCATGTGTGTGCTCGGCCCATGCCTCCCCGCTGGCGCCGAGCCGAGTGCGCAGGTCGTCGTCCCCGAGAAGCCGGCGGATGCAGTCGGCCATCTCGCCCTGGCTGCGGTACCAGAGGCCGCCATTGGAGGCGGCGGCGTGCTCGGCCGACACCGACGAGTCGGGCACGACGACGGGCGTGCCGAAGCGCAGCGACTCGATCGTCTCGCGGCCGAGCGGCCCGGGCGAGCGGACGTCGACGGTCATGGCGGCCCGCGCCATGAGGCGCCAGAGGTTCATCCTCGTCGGCGCCCACGTCATCTCGAAACGCCG
>JBKQSP010000057.1:0-22993 GCA_052143575.1 Acidimicrobiales bacterium
TCAACCCCCTCAACCTCCGCCTCGCCGGCCGTGAGCTGCAGACGATCCTGTCCGACTCCGGCACGGAGGTCGTCTTCGTCGACTCGCTCTTCGCCGAGCACCTCTTGCGCAACATCGCCGACGTGCGGGCCGATCTCCCCCTCAAGAAGGTCATCCTCATCGGCGACCGCGACGTGCCGCACGACTTCGCCTACGAAGATCTCATCGAGCTCGGCCACCCCCTCGCCCCGGAGGAGCCCGAGGAGGACGACCCGGTCGTCCTCATGTACACGGGCGGTACGACCGGCCTGCCGAAGGGCGCCCTTCTCGACCACCGCGCCGAGCTCCTCAACCTCTACCACGTCGGTCTCACGGTCGACATGATGCCGGGCCGTGTCTACCTGCATCAGACACCCATGTTCCACGCCGCTTCCATGGCGGCGGTCATCGGCATCCCGGCCACCGGCTCGGAATCGGTCATGCTGCCGCTCTTCGAACCGGCGGCGATGCTCGATGCCGTCGAGCAACACCACGTCGATTGGACCGTCATGGTGCCGACGATGGTCGCCATGATGATCAACCACTCAGAGTTCCGCCCCGAGCGCCTCGCCTCGCTGCGTGATCTCGTCTACGGCGCCTCTCCCATGCCGCTCAAGTTGCTGCAACGCCTGCAGGAGCTCCTGCCCGACCTGCGGTTGTGGCAGGGCTACGGCATGACGGAGTGCTCCTCCATCCTCACGCTGCTGGGACCGGGCGACCACCATGCCGGTGGTCCCCGGCTCCGCTCGGCCGGGCGACCTCCGCTCGGCGTGACGATCTCCATCCAGGACAAGGGCGGCAACGTCCTCGGCCACGGCGAACAGGGTGAGGTCTGCGCCCAGGGCGGCAACTTCATGCGGGAGTACTGGAACCGCCCAAAGGAGACCGAGAAGGTCTTCGAGGGCGGCTGGTACCGCACGGGCGACATGGGCCAACTCGACTCCGACGGCTACCTCTACCTCGTCGACCGCGTGAAGGACATGATCGTCACGGGAGGCGAGAACGTCTACTCGATCGAGGTCGAGAACGCCATCTCCACCCATCCCGCCGTGAGCGACGTCGCCGTCATCGGCATCCCGCACGAGACCTGGGGCGAGCAGGTGCATGCGATCGTCGTGCTGAATCCTGGCGCCACGACGACGGCCGAGGACATCCAGGAGCACGCCCGCGGCACGATCGCTCGCTACAAGGTACCGAAGTCCGTGGAGTTCCGGACCGATCCTCTGCCGCTCTCGGGTGCGATGAAGCCGCTCAAGCGCGATCTGCGGGCACCGTACTGGGAAGGCCACGACGCCCGCATCTGAAGCGGCGTCCGACCCCGGCAGCGATCAGCGCCCTCGCTGCCGGCCGCCGGCGAGCTCGAGCAGTTCCTCGGCGTGGCGGCGAGCGGTCGGCGAGCCCGGCTGACCCGAGAGCATCCGTGACAACTCCGCCAGGCGCTCCTCCGACTCCACCGGCCTGGCAGCCGCCACCGTGCGCCCAGCCCGCTCCTCCTTCGTGACGGCCACCTGGGCGTCGGCGAACGCCGCTACCTGGGCGAGGTGCGTGACGACGAGCACCTGGTGACCGTCGATGGCGAGCTCGTGCAGGGCGCGCCCGACAGCTAAGGCAGCCTCGCCGCCGACACCGGCGTCGACCTCGTCGAACACGAGCGTCGGGGGCGCCTCGCTCAAAACGAGACGGGTGGCCAACATGACGCGGGCGAGCTCGCCGCCGGAGGCCACTTTCTCGAGCGGCAGTGCCCGCTCCCCCGGGTTCGCCCCGAAGAGCCAATTGACGTCGTCCCCCCTGCCCGGCCCGACCGTCACCTCGAGTCGTCCCCGTGGCAAGGCGAGATCGGCGAGATGAGCGGCGACGGCGGCCCCGAGAGCAGGTGCCGCGGCTCTGCGACTGTCCCCGAGACGCTCCTCGGCGGCCGACAAGGCGGCCAGCGCGCTCGCGCGCTCGGCCTGCAGCTCGAGGCGCCGCTCCTCGCCCGACTCGAGGTCGGCGAGGCGTTGTCGCGACGTCGCTTCGAATGCCATCACGTCGGCGAGCCGCTCTCCGTACTTGCGGCGCAGCTCGGAGAGCCGCCGCCGCCGAGCCTGTACGGTCGCCAGCTGCTCCGGATCCGCCTCGAATCCCTCTGCCCGCCGGCGCAGGTCGACCGCCACATCGCTCACCTCCGAGAGTGCACCGCGGAGGCGATCGGCGAGATCACCCAAGGGAGCGTGCCCGCCGAGCTCGGCGGCCGCCAGGCCGAGCAGCTCCGTGGCGCCCGCTCGCTCGGCGCCCTCGCGGTCGCGGGCGCCCTCGGACTCGGTCAGAAGGCCGTGAGCCGTCTCGGCGGCGAGGCGGAGGGCGTCTGCGGACGCCAGCACGGCTTCTTCGGCCTCGAGGTGTGATTCCTCGTCGGGCTCGGCCAGATGGGCGGCCTCGATCTCTGCGATCTGGAATCGCAGGAGATCCGTCTCGCGGGCGAGCTGGCGGGCGTCGCCACCCAGCTGGTGAAGGCGGGCGTCAAGCTCGCCGAGGTGCTGGCGGGCGCCGTCGGCCTCCGAGGTGTCCACGGCGCCGAAGTGGTCGAGCGCCTGACGCTGCGCCTGGGTGTGGAGCAGAGACTGGTGGGCGTGCTGGCCGTGGAGATCGACGAGGGCAGACCCGAGGGCTTCGAGCGCCGCCACGGTCGCCATCTGACCGTTGACGTAGGCGCGTGATCGGCCGTTCGACGGGATCTCGCGGCGGACGACGATCTCGCCGACGGCGTCCGACTCCTCCTCAGCAGCTGTTTCGCCCTCACCGTCTCCGGCGCGGCCGACGGCGGCGCGGGCGACGGCGATCGGAGCCGAGAATCGACCTTCGACCACGGCGCACTGGGCGCCGCTGCGAACAAGGGCGGCATCTGCACGGCCGCCTACGAGCAACTCGAGCGCTTCGACGACGAGCGTCTTACCGGCTCCGGTCTCGCCCGTCAGTGCCGTCATGCCCGCTCCGAGCACGAGGTCGAGATCCTCGATGACCCCGAGGTCTCTCACGTGGATCTCGACGAGCATCGTCCTCAGCGGTCCGCGAGCGAGAAACGGGAACGCAGCACGGCGTGAAAGTCTCGATCGCCGAAGGTGACAAAGCGGGCGTCGGTGCGGGAGGCCGAGCACACGACGGCGTCACCCTCGGCCAGCGTCTCGCAGCGGGAGCCGTCGAGCACGAGCGAGGCCGGCCGTTCCTCCAACAAGGTCACCGTGACGGGTTCGTCGAGGCCGAGAACGAGGGAGCGGTCGAAGACGATGTGGGGTGCCACGGCGGTGAGCACGACGGCCCGCATGGTGGGCGAGACGACCGGGCCACGAGCCGAGAGGTTGTAGGCCGTGGACCCCGTGGGGGTGCACACGAGCAACCCATCGGCGACATAGGTGAGGAAGCGCACGCCAGCGATGTCCACGGCGACCCGGATGGTATGCCCGGGAGCGTTTCGCTCGACGATCGCCTCGTTGATGGCGAGGCCGCGGGGTACGACGGTACCGTCGGCCCGACGGACGGTGACCTCGAGGGCGACGCGGTCGTCCACCCGGTAGTCGCCGGCGAGGAGGCGCTCGAAGGCGTGCTGCATGCCGGCCGGCTCCACCTCGGCGAGATACCCCATGCGACCGAGGTTGACGCCGATGACGGGGATGCGGCGAGGGAGAGCGACCTGCACGGTTCGCAGCATGGTGCCGTCGCCGCCGAAGCTGACGGCGAACTGCGGCTCCTCGGTGTGTGCCGGTACTTCGAGGTCGGCGGGCTCGAAGCCGTCGGGCACGTCGCGGAGATCCACGACGCCATAGCCGTGGGATTCCCACCAGGCCCGCGCCACGGCGGCGAGCTCCTTGGCAGCGGGACGGTCCGGGTGGATGAGGAAGAGCACGGAGCTCACGGGCTCATCCTCGCGGCTCGGAGCACGAGTTACCAGTACCCCGCAGATGCATCCCCCACGGCACGCTCCGCGCAGGCGTCGTCGAGGCGCCCCTCACGTGTGAGGCGTGAAACTGGAGAGGCTGAAGCGCCCACTCGCCGTCAACGTAGAAGTGCCGAGGGGCGAGGCTGTGCGCACCGTGGTGGACCACGTCCCCCGCAGCGGGAGTCCGGTTGCGAGCTCGAACCAGGTATCGGCCACGTTCCTACCTGCCTGCCCACCCGAGAACGTCGCCACCTCTTTCAAGTGCAGTGCCTGGAGGCGGTGACCCTGCACGACCACGGAGCTGCTGCCGAGGTACTCCACCCAACCGGACATGGTCACCGGAGGGATCGAGAGCGGGTGGTTCGAGCCGCGACAGCTGAACGAGTGGCGCTGGCCCACGACGAGGACAGCCGGGACCGCCACCTCCGCCGGCGTGCAGGAGTACGTCGATGTGTCGGAGACGCTGAGTGCCACGAAGTTCCACCGGTACCAGCCGCCCCGCGCCGTGAGCAGGAGGGCCGAGCTCCGCGGGCAGTACGTGGCGCTCTGCCAGTGGTTGTCGCTGTAATCCAGTCGGAACGACCAGCAGCCGCTCGGCAGGTAGGTGACGGTCCCCGGGATCATCGGGCCCTCGTACTGGGTCTTGAGGGGCACCGAGAGGTGTTCGGTGCCCGACCCGGAGTACTCGTAGACGCCCTGCTCAGGCCGCAGCGCCTCGTGAGCGTACGTTCGGCCCGGAGCGTCGGGCCGGAACCGCTGGTAGGCCACCGACAGCGGCAGCTGGTGAGCCCCGCTGTTCGCCCACAGAACGGCGAAGACGCCGACTCCGACCACCACCGCCGCCGCCACGCCGGCCAACACCCAGCGCCGCCGATGCCGATGGCTGCGGCTGACCGCCTGATCGCTCCGGCCCTCGCCGCCGGCGCGCCGGCGTCGGCCGACACGGGGCGCAGGGAGCGTTGCATCTGCCACTCAGGGCCTCCCGAGGGTGGGGCCGCCGTCTTCGGCGAGCGGAAGGCCTTTCGGGCCACTCGTCAGGCCTCGACGCGCCAGGCGGGCCATGCCGGTGGTGACAGGATGCGGGTTCTCGCGGTGCAAACGCGTGAGGGCGTCTTGCATGAGCCCGGTGATCTCGTCGTAGCAGGCTTTCACGACGACGTCGTCGGCGGCGGCTCGAGGCCCGAAGTGAGCCCAGTCGAGTGCCGGCAGGAACTCCACCGTGACCGCAGAAGGAAGGGGCAGCGGTGGGGCCAGCATGGACGTCACGCCGAAAGGAGGTCCGAGGGCGAGGGGAAACACCTTGATCCGGATATGGTGCAGGCCCATCGCCCGGGCGAGACCCTCGCCCCGACTGAGCACGAAGACGGCGTCGTGGCTCCCGTGGGTGACGACGGGCACGACCGGCACTCCGGTCCGCAGCGCCAGCTTGACGAAGCCGTGGTGGCCGCCGAAGTCGATGCGGTTGCGGGCGGTCCACGGCCGGCACACCTCCCAGTCGCCGCCCGGGTAGACAAGCAGCTGGGCGCCCTCCCGCAGGGCGGCCTCCGCCTCCTCGTTCGAAGCCGGGATGACGCCGACCCTGCGCAGGAAGTCGCTCACGCCGCGCACGGTGAACATGAGGTCGTAGCCCATGGCGTAGGTCGGCCAGTCGGCGCCGCGGCGTGCGATGAGGGCCTGGCCGACCACCCAGACGTCGGGCATGTAGAAGAGGCATGAGTGATTGCCGACCACGAGCACGGGGCCGCTCTGCGGCAGGCACTCGAAGCCCTTGATCTCGGGCGAGAAGTAGCTGGTCATCCGTGCGATCGGCGGCAGCATGCGGCGGATGAAGTCGGGGTCGCGGGTGAGCTGCGGGCCGGAGCGAAGTCCCGACATCCGATCCGCCAGCGGAGCAAGGAGGCGCCGCGCGACAGGAGATGCCGTTGCCGTGACCTCCTCGTGTGACCCCTCGGCTCGACGCGCCACCGCATTCGTTGTCGCGCCGGCGATGGGCCGGCGCCAGAGTCATTCGGCCTGATTTGCGGGCGACGTCAGTCCGGCCGAGCCGAGGGACCCGTCGAGGAAGTCAGCCACGGAGCGGGACCACAGGTAGCCGACGTGGCTGCCGGCGTACCAACAGATGGCCGGGCGGCTCCAGTGCTCCCAGAGGCGGACGGCTTGGCTGGGAAAGGCCATTCGGTCGCCGTAGCCGGCAAAGATGAAACGCCGGTCCTGCGCCATCTTGGCGTCGAAGGCGAGCGGCGAGACGACGTGGTGAGCCACTTCCGGCCCGGTGCCGAGGATCCCGTGCCGATCGGCGCGGCGGCGGATCGGCTCGGGGCTGTGGGCGGAGAACAGCGTGGGCAGGTCGACGACTGGGATGCCGGCGATGACCGCTTCGAACCCGACGTCGAGGCCGGCCAACAGCGACACGACGTAGCCCCCGAGGGAGACGCCGTACAGACCGATCGACGTGGCGCCCTGCGTCCGCAGCCAACCGACGAGCCGCCGCACGTCCCAGACGCTCTGGGCGAGCCCGTGGACGGAGTTCATCATCTCGAAGGAGAGAAACGGCTCCCCGCTCAAGGGCGTCACCTTGCGCGGTCCGTGGAGCGGTAGGACGGGCAGCGCCACGTTCAGCCCGAGCTCGCCATGGAGCCGGGCGGTCTGCAGGCCGGCGAAGTCCATGATCGGGTAGCCCATGGAGAAGCCGTGAACGCAGACGAGCCACGGCCGCTCGCTACCGCGGTGCCGCACGATGGTCGCTGCCGCCGTGTGATTGGCTGCGTACGACTCCCAACGCCGTGCGCCGGGCTCGGCCGAGCGAGGAGCGAACCGGCTTTCGAACCGCATCTGCTCGTAGTCGATCCCGCGGGCGCGGCCGCTCCGCCACGTCAGCTCATCGTCTGTGAGCGCCGGCGGAATCTCATGGTAGGAGGCGGGCTCGTCGAGCCACCCTTCGGCGCCAAAGAGGGTGCGCGCCGCCCGGAGCTCTTCGGCCACGCGGTCGAGGTCGGAGGCGCGGGGAAAGCGGCGCGGCGACATCGCCATGGCCATGAGGGCGTCCTCCACGGCGACCTGGGCGAGGAAGGACAGCGTCGGCGGCGGCGGTGGGAACGGGTGCAGCTCGGCCGCCCGCAGCTGGGGGGCTCGGGCGAAGCGCCATGTCCTCGAGAGAGATCGCACGGCCCGGGCGATCGCAGCAAGAAGGTGTGACAAGCCGGCCAGTGCGCCGTCGATGACGCCGCCAGCATGCTGGGCCAGCCGACGAGCCGGCGTGGGCACCTTGGACGGTTGTCTCACGGCCGGAGCTGACGCCGCGTCAACCATGGGCCGTGAGGAGCACGGCCCATGGCTTGACTATCAGGCGGTGCCGGCGGTGGGTGATGCCGGAGCGGCCGTCTTGCGGACGGGAGCTTTGCGGGCCGGGGCCTTGGTGGCGGCCGTCTTGCGGACGGGAGCCTTGCGAGCCGAGGCCTTGCGAGCCGTCGCCGGCGTCTTCTTGGCGGCAGCGCCTCTCGTGCCGGTTGCCCGCTTGGCCGGAGCCTTCTTGGCAGGAGCCCTCGTGACCGTCGCCTTCTTGGCAACGGTCTTGCGAACCGGCGCCGTCGCCCGCCGGACAGGGGCCGCCGCCGTCTTGGCCGTGGCCTGCACGCGCTCGACGGCGGTGGTGATGACGGACTCGGCTTCCTTGCGGGCCCGGCCGACTTCGCCCTCGCCGGCGCGACGGGCCTTCTCGGCACGCTTGGTCACCGTCCGCATCGTCTGCTCACCGGCCGTGCGGGCAGCGCCTACGAGGTGCTCCACCATCTTCTGCACGTCCTCGGAGCTGACGAGACCGAGCTGCTCGACCTGGCGCTTGACCTCTTTGGCGACAGCCTCGGACAGGTGCTCGGCGCTCCGCCGGCTGCGGGCAACGAGATCCTCGACCCAGTCACCGGCATGCTCGCGCCCGACGGCGCCCTCCTTCACGAGGTCCCGCACAAGTGCCTCGGCACGCTTACGGGTGATCCGGGTGAAATCCATGCCTACGGTGACATAACGATCGAGCGGAGTCTGTTTGGCCATAGCTGCATTATACGCTTGAGCAGGACTGCTTGCAACAGCAAGCACCTGCGACGGCAGTTTTATGGCCCCTCGAAGGTGCGCGAGACGAGACTGCGGAGATCGTCGGCTTCGACCCAGGGCGTCGGCGTCACGGGGCCGTGGCCGGGGGGCGTGACGCCCGTCAGGACGAGGGCAAAGTGGGCACCCAACTTGACGGCGAGCTCGCCGTCGGTGGAGGGACGGTCGCCGACGACGACCGCCACCTCGCCGACGTTGCGGCGCACCAACTCGACGAGAGGGGGATGCGGCTTGCCGGCGATGGACGGCTTCACCCCGCCGGCCGTGGCGACGGCAGCCACGAATGAGCCGGCGCCGGGGAGCAGTCCTGACGACGTCGGGAACGTGGCGTCGTCGTTGCTGGCGACGAGCCGGGCGCCGCCGCGAAGCGCTGTCGTGGCCGCCGCCAGGCGCCCGAAGTCGAACCGCAGGTCGAAACCCACGACGACGACGGCCACACCTTCTCCGCCGGCCGTCGCCGTCCCGGGCTCGACGGTCTGCACACCGCGCGCCTCCAGCGCCTCGAAGATGCCGGGGCCACCGAGAACGAGAGCGCGCTCTCCGGGTTCGACGAGCAGGGCAGCGGCCCCGGCTGAGGTGATGAGGTCCTCGTCGGCCGTCGTCATGCCGAGGCGGTCGAGCTTCGCCAGGTGATCGGCCCGCAGCGGATAGGAGTTGTTCGTGATGAACACGACCCGCTCGCCACCGGCGCGCAGCCGGCTGACGGCATCGGCCGCCCCGGGGATGGCTTCGTCCGCCAGCCAGACGACACCGTCGCAATCGAGGACCCAGGTCATCGGCAGATGCTGGCACGCCCCGAGCCGCCCGTGGCGCCCGATGTGCTACTCATGGACGAATGGCACGTTTCGAAGCGTTTCGCGGCACGACCTACGACCCGAGCAAGGTCGTGGCCGATGACGTCATCGCCCCGCCGTACGACGTCGTGAGCCCGTCGGACTGGGTGGCGCTTGCCGCCCGCAGTCCCTACAACGCCATCGAGGTCGAGCTCCCCCTCCCCCACCCCGAAGCCGAGCTCGACCCCTACGAGAACGCCGCCGCCATCTTCCACCACTGGCACCGGGAGGGGGTGGTCGTGGTGGACGAAGAGGCGGGCTTCTACGTGTACCGGATGACCTTCGCCCTCGAGGACGGCTCCAGCCGATCCACCACCGGCGTCCTCGGGGCCCTCGGGCTCGATCCGGAGCATCGGGGCGACGTGCTGCCGCACGAGCACACGACGCCGAAGGACAAGCACGACCGCCTGTCGTTGTTGCAGGCGGCACGCACGAACTTCTCCCCCATCTGGGGGCTCTCCGTCGGCGAGGGCCTCTCGGCCGCCTGCCACGCCGCCCTTCACACGTCGGATGCGCCCTGGGTGGCCAGCGATTGTGACGGCGTCGTGCACGAGCGATGGACGGTGACCGATGGCGCCGCCGTGCAAGCGATCACCTCGGTCGTGGCTGCTGCGCCCGTGCTCATCGCCGACGGCCACCATCGCTACGACACCGCCTGCACGTTGCATGCCGACGAGCCGGACGCCGTCGGCACCGACAGCATCCTCGCCCTCGTCGTGGAGCTGGCAGAGGACCAGCTTGCCGTGCAAGGCATCCACCGCCTCCTGAGCGGGGTGGAGGCTGCCTCGCTGCCCCTGAGATTCCGCCGCTACTTCGAGGTCGAGCCCGGCCCGGACGACCCGATCGAGCTGCGCGACACCATGGAGTCAGCCGGCGCCCTCGGGCTCATGACGGCGGAGGGTTCGTGGCTGCTGTGCCCGAGCCCGGAACTGATCGAGCGAGCCGACGACGATCTCGACTCCAGCCGCCTCGCCTACGTTCTCGCCGAGCTCGGGATCGACGGCGTCCACTATCAGCACGGCGCTCTGCTGGCGCGCGAGGCAGTCGACTCGGGCGACGCCGACGCCGCCGTGCTCCTGCGGCCGGTCTCGGTCGACCAGATCGCCCGCACGGCCCGCGGCGGCCGACTGATGCCGCCGAAGTCGACGTTCTTTCACCCGAAGCCGCGCACGGGCATGGTGTTCCGGGAGCTCGACCCGCCCTGAGGACCGAGGAGGCGGGCAGCTACTCGACGGTCCAGGTGGTGCCGGAGGCGAGCAGCGTGGCGAGATCGCCCGGACCGCGGCGGGATTGCGCCTCCAGCAGCTGGGCGTCGACGAGCGAGCCGTAGTCGGGTCGCTCGACCGCCCGGAAGACGCCGACCGGCGTCGCCTCGTACGGGCCCCGCGAGAGCCGCGAGAGGGCAAAGGCGAGGCCGGGATCATCGCGATGCTCGTCGTGCACGAGGAGGGCGTCCTCCCCGACATCGGCCACCTCGACGATGCGCAGGCTGCCCTGCGCTTCCATGACGACGCCGCGGTGACCGTCGGCACCGAAACGGATCGGCTCGCCGTGGTGCAGCTCGATCAGCATCTCCTCGCGCTGCGCCTTTCCCGTCACCTGCTCGAAGGCGCCGTCGTTGAAGACGTTGCAGTTCTGGAAGACCTCGACGAAAGCCGCCCCCTTGTGGTCGTGCGCCCGCCGGAAGACCTCCATCATGTGCTTGCGGTCCATGTCGTGGGTGCGGGCGACAAACGTCGCCTCCGCACCGATGGCGAGGCTGATCGGGTTGAAGGGCGTGTCGAGGGAGCCGAACGGCGTCGACTTCGTCACCTTGCCGACTTCCGACGTCGGCGAGTACTGCCCCTTCGTGAGCCCGTAGATCTGGTTGTTGAACAAGAGGATCGTGAGGTTGACGTTGCGGCGCAGGCAGTGCATGAGGTGGTTGCCGCCGATGGAGAGGGCGTCACCGTCGCCGGTCACGACCCAGACGTCGAGGTCCGGTCGGCTGACGGCGAGGCCGGTCGCCACGGCGGGCGCACGCCCGTGGATGGAGTGCATCCCGTAGGTGTTCATGTAATAGGGGAAGCGGGCGGCACAGCCGATCCCCGACACGAACACCGTGTTCTCACGACGGACGCCGAGCTCGGGCAGCAGGAACTGCACGGCGGCCAGGATGGAGTAGTCACCGCAACCCGGGCACCAGCGCACGTCCTGGTCGCTCATCCAGTCCTTGCGGGTCGTAACGGGGACGGCGACCTCGGTCATCGGTCGGCTCCCTTGCTCGCGTCGGCCTCGCCGGCCTCGCCTGCGGTGTGTCCGGCCGCCACCTCCTGCAGGAGGCTCTCGATGGCGCCTTGCACCTCGGCAACGTGGAAGGGCGTCCCTTGCATGTTCGACAGCGAGCGGGCGTCGACGAGGAAATCGGCGCGCACGAGGCGGGCGAGCTGTCCGAGGTTGCCCTCGGGGATGAGCACGCGGGCATAGCGTCTCACGACCTCACCGAGGTTGCGCGGGAACGGGTTGAGGTGCACGAGGTGCGCCTGCGCCACGCTTCCGCCGGACTTGCGCACGCGTCGCACGCCGGCGAGGGCGGCGGCATAGGTGGAGCCCCACGACAGCACGAGCACCTCGGCGTCGCCGGTCGGGTCGTCGCACGCGAGCAGCGGGATGTCGTTGGCGATGCCGGCGATCTTGGCTGCCCGCAAGTGCACCATCTTCTCGTGGTTGACCGGGTCGTAGGAGACGTTGCCGGTGCCGTCCTCCTTCTCGAGACCGCCGATTCGGTGCTCGAGACCCGGCGTGCCGGGCACGGCCCACGGGCGGGCGAGCGTCTCGGGATCCCGCAGGTATGGCCAGTACGCCGTGGCTTCCCCCTCGCCGGCGGCGCCGGCGTTCCGCTCGGTCGCGAACGTCGTGGCGATCGCCGGCAGATCCTCGATCGAGGGCAGCTTCCACGGCTCTGACCCGTTGGCGAGGTAGCCGTCGGACAGCAGGTAGACGGGTGTGCGGTACTTGAGGGCGATGCGGACCGCCTCGATGGCGGCATCGAAGCAGTGCGAGGGAGTCATGGCCGCCACGACGGGCACGGGAGCCTCGCCGTGGCGTCCGAACATGACGTGCAGGAGGTCCGACTGCTCCGTCTTCGTGGGCAAGCCCGTGGAGGGCCCGCCCCGTTGGATGTCGACGATGAGGAGCGGGAGCTCGAGGGAGACGGCGAGGCCGACCGTCTCCGCCTTGAGGTCGATGCCGGGACCGCTCGTGGTCGTGACGCCGAGGGCGCCACCGAAGGCGGCCCCGAGGGCGGCACCGACGCCGGCGATCTCGTCCTCTGCCTGCAGGGTGCGCACCCCGAAGTTCTTGTGCTTGGAGAGCTCGTGCAAGATGTCGGAAGCAGGCGTGATCGGATAGGACCCGAGGAAGAGGGGAACCTTGCCGAGCTGGGCGGCCGCCAGCAGCCCCCAGGCGAGAGCCGTGTTGCCCGTGACGTTCGTGTAGAGGCCGGGCTCGTGGGCGGCGGCGTGGATCTCGTAGGCGGACTCGAAGAGCTCGGCCGTCTCGCCGAAGTGGTAGCCGGCCCGGAACGCCAACGTGTTCGCCTCGACGACGACGCCGCTGCGGCCATAGCGTTCGGCGATCCAGGAGACGGTCGTCTCCGTCGGTCGCTGGTACATCCAGGCGACAAGACCGAGTGCGAAGAAGTTCTTGCTTCGCTCGGCGTCTCGCGGTTTGGCCCCTGTCGGCTTGCACGCCTCGAGTGTCAAGGTCGTCATCGGCACCTCGTAGACGCGGTAGCCCGCCAGGCTGGCGTCAGTGAGCGGGTTGCTCGAGTAGCCGGCCTTCTCGAGGGCGCGTTCCTCGAAGGCGTCCGAGTTGACGATGATGCTGCCGCCGACGGGGACGTCTGCGACGTTGGCGCGCAGCGCCGCCGGGTTCATCGCCACGAGGACGTTGGGGGCATCGCCCGGAGTGAGGATGTCATGATCGGAGATGTGCACCTGGAAGGCGGAGACGCCGGCAAGGGTGCCGGCCGGCGCACGGATCTCGGCCGGGAAGTTCGGCAGCGTCGAGAGATCGTTGCCGAAGATGGCGCTCTCGTTCGTGAAGCGGTCCCCGGTGACCTGCATACCGTCACCGGAGTCACCGGCGAATCGGATCACGATCTGATCGATCGACTCGACCGGTCGCGTCGACTTGGCCGTGTCCGTGCTGGCTGTCACGCCGTCTCCATCCGTCGCCGTACCTGCTGATCGGCAGTGTACCGGCGCCCCCGCGGTTGTTGGCGTTTTCGTCGGATGCTGAACGCAGCGCCGGGAGTCAAGCAGGGACGAAAGCTCCGTCGCCCGCCGAGCGGTCCGGCATCTTGGTCAAGGCCCTCCCGCTTGGGGCAGCCCGAGGTCCGCACGGAGGGCGCTGTCAGCCGCACTAAACACAGCGTTGTCGTGCTTCAACTTCGTGATATCGACACTGCTCATGTGCTCAAGATCAAGGGCGAGCGCCCTGTCCGCCGACACCAGATCCCGTGCGTCGATAGCCGCCTCGCCCGCGAGCTTGAAGGCGAGCAGCTCCTTGTTGAACGCCGTGAGAGCGCTCCCGGCCTGCGAAGCGACGCCGTCGTAGGCCGGAGAGGATGGCGGCGTCGAAGCGGGGAAGGTGTTCAAGCGGATCACCAGAGCATCAAACGGCGCGATGTCCGCCAGGAAATGCCGAGCGAGATCAGAACCCGTCTTGGTGGGTTGAATCACCCATTTAGCTACATCCTGGCCCAGGTCAGCGGTGAATTCCATGTCAACGAGCAAGGCACTTTGAGGGAGCGCAAACACCACGCACCCAAGCACCGAGGTACCCACGACGACCTTGAAGCTTCCGAGGTTGCCGAGGACGGGGCACCCCGTGATCCCGTCAGCGCTGGCGGCGATGTACGGCTGAAGAATCTGTCCGCTTGCCTCCGTCACCGCTGTGTCACCGAACGCGTCGCTGCTCTCGGCGCCAAGGTCGCCAGATATCTTCAACTCGATGCCAACGAGGCGCTGCCCTGACGGTGCACCGATCCCTGCCGGGGCCGCCATTGCCGGGTCGATGACCTTGACCAGTTCGACCAAGAATGTGGCACCGCCGTTCAGGCGATCAGTCAGGGTGATCGTGCTCCCGATCGTGGGAGCGCCGGCGGTGCTTGGGACGGTAATGGCGACCCCTACTGACGATGTTGCGGTCGCCCTCGCACAGGCTGCGAGCAACAGGCCCGCTGTCACCATGAGGGACAACGCACCCTTGTTCATGCTGCCCCTTTCTAGTACCGGTTCGGCCTGGCACGACTGTCGCGGCGTAAGGGGGTGCCTCGACCACGCTTTGCAGTCAGCAGTGTTCGAGGTCGCCCACATCTGCCGTTCTGCCTGCAGAGGGGCTCCGTGACCCGTGAGCGCCGCAGTAGCGTTGCGCCGGTGAACACATCCAGCGAGCTCTTCGCGACGAGCGATCCTGCGGGCTCGGTGGCCGAGGGCGGCACGATCGAGTACACGGTCCTCGACGTCTTCGCCACGACCCCGCTCGACGGTAACCAGCTGGCCGTCTTCGCTGACGGACGCGGTCTGTCGGGTGAGGAGATGCAGCGGATCGCCCGCGAGCTCAACCTCTCCGAGACTGTCTTCCTCTTGCCGCCTGAAGCCGAGGGGGACGCTCGCATCCGCATCTTCACGCCGACGAGCGAGCTTCCCTTCGCCGGCCATCCCGTCCTCGGCACGGCTTTCGTCGTGGCGGATGCCCTCGGCACGGGCTCCGTCAAGCTCGAGACGGGGAGTGGTCCCGTCCCGGTGGAGATCACGCGGGACGGCGCCCGCCTCGTGTTCGGCCGGATGCGCCAGCCGATCCCCGAGATCGAACCGTACGGCCGCGCCGCCGAGTTGCTGCAGGCACTCGGTGTCGTCTCCTCGCTCCTGCCCGTCGAGGCGTATCGCAACGGCCCGCAGCACGTCTTCGTCATGCTCGGCTCCGAGGCGGAGGTGGCCGCTGTGCGGCCGGATTTCGGCGCCCTCGAGGATCACGCCGGCGTCGGGGCCAACTGCTTCGCCAAGGCGGCCGACCACTGGAAGACCCGCATGTTCGCCCCATCGCTCGGAGTCAACGAGGATCCCGCCACCGGGTCGGCCGCCGGCCCGCTCGCCCTCCACCTCGCCCGCCACGGCCAGATCGCCTTCGGGGACGAGATCGAGATCCGCCAGGGAACCGAGATAGCCCGCCCGTCGGTGCTGCGAGCACGCGCCATCGGAAGTGCCGGAGCCGTCGAGCGCGTCGAGGTGGGCGGGTCTGCCGTCGTTGTCGCCCGCGGCCACTACCTCGTGCGCTCCGCCCGCCACTGAGCTCCGAGCCGACCGCGCCGGGTGGCGCCGGCGCCCTCGGGGGCGCCGTTCAGGCGATCTGGATCGTCTCGTCGAGGAAGACGTCCTGCACGGCGTGGATCAGCGCCACGCCCTCGTCCATCGGACGCTGAAACGCCTTCCGCCCCACGATGAGGCCCGTGCCGCCGGCCCGCTTGTTGATAACAGCCGTGCGCACGGCCTGCGCGAGGTCGTTGGCGCCCTTTGACTCTCCCCCCGAGTTGATGAGGCCGATCCTCCCCGCGTAGCAGTTGACGACCTGCCAGCGGGTGAGGTCGATGGGGTGGCTCGTCGTCAGCTTCTCGTACACGAGGGGATCTGTGCGCCCGAACTTGAGCGCCGTATAGCCGCCGTTGTTCTCCGGCTGCTTCTGCTTCACGATGTCGGCCTCGATCGTCACCCCGAGGTGGTTCGCCTGGCCGGTGAGATCGGCCGAGACGTGGTAGTCGGCTTCGGGCGTCGAGAAGGCGGAGTTGCGCAGGTAGCACCAGAGCACGGTGTAGAGGCCGGCACGGTGCGCCTGGGCGAACATCTCGCTCACCTCGCGGATCTGGCGCGTGGAGTCCTCCGAGCCGAAGTAGATCGTCGCCCCAACGGCGACCGCACCGAGGTCGACGGCCTGCTGAACGGTCCCGAAGGGCACCTGGTCGTGGCGCGCCGGGTAGGTGAGGAGCTCGTTGTGGTTGAGCTTCACGATGAAGGGGATCTTGTGGGCATACCTGCGGGCGACGATGCCGAGGCCGCCGAGCGTCGTGGCGACGGCGCTGCAGTCAGCTGCCAGCGCCAGCTCGACGATGGCCTCCGGGTCGAAATAGGCCGGATTCTTGGCGAAGCTCGCCGCCGCCGAGTGCTCGATGCCCTGGTCCACGGGCAGGATCGAGAGGTAGCCGGTGCCGGCGAGGCGGCCATGGTTGAACGTCGCCTGCAGGTTGCGGAGCACCGCCGGCGGGCGGTCGCTCGCCACGAAGACACGGTCGATGAAATCTGGCCCGGGAAGCACGAGGTGCTCGCGGGGGAAGGCCTCCGCCTTGTGGTTGAGGAGGGACTCGGCCTCGTCGCCGAGCAGTTCGTTGACGTCGGTGCCCACTCGGGCCTCCTTGTGATGTGACGCAGGTGTCGTCTTTGCAGCTATGCGATCGATATCTGGGCGATCCGGGATCTGAGCGATCCGGATCTGGTGCGGTCTGACCTGCCGACGAGCCTACTGGCCGCTCGTCAGACGTTGAAACGGATCTCGAGGACGTCCCCGTCCTGCACGACGTAGTCCTTGCCCTCGAGGCGGACCTTGCCCTTGGCACGGGCGCTTGCAAAGGACCCGATCTCCAAGAGGTCCTTCCAGTAGATGACGTCGGCCTTGATGAAACCCCGCTGCAGATCCGAGTGGATGACGCCGGCGCACTCCGGCGCCTTTGCTCCACGCCGGAACGTCCAGGCCCGCGACTCCTTGTCCCCCGTGGTGAGGAAGGTGTCCCGCCCGAGGATCGCATAGGCGGCGCGGGCTACGCGAACGAGCGCCCCTTCGCCGAGGCCGAGGCCCTCGAGAAGCTCGTTGCGCTCGTCGGCATCGAGGCGAGCGGCCTCCGCTTCGAGCTGCACGGAGACGGCAAGCACCTCGGCACCGCCGCCGAGCTCCGCACCCACCGTGCTGACGACCTCGTCGCTCGAACCCAGCTCGCCCTCTCCGATGTTCACGATGGCGAGCACCGGCTTGTTCGTGAGGAGAAAGAGGGGACGGAGGGCTTCGCGTTGTGCCTCCGTCAACCTCGAGCGATACATCGGGGTGCCGCCGTGCAGCTGCTCAAGAGCCGCCGGAGCGACCTCGAGGGCGGCGGCGAGGGCCGGCTCGACGGGAGCGAAGGCGCGGCGTTTCTTGTTGATCTGGTTCTCGAGGGTGGCGGCGTCCGAGAGCACGAGCTCGAGCTCGAGGATGCTGAGGGCCTCGACCGGATCGGTGTCGCCGGGGGCCGACTCGTCCTCGAAGCTCCTCAGCACGAAGGCGAGGGCGTCCACCTCGCGGATGCCGGCGATGAACTTCGTCCCGAGACCGGCGCCGGCGTGCTCGGACGGCTTCTGCACCCCGGCGATGTCGACGATCTCGAAACCCGCCATCACGACCTTGCGACTCTCGCTCATCTTGGCGAGGGCCTCGAGCCGCTGATCGGGCACGTGGGCGACTCCGACCTCGGTCTCGGTCGTCGAGAAGGGATGCGACGCCACGAGGGCGTGCCCGCCGGTGAGGGCATTGAACAAGGCCGACTTCCCCGAGTTGGGGAGGCCGACAAGGCCGAGACGATCCATCGGCATCGACGGTAGCTGCCAGGGCGGCGCCGGCGATCAGCCCATGGAGGCGCCCGTGGCGACCGCAGCGCCCGCGCCCCTGCCTTCCGACGATGGTGCCACCAGGATGCGGCGACGACGACTGACGTAGAATTGATGTCACGGAGCTCGTGTTGACCATGGCGACATCGGTGGTCGGCGCGGTGAGCACCGACGGGTGGTGAGAGCTACGAACGAGGTCCGACGCGACCCTGAGCAGACGGACTCGGGTACGTCGCTGCCCGGCTCGTTTCGGCTCCTGCTCGGCACGAATCCCTTGCCGATGTGGGTCTACGAGCGAGACACTCTGCGGTTTCTCGAAGTCAACGAAGCAGCCGTCAGGCGCTACGGCTACTCGCGCCAGCAGTTCCTGTCGATGCGAGTCTCCGATATCCGTACCGACGAGGAGTTCTGGCCCCTCGAGATCAATCTGCGGTCCGATCGGGAAGCCACCAGTCGGGCGGGACCGTGGCATCATCGCACTGCCGCCGGAGAAAGCCTCCAGATCGAGATCACCTCCCACATCGTGGACTGGGACGGCAAGGTGGCGGTTCTCGACTCGGTGCTCGACCTCAGTCGCGAGTACGGAAGCGGATCGAGCGGCGACGTGCTTGGTCGCCTCGCCGGAGGCCTGGCGTTGCTGGAGCAACTGACGTCCGCTCTCCAAGACGATGACCGCCGAGTTGTGGTCGTGGTGTTCGAGTTCGACCGCCTCGAGCGGATCGGGGGCCTCGCCGGCGTCACGGCCATGTACGCCGTCATGGAGCGGGTGGCTGACCGCCTGGACACTGCATGTGCGCCCGGTGACCTGCTGGCGAGGCTTGGGAGCAGGACCTTCGCGGTGCTCCATCGCGATCTCGGTAGCGGAACAGCGGAGCTCTTGGCGGCCAGGATGCTCGAGGATCTGGGCAAGAGCATTCAGCTCACCGAACTCGGCGAGGTCGACCTCGAACCTGCCCTCGGGCTGCGAGTAGCAGAACCCGGCGAACGTGATGCCGAGATCGTGCTGCGCGATGCTCTGGCCGCCGTGGGCGAGGCGGCCCATCACGAGGGCAGGCGAGTCGCGGTGTTTGACCCAACGATTCCCGACCAACCGAGATTGCGCTTCGAGCTCGAACAGGCGCTACGGCAGGGTCTGCTTGAAGCGCAATTCCAGCTTCACTACCAGCCGATCGTCGACCTCGCATCCGACGGCAACGTGGGCTTCGAGGCCCTCATCCGATGGCAGCGTCCGGGGCACGGTCTCGTCGCCCCCGCAGACTTCATCGGAATCGCCGAACACAGCGGCCTCATCGTGCCCATCGGCGCCTGGGTATTCGAGCGCGGTCTCGCCGACCTCGCCTCGATCCTCTCAGTCTTCCCAGGCGTCTTCATGACACTCAATGTGTCGCCCTACCAGCTCGCCGGACGGACGCTCACCGACAGCCTCATGGCGGCCTGCAGTGCGGCCGGCCTGCAGCCGTCCTCGGTCTGCCTTGAGCTCACCGAGACGGCAATGGTCACCGCACGACACGACATCGCCAGCTACGAAGCGCTCATCATGGTCCGCGAGACGGGCGCTCGGATCGCCATTGACGACTTCGGCATGGGTTACTCGGCACTCAGCTACCTGACGGATCTGCCGGTCGACATCGTCAAGATCGATCGGTCGTTCGTCTCACGTCTCGGTGCGATGGCTGCCGACGTCGTGCTCGTCGAGGCGGTCATCCGGCTCGCTCACGAGCTCGGCCTCACCGTCATCGCCGAGGGCGTGGAGACCGCCGAGCAGCTCGGCGTGCTTCGATCACTCGGCGCAGATGCTGCCCAGGGCTACCTCTTTGCCCGGCCTGCGCCCCTTGAGGCGATCCTCTCGCAGCACGGCTCCGGCGACTGAGGAATCGGCGGAGACGCTGCGCTCTCCCCACACGACGGTGAAGCGGTCGTGACGGTTTGTTGTCGAGGTTCGGGGCGAGCTTCGGCGCCTCGCCTAGTTCTCAACCTTCGCAGCCACAGCTGCCCGGATGATGAGGGCGTAGACGTCGTGCCAGGTGAGGTCAACAAGCCCGGCGTCACTGATCAGTTGGGCGGCGCGCCGCCTCGTGCGAGCGCGGTGGCGGTGGCGGCGCAGCAGACGTGTCGGCAGCAGCCAAAGCGAGAACTGGTCAGTGAGCACGAGGTGGGCGCCTGGCGCCATGACGCGGGCGCATTCAACGAGACCGCCTGCTTGGTCAGCCCAGTGGTCGAACGACGTCGTGCTCACCACGAGATCGAAGGCGTCAGCGGGCAGCGGAAGTCGCTCCGCCGTGCCGGTGAGGAAGCGCAGGCGCCCGTCAGCGGGGGCGGACCGCTCTGCGATGTCGATCATTCCGGCCGCCGGGTCGACACCGACGAGCTCGACGGCATCAGGAAGCCGGGTGGCGAGCTCTCGTAGGAGCAGGCCCGTGCCACAGCCGATGTCGAGTATGCGTTTCGGCTCCAATAGCTGCTCCAGGGCAATGTCGATCGTTCGCTTGACGATCTGCCGGTGCATGCCTCCGAGCCAGCCGCCCTCGTAGCCGGGTGCACGCTCGTGGAACGCTCGTACGTCGTGATCGCGTGGCGGCATCGCCTTCATGCTGCCAGGTCGCTGGCCGTCGCTGGCCGTCGCTGGCACTTGCTGGCCGGTCGCTGGCCGGACGTCGGCCCGAGGTCCTTGCTGGCCGCCCGACTACCCTTCCCGCAGTCAGTACTGGCGAAGGCTCGGCACCAACGACTGGGTTGCCGACTCGGGAGGGGGCAACGATGGGGCGCAAAGCAAAGGAGAACGAGGCCGTCGAGGCATCGTCAAGATCGCGACGGGCAATCCTCCTCGGAGGAGCGGCTGGGCTGGCAGGCCTGGCGGCCGATGCCCTCATCTCGGCCCAACCCGCTGGCGCGGCCGAGGGAGACGCCATCTTCCTCGGTGCTGACACCTCGGGTGCCACGCATCGCACAGCGTTCTTCGCGACGACCGGAGAGTCGGCCACGCTGGCCGACTCGAACCCCGGCGTCATCGTCGGTACGGACGTGCAACTGAGCGTCGGTGTCTCGGGCAAGGGCCACTCCTTCGGGATCTTCGGCTGGAGCGACGGTACGCAATCGTCAAACTCAGGCCCCGCCGGCGTCCTCGGTACCGACAACGGCAGCGGGCAAGCAACGGGCGTCACCGGTTATCTGCTCGGCTTTGACAATGCCTCCCCCGCCGTGTTGGGAGTGACGAACGGGACGGGCGCCGGCGTCATGGGCTTCACCCAGTCCAGCAAACCCGGAGTCTTGGGTCAGTGCTCCGGAAGCGGGCCCGGGGTCTTGGGTCAGTGCGTCGAAGGTGGCATCGGCGTTCAAGGTGACGACGGCGGGCATGGCAAAGGACCTGGCGTCGTGGGTCAGCTCACGAACACCGAGAATGCCAGCGACGCCGTGACGGCGACCACGAAAGGGACGGGCAACGCTCTCTCGGCTTCCATCACCAACACAAAGAGCTCCGCGGCGGCCCTATCCGCGACGACGAAGGGGACCGGTCACGCTCTCAAGGTCGCCGGAAGGGTTGCCTTCTCGACGAGCGGTCTCGCGACGGTGGCAGCGAGACGGAAGAGCGTCACGGTGACCATGGCCGGTGTCACGACCTCTTCCATGATCCTCGCCACCCTGCAGACGGCGGCCGGTGCCATCGGCGTCGCCAACGCCGTAGCCGCGAAGGGCAAGTTTGTCATCAACCTGACCGGTGCTCCGAGTCACGCCGTGAAGATCGCCTACTTCGTCATGGGGTGACAGCGAACCACCGTCGCCGAGGCCTCACACCGCTCGCTAGCGCAGAGCAGCCAAGCGCTCCGGTGCGTCGAGGACATCGGGTGCGACCTCGGCGACGCGGGCGAAGAGCTCTCTTGCTCGCGAGAGATCTCCGGCGCGCTCGTACAGGTCCGCGAGTGCATACCACTGCCGCAGGTGGGCGAGATCTGGGTTGCGGCGGAGCTTGCCTTCGGTCCGCAGCAGGTCGATGGCCTCCTCGAAGTTGCCCTCGTCGGCGAGGGTGCCGGCCATGACGAGGCGCCCCTCCACGAGGACCTCGCGGTCGACACCGGCACGCCTGATCTCGTCCCATAGCAGGCGCACCTTGTCTCGGCGGCCGAGCGCCCGCTCGCAGTCGGCGATGACCGGATGCTGGTCGTAGGAGCCACTGAGGTCGTGGAACAGCCGCAGCTCCTTGGCGGCCGACCGCCAGCGCCCGAGGCGGTAGAGGATGAGGCCATGTAGCTCCCGCACCGATGCTGAGCGGGGAGCGGCGTCTAGTACCGGCTTGAGCGCCGAAAGGGCGTCCTGATAGCGGTCCCGCTCGTAGGCCATGGCGGCGTTCGCCATCCGCCGCTCGAGGGTGACCGGTGCACGTCGCGCCCTCGGTGGGGCGTCGGCGCTGCCGGCGCGCAGTTCTTCCGCGATGCCTTTGGGGAGCTCGAAGTTCCGCTCGCCGCGGGATCGGTAGCGACCGTCTGCCGGTTGCTCGATCCGCCGATTGCGGCCGGCTCCCCCGCCAGCAGCGCCCCTCGAGCGGGGCTGCCTCGCCGAAGAGCGGGCGCGATCGGGTGGCGGCGTCCGCGGGGGCATACCGGCAGGATACCGGCTCGCAGCCGCCACCTCGGGAGAGCCCGCATGCGAGCCGTTCGTCAATCGAAGCGGTCGAGCCATGATCCGGCCACGGCGCGGAGACGGCCGGTGTCGAGCTCGTATATGCGCTCCCGACCTCGCAGGACGATCCTGACAAGACCTGCCTCCTCGAGGATGCGCAGGTGCCGCGAGGTCGTCGGCCATGAGCAGTCGAACCTGGCGGCGATGGCGCCCGAGGTCATCTCGCCTCCGCGGGCGTGCAGCACCGACAGGATCGTGCGCCTCGATTGGTGCGCCAACGCCCGAAAGACGCTGTCAAGGTCTTCCAGATCAGCAAGGCCCTTGGGCTGCTCGCTCACCCTGCGAGGACGAGCCGCTTGTAGTGCGGGAACTCCCACTTCTCTCGGCCGTCCCGCTCTTCCAGCAGGGGATCCATCGCCTCCCAGATGACGAGGACGTCCGGATGCTCGTGGGCGAGATCGAAGCCACCTTCGACCCACGTGAAGATCTCGACGAAGGTCGCCGGCTCCTCCAGTGACCGGAACACCGTCGCCTCCTCATCGGTAACGAAGCCGAGAGCGTGCAGTGTTCGCCAGTGCCGGCTCAAGAGCTCGACGAAGCGCTCCTCGTCCTCCGCCCTGGCGCGATACGTGCAGATGACAGTTTCCTTAGCCATGTGGCTAATACTAAGCCATATGGCTCAGCGATTCAAGTCCCGGCGTCGTGCGATTCGAAGAGTCCAGCCCGGGGTGGCTCGAACGGCGCCGGAGATGACGTCGCCAACTCTTCCCGGGCGCGAAACAGCCCCATGCGCTGGGCGCATGGGGCTGTTTCTGAGAAATATTCCGGCGACGACCTAC
>JBKQSP010000058.1:0-2714 GCA_052143575.1 Acidimicrobiales bacterium
GGGCAGCGCAGTGTCCACCTCACGGCCTGGCCCGAAGCGGGCGACCTGCCGTCCGACGATGAGCTCGTCGACGCCATGGATCTCGTGCGGGAGATCTCGTCGGCCGGGCACTCCATCCGGAAGGCGGCGGGTCGGCGAGCCCGCCTCCCGCTGCGGACCCTGACCGTGGCGGGACCGGCGGCCGAGCGCCTGGCCACCGACGGCGCTGAGGCACTGGTGAGCCTCGTAGCGGAGGAAGTGAACGTCAAACGTGTGGTCCTCGAGCCCCAGGTCGACTCGGTCGCCAACCAGGTCCTGGTCATCGTCCCCTCCATCCTCGGCCCACGGCTCGGCGCCCGGACCCAAGCGGTGATCGCGGCGGCCAAGCGAGGCGAGTGGGCAGCGACGCCCGACGGCGTGGAGATCGCCGGAACGCGGCTGAACGCCGGCGAGTACTCCCTGCAGCTGCGTCCCACCGACGAGACCGCGTCCCGCCTGCTGCCCGGCAGCCAGGGCCTCGTCACCCTCGACCTCGAAACCGATGCCGATCTGGAAGCCGAAGGCCTCGCCCGCGACCTCGTTCGGCTCATACAACAAGCCCGACGAGACGCAGGACTGGACGTTGCCGATCGCGTGCACGTCCAGCTCGAGCTCGTCCCGAACGTAGCCGCGGCGGCCGAGCGCTGGCATGACTACATCTCGGCCCAGGTGTTGGCGAACCGGCTCACGATCGTGCCCGCCGGCGTGGCCCCGTACGGTGACACCGAGCAGACCGACCCGGCAGACGACACCGACCGGCTCGCGACGATCATCCTGGAGAAGGCAAGCTCGGGGCCCTAGCCCAACCGGCGGCCCGGGGAGCGGCAGCCGGGCGCGACGAACCGCCCCGGCTGATCAGCGGCTGCGAGTCAGGCGGGCCAGTCCCGTCCTGGATGCAGCTGCAGAGCAGCGGTGTCGTGCATCGTGTCGTCCAGCGGTGGAACCGCCTGCAAATTAGGGCGCTCGGTGTGCGGTCGATCGCCGAACAGCGGCTCTGTCTGGCCGCGGATGACGGAGTCCCAGTC
Source organism: Acidimicrobiales bacterium (assembly GCA_052143575.1). Classification (GTDB taxonomy): domain Bacteria; phylum Actinomycetota; class Acidimicrobiia; order Acidimicrobiales; family Bog-793; genus JAKACA01. The sequence goes on from JBKQSP010000058.1 coordinate 1,044, forward strand.
GTACTGCTCGCTGCGGGCCGTCACCCGATCCGAGCTTCTGGCGCCGACCACCGGTGGCGCCGGGGCCGCTGCGGCGGCGTCCTCGGCGATTCCGGCTTCCAGATCATCGACGTCCTTGACGTCGTCGATACCATCGCCCTCGTCTTCGTCCACCTCGTCCTCTTCCTCGTCCTCGGAAGTGGACGTTGATCCCTTGGTCTCGGTGGGCACGCGCTCGCTCACGGCATCCGCTTCTGCCTTCCCACCCTCGTGAGCCTTGGTCCCTTCGTGAGGCTTGGCGCCCTCGTGAGGCTTGGTCCCTTCGTGAGCCTTGGCGCCTTCGTGAGGCTTGGCTGCTTCGTGAGCCTTGGTGTCACCGCCGTCGCCGGCGGCCTCGCCGCTCGGTGCGGCCTTCCCGGAGCTCTTGCCCCTGCCGGAATCGGTTGCGCCTTCGGCCGGGGCCTTGGGGGTCTGATGCGCTGTGAGCGCGGAGGACGGGACCAAGCTCCGCTCCACGTAGCCGAGGGCGGCGGTCAGCGACTCGGTCAGACTCTCCCGCTCAGCGTTGAGCAGGCTGACGAGCGTGTCGATCTCGGTCCGGAGGGCATCGCGGGCACCGGTCAAGCGGGCGACCTCGTCCCGCAGCCGCCGTTCGGCCTCCGAGGTCATTCGCTGTGCCGAGTCGCGAGCGTCTCCAACCAGCGTCTCCGCCTCAGCGCGGGCCCGGTCGAGGATCTGGGTCGACTCCTCCTGAGCCTCCTTGATGGCCAGGTCGGCGGTGCGCTGAGCGAGAACCAGCGTCCGGCGCAGGCTGTCGTCATCGTCGAGGCCGACTCGCTCCTTGGCGGTCCGCTCGGCGGCTTCTACCCGCTCGGCTGCAGCCTTCGCCTCCGCCTGGAGGCGCTCCACGCCGTCGGCAACCTGCTCGAGGAACTAATCGACCTCGTCGGTGTTGTACCCCCGAAGATTGACGGCGAATTCGACTTCCTTGAGGGCCCGGGCGGAAATCTCCATAGATGCTGATGGTACCGGCCTCACCTGCGGCGTGTGTGGATGGTGGCTGTCGATCAGATCAAGGCCAGCAGGATGAAACACGCAAAGAACACCACGATCGGCGAGAGGTCGAGCTGCACGCCGGAGCCCCCGCCGACGGGCGGGATGACTCGCCGGACCGGGATGAGAATTGGGTCAGTCACGGCACCGACGAAGCGGGCGACGCCCGACATCATCGTGCCCGACTGGATCGGGAAGTACGAGAGCAGCACCCGTGCGAACAGGCAAACCAAGAAACCCGACAGGATCCAACGCACGACAACCGCGACGAGGTCCATGCCTCAGTCCTATCAGCCCTTCAGCCGCAAGTCGGCGCGGCTGGTCAGGGCCTGAACAGCCCGTGCTCGGTCAGTTGCTGGCGATCCTCGGCAGACACCTCGACATTCGACGGCGTGAGCAGGAAGACCTGTTCGGCGACCTTTTCCATCGTGCCGGACAGGGCGTAGGTCAGTCCGGAGCAGAAGTCGATCATCCGCCGAGCCAGATCCCGCTCGCTCGCCTGCAGGTTGACGATCACGGGGTGGTTCGCCTTCACGAGGTCGCCGATCTCCTGCGCGTCGGAGAACCTCGCCGGCGCCACCACGTGTGGCTTGGTCTGCCGCTGCGTCACGAGGGGTCGGACGACGCCGCGACCGGCGG